>CAZOPF010000001.1:0-118024 GCA_964581605.1 uncultured Ardenticatenaceae bacterium
AGGAGATGGGGAGATTGAATCTCTCAATCTCCTTATCTCTCAATTTCCACCCTTCTTCACCGCCGCCCGCCACTGCCCCAAACTGTGCAGGTATTCGGTGGATTGGTGGCGAAAGTAGGTGTCGTACAGTTCGGCATAATGGCCGCCCTGGGCCATCAGCCCTTCGTGGTTGCCCTGCTCGATGATGCGCCCTTTTTGCAGCACCACAATCCGGTTGGCGGCACGCACAGTGGAGAGGCGGTGGGCGATGATGATAGAGGTGCGCTGGCCCATGATCAGGTTGAGCGCCTGCTGAATTTGGGATTCGGTGAAGGGGTCTACACTGGCGGTGGCTTCATCCAGAATGAAGATGCGCGGGTCCTGCACCAAGACGCGGGTGAGTGCCACCAACTGCCGCTGTCCCAGCGACAGGCGATTGCCTCGTTCGCCCACATCGCTGTCCAGGCCATCGGGCAGAGTTTCCAGCCATTCCCCTTGGCCAATCTGCCGGGCCATCGTTTTAATCTCGTCGTCAGTAGCGTGGGGACGGCCGTAGCGGATATTTTCCGCCACTGTGCCCGCAAACAGGAAGGGAACCTGGGAGACCATGCCCAACTGGCGGCGGTATTCATGCAGGTTGAGAGTGCGGATGTCACGGCCGTCAATACACAGTTGCCCCGCCTGGAATTCATAAAAACGAGCCGTCAGCTTGCCAATGCTCGATTTGCCCGCGCCGGTGTGCCCCACCAGGGCCACACTCTCGCCGGGGGCAATGGTTAAGGAGAAGTCATCCAGCACCTGCTCCTGGGCGGAGTAGCGGAAGGAGACGTTTTGGAAGCTGATTTCGCCGCGCAGGGGGGGGACGGGCTGGTTGTCCGTTTGGGTCACGGCCGTTTCCACATCCATCAGGGCAAACATGCGCTCGGTGGCTGACAGCCCCGCCTGGAACTGGCTCCAAAAGGCGGCCAGATTGGTAACGGGAAACCAGAACCGGTCTACGGTACTGATGAACAGATACCAGGCGGCCGCGCTGATGGCTCCGGCAACGACCGCCAACCCGCCAAAATAGATGATCACGGCCGTGCCCACCCCCGCCAGCGCATTCAGCACCGGAAAGATGTTCGCCAGCACAAACCCGCGCCGCACGTTGATGTCATACGCCTGCTGGTTAATCGCCCCAAACTCCTCATAAATCGCCTGTTCCTGGCGGAAATTTTTAGCCACGCGAATGCCCGTTACTGCTTCTTGAATGGATTTATTCACCTCGCCAACGGCCCGCGATCCCTGTTGTGTGGTGCGCCTTGCCAGCCCACGAAAGCCCAACGCCACAAAGGCCACAAACGGCCCCATAATCAGCACCGCCAGCGTCAATTTCCATTCGATAGTAAACAAAATGGCGATGAGGATGATGGCTACCGCCAGTTGGTTCAGCACGTCGGCGCTAAGCATCAGCACTTCGCCAAATTCCTGGGTGTCGCTGGTGATGCGGCTGACCACCCGCCCGGAACTGAACTCGTCGTAAAAAGACATGTCCTGGCGGGCGGCGGCCGCAAACGCATCCTGGCGCATCTCCAGCACCACATCTTGCACCACTTCCACCATCAGCCGCCGCCGCACCCAGTTAAACGCCCAAATGGCCACGCCCAATCCCAAAACTGCCCCTACCAGCAGCGGCCCCACCGAACGATAGTCACTGGTGGTCATCAGGTTAACAGACCAGGCAACCAGCAGGGGCACGGCCGCATTTGCCGCCGCAATGAGCGTGACAGCGATGATGATGATGGTGATTTTTTTTCGATGCGGTCGGAAATAGCGGCCAATGCGCCGCACTAACTCTTTGTCGCTATATTGGCGGTCATACGCTTCCGCTTCTAAACCGCCGGTAATTGCGGCCATGGTTTACTCCGTAAAATATGTCAGGTATTTACGTGTCAGGTGTTTACCTCCCCTGCCACCTGCCACTGAATCACTTCATGCTACGCAGCCGATAGAGGGCCAGGCCGGCCAACCCGCCAAGCAGGGTGGTAACCAGGCCCGCCCACGCGCCTAAGGTGGTGAATACGGCCGTGCCCGGCAACCCGGCCATCACATACAAATATACCAATAAACCGCCACCCAGCCCCCACAACGGCCAGCCGATTTGTTGTGTAGGCTGCATCTGCAAACGACGGCCGCCAATGACGGCCGTGACCACAACAGCAGCCAACCCTGCCGCCATTGCCACCAGTGTGAGCAGTTCCGAAAGTTCGATCAGAATACCCGGTTCTTGTTCGGCTGGCGGCGGCGGCAAAGGAGTGGGCGTATGGGTGAGGGTGGGGGAGGGGGTGATGGTGTTGGTGGCGGAAGGAGTGGCCGTGAGTGAAGGCGTGCTGGTGGGCGCAGACGTGGGGTCAATAATCCGTATTTCCGCTTCTCCTTCGGCCTCATTGCTCACGGTAATGTCCAGTTCCTGGGAAATAATCGCTTCACCGGCCGTCACACCAATGCGGAACTTGCCACCTTCGGTGCGTGTCTCTAGCAGGTAGTCCCACTGCGCCACCCCGTTGCGGGTGGGAACTTCGGCAATGATGCTGCGGCCGCCACCCACACGATCCCACTCAATAAAGCGGACGATGGTGTTATCTGGCACCGGGTTGCCATTGCTGTCCACAATGACACCGGTTTGCAGCCGTAATGTGTCACCAACAGAAACAGGCAGGGGATCAGTTTCGGCGGTGGATTCAATGGCTTTGTCTCCGGCAATGTAACGAAGGGGGATAATTTGTGCCGGGTCAGGCTGCGTTTGGGTTAGCACATTGTAACCAACGGCATCAATGCTAACTGGCAAGATGCCCCGCAATGGCAACTCCTGGAACAGTGCCCGTACTGAGGCATCAATGGCGGCGGCCGTTTTGCTAAACAGCCCATAGTAGGCCGTCAATTGGGTGATCTCGGTCGCGTCCAGAAAGTAGGGGGCATTGTAAGCAAAAACAATCAGGCGGTGATCTCGTGCCAGGTCAGGGCGTTGGGCCAGAAAGTTGTTGAGTACCTGGGCCGATTCATCGTCGGCCAGTTGGGCAAAAATGATCCAATCGGCCGTTTGCAGGGATTGCTGCACCAGGTATTCGGGTGGCGGGGTGGCGGTGGGGAATGGCACGGCCGTACCTTCTGGTGGATTTAGCTCATCTTCTGGCAATGTTGGTGAAAGGGTGGGCGTAATGGGCACAGCGTTGTAGAGGATAGGTTCGGGGCCGGCCGCCAGGAAAGCCGATAGGCTAGCAAAAGAATGGCTGGTTATCTGGTCTGGCTGCACCTGCCCACTGCCTTGCGGGCCATACAACGCCAGGATACGTTCCTCAATGGCCGTCAGAGCAATATAGGGTTGGGATGGACACGCCAGACATTGTTGCGCCTGGCGCACATCGGTAAAAATGACAATTTGATCGGTGGGGCCAGGGGGGCGCAATCGTTCGGCGAGCACCTCGGCGCTGGGGGAGATCAGGGTAACGCTATTTTGGGCAACATCAACCATGGCTGTGTGGTGGGTGGCTGTGCCGGGCACGGCCGTCTCTGCCAGCAGCACATTCTCAGGTGAAAAGTCGCCGCCATACAGCCGGAGTTTGAGCTGCAAGATGCGGATGACGGCCGCGTCCACCTGTGCTTGGAAAGCCACATCCGTTTGATACCTTTCCTGAAACCAGCGTATGGTATCTTGCATGTTAGCCAGTTGCTCGGCATAGGGGGCGTCGCCCAGAGCAAAGTCGGCCAGATATAACAAGTCGTTTCCAGCCAAAAGTGCATCTTTGGCGATGACGCGATGGGGGAATTCCTGGGCGGTATCATCGTAAAAACGCTCAATAGCCCGCGCCCCTAAAATGTCGGAAACGAGCACACCCCCATTTTGCCGCCACGCGCTTAACCCTGGCTGCTGCATGAGTGTTGCTAATGCCTGCGAATCCAGGCTAATGGGTGTGGTAGAGGGGGTGATGTTGCCCTGAAACCCCTGGTACCGGATGTGGGTGGTAAGCAGCCCGTCCGCCGTTTGGCCCGGGTTGTCTGCGCCACCTGTCACGGCGAAAAAAGGGACCAGCTCGCCTGTTTCTAGCTCGGCCAATCCTTTTTGCACGGTGGGAATTTCTTCATGCAAAGGGCGGTCGCTGGCGCCAAAGCCGGGGAAATGTTTGGCAATGACAGCCATACGGCCGTTGCCGCCTTCATGGATGCCTTCTGTATACGCCTGCCCCATCAACCCTACCCAGTAAGGGTCGCCGCCAAAGGAACGTGTGCCCAGGTTGTTGCCATCGGGCGCTATCGGCTTTTCCAATACATCCAACACAGGCCCCAGTAGCATATTCACGCCAACGGCCGTCAGTTCTTGCCCAATCACCTGGCCAACGATGCGGGCGTTGTCTGGCTGCCAGGTTGCGCCAATGGTCATATTGCTCGGCGTTTCGGTAAGGCCGTTGAAAATGTGCGTGTTCGGGTAGCCATCTCCTTCCTGATTAAGGGCAATCATCAATGGAATGCCGGTTGGTTCGCCTATTTCACCGAGCAAATCCAGATCAACCGTTGTGGTTGCCGTGAAGACGGCCGTGCCCTGCAAGGCAAGTGATTGAAGTTGATTGGTCAGAATAGCAACCTGGGTGGGGGCATTTTCAGGGCGGCCGTAGCCGGTGATATTATCGTTTTCCCGGTCTAGCACCACGCCCCCCACATGATAATTGAGGATCAGGTCGGTAATGGCACTTTCGGGCAACGCCTGCTCGCCTTCAAAGGAGACCAGAAAAAGCTGCCCAACCCGTTCGGCCGCGCTCATTTGCGACCACCACTGTGTGGCTGCGGCCGCCGGGTCAGGTACGGGTATTGGCGTACCCTCCTGGTGAAGTGGGGTGGCCTGAACAGGAGCAGTATGGGAAGCCGGAAAGACGACGGCCGTCATCAATAACAAAACAAACCAGAATCGTTTCATCAATAACCTGGTGCCAAAAGAATAAGTGAGGTAATTGAGTAATGGGGCAATCACCCGATTACTCAATTACCCAATTACATGATCACCATATGTGGGAGCGGCTCCTGCGCCAAACTCCAAATGAAAATCATAGACGGTCAGGGGGCAAGCGGCGTTTTTCTGCCCGGTCTGATCTAGTTGATGATGAGTCTGATTATAACGTAGATTGCCATGCCTAACACCTGTGCTACAATCGCACGATTCTAAACCTGTACACCTGTGAGAGAGCAAGAAATGGGAGATTGAGAGATTGGGTGGTGAGCAATCTCCTGCTCTGCCCATCGTTTAATCTTATCTCTTTTTGGATATTGTATGTCAGATCGAATACGCAATTTATTGGCTCTGATGCTGCTCATTTTGTTAGCAGCCAGCGCTTTTGTGGCCGGTTATTTCACTAATGATTATGTGGAGATGCAGCGTGATGTGCAGGCGGCCGAGGCAAACGGGGCTGATTTTGCCCTCTTCTGGGAAGCCTGGGGATATGTGGAAGCCAGCTTTTTAGGGGAGCTGCCTACCTCGCAGCAGTTAACTTATGCGGCTATTCGTGGGGCATTGGGGGAGCTCAACGATCCCTATACTTTTTTTGTAGAACCGGTGGCCCGTGAACAGGAACGCCAATCATTGCAGGGAACATATGGCGGGATTGGTGCTTCTTTGACCCGGCCTGAAGAGGGCGGGGATATTATTTTAGAGCCAATTCCAGGCAATCCGGCTGAAGTGGCAGGCATTGAAACGGGGGATGTGTTGGTAGCGGTGGACGGCCGTGCTATCACCCCAGAGATGACGGTGCAGGAAGTGGCCGATCTGATTCGCGGTGAAAAGGGAACGGTTGTTGTGCTGACGGTACGCCACCCCGGTGCGGCCGCGGCCGTTGATATTGAAGTGGAGCGCGGCGATATTCTGATTCCATCGGTGGCTTACCGCCTGTTGGCGGAAGATGAAACCATTGGCTACATCCAACTCACACGGTTTAGTGGTGAAAGTGGGCAAGAAATTGCGCAGGCCATTACGGCCTTGCAAGAACAGGGCGCCGCGGGGTTGATCTTGGATTTGCGGGGCAATGGCGGCGGGTTGTTGGATGCGGCCGTTGAGGTAGCTGATCACTTTTTAGATGACGGCCCCATTTTGTTCCAACAAACACGCGGCGAAGAAGAAAAAGTGTATACCGCCACGGCCGATACCTTGGCCCCCGATATGCCCCTGGTGGTACTGGTAGATGGTGGCAGTGCCAGTTCCTCAGAAATTTTGGCCGGTGCCTTGCAAGACCGGGGAAGAGCCATTTTGGTTGGCAGCAGCCCCACCTACGGCAAAGGTTCGGTGCAGCTGGTATATGACCTGAGCGACGGCTCTTCGGTGCATGTCACCGCCTCGCGTTGGTTTACCCCCAACCGCCACCAGCTAGACCAACAGGGGCTACAGCCGGATGTGCTGGTGACGGTGACACAAGATGATATTGATAACGGCCGTGATGTGGTACTAAACCAGGCTGTTCAAGAACTGCAAAAGTAATAAGGAAGAAAGGAATTTTCTATGTCTGCTGATTCAGAAAAAAAACAGGGGAACAAACTTCTTGTCGTCTCCCTGGTGATTTTGGGTATTGTATTAGCACTGATGGCAGCGGGTAGCGGTTATGCGGCTGGCCGGGCCTCAGTTTTGCCCGAAACTGTGACAGAAACCGTCACGGAAACGATTACCGAAACGGTGATGGAGACTGTCATGGAAACAGTGGAAGTGACCCGTGAGGTGGAAGTGACACGGCAGGTAGAAGTGCCGGTGACGGCCGAAGGTGTGGCGGGAGAAATGGCGGAGGAAGAGGGGACAACGGCCGTGCCCCCCGGCAACCCAGAAGATATTGACTTTGATGTATTTTATGAAGCCTGGCAGTTGGTTGAAGAGCAGTATGATGGTGATGTGCCACCTAATGAGGATGTACTCTATTCGGCCATCGAAGGCTCATTAGAAACATTAGACGATGAATTTACCCGTTTTATTCGGCCAGATGTGGCCGAACGAATGCGCCAGGATGCGGCCGGTTCCGTGGAAGGTATTGGCGCATTTGTACGTGAAAATGAGGAAGGACAATTTGAAATTGTACGCCCCATTCCCGGCCAACCGGCCGAATTAGCTGGATTGCTACCCGGCGATATTATCATTGGCGTGAATGGGGAGTCAGTGGCAGGTGTCTCATTTGATGAGGTCATCCTGTTGGTGCGTGGCCCGCGGGGAACTGATGTTACTCTGACTGTACAGCGCGAAGGAGAAGAAGAGCCGCTCGAATTTACCATCACCCGTGTCCGTTTTGAGATTCCCACGGTGGAATATGAAATGTTGGAAAACAACATTGCGTATCTTCACCTGCAAGAGTTTAACCAGACAGCGACTGAAAAAACGGTTGCCGCGCTGGAAGAGTTGCTGGCCCAAAATCCACAAGCCCTTATTTTAGACCTGCGTGATAATCCCGGCGGTTTCCTCAATCAATCAGTGGCCGTCGCCGACCTGTTCCTCACGGAAAATGTGGTTTTGTTTGAGCGCAACCGCGCCGGGTTGGATCAAACCTTTACCGCTGATGATGGTGACCTGGCTGAAACAATTCCGCTCATTGTGCTGGTGAATCCAGGCAGTGCCAGCGCGTCGGAGATTGTGGCCGGGGCCTTGCAGGATCACGGCCGTGCCATTCTCATTGGCGAGACGACTTTTGGCAAAGGCTCTGTGCAGCAAGTTCACGAACTGTCTGACGGCTCCGAAATACGCATAACTATCGCCCGTTGGTATACCCCCGCCAATAACTCCATTGACAAAGAAGGCATTACCCCAGACATTGAAGTGCCGATGGCCTTTGATGCTGAAGAGGATGTGCAGTTGGAGCGGGCCATTGAGTATATTCTGGAGGGGGAGTGATTGAGTAGTGAACAGTAAACAGTTCTGTTCACTGTTCACTGTCCACTGTCCACTGTTCACTGATTATGAAGCCGGTTGGTAAAAAAATCGTCGCCCAAAACAAACGGGCAACCTTTGAATATGAACTGCTGACGAAATATGAGGCCGGTTTGGTGCTGCAAGGGACGGAGATCAAATCCATTCGCAACAATCAGGTCAATTTGCAGCGCAGTTATATTCAGGCACGAGATGGCGAATTGTGGTTGGTGGAAGCGCATATTTCCGAATATAAACAAGGCAACCGCGAAAACCATGATCCGGTACGGCCGCGTAAACTCTTGCTCAAACGGCGTGAAATCAACCACATCCTGGACAGTTTGCAGCAAAAGGGTCTGACCTGTGTGCCCACCATGTTGTATCTGAAAGACGGCCGTGCCAAAGTAGAAATTGCCCTGGCGCGTGGTAAAAAGCTGCACGACAAACGAGATTCCCTTGCCAGACGAGACTCCGAACGCCAGGTAGAACGCGCCCTGCGGGAAAAGTACCGTTAGTTAAGATCAGGAGACAGGGCGATTAAGAGATAGCCCAAGCTCCCAGGCCCCCACTCTCCTCCCTCCGCCCATGATCCCTACTGGCTTGACCATCATCGTCCCCACGCGCAACGAGGCGGCTAATATCCGGCCACTGCTCTATCGGTTGGCAGCAGCATTAGATAACACGCCTTTTGGCGTATTGTTTGTAGATGATAGCACCGACGATACGGCCCAGATAATTATGGCGGCGGCCGTAGCCTTCCCTTTCCCCATTCAATTGATCGCCCGCCCGCCGGCCGGGCGCAACGGCTTGAGCGGCGCGGTGGTGGATGGCTTTCGTGCCGCTCAGGGAGAATGGCTGTGTGTGATGGATGCCGACTTGCAACATCCGCCAGAGATGATCCCGGTGTTGCTGGCGCGGGCACAGGAAGCAGGTGCTGATGTGGTGGTAGGCAGCCGCAAAGCAGGCTGGTGGGGGCCATTGGGACTCAGCCGAAAACGGGCGCTCACATCACAGGCGCTCACTTTGCTGGCACGTATGTGGTTTCCACGTTTGCTCAAGAATGTTTCCGACCCACTGACCGGGCTGTTTTTGGTGCGCCGGCAAGCGATTGATGTGAACGCATTACAGCCGGATGGCTTCAAGATTTTGCTGGAAATTTTGATTCGCTGCCCTGGCTTGCGTGTGTCTGAATGTTTTTTTGATTTTGCCAGCCGCCATGAGGGAGATAGCAAAGCAGATTTCCGTGAAGGGATGCGCTTTTTTCGCCATTTATTGCGGCTGCGGGCAACAGCCAACCGGTCATTCCCCCGTTTAATTGGTGTGACGGCCGTCAGCCTGCTGCTGGATACGGCCCTGTTTTTCCTCCTGGCGCACTTCATCCCCTATTGGTTGGCGGCCGTTCTGTCTGCCGAATTGTTCATCTGGCTGCGTTTTGCCGTGACGGAAAAGTGGGTGTTGGGTGGAGGGCATCCTGTGCCGGGCTGGCCTTCCTGGCGACGTTTTTGGCTGCGGAATCAACTGTCGCTGTTCCTGGTGCGGCTGCCATTGTTGGCACTTTTTGTGGGGGCATGGCAATGGTCATTGATGTGGGCGGGGGTAACGGCCGTGCTCATTGAAGGAGGCGTGCGTTATCTGGTTTCCGAGCAGTGGGTCTTTTCACGAGGCGGCCTGACCATGCGGCCGGCCGGCCTGTTTCGTTATGATCTGCATGGCATTTTGCGATTGGAATCACATGTCCAACTGCCAGAATTAGCCTATTTTGAAACCACTCAACCGCTGCCACATATAGACATTTCCCTTCGTATAGACCGGCTAGGCACACCCAGCCCCCAACCTGGTGCCATTACTTATGATGAACGGTTGAGCCGCTTTGGTTTTGGCGTAGCCATCATGCCAGGCGAGTTTACGGAAGTAGTTGTTTCACCGGCATTAGGCCACGCCCCCTATGCGTTGTATAAGTCGGTGTTAGAACCAGTGCTGCGGTGGGCGTTTGTGCGCCAGGGATATGCCCTGGTTTATGGCGGCTGTGTGGTGAAGGAAGGGCAGGGGCAACTGATCGTGCCCGCGAAAGATGAGGGCAAAACAGAAAAAGTGTTGCAAATGGTGATGGCCGGCAGCCTCTTTTTGGCGGATGATTTTACAATCCTGGCCGCCGACGGCCGTATCTTATGTTTCCCCAAGCCAATCACGATAACGCCAGATGTTTTGCACGCCCTGGGGCCACAGTTGGCGCTTTCACGGTGGCAGCGTTGGCAGTTGTGGGCGCGAACTCTGCTCTATTCGCAAGCCGGGCGGCAAACGGGTATCCAATTAAGCCGCCATCGCTGGCCGGTAGCAACTTTGAACCTTTATTTGCAACGGCTACTGCCGCCGCCCAAAATGGCGATATGGCAACTGGTGCCGCAGGTAGAAATTGTGCCATCAGCCCTGCTAACGACGATCTATTCCCTGGCTGATAATGGTCAAATGCAGGCGATTTCCCCTGTGCTTGAAGCTGCTGAGTGGCTACAAAGCCGTACCCAAGCAGCCCAGGGTTTTCCTCCCTATGGGTTGTTAACCAAAGAATTGAATAACTGGCATGGTGAAAACGGCCGTGCGGCCGAACAACGGATAATTGAGCAGGCTTTGCCTGTAATCAGTAACGCATAAGTCGTCGGATTACGGTTAAGAAGAACAATACATGGACTACCGAAAGCCCATAACTTTTGGCGAAAACTGGTCGCCCAGCCGGTATAAGGTGCTGCCCTATTTTGCCGAAGAGAAACGGTTAGTGCAGCAGCCAACGGCGCAAATGATCCTGGATTTGGGCTGTGCCGCAGGGTGGAATATGAGTCGGTTCAGGCAGTACGGCCGTTCTCCCTTTGGTGTTGATATCGTTCCAGAGCGGGTCGCCCTGGCCGCTTATCATGGCCCGGTTGCCATTGCCTCAGGTCTGGCTTTGCCTTTTACGGCCGCCGCTTTTGACATCATCTATATCCAACATGTGCTGCACCATATCGGCGATGTGGCCCAGGCCTTGCGCGAAGTGCGCCGCTGCTTAAAGCCGGGGGGCACCCTGTTTCTGGTGGAAACAGTGGAAAATAATCCAATCATACGGTACGGCCGTCGCCTCTATCCTCGCTGGCTGGGTGACGAGGTTAACGCCCCCTTCTACTTTGCCGAATTACAGCAACAACTGGCGGAGGCAGGCTTTCAGGTGCAAAAAGCAGAGCAATATAGCGTTCTCTTTTGGCTGTGGGAAATTTTGCCCGATCAACTACCCGTAATGGAAAAATTAACGCCCCTGGCTGTATTTATCGAACAGCAATTAGCCAAACTGTTTTCGCCACAATCTGCCCATGCTTATTTTGTAGCTGTCAAACAGTAAGAGCCACTTACGTTATCCACTTCGTCACGCCCCTACATCCACTTTAATTTCCGAAATCAGGCCATCCGGTATACGGCGGTAGGGGTAGCCCAATTTGTCCAGCACCCGCCAGATAGCATCATTGTCGTTCAAGGCGATGCCGACCAATTGGCGGATACCATTGACAATGGCTTCATCTATGGCCAGTTGTAGTAGCCACGTGCCAATACCCTGCCCCTGCATATCATCGCGCACAGACATGGCCATTTCGGCCGTCTCGTCGTCTAACCGCACATAACGGGCAGCGCCAACGGGCACATCGGGCAGCAACGGCCGTTGCCAGAACGCAATAAACCCCCCTTGTTGCTCGTCTTCCATTTGGGCAATCTTTTCCGCTTCTTCCCAAATCTGTTTGGGGTTGGGGTTTTCCAGAGATTGTTGGAAGCGGTTGTAGCGGCTCTCTGGCGACATATGCTCGAAGATGTCTACCAGATAGGGGGCGTCGTAGTGGGTCAACGGCCGTGCTGTTATCCGTCTCCCCAATTTCGTTTCCATCTGCATCATCTTTCGTTCCATTATCATATTCTTTCATCTCCGTGACGCAGTGCGTCAAGTGCAGGATACCATAGCCCATTAACCAGATCAACCCTTTTCCCACAGAAAATGAAACATCCTATCTGGGCACTTTGTCCTTTGCACCCCGCCTCTGCTCCAATCCGAAGCCCGATTACCGATTACCGTTTACCGAATAACGCCCTGCAACCAGCCCCGCCGCGATGCGTATAAACCAGTGTGATGCCCTCCATCAGGTTGCATATTGGTGTACAATAGCATCACCCACATGAAAAAATCTCGTATGGCAGAAAGCAATACAGAATTCGTGATACAGGATCAGCAGACAACACGGGCAACAGCCCACCATACATAAGAGATGAAGGTTCATAATTCATCCTTCATCATTCATAATTTCCTCAGGAGACCCCATGTCCAAAAAAGCAGACAAATATACAGAACTACGCACACAACTAGAAACACTCCCCCATATCAGCCCGGCGCAGGTGGAGCAGTGGGTGCAGTTGCAGCAAACCATTGACCAGACCCGCGATTACCTCATTCGCGCCGTGCCGCAAGCCCAACAAAGCATAGACGAAGCCCAAAAAATCCTGGCGCAGCGCACCTACACGCTGGTCTTTTTTGGCGGTACCGGGGTGGGTAAAAGCACGCTCATCAACGCGCTGCTGGGCCGGAATTTGCTGCCAACGGGGGCAGTCACGGCCGTGACCGGCACCATCGTCTACATCGAACAGGCCAAAGAAGGGGAAGCCGAGTCCCTTATCCTCAACTATTGGAGCAAGGACGAATTTGCCGGGCGTGTGCGTCGCCTCTGTCAGTTAGCCGAACTACCCGCCTTTGACATCACCAATGATGGCGAACGCGACCAGGCACGTAGCGACATCAAAGACATTGCCACCGCCAGCGAAGGCCAGGCCAAAACCGAACGGGATGAATATCTGGAAATCCTGCTCGACTGTATGCACTCCTACGAAAACAACAAAGAATTGTTCAAAGCAGGCACACCGCCGCCACAAAGCCTCATCCTGGATGACGAACATTCCCTCAAGCACCTGCGTGAAGACGGCTTCAAAGGCACCGAGCAGCGCCAGATTCGCCTGATCAAAGCGGCTACCTTCAAAATCCATCCCCGCGCCGGGCAGGAAAACCTGCTGATGAATGGCTACCTGCGCATCGTAGACGTGCCCGGTTTGGGCGCGGGCATGAAGCTGCACGAAGCCATCACGTTAGAAGAAATGAAGCGAGAAGACGCCATGGTTGTGCTGGTTACAGACGCCGGCCGCCAGCGTGTGGATGAGATGAAATCGCTTTCGGCCGTACATTGGATCAAGGAAAACCGCCTTTTTGGGTTGAGCGGTGGCGATCTGGACGATGCGGCCTCTAAAATTTTCCTGGCCGTGAATGGCGCCAATGTGCGCCAGGCGTTTGACCGTTTGAACTCTGGGCTGCCCCAGGCGGAATTGGAAGTGAAAGAAGTGACGCGCTACATTGCCCCCAATTATTGGGAACGGTACCGCGACCGGGGCAACAACCGCCCCTATTTCCTGGTGATGGCTCCGCCCGCCCTCTACGTGCAAGACCCGGACAATGCCCCGGAAGAGTTCGCCAGCGAGACAGAGCGCATCCTCAAGGTGTTCCGCGACCAGTTGGGGCAGGTTGACGCCAAAGATCCGCTGGCCCCAGACACGGCCGAAGCCCTGCTCAACCTGAGCGAAGTGCCCTTATTGCGCGACAGCCTGATAGAGTTCATCAAGACCGAACGGGTACGCAGCCAACTGCGGGAAGCGGCCACCCGCATCCGCAATTCGCTGCAATCGTTGCGTTTCTATTATGAAAAACAGTTGGCCCATCGTGGCGTACAGCCCCCCTTTGCCACCAGTTGGGAACAGTTGCAAGAGCGGCGTTTTGAAAATGTGTTGGTGCGCCAGCAAAAGGATTTGCCCCGCGCCTTCCACAATGCACTGCTGGAACTCAGTTCACGTAGCAACAGCGATGAACGTTTCCGCAATCTGCTACGCCCCACGCTGAACGGGATCAAAGGCATGGTGCAAGATGCGGTGCAGCGGGAAGTGGAGACGTTGCTGGAAAGCTACGGCACAGAGTATTGGGATGACCGTGATGTGACCTATGACAATCTGATTTGGGGCACCAGCGGCATCGAAATTCCCATCAAACGCATCCTGTTCCAGGTGGAATTGGTGATGCAGGATTCGGTTTCCAAGTTTATGCCGGAGGCGGCCGACTTGATTTCGGCCGAGTTGCAGCGCACATTGGAAGCACACGAGATTTACAGCCGGTTGGAGCGAGCCAGCTACGGCCGTGCCTACACCTACACTATCCCTGGCGTTAGCAGTGATGATCCATTGGATCTGGCTGCGGCCTATAACCAGTTGATCGGCCGCGTGACCCAAAGTTTCCGCCACGTCTGCCAGCAGGCGACGATGTATGAACTGATGAAACCGGAACGTTCTGTGCATCACCGGCTGGACGAAGGCGAACGAGAACTGGCACTGAATACCAATGAGCGGCTGCTGGACGTGGCTCTGTATGGCGTAGAGCAGGTGCGGCAGGAGATAGCCGCTGCCGCGCCCGCGCCATCGGCCAATAACAGCCCGGCGGTTACGGCCGTAGCCGCCGCCCCCGAAGAAGAATTCGCCATCACCATCCTGGACGCGCCGGCCGCTCCAACCACGCCCGACTTTGACATCAGCTTCCTGGGCGAAGGCAAAAGCGCCCCAGCCGCAGCGCCTGATCTGGAAGCCAGCTACGCTGACCGGTTGGACAATGTGGCCGTCAAGGTGAACCGCATCTTTGGCGACATTATCGCCGACCTGTTCAGCGATGATGAACTGCTGCCTCGCCTGCGCCGCCTCTTCTGGCTGGAAGCCACCAAGGCGGAGCGTGACTTTAATACGCACATTGTCAAGCCGATGTTGAAAAACCATGACCGCAACCTGCATGACCCGGAACTGCGCACGGCCATGGAGATTGACCTGGAAAACGTCTCTGACATGGAAGAGTTGATGCGTACCTGGGAAGGGCTGCACCGGCTGGAGACAGACGTTGTTATTTAGCAGGGTTCGCATCTGAGGATGTGAACTCCTCTCAAAAGAGGGTGATATGGCATACATAGCCATTGCGGCGGCGGCCGTCGCCAACGCCACTAAGGCCACCGGAACCATCGTCCACATTGAACCGGATGATTGGCTGCAATTGGTGGAAAAAATGGCCGAACCATTGGTGGTGATGGGTATAGGCGGTGTTTTGAGCAAACATTACCAGTATCTGGTGAGCTATAAAGGGTTGGCCTTTTACGCAAAGTCACCGGAGAAGCTGCCGTTGCCGCCACAGGCAGAGCTGATTACCGCTAAAAAAATTTGGATACCGGATATGTAATGCCAGAGAGAATGGTTCAATCTCAAAGATTGAACCATTCTTGCTTGGGAATAAATGCTTATGGATAACCAATTTGATATTGAATATACGGTAAATATCTGGCGCGAAGGAACGCAATTTGTGGCCCATGCCATGCCGTTGGATGTGATGAGTTCAGGTGAGACTCCTCAAGATGCCCGCCTCGCACTTAATGAAGCAGTGCAGTTATTTCTGGCAACGGCTGTTGAGATTGGGACATTGGAAGAGGTTCTCTTGGAAGCGGGTTATGAAGTGAATGCAGACAAGTGGAACAGTCCATTGTGGGTGGCGACTGAACGTCATTTTGCTACTGTAGGAGTTTGAGTGTGCCGCGCATTGTACCTGGCATTGGAAGGTATTGGAAAAAGTGTTCCTGGATTCTGGTTTTGAGTTTGTGCGACAAGAAGGAAGCCACCGCTCTTATACAAGGCCAGGAACTTTACCTCCTATTGTGATTCCCGCATACAAAGAAGTACCCGTTTCCATCATTCGCAACAATCTCAAGACGGCAGGGATTTCTCGTGACGACTATTTTCGTTTATTGGAGAATCAGTAAAAGTGGAGAAGACTATGGGGGAACAGGCAACGATCCTCATTTCAAATTATCTTGATGACGCCCATTTGGGGCTGTTTGCGCAGCGGTTGGCTGAGTGGTTGGTGGCGGATTTGAACCGCAGCGAGGAGAGTGTGCCCGCGTTTACCGAATCGCGGGCGAAGGCGTTGTTGCGGGTAACGGGTTTTATAGATGACCCTACGCTCAATGATTTTGGGCGGTTGGTGGAGGGGGGAACGGCCGTGCGCCTTGCCCTTTATGATCTATTAGCCAGCACCGGTTTGGCCGAAAATAACGAGGTCAGAGCATTGGCTGCGGCCAGTAGTGCTACCCCAATTTCCCATCCTTCGGCAAACTCAGGACAACTCTCCCAGTCTCCCATTCCCTGGCTTTCTCTGGCCATTGCGGCTCATGCCTGGAAAAGTGAATACCCGTTGTATCAGCTTGATCCGGCCACACCACCAGGGGAACACAGCCCGGCCGGCCAACTGCTTCGCCGGGCGGCTAACTTTATTCGCCAGCAAGTGCAGCGCAGTGCTACAGAGCGGGATAAGTTAGCGCGTAAACTGGTGTATGCGCCGGATACGGCCGTATCCCAAACCCCTTCTTTAGACCAACTGCCACTACAGCCGGAGATTGCCCCCGTGCCGCCGCACTTTCGTTCGCCGGTGCCCGTGCGTTACCCGGAGTATGCGCGGGAAACATTACGAGTGGAGCCAGAACCACCCATCGAACCACTACCGCCCACGCCGGCCCCGGCCATCACCATTTCTGAAGGTGACGTGACGCCGCCTCAGCCACGCCCCATCACCATGCCGCCAATCCAGATTACGGAAGAGCAGATACCGCGCGTGGTGCCCACTAGCCGACGGCCGTCAGCGCCATCTTCCGGGTCGAGCGGGAATTTAAACACGGCCGTGCAGCAGCGATTTGGCGGCAAAGAGCCTATGCGGTCCGTCAAGTTGCGCATCGTGGTGCAGGAATACCAGGACGGGCCGGGCTTGTATGGTTTGCAGGTAAAAGTGAGTTGCCAGGGTGTGAGGGCGTTTGTGGCCGGGACGACCAACCGGGATGGCGTCTTTCTGTGTGAACTACCGGTACGGGTGCGCTCCGGGCTGACGTATGATGTAGACGTGACCTGGCCGCGTGATTTTGGCAGTGAGACGGAGCGCAAATCCATTACACTGAATGTAGACCGTACCGAGTTTACCCTGCCGTTTTATCATCGCCTGTCTAGTTAGGGTAGAGTAATCGGTAATTTGGCAATAAGAACCCACTGTTAAGAGCAGTGGGTTCTTTGTTTATTAAAATCAAGAATCTCCATCAGGAACTTAGAAAAATTTACATATAAATTATAAAAATTTATAAATATATTGACAAATTGAATATCAGCCATTATTATCTTGAGCATTGGCCCACATTTCATTATGGGCGCATACATCCACAAATGGAGTAAACCGATGAGTTCTCCGATGGAACAGAATGTAAAAAATGAGAATAGACAGTCGTTACGGCCGTTTTTCATTTTGTGGGGCGGGCAGGCCATCTCCTTGTTTGGCAGCCAGATGGTGCAGTTTGCCCTGATCTGGTGGCTAACGCAGGAAACCGGTTCGGCTACGGTTCTGGCGGCCGCTTCGCTGGTGGGGCTGTTACCCCAGGTGATCTTGGGGCCATTTGCCGGTGTATTGGTAGACCGCTGGAGCCGCCGTTGGGTCATGTTTGTGGCCGATAGCGTAGTGGCGCTGGCTTCGCTGGTATTGGCTTATCTTTTCTGGTCGGGTACGGTGGAAGTGTGGCACGTTTTTGCTTTGCTGTTTGTGCGGGCGTTGGGTGGCGCGTTTCATTGGCCGGCGATGCAGGCCAGCACGCCGCTGATGGTGCCGGCCGAACAACTAACCCGCATCCAAGGGCTGAACCAGATGTTACAAGGCGGTATGAGCATCGTAGCCGCGCCGTTGGGCGCACTGCTGGTCAGTCTGTTGACCATGCCCGCGTTGTTAGCCATTGATGTATTCACGGCGCTGTTTGCCATTGTGCCGCTGCTGTTCATTGTGGTGCCGCAGCCGAAAAAGGTGGACACGGCCGTAGCCGCTGATGGTACTGACAAAACCTCCTTTTGGACGGACATGCGCCTGGGATTTCGTTATATCCTCTCCTGGCCCGCCGTCTTGATGATAATGGGCATGGCCATGCTCATCAATTTTCTGCTGACCCCTTTAGCGGCGTTGCAACCGTTGCTGATTACCCAACATTTTCAAGGGGAAGCTATCCAGCTGGGTATACTGGAGGCTGCTTTTGGCCTGGGCATTGTAGCCGGTGGCATCTTGTTGGGCGTGTGGGGCGGTTTCCAGAAGCGGGTGCATACCTCCCTGGTAGGATTGGTTGGGTTGGGTATCGGCATTTTTTTGTTGGGGTTGGCGCCAGCTTCCATGTTTTGGTTGGCGGTGGGTAGTGCGCTGCTGGCAGGTAGTATGATTTCTCTGACCAACGGGCCGATTATGGCTATCTTCCAGGCGGTAGTGGACCCGGCCATGCAGGGGCGGGTGTTTACCTTGCTCAACAGCGCGGCCATGGCTATGTCGCCGCTGAGCCTGATTGTGGCCGGGCCGTTTGCCGATGCGTTTGGCGTGCGCACCTGGTTGATGATGGGCGGCGCCTTGACGTTGATCGTAGCGCTGACGGGGTTTGTGAACCGGCCACTGCTGGCGATAGAAGACGGCCGTATCCCCAATCAACAACTACCCACAGATGAAATGGAGACGGCCGTACCCCTGGTAACGGCCGTGCAGCCTGATTGAGTTCCTATGACCCATTTACCCCAACCTGATCACTTTCCTCAATACACCTGGCGGCCCGCCACCCTGGATGATGTCCACGCCATTCATCAGCTTTCGCGAGCCACTTTAGAAGCCGACGGTTTAGAATCGGCCCAGCCGCCAGAAGAACTCAAGCACCTGATGGCTTTTCTGGGTGAGCGATTGGCCACCAATTCCTTGCTGGCCCTCACCACCGATGGGGCGGTAGCCGCCATGGCCATTATTTTTATTCTGCCCGGAGAGACGGAGCATCGCGCCAATCTCAGCGTCAATGTGCATGTGGCCCATCGCGGGCAGGGGGTGGGCGCGTTCCTGACCAGGTGGGCGGAAGCGAGCGCGCGGCAGCAATTTGCCACTTTCACCGATAAGCTGCCTTGTATCTTGCAAAACGGTGTTCGTGACCATCAGACCGACCGGATTCAACTATTGGAAACACATGGTTTTGTGCCTACCCGTTACTTCTTCAAAATGGAGCGCGACCTGAGTACCCCCATTCCCACTGTGCCGCTGCCCCCGGAATTGACGCTGACTAATTGGCTGCCGGAAAAGGATGAAGCCGTGCGCCTGGCCTTTAACGATTCCTTTCGCGATCACTTTGGCTTTTTCCCGGTGGATGAAGCATTGTGGCAGGCGGGTTTCACCGGCAAACCTGATTTTCGGGGTGATTTGACGAGGCTGGCTGTGGATGATCACGGCCGTGTCATTGGGTTTTGTCTCACTTCCATCAGTCCAGAACGGAATGCCCAATCCGGCAAAAATGAAGGTTTTCTGGATGACATTGGCGTGATTCGCGGCTGGCGCAAACGGGGGATTGCTTCGGCCCTCATTGTGGCCGCTATGCAGGCGCTCCAAGATGCCGGGCTAACCGTTGCCTCATTGGGAGTAGACACAGAAAACCCGACCGGCGCGCTGCGGCTGTATGAAAATCTGGGCTTCCAGGCTACGCGGCGCAGTATCACATTTCAAAAGGAGTTGTCCTGATGCAGCCCTGGCAACTGTATGAAGGCTATCGAATGCGTGAGGCGTGAATTCTCGGTCACGCATCACGTCTCACATCTCCACCCAGGTAATAATGACCTCAACTCCCACCCCTCCAGCCAAAGATATACGTTCCGGTATGTCCGGTTTTACCATCGTCTGGATAGGCCAGCTGATTTCACTGCTGGGTACCAGCATGACCAACTTTGCCCTGACCATCTGGGCGTTTGAACAAAGCGGCCGGGCGACCGATCTGGCGCTCATTGGCTTTTTCTTCTTAGCGCCGCTGCTCTTTTTTAGCCCGATAGCCGGGGCCATCGTAGACCGCAGCAATCGCAAGCTGATGATGATGCTCAGTGATCTGGCATCGGGCATTGTGACCATCCTCCTCCTGCTGCTGTATCAAAGTGATCTGCTGCAAATCTGGCATCTGTACATCGGCGCGGCCGTGATGGGCACCTTCCAGACGTTTCAATGGCCGGCCTATTCGGCGACCATCAGCACCATGCTGCCCAAAACGCAGTTTGCCCGCGCCAACGCCATGATTGGGCTGGCGGAATCCGGGTCGGGCATATTGGCCCCGGTGCTGGCGGGGGCCATTTTGGCGCTGGCCGGGATGGGCGCTATTTTTGCGATTGATGTATTCTCCTTCGTGTTTGCCATTAGCGCGCTGCTGCTGGTGAATATCCCGCAGCCAGAGAAGACGAAGACGGGCATGGAAAGCAAAGGGTCGCTGTTGTCGGAATCGGTGTTTGGGTTCCGGTATATCTGGCGACGGCCGTCGCTGCTTGGCTTGCAACTCCTTTTCTTCTCCGCCAACTTTTTCAACAACCTGGGCTTTACATTGCTGGCCCCTATGGTGCTGTCGCGCACCAACAGCAATGAACTCATCTTCGGCTCGGTGCAGTCAACGGCCGCCGTGGGCGGTGTGGTGGGTGGGCTGGTGATGACGGCCTGGGGTGGCCCCAAACGTTTGGTGTATGGCGTGTTGGTTGGTTGGGGCCTTGTGGGCACGTTTCAAGCGTTGTTTGGTTTGGGGCAGGCCACACCGGTATGGATGATTGCTGGTTTTATCATGGCCTTTATGACGCCCATCATCAATGGCTCCAACCAGGCCATCTGGCAGGCGAAGGTGGAGCCAGATGTGCAGGGGCGCGTTTTTTCCATCCGCCGCCTGATTGCCTGGGTATCGTCGCCGCTGGCAATGCTCATTGCCGGGCCGCTGGCCGACAATGTGTTGGAACCGGCGATGCAATCGGACGGGGCGCTGGCGCAGACGTTTGGTGGGCTGGTGGGGAACACGGCCGGTTCGGGCATGAGCCTGGTGATGTTTTTCACCGGTCTGGCGATTGTGTTGGTGGCTGTCATTGCCTATTTCGTGCCGGTGGTACGCCACGCGGAAGAGCTGCTGCCCGACCATTTGCAGGTGACGGAAGAAGCCGAACCCGCTTCAGAAATAAGCGAAACCAGCGAACCCGCTCCGATTTAATCTGCCCTCATCCTGTACCTGCTCATGGTATAATGCCGCCATGACCGTACAAAATCCACATGACAAATTCTTCCGTGATAGTTTTGGTCGCGTGGACATTGCCCGTAACTACCTGGAAGAGTACCTACCCACTGAAGTTCTGGCGCTGCTCGACCTGGATACCCTGCACTTGCAAGACGGCTCTTTCATTGACGAAACGATGCAAGAGTTCCAGAGCGATCTGGTCTACCAGGTAAAGTTGACAGACGGCCGTACAACCGCTATCTACTTCCTCTTTGAACACAAAAGCTACCCGGATATGCTGGTTGCCCTGCAACTGTTGGGCTACATGGTACAAATCTGGCGGCAGCAGGTCAAAGAGAACATACCGCTTACACCCATCATTCCCCTGGTCATCTATCATGGGGAACGCCCCTGGACAGCGCCGGTGGATTTTCTGTCATTACTGGATGCACCGGAGGCGTTACGGCCGTATACCCCTGATTTTCACTATCGCCTGAGCGACTTTTCGCACCTGTCGGACGAAGAAATTCGCGGAGAAATCTGGCTGCGGGTGAGCCTGTCGGTGCTGCGGGCGATATTCAACCCGCATTTGCGCCAGGAATTGGAGAGTCTTATCCGGCTGGCGTTTGAACTGCGCCACCAGCGGACGGGGCTGGAATATATTCACACGATTCTGTATTATTTGAGCCGGGCGACGGAACGGGTAAAGCGAGAAGATTTACAACAAGTGTTACTGCGCCAGGAAGCGCAAGGAGAGCAGACAATGACAACGATAGCCCAAGAGTTCATTCAAGAAGGTATTGAGGAAGGTCGGATACAAACTCTGCAAGAAAATATCCTGGATTTGCTGAACATTCGGTTTGGATTGGCTTCGGCCGAGGTCACAGAGCAAGTCACGGCCGTGACCGATAGCAACACCCTACGCCAATTACTGCGAGAAGCGGCTACAGCCCCAACTGTGGCCGCCTTCCTGCAAACGTTAGCTGATCTTTCCTGAACAGTGAGCGGAGGGGGTAACGGCCGTACAGTTTCATACGGCCGTTTTGTGTAGTGGGGGGACACGGCCGTATAATTCCAACAATCACGTTGCGCAAAACAGGTGCGGCGCGACGGGGACGCCGGCCACGGTCGTCAATGAAAGGCCACGTCTGTACAGGGGATAGGGACTCTCAATCTCATATATGATATAAATATATGTATGGATCGAGTTTCGCTAAGAAAAGTTATTGAAGGCCACTTTAATACAGATGAGATTAAGACCTTGTGTTTTGATCTTGATATTGATTATGAGAATTTGGATGGGGATAGTAAACCATCCAAGATTCGAGAATTGATCTCATTATGCGAGCGCCAAAATAGGAGGGATGAGCTAATAGAAACAGTTCTTCGATTGCGGCCTGCCATTCGAGATAATTATTCTAGCAGCTCTACGGGATCAACCCCTTCCTTTAGAAGTCAAGTTACCGATAAAGAAATCGTTGCTATAAAGGATTGGCTCTTACCAAGATTTGCGAATTTGGTATCTGGGGAGGTCAATTATTTAGGTGGCATTTCTTCGTCTTTTCCGGCTGAATTTAGGTCATTTAGTTTTATATTTGAAAGTCGCAAAACCCATTATGATAGCATTGGAGTTATGATTCGGAGATATGATGGTCCTAGCCCAACCCAACATATGAGATTGTGGGAACTTATTCAATCTATACCAAATCCAAAAAATGTTGGTCTAAGACGGATTGTACTTATAGTGCTTTCTGAATATGATTATCACTTTAATTTGGAGAATCTTGACCACTATGAACCAGACATAGATATTGTTTTAGGATATATTCTTCCTTATCCAGGAGGCCAGTTTATGCTAAAGAAAATGATTTCAACGGGATAATAAAATGGGGGAGAAGTAAATTTTTAAGACTTCCCCTATGGCCTATTTTCGAGAGAGTACCGCACCTGGTATTTGAGTAAAGGACTGGCCAGACACGGCCGTACCTTCCTCCCCTCTCTCCTCTCCCAAACACCCACAATCAGATAGTTGCACCGCTGGGTAACCTGGACACTGTCATGGCTGAATTCTATGCCCTGGCCCAACTGGCCTGTGAAGATGCGCCCCAATTAGTGGAAATGTTGGAAATTGTGGTAGATTCTAGTAACGCATAACCGAGACCGTAGTAAAGATTGGTTCAATCTGCAAGATTGAACCAATCTGATTCATAAAATGTTGGCAGCCCTCACACCCCATGCAATCCCGCACATTTTGGCCCATTTGGGCATCACCGCCCCTGTCACGCACACACCCTCCTTCCTCGACCAACTCATCGCCGCGTATTGCCGCACCGTGCCCTGGGAGAGCGCCTTCCGCATTGCCCGCCGGGCGCAGGTGACGGACACGGCCGTCTGCCCCCGCTGGCCGGAACAATTCTGGCAGGAAAATCTGGCGCAGGGCGCGGGTGGCACCTGCTTTGAAAGCAACTACGCCTTTTTTGCCCTGCTGCAAGCATTGGGGTTTGAGGGGTATCTGACGGTCAACAATATGGGCGAGACGGTGGGCTGCCATACGGCGATTGTCATTTTGCTGGACGGGCAAAAGTGGCTGGTGGACGCTGGTTTCCCCCTTTACGCCCCGCTGCCCATCAGCCCGCAGGGGGTGATGCACCGGGCTACGCCATTTGTGGTTTATACGGTACGGCCGTGCGCCCCCCACCGCTACGAAATTGAACAACACCCCCACCCCCGCCACAACGCCTTCACCCTGATTGACGAGCCGGTCGCCGAAGCCGATTACCGCGCCCACACCATCGCCGATTACGGTGAAAACGGCCTGTTCCTGGATGCCGTCATCATCAACAAAATCATCCACAACCAGCCCTGGCGCTTCAACATGCGCGAAACCCCCTGGCAGCTCCACCGTTTTGGCTGGGGCACGGATACGCCGTATGATCTGGATGGGGATGTGGCAACGGCCGTAGATGATCCGCGAAGGACGCAAAGAGGCACGAAGGGGAACGATGGTCTGGACAGTGCGGCGGCGACGGCCGTAGCCCGGCACTTTGGCATGGATGTACAGGTGGTGCGGCAGGCTTTCCAGGCGGCACAATGGCGTGATGAGGAACGCCAATTGACTCAGTGACAGCTCTCTTATTTCAACCGCGGAGAACGCAGAGATTTTCCCTGCTTAACCTCCGTGTCCTCCGCGCCCTCTGCGGTTAAAAAATTCCGTTGGGCAACCAGCAAATACAACGATCCCATGAGCGAAACAAACGCAGAAAAACTTAAACGGCGGAACGCCGAACTGGCGATTTTGAACACCATCGCCCAGGCGCTCAACCGCTCCGTAGACCTGGACGAAGCGGTGCAAACCGCCCTGGCGCAGGTAGCCGACTTGCTCGATTTGCAAACCGGTTGGGTCTGGCTGCTGCGCGAAAATGGCGAATCCTATCTGGCGGCCGTGCAAAATTTACCACCCGCCCTCACTCAGCGCCCGGACAAAATGGCCGGTTCTTGCTACTGTCTGGACACCTTCCGCGCCGGCGACCTGGACGGGGCGGCCAATGTGAATGTGGTCACGTGCAGCCGCCTGCAAGGGTTGATTGATGGCACCGATGGGCTGCGTTACCATGCCAGTATTCCGCTGTATGCTCACGGCCGTAAAATGGGCGTCCTCAATGTGGCCAGCCGGGATTGGCGGCAGCTCGCCGCCGAAGATTTGCAGCTTTTGTACACGGTGGGCGACATGCTGGGCATTGCCGTGGAGCGGGCGCGGCTGTTTGCCCAACAGGCGGCGTTGGGCGCACTGGAAGAGCGCAACCGGCTGGCGCGGGAGATTCACGATACGTTGGCGCAGGGGCTGACGGCCGTCTCCCTGCAACTGGAATCGGCCGACGCGCTGTTGGAAGCGGGTGCAAGCAGCGAAAAAGTGCGCCAGGTAGTGCAACACGCCCTGGCCCTCACCCGCGCCAATCTGGAAGAGGCCCGCCGCTCGGTGATGGATTTGCGCGCTGCCCCGTTGGAGGAGCAAACATTGGTAGAGGCATTGGCGGCGCTGGCGGAACAAACGGCCGTGTCCATAGATTTGTTGGTGCAGGGTGAGGCGCGGCCGTTGCCGCGTCGTCTGGAAACGGGCATTTATCGGTTGGCGCAGGAAGCGTTGCAAAACGTCAGCCGCCATGCGCAGGCACGCCGGGCGGTGGTAAAATTATTGTTCATGCCGAACGAAGTAAAACTGGTGATTGCCGATGATGGGGTGGGGTTTGACCCCATGGCCGTGCCGCCCGACCGTTTTGGGCTGATTGGTATGAATGAACGGGTACGGCTGCTGAACGGCCGTTTTCATTTGCAAAGCGCGCCCGGTCAGGGAACGCAAATTGAAGTGGTTTTGCCGGGCTAAAGGTGGCAGGTTGCAAGTGGCATGTGGCAAGTGATCGATCACCTGCAACCTGCAACCTGCCACCCCCAAAAACATGATGAGTGAACCAATCCAAATTTTGATTGTAGATGACCACCCGGTGGTGCGGGATGGGCTGGCGGCGATATTGGGCACACAGCCAGATTTTGCCGTCGTGGGGGAAGCGGGCGACGGCCGTGACGCCCTGCAAAAAGCGCACGATTTACGCCCCGATGTCATCTTGCTTGACCTGGAAATGCCGGGTATGGATGGGGTAGAGACGCTGCGCCAACTGAAAGCACAAAACGGCCAGGCACGGGTGATCGTGTTTACGGCGTTTGATAGTGATGAGCGGATTGTGACGGCCGTGCAAGCCGGGGCACAGGGGTATCTGCTCAAAGGCGCGCCGCGCCAGGAATTGTTCCACGCCGTGCGCGTCGTCCACAGCGGCGGCTCGCTGCTGCACCCCATTGTGGCCTCCAAACTGTTGCAGCGAGTCAACCAGGAGCCGGAATTGCCGCTGGAGCCATTAACCGCCCGCGAAATGGAAGTGCTGCAAGCCCTGGCGTCCGGTCTGCAAAACAAGGAGATTGCCGCCCGACTGGTCATCAGCGAACGCACGGTGAAATTTCACGTGAGCGCCATTTTAAGCAAGCTGGGCGCAGGCAACCGCACCGAGGCGGTGGCATTGGCCGTGCAGCGAGGGCTGGTGGAGATGGGGCGTAGTCAGTAAGCAGTGAGCAGTGAGCAGTGAACGGTAAGCAGTGAAATTTTCGCGTTTCTTCGCGCTTTTTGTGGATCAGATCAGGGCAGACGGTTTTGCTGGCGGTAGGGGGCCATTTGTTGGTCGGTGAGAGTACGGCCGTCGCGGTGCTGCCAGGTGATGCGGCCGTCAGTATCCCTCTCGTATATCCACCCGGCCAGACTCATCCGGTTGAGCCAGACGCGGGCTACGGCCGTTGGTTCCGGCACCGGTTGTTCAGTCAAGTGCTGCCCCTGATAGCGCATCGGCAGTGGGGTTGGTTGGGGGTTAAAGTCCCGGTTAAGAACGGGCCTCAGGGCGGCAATCATCCCCTGTTCAGCCATATCCATATCAAACGGCTCCCACGCCTGCATAGCAAACAGGCTCTTTTGGGCCACAAACGGGCGGCAGTCGGCCAGCGCGTAAAAATCCACCGCCCAGGCCAACGATTGGGGCCGGTTCAGTTCAATTAGTTCCCCTAAACGAGATGGCTTGTGTAGATGCTCCCCAAAACGAGCGACCATATCCCGTTTGGATTGGCCGATATAAAAGACAAGCTGCTCATCCCGTACCGCGTAGATGACATGGCCGAGGGTGTTGTCAATTTGTTTGTCCAGAACGGCTTGAACGGTGGTGGTATGCATAGTATGGCCATATTATACTAACCTGACCATGAACGAAAACCCACCTGAAACTTCTTTGCCTGATGGTTACGATGCCACCATCTTCTTGCAAAAGGCGAATGTGATGGCATTGTTAACGCTACCGGCCGTCTGGCTGTGGTTTTTTGTTCCCTACCGCTGTTTGTGGGATGAAAGCTGATTGACTGACAAAACTTATCTAACCGCAGAGAACGCGGAGGGCGCGGAGGTTAAATAAAGGAGAAATCTCTGCGTTCTCTGCGCCCTCCGCGGTTGAAAAATGAGATATGTCAGTCAACCAGGGGATGAAAGTCTGTTTATCACTAAGCCTCTTCACTAAATAATTCGGCGCGGGCAATGGCATCTCCGGCCAGTTGAGCGACGAGGTTCATAATCATCATGTCGGTATCGTTAAACTCCTGACGATTGCGTTTGTTAAGTACTTGAATTACACCCTTCAGGTCTGCGTCATGGATAATGGGCGCAGCCAGAACAGAGCGCGTCTTAAAGTTGAAAGCCAGGTCTATGCGAGGCGAGAAACGTTGATCAAGTTGGGCATTGGCAATAATGAGGGGCAAGCGGGATTGGGCTACATAACCGGCAATCCCTTCGCCAGAGGGAATACGGTGTCCGGTCAGCCGTTCCCGCACAGCGCCACGCACTACCACAAATACCAGTTCATTCGTTTCCGGGTCTACCAATAAGAGAGAGCCATCTTCCGCCCCAATGCTTTCCAATGCAGCTTGCAAAATTCTGTCCAGCAGCTGCATCACGTCTGTGCGGGCATTGATGTGGGTGGTGATTTCTTGCAAAGCGCCCAAATTACGCAAAATGAGACGCAGCCGCACCACTTCGCTTTGCAGGTGCTCGTTTTCTTCGGACAGGCGGCTATTCTCTTGTTGTAAAAAGTGCATTGTCCCGCGAACTTCGTTTACTAATGTCATCGTTACCTCCAATACAGTTGTGATTTTGCAAGGTCAACCCTGTAGTAAAGATGGTTAATACGGGTAGGGAAGACTCCTGACTCATTTACCCCGATGCTGGGTGATGGTTGCGGGCAGTATAGCATGAAGGAAATCTATAGTAAATAAGTCCTATTTTGCCACAATGTCCATGGGCCTATTTGTGCCGTGAGCAGATTGTGTGACGGCCGATTACGGCAAATCGACCCGGTTTGTGAGAAAATAACCGCACGATGGAATTCTGAAACCTCAGGTATATCTATCCCTGAACTGGTAAACCCTGCCTCAACAATGCCTGTTAAACGACTGTTTTCTGAGATCATTACGCCTGAACGGTGGATGTTGTTAGGGATATTAGTATTGGCCGCGTGGTTGCGTTTGGGATGGTCGGGCATCAACCATCTTTACCTGCCCGATAGCGAAACCCCTTTTGCTGTACATGACATTTACACTTCATCCCGTGCCTGGCAACACGGCGATCACCTCATCACCCGGGCTGATTTTGAAACGCCCCCAACAACCCCGGCATACTTCCATGCTGGCATGTATAGCGGAGTATGGGGTGAGAGATACAAAAAAACAGGCCACCTGATTTCAGGTGGCCTGCCCGTTCACAAAGGAACGGGCACTGTTAGAGATTTGAGAGAGGGAACAGTGCCCTGGGCCTGATTAGCGGTTGTTCCAGTCGCGTTTCTTTTGTGCCAGTTTGGGGGAGGTGTGTTTTCTCAAATCCCTTAACTAACCAAGCTTGGAATGAATTATAACAACAACATGTTTGCTTGCCTAGTGTTTGTTGAAAATTCCTTGAAAATTCGTATCAGTCATTGGTACTAAGGTGTCTAATATAGGGCCACGGATCTTCACCACGTTGGAGGGCTGCCAGAGAAGGGGCGTTCGCGTAGGCACCATGATACCGGGCCGGTAGTTTGGCCGCCAGATGGATCATGATGTAATGGGTATAGGCAGGCAAATCCTGGCTGCGAACGCGATGCTCAAGAGGAGGTAGGTGGAATGCAGGGCCAATGTGGACATGGACAGTCGTCCTTTTTAGTTGCTTGAAATTGGCAAACAGAACATCGGTATTTTCTAACCCCACCGGCAAGATGGGAACACCGGTTCGGGCTGCCAGGTATGCGGCGCCATCTTTGGCGGTATTCATCTGCCCTGTCTTACTGCGAGTACCTTCAGGGGCCATGCCAAAAACGATACCTTCCGCGATAGCATCTAACGCCTGGCGCATCTGATGGCGATTGACGTCATCACGGGCAATGTAAATGGCGCCCAACCAACCCATGAGAGGGCCAAAAATGGGGTGGCGACGCCACTTTTCCACGGCGAAGAAACGCCACTTTTGCAGCGGAAAGGCCAGTAACAAAACCGGCGTGTCTACAGCACTGGTATGGTTCAGCACCACAATGTAAGGGCCTGTAGAGGGAAGATGATGACGGCCGTGAACCTCAACTCGCGCCAACAAGATTAACCGGCAAATTGTCATTGCCGCCTTCATTATGCGGTATCGCCAGAGCATAAGCGGCAAATTTTCAATGATCAATTGTCAATTGTCAATTGTCAATTGCCAATTGCCAGTTGCCAGTTGCCAGTTGCCAGTTGATGAGTATGCCATTGTCTTATCGGCTTGATCTGTTTGCACACGGCCGTTACACTCCGCTTATGATTGTATCCTGGCGACGGTTATTGGAATGGGGAGGGCTGTTTGTGTTGCTGGTATGGGCAATTTGGGCCGCCACGCAAAGCCGTAATGCGCCGCTGGTTATCTTATTGGTTGTTTTAATGGTCATTACCATTCAATTGAGCCTGCCACCAGCCGTTAGTGGTGTGGGGTTGCTGCCGGTAGTGGTTGTTACTGGTTATCTGGTAACAGGTGTGGCTACGGCCGTATCCCTTTTGCTGGTTGGGTTTATCCTGGCTGAACTCGGCCGCCCGCTCTGGCGCCCGTTGGAGGAATTGATGCCCCAGGCAAAACCAGAGACCTCTGGCTTGTCGCAGGTCTGGCAGCGATTGATCTGGTTTCTCATTCACCTGCTGGCGCTGTTGGTGAGTGCTGCGGCATATGCGCGGCGTGGTGGTGTAGCCCCGCTCACTCAAACCACCCCAAATGAATTTACCCTCTTTCTTAGTCTGATGAGTAGTTTTGGCCTGGTGTATGGCGCGGGCATGTTGGTCTGGTGGTTAGCGCAGCGCCAATCGCCGGCCACATTTTTTCGGGATAATGGTTTATTGGTGCTGGCGGCCGGTTTCCTGGCCCTGCCCTTTGCCTTGTTGGGTGGCCTGACGTATGCCCTGGGTGGGCTGCCACCGTTTGTGGTTTTTTGCCTGGGAGTGGCCGTGTTTGCTGTGCTGCTCTGGTTGTCCTGGCAGCGGCGTTTTTCATTGGCGCAACAGCTGGCCCAATTTGCAATTTTAAACCGCAGCGAACACTCATTGCGGGAAACGCTGGAATTACCGGAAGTGCTGCATCGTACCGCACAATTGGTGGCCGAACTGGTCAGTGTTACGGCCGTCACCCTTTATTTGCAGGAGGAGGCCGGCTGGTTTGCAGTGGATAAAACGGCCGCCGCATTGCAGCCAACTGTGCTGGATGGCTTTACCAATTGGGTGGCCACGCACGGCCGTACCCTGCATCTCTATCCGGCAAATTGGCACTTTGCCGCCCAATATGGCCTCAGGCCACCGACTTCCATGCCCACTATCTGGCTGGGTTCCCCGCTTTTGTTGGGTGATGAGGTCATTGGTGTGATGGTGTTACAACGGGTGGGGGCAGCCCGGCCGTTTAATCGCTGGCAGCTGGAGTTATTACGCGCCGTGGCCGCCCAGGCCAGCGCCGCCATTCATAATGCCCGGCTGCATGGTGAAATTGTGCGCCTGTATACCCAAACGGATGAAGCGTTGGCGCAGCGGGTGCAGCAGTTACAGGCATTGCTCAATGCCATGGCCGAAGGAGTGGTGATGGTTGACCGGCAGGGGCGGATCATGTTGGCAAATCCAACGACGGCCGCGCTGCTTGGTGAGACACTCACGCCCGGTACATCTCTGGATGCAACGGCCCTCTCCCTGCCAGCCATTAGCGAAAGCCACCTGACGGCCCGCTGGCAAATGTTGGCCCCAGGCAAATTACGCGATGGGCACGGCCGTACCCTCTTCACCCCGCCTGCCAACCCCCACCGTGTATTAGAACGGCAGGAAACCCCTGTTTTTGACCGGGATAACCAGCTCATTGGCTGGCTGCTTCTCTTGCGTGATGTCACGGAAGAGCAAGAACTGGCCGAGCGGCGCGAAGAGCTGACGCGCATGATTGTGCATGATCTACGTAACCCTCTGACTACCATAGCCACCACCATACAAATGGCACAAAATCGTCTGCCATCGGCCGATGAGCAGGTGCATTTGCTCTTACAGAACAGTGTTAGCAGCAGTCAAGATTTGTTGGACATGGTAGATTCGCTGATGGATATGCACCGCATGGAGGCGGGACGTTCCATTGTAGACCCCGACGCTATGCGGCTGCCACCGTTAGTCGAGATGGTAATGACCCGCCTGCAACCGTTGTTGGCGTATAAGGAAATGACATGGACGCTAACGGCCGCCCCAGACCTGCCCCCGGTGTGGGCCGATGCGGAACTGGTGCGGCGGATATTGGTCAATTTGCTGGATAATGCGCTCAAATTTACACCAGCACACGGCCGTATTACCATCAGCCTGCAAACTGAACCGGCCCAGCCTGGTTTTGACCCAGGCGTTCGCTGCATCATTCAAGACAGCGGCCCAGGCATTCCACCCGCTTTCCGTGAGCAGGCATTTGACCGCTATACGCGCACCAATCCTGGCGGCGCACCGGTGCGTGGGGCCGGGTTGGGGCTGACTTTTTGTAAGATGGCGGTGGAAGCACAACACGGCCGTATTTGGGTGGAAGACGCTGCGGAGGGCAGCCAGTTCGTGTTCACGCTGCCCGGCATACCGCTTTGGGGTGATGAGCAGCATATTGACCATTTACCACAGGATAATTTCGATTTACCATTGTAGAATGACCATTGCATTACTTATTCAACTGCTTATGCTCATTACCCCGGCCATCAGTGCTGTAACACTTGGTTTGAAATATGATGAACTCAAACGGGCCAACGCCAGCAAAGAATGGCCGACCGTTAAAGCAGCCGTCACCAATAGCATCATTGTAGATACCGGCAGGAAAGTGAAAGGGCAGAATGTATACCAACCAGAGATCACGCTCAGTTACAGTGTGGATGGACAAGAGTTTACGGTAAAGCAACGGCCGTCGGCTGCCAACGGGCTGCATGAAGGGCCAAAACAGTGGGCACGCCAGGTGGCACTGCAATATAAGCCAGATACGGCCGTGCGCCTGTATTACAACCCCCAACGTCCCAAACAAACCACCATGCAACCTGGCCGAACCACCGTAGACAAATCACGCTGGATGATTATTGGCAGCATGATGATGTTTTTTAGTTTTATTTTGTGCCTCCTGAGTGTATTGGGTATCGCCCAAAGCTACCTGACTGTTAGCACGGCCGTTGCTTTCCTGCTCGGTATCATTGTCTTCACGGTAATGGTCATATTTGGTTTGCTCGTTTACTTGCTATCTCAAGATTTACGCCCTAAGAAAAGTTGACAGGTTTCTCAGACCTGTTGAGCCTCTCTTCCATGTCCCGTCACACTCGTCTCGCATTGGCCGGCGCCGCCATTTTACTATTGGTCACCTGCCTGGCCGGGCTGATTTATCTCCTTTCCACCTACCCTCTATTTACACGGTCGTCACCGGTCAGTACGCCTGTTGGCTGGTCAGGTCTGCCTGTGCCGGCCGTCTTGCACCCCCATTGGGCCAGTTTCACAGCACCCCAGGCAATCCATGATGTGGCCTTGCACGACGGTCTGCTTTGGGCTGCTACCGATGGCGGTGTGGTGGTTTGGGATTGGGTAACAGGTATATCTGCTCGCTTTACCAGTGAGTATGGTCTGGCGGAAAATGTTGTTACCAGCACGGCCGTTGGCACAGATGGCGCATTATGGTTTGGCACAGCCACAGCTGGTCTGAGCCGATACGATGGCTCCAGCTGGCGCACCTTTAGCACCGCCGATGGCTTGCCTGCAAACCACATTTCTGATCTGGCAGTAACAGCCGATGGCACCGTTTGGGCGGCCACCACTGCCGGCATTGGGCAGTATGATGGCCGTCGCTGGTATGCCCACACACGCACCCGCAGCTTCTTTCAACTGCCCGGAGATGAGGTGAGGGCACTGGCCGTAGCTCCCGATGGCGTGGTGGTGTGGGCGGCCACAAATGAAGGAGTGGCACGGTGGAACGGCCGTCGTTGGGAATCGTTGGCGCACACGGGCAGCCAGGGCATCAATGACATCCAGGACATTGCCATCACCCCCGATGGCCTGGTGTGGGCAGCCACGCCCGGCGGCCTGAAACAATATGACGGCCGCCAGTGGCATATCTTCACCACCGGGGATGGGCTGGCCAGCGACGCGCTGCGGCAGGTAACGGCCGCGCCCGACAACACCCTCTGGCTGGCCTATGCAGACCCGGCCGATGGGGTAACGCTGTTCGACGCCACCGGGGCGGTGCCGACCGCACAAACAGCCGCCCTTCCTGTGGCCGCGCTACAAGTGGCGGCCGTGCTCCCGGATGGGCTGCTATTTTCCATACCAGGCGGCCTGTTTTATGCTGATACCGGCGGGGCAGGCCGGCTGTTCCGCGCCCCGGCCGATTTGCCCACGCACGAACTTACCGGATTAGTAGTGGCAGATAGCGGTGTGTGGGCGGCCGGCGGCCGCAGCATGAGCCGCTTTGATGGCGCCGCCTGGCACACCTATACGGCCACACAGGGTTTGCCAGACATGGCTACGGCCGCCCTCACCCTTGATCCCCACGGAGAGCCGGTGATGGCGCTGGCCTCTGCCAGCCAGAGCATCGCTCGCTATAACCCGGCGCAAGATAGGTGGGAAATGATTGCCTGCCCGTTGGACGGGCCGCCAGCGGCGGCCGTGCGGGCCGGGTTACAGACGGCCGATGGCACGCCCAACGGCGCGTTCTGGTTTGCCACCCCTGAAGGATTGGCCCGCACAGATGGCGAAGAGTGGCAAATTTTTACCAGCGCCGATGGCCTGCCGTCTGACAATGTACAAACGCTGGCAACCGATGGCCAGCGGCTTTGGGTGGGCACGGATGCGGGGTTGAGCCTTTACCAGGATGGCCTCTGGCAGACGGTGCTGGTGGATGATGTGCGGGCGTTGAGCCGGGGGCCGGATGGGGCGCTCTGGTATTTTAGTGAGACAGGGTTGTTTCAACTGATAGACGGCCGTAGCCCAACTGCTATCCCTTTGCCACCTGTGAACCAGGTGTATGACCAATGGGCGGCGGCTGATGGTTTCTGGATAGCGACTGACGCAGGCGTGTTTTTTTGGCCGACGCAGGGTGATGGGGTGGGGGCGTGGCAAACTTTCCCGACGGCCGATGGGCAACCGATGGGCGAGGTAACGGCACTGGCAATGGCCGCTGATGGGGTGATGTGGGCGGGAACGGGCCAGGGGGTATGGCAATTGGCAGCCGGGGCGTGGGGGCTGCGGCCGTTGCCGGAATTGGCAGCGGATGGGCCGATTACGCGGCTGGTTGCAGCGGCCGACGGCTCTTTGTTTGTAGGCCTGTATGAGGGGCGGGTGTATCGGGTGGTGAATGGGCAGACAACCGCAGAAAACCCCGTGCTTTTGGGGGATGAATATGCGCCAGTGAGCGCCATTTTGCTACCAGGCGATGCGCTCTGGCTGGCTCATTTTGGCGGTGGCGTATCTCGTGGCGTGGGGCTGCCGGGGGAACGGACATGGCATCGTTTTGAAACGGACGACCGCCAGGAGATGCAGGTGAATAGTGTGGCGGCCGCGCTCCGCACTTTCTGGCTGGGAACGGACAAGGGGTTGCTTGTTATTACCGGGCAGGACGGGGATTGGCGCTGCCAGTTAGAGTGGCGCGGTGAACCGCCGGATTGGGCCGGGGTGTTGGTAGACCATGCCGGGCAGGTGTGGGGGGTGAATGGGCAAACATTTTGGCGGTTGTCGGCCGGGGAGAAGGTGCGCTCTGGGGTGTTGGCAAGCCCGGTGACGGCCGTTGCCCCCGATGGCGCGGTATGGGTGGTAACGGCCAATGGGTTGGTGCGCCATGCCAACGGCCGCCGCCAACTGGTGGAGACGGCCGCGATTACCGGGCAGATAACGGCAGTGGCGCCGGCCGCCCATGGCGTGCTTTGGGTGGGTACGACGGATGGGCTGTTTGGGTATGACGGCCGCGACTGGACGCATTACACAGCGGCGGATGGTCTGGCGGCGAACCATGTCACCCACGTGGCGGCCGCGCCGGATGGCTCGGTTTGGGTTGGTACAGTGGGCGGGGTGAGTTGGTTACGGCCGTAGTGGTGGGGAAGACAAAGGTGAACAGTGAAGAGGTGGGGTGTAGGGTGTTACGGTTTTTCAGTTACCACCCGGTCTACAATTTCTTGCAGACTGGCAAAGTGGGAGCCTTTCCAATAAATCTGCCCACATGCCTGGCATTCGCGGAATTCGTCAAAATAGAGGCTGGTTTTAGGCTGGAGGCGGTGGGCGATTTGCTGCTTGGGGATGGTATGTAGGCGGCCGTTGCAGTTCAGGCAGCGTGTCCAGGGATGCACATGCTGGTGAAGATGGTAGCGGTGGAGTACGGCGGTGAGTTGCTGTTCCGTATTGGTGGTATGCAGGCAGTACCCATAGGTGATGATGCTGCGCATCAGCAGCCCCCGGTCACGGGTGAGCATGATCCGGTTTTCGGCATAGGCTATTTGGGCCAGTTCAGCATCGTCCAGATGGGCGCGAGGATAGAGCGTATCAATACCCAGCAGGCGCATGAGCCGGGCCAATTTCCCCAGGTGATTGTCCAGAATAAAACGAGGCGGGTGGGGAAGTGGCGGCCGTAGCGGTGGTAGTGCGGAGATGTCAATCTGGTAAAAGGCCGGATACACACTCACCCGGTCGCCTGGTTGTACCATTACCTCGAATCCGGCCGGTTCACCATTGATGAGGATGAGTTCCACATCGGTGTGGGGAATTCGCACGGCCTCTATCAGGTGTTTGATTGTCTGTGGTTCGGTGAAAGGATAGATCAACGGCCGCTGCCGCATCTCTGGCGGCAAAAAATCGTTCAACTCAGCGTAAAAGCGAAAGGTTGCCTCACTCATCGCTATCAAGCAAGTTCATAATCCGGGCTTTGGTGGCGGAAGTAGGCGTCGTACAGGTCGGCATAGTGGCCGCGCCGGGACATCAGGCTGGCATGGCTGCCTTCCTCGATGATCTGCCCCTGCTGCAAGACGATGATCCGGTCGGCGTGTTTGATGGTGGAGAGGCGGTGGGCGATGATCACGGCCGTGCGCCCCGCCAATACCGTCTCCAACCCTTCCTGAATTTGCGCTTCCGCCAATGGGTCTACGCTGGCGGTGGCCTCATCCAATATCAGGATGGCCGGGTCTTGCAGCAGCACCCGCGCCAGAGCGATCAACTGCCGCTGCCCCATGGAAAGCCCACGCCCGCCTTCGCCAACGGCCGTCTCCAACCCCTGTGGCAACGTCTCCAGCCAGTCGCCGTGCCCGATGCTCTCTGCCACCTGGCGCACTTCTGCGTCGGTGGACTCTGGCCGGGCATAGCGGATATTGTCCGCCACTGTGCCCGTGAACAGGAAGGGGGATTGGGGCACAATGCCTAACTGCCGCCGGTAACTGTCCAGGTCAAAACAGCGCACATCACGGCCGTCTACCAACAACTGCCCACCCTGAAACTCATAAAAACGGGCGATCAGCCGCCCCAGGCTGGACTTGCCCGCGCCAGTATGCCCCACCAGGGCGATAGTCTCGCCAGCTTCAATGGTCAGGTTGAAGTCGTTGAGCACCTGCTCCTGTTCGGTGTAGCGGAACTGCATGTGGCGGAATTCAATACGGCCGTCTAGCGGCGGCGCGGGCTGGTTGTCAATCTGCACCACCCGCGCGTCGGCGTCAATCAGGGCAAAAACCCGCTCACTGGAAGCCAGCCCTAACTGGAACTGGCTCCAAAAGGAGGCGATGCCGGTGAGTGGGAACCAGAAGAGGCTCATGGCCTGCACAAACAAAAACCAGTCGCCGGGCGAAATGTCCCCATCCAGCGCCTGTGTACCGCCAAAGTAGACGATGACGGCCGTGCCCAACCCGGCAATAAACACCAGAATGGGGAAGATGGCGCTGAAGACAAAGCCCTGCCGCACCTGCACCTGGTACGCCTGCTCGTTCACATCGGTGAACTCGTCATACACCGTCTGCTCCTGCCGGAAATTTTTGGCCACGGAGATGCCGCTGATCGTCTCCTGCACGGTGGCGTTCACCGTGGCCAGCAGCCGCTGCGCCTGCTGCGTGGTGCGCCGTGCCACCCGCCGGAACGCCAGCGCCGCCCCCACAATGAAGGGCGCCATAGCCAGCGCCAGCCAGGTCAGCCGGGCATTGATGGTAAACAGGTAGCCGACAATCAAAATGACCAGCAAGACCTGGCTGATCAAATTCAGCGTCAGCGTGACCACATTGGAGAAGTCCTGCGTATCCGAGGTGACGCGGCTGACGATCTTGCCGGAGGGGAATTCATCGTAGAAAGACATATCGCGGGACATGACGGCCGTAAACGCTTCCGACCGCAGTTGCAGCACCACATCCCCCACCGACCGCGCCGTATACCACTGGCGCACAAAATTAAAACACCACGATAAAACCGTTGCCCCCAAAATCAGAAACATAAGGGTACTGATGGCGGTGGTGGCCTGATTGCCGGTAATCTCATCAATCCCCTGAGAGACGAGAACCGGCAGCACCATATCCATCACCGCATTCAAAACAATCATGCCCGTGATCAGTACCACCCGCCCCACCTGCGGCCGAAAATAACGGCCAATCCGCCGCATCAACTGCCGGTCGCTATACTGCCGGTCATACGCCTCGGCATCAATGCCATCCATGATGAAACCCATGTTTCCTCCAGTAATTAGGAATTATGAATTAGGAATTATGAAGGTTGCTCCCCATTCATAATTCATAATTCATAATTCCTAATTTCTTCTATATGTCGTATCGCGCAAAAATCCGTTGGTACAGGTCCGATGTCGCCATCAACTCGTGGTGTGTACCCTGGGCCACAATCTCGCCCTGGCGGATGAGCAGCACCCGGTCAGCCCGGCGAATTTGTGACAGGCGGTGGGTGATGAGCAGGGTGGTGCGCCCTTCCAAAATGCGTTTGATCGCTTTTTGGATTTCGTCCTCGGTGGCGCTGTCTACGGCGCTGGTGGCGTCGTCCAGGATAAGGATGCGCGGATCGGTGAGCAAAGCGCGGGCGATGGCAATACGCTGGCGCTGCCCACCGGACAGGGTGACGCCCCGTTCGCCTACGATGGTGTCGTAGCCGTCCTTGAAGTTCATGATGAACTGGTGCGCCTGTGCTTCTTTGGCGGCACGGATGATGTCTTCGCGGCTCACCTGCTGCCCCAGGCCGAAAGCGATGTTTTCGGCCACGCTGCGCGAGAAGAGGAAGATGTCTTGTTCGATGATGGAGATTTGCGAACGGAGGCTGTGCATGTTCCAATCGCGGATGTCACGGCCGTCAATCATAATTCTACCGCCCGTCACATCATACGTCCGGTTCACTAGCTTTGTCAGGGTGGTCTTGCCTGACCCCGTTTGCCCCACAATGGCAATCGTCTCGCCAGGTTCGGCAGTGAAGGAGATGCGATGCAGCAGGTCACGGCCGCTGTCAAAATGACGAAAGCTGACATTTTCAAAAACCAGTTCGCCGCGCATGGGGGCCACATGACCGGCGGCGTTTTCGTCCAGTTCCGTCTCCGTTTGCAGCAGTTCTAGAATGCGCCCCGCCCCGGCCAGCCCCATCTGCACCAGGTAGAACGTGAAGAAGGAGCTAAACGCCGGCCAGCGCAGCACCCACATCAGCCCCATAAAGGCGATGAGGTCGCTGATGCTGATCTGGCCCAGATTGTACAGATAGACGGCCTGTAAAAAGCCGCCAGCAATGGCAACGCCAATGAGCAGGGTGGGCAGGTAACGTGCCTGCACTTCGCCCTCTTTGACAAAGGCGTCGCGGTATTGGCGGGCGTCGCGCAAAAATTTGCCCAACTCTTGTTTGTCTTGGGAAGCGGCTTTGACCACTTCAATGCCGGACACAGCTTCGTTGAGGGTGGCGTTCATGTTGCCAAAGCGGGCGCGTACCTGCTCGGAAACGGGTTCGAGCTGGTGCATATAGTGGCGCACGGCGAAGTAGTAAAAGAAACAAAAAGTGAGGGGGGCCAGCAGCAGGCGCGGGTCAATGAAGCCGATGAAGAGGATGGGGATGAAGATGGCCATCATGGAGTCATAAAGCAGGCTGAAGCCGGGCATCATCATTTCGTTGACAAAGCGCACATCGTTGGCGGCGCGAGCCATGATGTCACCGACGCGCTGCTGGTTGTGGAAGGTTTGGCTCTTACCCAGCAGGTTCAGGTAGAGTTCATCACGGCCGTCGCGCTCCAACCGTTTAGCCACCATCTCCATGCTAAACGAGGCCAGGGCGTCGCAGAAGAAGCGACCAACGGCCAGTCCGACCAGCGTCAAGGCGATCAGGGCGATAGTGTAGTAGGGATCGGGCACGGCCGTTTCACCCGTCACCACGCCAAACGCCGCCCCAATCTGGCTGGGGATAGTGGCGTTGAAAATGTTGGTTACAGTCATGCCCACAAAAAACGCAACCAGCAGCAGCTTGTACCGCGCCAGATGAGACAACACCCACCGCACCGGGCTGGCCTGGTTGTAGGTGTGTGCCGTTTCCACACGAAACTCGGTTTTGGGTAAAGCTAGTTGGGCTGCCATAAAACTCCTTGTGGGGCGATTTTGCAAAATCGCCCAAATCAACAGAACATCCATTCTACTCTATCATAAGATTCTTGACATCCTGTGTCTTGTTTTGGGTGGCAGGGCCATCACAAAGAAATTTGCCAAAGAGAAAAAATCCTGGTAAGCGCCGCCCATACAAGAGATCAGGAGTCCTTAATTGATAGAGATATTGACCTGTAAGGCATGGATCAGCAACTTCTCCCCCATGCCTTGCCCGCCAGAACATAGACTAAATTCCTATTCACAAACCTTTGTGCATTTATTATTCTTGGAAGCGGGAAGGGGTGCATCCCCATTGTGAAAACGTAAAGTTAATGATCACCTTTGTTTGATAGTAAAGTGTTCACCCCACAAGATTGTGTCATTAGCACTAAAGCATAAGGCTGGGCTAATCCTTGTAACCCAAATTATTCCTTAAGCAATGTTATCGGCTGTATAAGACGAACAATTTACTCATGTACACAATTGATAAAATACTGGGGTCGAAGATGAAGTTACATAGCAATCTACATAATGAATTAGGGCAATCGGGTTTAATTTCACCAGAGGCTTATAGCACGGCCTGGGTGGCTATGGTACCAGATAAGAACGATTTGAACCGCCCAGCATGGCCGCAAGCAGTTGAGTACTTGCGTATGCACCAATTAGAAGATGGTGGTTGGGGGGAATCCTCGGTCTGTTTTGCGCATGAGCGCCTGATTTCTACATTGGCAGCCATTCTGGCATTTTCAGTTTGGCAAAATCCTGAGGATGATCATTACATTTCTGGTGGAGTAAAAGCAATTCATGGTTATGTTGATCAATTAGCGTTTGAACGAGAAGAGCCGATTGGATTTGAGCTATTGCTGCCAGCTCTGTTAGAAAAGTTAGAGCCTTACAATTTGAATCTACCAATACAACTCTGGTCAGATGAACTGAAACGAATCACAGCGAAGAAGATGTCGTTGATAGGCAGACTAGAGATAGATTATGCACAACCACGCACCTGGTGGTTTAGTATGGAGATTTTGCCAGATGACCGGCTGGTGGAAATTGACGAACGTATTTTAGATCGATTTGGGTCTATTGCTACTTCAACAGCAACGACGGCCGCCTATTTGCGGGCATTGCGTTTACACGGCCGTGACTCAGCACAAGCTACCGCTTTTCTAAACCACGTCCTCAAATTAGGTAAGGGAGGGGTAGGTTTTTGTTGGCCCGTTGAGATTTTTGAGCTAACCTGGGTTTTAGATAGTTTTCGCCGGGCCGGATTTTCACCTACTGATCGGGAAATAGCACCGTTAGTAAAAGAATTGGCCCGCAATTATGAAATGCCGCCAGCCGGATTGTCTTGGAGCCGGGTATTTCCGGTCAATGACAGTGATAATACGGCGACAGGCTATGCTGTGCTGCGTTGGGCCGGCTACAAGCCATGTGATCAGCCATTGCTCAAATTTTGGGATACAAATTACTTCTTCACTTATTTGGATGAACGCACACCTTCGGTTTCAGCTAATGTGCATGCTTTAATGGCTCTCCGTCATAATTTGGCAAGCTATGAGCATAAGCAGTTAGCGATTCGTGTTACGCAATGGTTGCGTGACCAGTTTGAGCGCCATAACCAGCTTAATGACAAGTGGCATATCTCACCATTGTATGTTACCTCACGTGCTATTTCTTCGCTTGCAGGTTGGGATGATGAACTGGCCCAACGTTGTGTAGATTATGTGCTAGAGAAACAAGACATTAACGGCGGTTGGGGAAGTGGTGTGAATCCGAATATGGAGGAAACCAGTTTTGCTGTATTAGGGTTAGTTGCTGCTGCGCAAGCTGGTTTAGCAGTAGATGGAGCTTCCTTGAAACTGGCAGACCACTTTATTCGCCATAATAACCTACATCGTCCGTCAGCACGATTATGGATCGGGAAAACATTGTACCAACCGATAGGTGTTACCATGGGTACCGTCTATGCTGCCCAGGTAGCATTGGCAAGACATCAAGCCTATCAATGGTCGCATTCCCTTTCAGTGCGTATGTGAATGGCGGCTATGGCTTCACATTGTCCCCAATAAAAAAAGCCCTTCTTGTAACAGAAGGGCTTTTTAGTTTCAAAAATCTGGACAAAGATTACTATTACCGGCGCTGTAATCCTGCACCATAGAAAGCCACATCCAGTTGATCAGCGATAGTTACCGGAGCATACACCCCAGGAAAGATTTCGTTATCTAAAGAGAATTCAAACCCCAATGGACCGGGTGTACGCAAAAGATTAGTTTGTAAAACAGTGGCCTGATTGGCGCCCTGTTTCACAGTAATAGTGGCCGTACCTTGAGAAACAACGATGTTAACAGTGTGCCAGGCTGTTGCATCCAGCCACGCAGGCATAGGTACCAGTTGTAACAAGCCAGTGCCAGTTGCAAAATCATAATCTTGTGTCACGATGGCAAAATACCCACCATAAAGATTACTCCGCGTGACGCCAATAGCTGTAATCAATTCACCCGTATCCAGAGGAGCATTCCATAGAAACAGATTTTCGGATAACCCTGGAGGTGGAGTGGCCTCAGCAAAACGGTGGGTGTACATCACCATCACATTTTGTGTTGGGGACGGTTGCCAGCATAAGGTACGTTCTTCTGGTGGCAAAGAGGTATCTATCTCTGAAATACGGCTGGAAGAAAGCTCGCCGGTAAAGGGAAATGGATCCATGCGCAGCGATAAGAAACGCTGATTCCCTTGTTGGTTGAATGCGTAGGAACCTCCAGGAGGAGTTACCTGGAAATGGAATCCCTGGGCCTCTACCTGTTGCTCATTAACGAAACGCGAAATGATTCGTTTGGTTGGGCAACTTGTTTGTGATTGATAAGTAGGCGAATAATTGAACCCCGCGGTGGAGGTTGATTCAGAAGCGGTTGTTTGTTCAAGGGCATACATGGCGTTATGGTTAACGACCAATATGCTAAATAGAGCAACAACAAGGAGTGTAAAAAAGGCAATATTTTTCTTCATTGTATATCTCCCCAATCAATGTTTATAAGATTTTATTATTATGCAAGCTAATTCTTTCTTTGCTACTAACAATCATAACTTTATTTGGGGAAAATTATAGGAATTCAGTCCTGTTAACCATGATATTTGATGCTATTACGAACCGATTTAGTGGCTAAGATGGCTGATTTTGTGAAGGCCAAACTATAATATGAGGTAGACAACGCTTTCCTAATCTTGCTTTTTGAATAAGGTTATGCTGAATGGATGAACATTATTTTAGGCCAACTCTCGAAGAGTTTCTCATGTTATCGGCAGAAATGGTTGCCCAGGTGATGCCCAAAAGTGTTATTTTTGCTTCGGGGGGTACCAGGCGAGCGGCCGCTTTAGCAGGTATTAAGTTCGGTGATGAATTTGCTCAATGGAATCGCCGGCAAATGCTGGCTTCGTGTGAATTATTCTTTCGGCAAGGGGTTGAGCATTTGATTATGCCGATGGGTAGCCCCAAGATGTTTTCTGAAAAGGGGCTTTATGGTGAACGATTGGTGCGGTGGTTGACATGGGGGCTGGCTGGTGAGGAGGCGTTGGCTTTTTATAAACAAAGAGATTGGCAGGTGAGGATAGTTAACTCGGGTGGGGGAGTGTCCGAATTAATTCAGGCAGCCTATCAGGTGAAGGAAGCTACAAAGGGGGCTGGAGGACCTTTTTTATGGTTTGTGGTTACACCTGATTTTGACCTGATGTGGAAATGGGTCGGACAAGCGTTTGCTTGTGGCGGAAGCAGCCGAGAGGAGGTGGTTAAGGCACTATATGGTTATTCTATTCCACCGGCCTCACTTTTGGTGAGTTTTGGTAAACCGCTTATTAGCCTGGACATTTTGCCCCCACTTTTATATGAGGAGGTTCAATGTTATTGGACGCAGCTACCAGGTTATGCTCTGGATGAAAATGTTTTGCGTCGGATTTTGTATGATTATGCGTATCTTCGGTCTACCTGGCGTTCTGACAAGACAGGCCGGGCAGAAGAAGCAATTGGTAATCGGGAGGCATGGGAGCAAGGGCCAATTCTGGGCTTGGGGAGGCGTGAGGGCCCTTTTTGGTATCCACTCGTGGAATAATGAATTTACGCCATGTGCAACTTTCTGCACCTTTCTGCTCAAGAATAGTTGGGACTATATTACTACATTTGCATCCTAACAATCACGCCGCCTTCACTTTGCCAACCACATCTTCTGTTACTATTGGTTTCACTGGTACTATTCTCATCTCGCATGAAAGCTAAAGTTTGTATATCTTAGCATAGTGCAGAAAACCCCTCTTTATGGAGAAGAGGAGAGGGGCATCAAAGCACATCTTGGGTTCATGAGAAGCAAGCATAACAGCATATACCCCATACGAATTTGTTACCTGAAAACGATCATGCCATGCCTTTAATAAACAAAAAGGCAAGAGGTTCCTATGTATAACCGAATAAGAGGATTGCTGGCCCCTCCGAAATTGGAAGATAAAACCCAGGCGCTATCTGCCAGTTTATTAAACACCGCCTTATTGACGATGATGAGTGTGGCCTTCCTTGTACCCCCGCTCATTATTCTAACCACCCCTAAAGAATCAGAAAACCTTCTCGTGCTATTGTTAGGCTGGACAATGACAGTGATGACAGGGGTGTTGTGGTACATGATGCGCCGTGGGCGCGTTGAATTGGTTAGTTACCTTTTCTGCTTTAGCTTTTTATTTGTTCTGACGGCCGTAACCTTCGCATTTGGTGGGATTCGTAATTCCAGCACAGTTGGTTTCACCCTTTTAATCATTATTGCCATCCTTCTGCTCAGAAACCGCACGGCCGCCATTATCTTTACAAGTTTAAGCGTTTTTGTAGTGGTGGCCGCCTATATTGCTGAACTCCAAGGTATCATCCACCCCCAACCCCAACGGAGCGTTTCTGCTGTTGATTTCATTATATACGCCTCCGTTTTTGTCCTGACCGGCGCGTTGCTACAGTTTGCAGTGCAAAACCTGAATGATGCCCTGGAGCGAGCATATGCCAGCGAACGAGCAGCAGCCGACGCTAACCAACAATTGCAAGGACTGAATCTGGAGTTGGAGAGCCGTGTAGCTGCCCGAACACAAGCACTATTAACCAGTGCAGAAATTAGTGGAACAGTTGCTACGATTCTGGATAAAGGCCAACTTGTCAACACAGTGGTTAAAGAAATCCGTGATGCGTTCAATTATTATCAGGTAAATCTCTATTTGTTGAATGTCTCAGGAGACACATTGGAACTGGCAGCCGGTGCCGGGCACGCTGGAACTGAATTAGTGATGCGGCAGCACAAAGTATCGGTAGATAGAGGGTTGGTAGGGCGCACAGTGCGCACCAATCAACCTGTTTTGGCCCCAGATGTGATGCAAGTTGAGTTCTGGCTGCCCAATCCATTGCTCCCAGATACTCAATCTGAAGTGACAGTGCCGGTTGCCTTAGGCAATAAAGTACTCGGTGTATTGGATATCCAGCAAAATATCCGCAATAGCTTGGGCCAAAATGACGTTGACCTGTTGCTCTCGATTTCTGGTCAGGTGGCGGTGGCTTTAGAAAACGCACGGCTGCTGGCGGAAGCACGCGCAGAAGCCGAGCAGGAATTGTTGATTAACCAGATTAGCCAGCAAATTCAGCGTGCTACCACAATTGAACAGGCGATGCAGGTGGCTGTGCGCGAAGTTGGTCGAGCAGTGCAGTCGCCGCAAACACGAGTGCGCCTGGTTGCTGGCAATGTGGACGCAAACGACGAGTTGGTTTACGGCCGTGCCCCTCAACCAACAGCTTCACACTCATAGTACTCGTTTGTAGGGAGAAATCTGCATGACACATGCTGAAAACATAACCGCAGAAGCACAAACCATTCAAAAAAGAGCGATGCTGAAACTCGCCATCCTATTAGGCGCAACCTTCATGTTTGTCTTCTTTTATTTTTATATTGGGTACACATATGCTCTGCCAGATGTCATGACGGTTGCCTGGATTTTGGCCGGTTTTGCTGTGTTGGTGTCCGTGGCCATGTTTCTGGTGAGAAAGGGGCAGGTAGAACGCGCCATATGGCTTACCTTCGTCGGCATGATGATCATCTGGCCGGCCTCAGTTTTGGTCCTCTCAGGATTTGGCATTATATTAGGCATGAGCCTGCCCATCCTTGTTATTCTGATCACCGATAGCCTGTTACCCCCAAAAGGAATCACATTGGCGGCCGTCATAGCTACCATTGTGGGGGCGGTGACCGTGTTGATTGATCTATTCGGGCCGGCAAATCGCACACAGGTCCCTCCGGCCGTGGAAGCATTTTTGCCCGCCATGGTTATAGCCATCATCCTCATTTATGGCCTCTTTATTGCCTATAATTTTAAGAATTACAGTATGCGTGCCAAGCTGATTACGGCCACGGCCATGGTGTCCATTGTGTCTGTGGTTGCGGTCACTATCATTGTCGGTATTACTACTCGCAACGCTTTGATTGACCAGGTGGGCAATAACATGCAAAGTCTGGCTGAATCACAGGCGTTGGCGTTGGGCGAGGTATTGTCCCGCCAGATCAATATCATGGAAACCCTGGCCTTGAATCGGGCTGTGACCGATGCCGTGCAAGCCCGCAATGCGTTTTATGAGGGGCAAACGCCGCAAGAAATTGAAGCGGCGAATCTGGCATTGAGCCAACAATGGCATAATGCCGACAGCACCGACCGGCTGGTGTTAAGTATTATGAACAACTCTACTTCACAACAGTTGGTGAGCTTCCAGCAAACGTTCCCTGATCATACCCTTCTTTTGCTTACCGACATAAACGGCGTTCTGGTAGCTGCTTCCCAACGGCCGGATCGTTTTGATTATAGTGAAGAAGAATGGTGGCAAAATACCTATTCATCTGGTTTTGCTGCTGTGCATGTTGGCCAGCCTTATGTATCTGAGACTCGTGATGATGTGCTTGTGGATATTGCTGTACCTGTGCGTACTGTAAACAATACCGGACGTTCAAAGGTTGCGGGCGTACTGCTCACCTCATATAGTCTGGCTTCGGTAGCCGAAATTTTGCGGCAGTCTGTCTTTGGCGATTCGGGTCATTTTCATCTGCACTTTCCGAATTTCCGGCAGATGAAGTTACATGAAGGCGAAGAAGGAAAGTTGTTGGAATTTATACTTCCCGACGAAGCAAACATTGTAGATCGCTTGTGGTTCAATAACCTGCCTTTCTTAAACGACTTTTTTGAGGGCGTTCCCAGCCTGGTAAGCCAGGCGCGGGTGAATACGTTGGCTTATGAACCAAAGGTGGACAGCCTGGGGTGGCGGGTGGTTGCTGTGCAAGATGAAGCTGAGGCTTTGCAACCTGTGGAGCAACAACAGCGCACCAATATCTTGTTAGGCGTGTTTATTGTGCTGCTGGCTTCAGGGATGGCCGCACTTATTGCCCAGCTTCTTTCCCAACCCATTATCAGGCTGACGAATACGGCCGTGCAAGTGGCTGAAGGCGACCTGTCTGCCCGTGCTGTTGTGCAAAGCAATGATGAAATTGGCACATTGGCGACCACCTTTAACCGGATGACGGACCAACTGCAAGAATCTATTACAGGGCTGGAACAACGAGTTGGCGAACGTACCCGCGCTTTGACAGCCAGCGTAGAGGTGAGCCGCAGCCTTTCTACCGTATTAGACCCCGATCAATTGGTAGTGGAAGTGGTTGAACAGGTACGCGCAGCTTTTGGTTATTACTATGTCCAAATCTATCTGTTTGATGATCAACAAAACCGGCTGTACATGGTGGGCGGTACTGGCGAAGCGGGGCAGGTTTTGCTGGCACGGGGTCATTCTTTAGCTGCCGGGCAAGGGCTGGTTGGCCGAGCGGCCGCCACCAATACCCCCGTCTTTATTCCTGATGTCTCTTTAGCACCTGAGTGGAAGCCAAACCCACTGCTGCCGGATACACGGGCGGAAATCACCCTGCCCATTGCTATTGGTGAACGGGTTCTGGGTGTGCTAGACGTGCAGCATGATGTGTCTGATGGATTGGTTGAAGAAGATGTTCAGGTGTTGCAATCGGTGGCTTATCAGGTGGCTATTGCCATCCAAAATGCCCAGTCATTTGACCAGGCGCGTAAGCAGGCAGAACGCGAAGCGATGATTAACGCAATTAACCAGAAAATCCAAAGCGCCACCTCAGTAATGGCCGTGTTACAAATTGCAGCCGAAGAATTGGGACATGTGTTCGATGAACAAAAGACCAGCGTCCAGCTTTTTAATCCGGCACAAAAAGCAAACGGGAACGGCCGTTAACCGGATTTGAGGAATACTCATGCGCACACGAATGAAGGCATTCTTAGCACCCCCCGTTTTTCCAGATGATGAAGACAAAAGCCGTATTGCCAGTCTGCTCAATATCATCTTGTTGGGCCTCCTTTGTTTCATGGGAGTCATCGTACTCACGACCCTCTTTACCAACCCCGCCCCTGGCTCGTTGTTGGTGAATAGTACAACACTGACAATCGCCATTTTCTTGTATTATCTGTTCCGGCGCGGCCATGTTTTTTTGGTCAGCACACTGACCATCACTATCTTCTGGTCTGTTTTAGCTTTCCTCACCTTTTTTGGTGGCGGGCTAACATTGTCCATTGTCACCAGTTACTTTGTGATATTGGTTATGGCGGCCGCCCTGTTGGGCCAAACCGCTACAATCCTTGTTGCCGCTGCCTCTCTGGTGGTCTGGACAATAGTGGGCATTTTGCAGATAAACGGACAATTGCCCGAATCCATAACCCCCTACAATCTGGCAACAGATATAGGCGGTACATTTGGCAGCCTGATCATCTGTGCCCTCATCCTTTACCTGACTGTTAGAAACCTGAACCAATCCCTGGCCAATGAACGTGAGAGCAATCAGCGGCTTTATGTTTATCAATCTCAGCTTGAAGAACGTGTGCGTTCCCGCACACATATTCTGGCACTGGCGGCGGAAATTGGCCGTGATCTATCCCAGGTGCGTGATGTAGAAGATTTATTGCGTGGTGCTGCTAACAGTATTTATAAAGGATTTGGTTTATATCATGTCCAGATTTATCTGGTAGATGCTTCCGGGCAAAATCTGGTCTTGCGGGCCGGTACGGGTTCGGTAGGTCAGGAATTACGCTCGCGTGGGCACAGCCTTCCCCTGAATGCAGCCTCAACAAATGGGGCCGCGGCAATCAATCGTCAGGCTGTAATTGTGGCGGATACGGCCTTGAGCCTTACTTTCCGCCCTAATCCTTTGCTGCCAGAAACCCGTTCAGAGATGGCCGTACCGCTCATTGCCAGCGATATGGTTGTAGGTGTACTGGATTTGCAAAGCGCACAACCACATGCCTTTTCCACTGACAACCTGGGCGCGTTTGAAATTTTGGCCGGGCAGTTAGCCATTGCTATTGAAAACGCCCGCCTGATTCGTGATACCAGCCAGGCACGGACTGAATTAGAAGCCCGGGTTCGGCAATCGGCCCGTACGGACTGGAATCAATATCTGGATGCCATTCGTCATGGGGAACGAATAGGTTTTGTATACAACGCTGGTGCATTGTCACCAATTTCAGAGTCAATAATGGAATACGGCCGTGCCCAAACTGTGCCTATTAAACTGGCGGGCGAAGAGATTGGCACGATAGCGTTGGAGGAAACAGTTGCAGAATTATCGGCGGCTGATAGAGAGATGATGAATGCTATTGCCCGTCAGGTGAGCCAACAAATTGAGAATTTGCGGCTGTTAGAAGAAGCCGAGCGCTATCGCCGTGAAGCTGAAGAAGCCGCTCATCGCCTGATTCGTGAGGGGTGGGCGGATGTGTGGCAGGCGGGAAAGGATATGGGATTTGTGTATGACCAGACGGCCGTGCAGCCATTACCCGATATGCCCGATATGGCCGCCGATGTTGTGGTGCCGCTTGCCGTTCAAGGTGAGGTAATTGGTCAACTGGAATTGGCCGGTATTGCCGCCGATGATGCCGAGACGAAGGAATTGGTAACGGCCGTAGCTGCGCGCCTCAGTGCCCATCTGGAAAACCTGCGCCTCACGGTTCAAACAGAAGAAGCTCTTTCGGAAGCCAGGCAGCGCACGGCGGAGTTAAACATTCTCAATGAAATGGAGGTGGCGTTTGCCGCTGCCCGCGAGACCGACGAGATGCTGGCACTCATCCACACCTACGCCTCCCGCCTGATCCGTCCTACCGAAAACCTATATATTGCTCTTTATGATGAAGCTCAGGACGAGATAGTCATCTACCTGTATTATAAACCCGGCGAGATAGTCATGTCAGACAAAGTAGAAAATATCATTCGTCGCCGCAGCGGTAATGGAGTGACGGAATATGTGATGCGTACACGCAAGCCCTTGCTGATAAATGGCGATATGACGGCCGTAGCGGCTGAAATGGGCTTTGATGCTATTGGCGCCCGTTCCCAATCCTGGATGGGCGCTCCTTTAGTTGTTGGTGATCATGTGTTGGGAGTGGTAGCTTTACAGAGTTTTAGCACCCCTCATTTATATGGTGAATACCAGTTGGAATTGCTGACAGCCATTGCCAGCGGTGCGGCTATCGCCCTGGAAAATATACATCTGCTGCAACAGGTGCAGTCGCGTGCCCGCCAGGAACAGATTTTGCGGGAAGTGACGGCACGGGTCTACACGGCCGTTGATGCCGAATCCATTCTGCGCACGGCCGCGCAGGAATTGAACCTCCACCTGGGGCTGGAAACCTTTATCTACCTGGAAGAACAAACCGAACCTGATATCGTCGCTGCCAATGGTGGTAATGGACACCACTAGCCTACCCTTTTTCTCGATTGGAGAATTATGATGACTGAACCAATTCAACCAGATATGTCGCAAACAATCCGTGTACGTATAGCCCGGCTTCTCGACAATCTGGCAAAACCATCCAGCACCATTACAGACCCCGCCGAGCGGCTACAGGTTCGCTTTCTGGCCACCATCACGCTGGTTATTGCTGGTTTAACGGCCGTCAACATTCCGCTGCGTCTGGTTTCAGGTAGTGCCTATGAACAACCGGTGGAATTTGTTGTTTATCTGCTCGTAAGCCTCACATTGCTGTTGGCTTATGGGCTGAGCCGCACCGCATACTACCGCTGGTCGCCACTGGTCTCTGTGACTGCACTTACCTCCACCATTTATGCCTCATTCTTTCTGGTAGACCCTCCTAGCCAAAGCGCCTTTCTTTTCCTAGTGGTCATTGTGTTATTTGCCAGCGCCATTCTTTCTAGCCGAGACACCTTTTTATATGCGGCAGTCAACATTCTCTTTTTGCTCATAGGGCCTTTACTCATTCCCAGCCTGGAATACTCTTTTTTAGGTCAGGCCATTGGTTTGCTCATCATTTGCACCACGCTCATTACTGTGGCAAACCAGCATCGCGATCGTGTGGCAGAAGTGCAGCGGCAAGAATTGCGAGAAGCCAACCAACAATTACAAAACTTCAGCCAGATTCTGGAAGCACGTGTGCAAGAGCGTACCAACGACCTGGCGCTGGCTTCAGAAGTGGGGCGGGCGATCTCGCAAATTCGAGACCTGGATGAATTGTTGCAGCAGGCTGTTAACTTGATTCGGGAACGGTTTGACCTGTATTACACCCAGGTTTACCTGATGGATGAAGCCGACCAGCGGTTGATGCTGCGTGCCGGTACGGGCATGGCCGGGCAAACGCTCCTGGCGCAGGGGCACAGTTTGCCGGTGGACGAACATTCCATCAACGGCCGTGCTGCCGCCTATCGCCAGCCAGTTATCGTGCCCGATACCGGAACCAGCGACTTCTTCCGCCCCAACCCAATTTTGCCGGCCACCCGCTCGGAAATGGCCGTGCCGTTGCTGGTGCAAGATCGGGTGGTGGGGGTGATTGACTTGCAAAGCAGCCAGCCCCACGCCCTGACCAATGAGAATCTGCCCGCTTTTGCCGCTCTGGCCGGGCAGTTAGCCATAGCTATTGCCAATGCTGACTTGCTCAACGAGATGCAAGTGGCTACAGGTTTCTTAGATTCGGTCATTGAAAATATCCCTTTGATGCTCTTTGTCAAAGAGGCGACTGATTTGCGTATGGTACGTTGGAATCGTGCCAGCGAAACCCTCAGTGGCTTTCCCCGAGAATTTGTTCTGGGCAAAACAGACAGAGACATTGTGCCGGCTGATGAAGCAGAATTTTACATGAGTAAAGACCGGGAAGTGTTGAATAGTGGCCAGTCGTTGGTCATACCAGAAGAGGAGTTTCAGTCAGCCAGCCGTGGCTTGCGCATTCTGCGCACCACCAAAACGCCTATTTTTGATGTTTACGGCCGTCCTAAATACCTGCTAGGCATCTCTGAAGATGTGACGGAACGCAAACAGATTGAAGAGCAGTTAGCAGAACGGTTAAAACAGCTCAACTTACTCAACGAAATTGGCCGCAGAGCTGAAGAATCAAACAACGTGCCGGAATTTATGACCTGGATTACCTGGCGTGTACCTCAGGCTATGGGCCACCCAGAGGCGTGTATTGCGGCGGTTACAATGGGGACAGAGTTGTTTGGAGATAGGCGAGCGGTGGAGATGCCCCGGCATATGGTAGAAGACCTGACGGTGCGTGGCGAAATGGTGGGGCGTATTCATATCGCTTACATTGAAAGCACCTTGAATTTCCGTGATGAAGATAGCGCCATTATTGGTGGGGTGGGGCGGCGCGTGAGTAGCTTTGTGGAAAACCAACAATTGCTGGCAAAGCTGCAAAGGCAGGCTGAAAATTTGCAAAAAGTGGCCGAAATCGGTACGGCCGTTGCCGCCAGCCGCAACCCATATCAATTGATGCAAGATGTGGCCGAAAAGACACGCGCCGCTTTTGATCTTTACCAGACGGCCGTATTTCTGTTAGAGGAAAACCAACTGATATTAACCGGCGCGGCCGGTAATCTGGGTGTGGAAGCCAGCAGCCAAAGCCCACGCATTTCAGCCAAATCACCCAAGTCATTGGTGGCGCGGGTGGCCCGCACGGGCCTGGGTATTCTGGTGAATGATGTAACCACCGAACCGGACTTTTTGGCCCATCCATTGTTGCCGGATACCAAATCTGAAATCGTAGTGCCGTTGCTGGTGGGCCGCCAGGTGTTAGGTGTGCTGGATATGCAGTCCAGCCAGCAAGATGCCTTTAACATAGACGACCTTAACATTTTCACCACCCTGGCTTCCCAGGTGGCTATTTCGTTGCAAAATGCCCGGCAGTATGAGCAAACTCAAATGGCGTTGGATGAACTCAGTTCATTGCAGCGTGTCATCACGGGCGAAAGTTGGGAATTGTTCTTAAAAGGCCGTCAGCGTGGAGTAAAAGGGTTTATGGTCAACCGCCAAAGCGCGCGCCCCATTGTGCGCCAGACGGAGGATGAGGAGACGGCCGTGCCAGAATCTGCTGATGTAGCGCCACAACCCGTCTCACTTGCCGCGTTGGCGGATGCTCAGGCATATGCGACCCCCATACAGGTGCGCGGGATGACCATTGGCAAACTGGGGGTGCGTGTGGCGGACAACACACCCATTATGCCTGAAACGCAGGCATTACTGGCTGCCATCTCCCAGCAAGTAGCCGGGGCCCTGGAACGTGCCCGCCTGTTTGAAGAAACTGAACTGGCCCGTGCCCAAACAGAGCAACTCTTTGCTGGCAGCGAGCGTGTGGTGCGGGCCACCACCTTAGACGAAGTTTTGCAGGCACTCATTTCCTCTACACCATTGCAACAAATGGATCGTGTCAATTTGATGTTTTTTGACCAACCCTGGAATGAGCAGATGCCGAATACGATGACGGTGACGGCCGTGTGGGAGAGGGAAGGCCAGAAATCATTGGCCCCGGTGGGCACCGTATACAAACTGGCCGATACCCCGTTTATGGCCCAAATCCATGCTGGCTACCCCACCATTATCCGCGATATAACAACTGATGAACGGGTAGATGCAGCCACCAGAAATGTCTTAACCCGGCTGAAAACAGTGGGGATGGGCATTTTCCCGCTCGTGGTTGGCCGTGATTGGCTGGGGGTGGCCAGTTGCCAGTCTCATGAGCCATTGGAACTGACCGATGCCGCTATTCGCCAGGTTAGCAGCCTGGTGGATCAGGCGGCTACGGTGGCCCAAACACAACGGTTGTTTGAGGCGGCCCAGGCTCGTGCCCAACAGGAACAGGTGCTGCGGCGCGTGTCGGAACGGGTATACACGGCCGTAGATGCCGAATCGGTGCTGCGCACGGCCGTGCAAGAAGTGGGCCGTGTGTTGGGGCTGGAAGCGTTTGTCTATCTCAATGACCGGGCAACGGCCGTGCCTGAAGCCGGCCCACTGCCCGAAAAAGCAGCCAACGGTGCGGCGGTCGGTGGCCTCTGACGCCCTACCACTTGTTTCAACACACGCGGTGGCCCATCTCAAACCAGGGCGCCGCCGGTAATGGACTATGACTCAACTAAATCAAGAACTGGAAAACGCATCTGCGGAAGAAGCCAAACGAGCCAATCGCGCTTTTCGTTTGTTGTTAGCTATCGCCATCATCGTGGGGTTGGCGGCTTCCATCATTTTTTTGCGTCAGCTAGGAGATGGCGATGATGATTTTAGCGATCTGCTAGAACCAGGCCTGGGTATCATAGCTGCCGTGCTGATTGGCCTGGGAGCTTTTCTGGCCCGAAAAGGCCAGGTAACGCTGGCCCTGAGTGTGGTAGCCATTGTATTGTTTGGCTTAGACCTCATCCTTATCACCCGGCTGTCTGAAGTTGGCTTGCCTCTGACTATTTCTCTTACTTTGATACTTGTGTTGTTGTCTAGCCAGACATTACCGGCCAAAACCGTGACCTGGGGCGTTGTGATCACCTTCCTCGTCGGCGGTGCGTTGATCATTTTGGATTTGTTTTGGCCAACAGAACGGGGCGGTATAGCGGTTGTAGACCTGAGGATTGTTTACATGGCGGCCGTGAGCCTCTTTATTATCACCTTTGTTGTGGCGGTTCGGCAGTTTCCGACTTACTCGCTTCGTACCAAACTCGTGTCGGCGGCCGTCAGCCTGGTTATCATTACCGTGATATTAACGACTGTTGTGGTTAATAACATCACCCGCCGTAATCTGATCAACCAGCTAAACAAACAATTTGATACCCTCAGTGCTTCCCAGGCTTCGGCCGTGAGCGAACTACTCAGCCGGGAAGTGAATGTGTTGCAGGCCTTTAGCCTGGACAGCGGCCTGGCCGGCCTTATCCGCAGCAACAATCGGGAGTATGCGGGCACAGAAGCAGAAATTCGTACCATCATTGACCAGCAAAATGCCGAATGGTTAACTACTCCCGCCGGGCAAGGCATTGTGAACCAATATACTAACAATGCCACGTCCAGCATCCTGCGAAACTACCAGTATAACTTCCCGGAAAATGTGGATACATTGGTTACAAACCGTTACGGCGCGTTGGTGGGCGTCACCAGCCAGACGGGATTATTTGACCACAGCCAGGAAGCATGGTGGCAAGCGGCATATAACAACGGGCAGGGCGCTGTTTATATTGGCATACCAGAACTTAACGAGGATACAGCCATTTTGGGTATTCCCATTGCCATGCCGATTTATTCCGGTGTAGAAGTCATTGGCATCTTGCGTACAACCCTGACTTTGGGGCAACTGCGTGAATTGTTAACCGAGACGGGCGAGTTGGGAGAATCGGTACAAAGCGATATGTTGTTTGGCAACCTGAGGCTGCATGATGAGGACGACCATGCAGTCGGTGAAGAACATCTGGTACCTATAGACATTGATCCGGCTGTGTTGGCGGCCCTGCGTGATAACCAGACGCCTAATGTGATTGGCGAAGTGGAAGGCGTAGACAGCCTGATACATGAGTCGCCTATCAGTACGTCTGGGCTTATTCCGGCTGTGGATGCTTTGGGTTGGTCTATTGTTATCCACCAGCCGGAACAGGATGCTCTGGCGGCGGTGGAAGCGCAGGAGCAGGTGAGCGTGGTGTTGGCGTTAACGGCCGTGGCTGTGGGCAGCTTGCTGGCGGCTTATTTTGCACGGCTATTTACCGGCCCCATCAACCGACTGACGGACACGGCCGTGATCATTGCCGCCGGCGATCTGAACCGGCAGGCCCCGGTGGAAACTCAGGACGAAATTGGTGTTCTGGCGCAGGCTTTTAACAACATGACCGGGCAGTTGCGGGCCTTTATTGGTTCACTGGAAAGCCGTGTGGCTGACCGTACCCAGGCGCTAGCCACCAGCACAGAGGTCAGCCGCCGCCTCTCCACCATATTGAACCTGGATGAATTAGTCAACGAGGTTGTAAACCAGACCCGTGATGCGTTCCACTATTACCACGCCCAGATTTATTTATTTGACGCCACCAAACTGTATTTGTTGATGGCCGGGGGCACAGGGCAGGCTGGGCAAGATATGTTGGCGGCCGGGCATAAACTGCGCATCAGCCAGGGGGTGGTGGGCCGGGCCGCGGCCACCAACCAGGTAGTGCTCATCCCCGACGTAAGCCAGGATTCAAACTGGCTGCCCAACCCGCTGCTGCCGGACACAAAAGCAGAAGCTGCTATTCCCATTACGTTGGGGAATGAGGTGCTGGGCGTGCTGGATGTGCAGCATCATGTGGTTAATGGGTTGACGGAAGAAAGCGTGGCTTTGCTGCAATCTATTGCCAATCAGGTGGCCGTTGCTATTCAAAACGCGCAGCAAGTAGAACAGACCAACATTCAGTATGATGTGGCGTCTGAACTAACCCAGGCCAGCCAACCCGAACAAATTTTGGAAGCAGCCAGCAGCTACGGCCGTCGGCTGGGTGCTACATCTGCTCAACTGCTTTTCATTGAAAATGATGCCTCGGGGCGGCCTGAATGGGCCGAAGTGCGGGCGGCCTGGTATACCGAAGAAGGTGGCATTCCCACCGGCACCCGCTATTACCTGCCGGACTTTGGCTTTACCCCTTTGTGGCTGTCCTCTCCAGAACGGCCGTTGCTGATCACCGATACGACCACGCACGAAGCCATTGTTACAGAACTGCGCCGGTTGTATGCCCAGATCAAAACATTGTCTACGGCCATACTACCTTTGTATGCCCAGGGCCGTTGGACCGGTTTGATCATTTTTAGCTGGAATTTCCCGCAGGCATTTACCAGCCGGGATGAACGGATTTTTACCAACCTGGCCCAGCAGACATTCTCCGTGGTGGAAGCGGTACAGGCCACGCAACGGATTCAAGACGCCCTACAAGAAGCTGAACAACTCTACCAGGTTAGCCAGCGCCTCAGCCATGCTATTTCATTGGAAGACGCATTGGTAGCGGCCGTACAGACGGCCATAGACAGCAACGCTGCCAATGCCACTCTGCTCACCTTTGAACTGGACCAGACCGGGAAGCCCACATGGGCCGAAGTGGCGGCCGCCTGGGTGCAGGGCCAGCAAATGTCTTCATCCGCCCAAACACGCTTTTACCTGCCAGATTTTCCTATGTCCCAATTATGGCTGGCCGACGCAGAAAACCCACTGTTTATCAGCGATTTGGAAGTGGACGAGCGGGTAGACGACACGACTAAAATGATGTTCAAGCAGGCCGGGGCCATTGCTGCCATCATCTTGCCGCTCACCGTAGGCGGCCGTTGGGTTGGTCTGGCGGTTATTAGCTGGGGTCAGCAGCAGGAATTTTCAGCCCAGGAGCGACGTATTTACCGGGCTATTATGGGGCAGTTAGCTTCTGTTGTGGATCGCACCCGCCAGTTTGAACGCAGTGAACTGCTCTCTTCCATTGTGGACAACCATCCAGATTTCATTGGGGTCAGCACATTGGAGGGCAAAGCCGTTTATGTAAACCCTTCCGGGCTGAAGCTTTTGGGTTACGCGCCGGATCAAGATGTATCTCAAATGGATATTACTAATTTCTTTACACCAACAGATGCCCAATTGCTGTTGCAAGAGGGCATTCCTAGGGCCAGACAGAGCGGTGGTTGGGCGGCGGAAGTGACTTTTGTCACAGCCAGCGGCATAGCCGTGCCCGCTGAGGAAACAATCGGCATTAACTATAACGCTGAAAAACAAGCTACCAGTTTTAGTATGACCGTGCGGGACATTTCTGAACGCAAAGCGGCCGAAGCAGCCATACGCACCAGCGAACAACTGGCACGTGGTTTCCAGGAAAAATTAACCGTCTTGCAAGAAATCACAACGATCCTGGCTGGTATGGATACGCTGGAAGATACGTTCCGGCAGGCAATTCAACTCGGCCGTACCCGGTTGGGTTTTGATCGTCTCGGTCTGTGGTTGTTTGATAACGAGTTGAAGCTAATGAAAGGCACTTTTGGCACGAACCGCGCGGGTGAACTGATAGATGAAACGCACCTGAGTCACCTGATGTCGAATTATGAGGAGTGGTTTACCGATATTCTTAGCTCACGTGAGCATCGGTTGGTGCGCCAGGATATTGATTTGTATGAGGATTATGAGGTGGCCGGCCAGGGCTGGCATGTATCGGCCTTGTTGATGGACGAGGATCGGCCCATTGGGTATGTGGCGGTGGATAATTTGCTCAACCAACGGCCGTTACAACCCTATGAACCTGATCTGATCACCCTTTTTGCTAATGCCCTGGCCAGCCTGATTATCAATAAGCAGGCGCAGCAAGTGATGTCCAAGCAAGCGCGGGAACTGCAAACGGTGGCGGAACTCAGCCGTGTCGCATCCACCATTTTGGATACCAATGAGCTTTTACAGCAGGTCGCTGACCTGACCAAGGCGCGGTTTAATCTGTATCACGCCCATATTTATCTCCTCAGTGATGATGAACAGCAGTTGGTGTTGGCGGCCGGGGCTGGCGACGTTGGCCGCCAGATGGCAGCCGAAGGGTGGCAAATTCTGTTGCGGCAAAAGCAATCCCTGGTAGCACAGGCGGCCCGTACGCGCCAGGGTGTTATGGCCCATGATGTGCAGGCAGAAGCTGGTTTCTTGCCCAATCCGCTGCTGCCGGATACCCGTTCTGAACTGGCTATGCCGCTGATTGCCGGGGAGCAGGTGTTAGGGGTGTTGGATATTCAGGCCAACAAACCCAATTACTTTACGGAAATTGACATTAACATTCAGGCCACGTTGGCCGCGCAAATTGCCACGGCTATCCAAAATGCCCGGCAATATCAACAAACGCAAGAAGCGTTGAATGAGCTGACTCGGATGCAGCAAATGTTAATTCGAGAAGGGTGGGATTCGTTCCTGACGACCCGTGAAATGGAATGGCAGGGGTATGTTTATGATCAACGTGAACTGCAACCAATCAAACGGAATGGCGGGCCGGAAACGGCCGTTTCCACTCATGAAAAACAAGTTGCGGTGGCAGATGATACGGCCGTGCGTGCTCCGCTGACCGTGCGCGGGGAGACCATTGGCGTGTTAGGGGTACGTGACCCCTCCGGCAAGCCAGTATCGGCCGATAAACAGCAGCTACTTGCGTCCATCTCCCAGCAAGTAGCCGAAGCATTGGAACGCGCTCGCCTTTTTGAAGAATCAGAAATGAGCCGCCAGCAGTTGGATGCACGCGCCAAGCAGCTTGCTGCTATTAACCGGGTGGCAACGGTCGTAGCCCAACAATTACAGCCAGAACATTTGCTGGAGTCAGTCTATGAAGAAATCCAGCAAATTGTCCCAACCGACAGTTTCTACGTATCCTTCTACCATGAAGAGAGCAATACCCTGGAAATTCCTGTCAACTTTGAAGACGGCCGGCGCATGGCGGCCGTAACAATGCAGGTTGCCCCTACTAGCAATTCCTACAAAGTGATTCAGACCGGCGAACGACTGCTGGTAAACCTTACCCCCGAACAGGTTCAAACATTACAACGTCAGGTACAGGAAAACACGGCCACAGCCGTCGTCGGCGACCGAGACAAACCACCCACCGCCACCCAACTCTTTGTTCCCCTCAAAACAGGGCAGCGGGTCACGGGCATCATGTCCGTGCAAGCCTATGCTTACAATGCCTACTCACAAGCAGACGTAGAAATGCTCACCGGTATTGCTTCGTATGTGGCCGTTGGTCTGGAAAACAGCCGCCTCTTTACCCAAACCCAGAAAAGAGCCGAAGAGTTGGCCCTCATCAACGAAGTAGCTCAGGTTGTGTCGCAGCAGCTAGACATCGAACAAGTACTGACCACTGTTTATGAGCGTGTTAGCCAGGTGATGAGCGCCGATGCCTTCTCCGTCAGCCGTTATGATGCCGCGACTAACATTTTGGAATACCTGTTTATCTATGATGCCGGTCAACGACATCAGCAGCCGCCCGCCACCATCCGCAAAGAGAGCATGTCTTATCAGGTCATCACTACCGGGCTGCCGCAATTACGAAACTACACCCCGGAAGAAAATGCTGCCCTGCAACTCTCGTCACCCACGGTCGGATCCGCCAAATTGCCGCCATCTATCATTTTTGCCCCATTGGTCATTGGTGGACATACCAGCGGCGTCATTTCGGTGCAAAGTTATGAGTTTAACGCTTATACCGAAAATGATTTGAACTTGCTGATGGGTATTGCAAACCATATGGCCGTCGCTCTGGAAAATGCCCGGTTGTTTGCCGAAACGCAGCAGGCATTGGCCGAGACCCAAAAACGCACTGAAGAACTGGCAAGTATTAACGAGATCGTAAGCCAGCTTGGTTCTTTGCTGGATATTCAACAGGCGATGAATGTGGTGGCGCAGGGCCTCGTGGAAAGTGTCGGCGTGGATCAGGCGCGGATTGCCTTGTTCGATGCAACCAAAGAGAACCTGGTTATTGTGGCCGAAGCCTATGATAAGGAGCGTAATGAAAGCGGCTTAGGACTGCAAATCCCGGTGGCCGGTAACGAACTAACGGCAGAGGTATTGCGTACGCGCCGGGGCGTTGTGGTGGCCGACGTGGACACAAATCCGTTGGCGGCCCCGGTGCGCGAGATGCTCCAGGCGCAGGGCGTGCGAGTCTTAGCCGTATTGCCTATGCTGGTTGGTAATGAGGTCATTGGCACGGTGGGCATGGATATTTTGAGCGAGCACAAGACGATCACAGATGACATGCGCCGTCTGGCCGAAACGATTATTTTCCAGGCGGCCGCCGCCATTCAAAATGCCCGCCTGTTTAGCCAGACGGAAGCCGCACTGCAAGAAGTACAAACCTTGTTTGACATCAGCGCCCGTCTGAATGCGGCTACCACGCTTACCGAAGCAGTGATGGCAGCCTCTGCACCGGCGTTGGCAGTGGGCGCTCTTTCCGGGACGCTGTTTAAGTTTGAACTGGATGCGGCCGGAGAACCGGCAATGGTTGAACTGGTAGCTACTACCGCACCGGCCCCCATAATCCCGATTGGTACACGTTTCGATCTGGCGCAAATGCCGTCGGCCCAATTGCGATTGGCTACAGGCGAAGGTGTGCTGCTGGTTGAAGATGTAACAACAGAGGAGCGATTAGACCTGGCCTTCAGGCAGAATCTATTGCAAACGGGAACCAGGGCCTGTGTCTTTATGACGCTGGCTGTGGGTAATCGGCAATTGGGCAGCCTTCTCATCCGCTGGAGCGAGCCGCATCCCTTTACAGAATCAGATCGGCGGCTTTATCTCTCCATTGCCACGCAAACGGCATCGGTGGTAGATAGCCTCCTGTTGCTGGATGAGGTGCAGAGCCGGGCGATGGAATTGCAGGAAACAACGGGTTTCCTGGATTCGGTTATCGAGAATCTGCCCGTTATGCTGTTTGTGAAGGACGCGGAAGATCTGCGCTTTGTACGCTGGAATAGGGCGGGATCAGAGATTACGGGCTATCCGCAAGAGGCGTTTATTGGGAAGAATGATTATGACTTTTTTGGCCCCGAAGAGGCAGACTATTATACGGCCAAGGATCGAGAGGTATTGGCAAGTGGCACGGTCGTAGATATTCCCGATGAGCCAATTCAAACTGTACATCAAGGCGTGCGCACACTGCACACCCGTAAAGTACCTATTCTGGATTCTGAAGGTAAGCCGAGGTATCTGCTGGGTATTTCCGAGGATATTACGGAGCGGCGGCAGTTTGAAGAAGCATTGGCCAAACGTGCCCTGGAACTGCAAATGGTGGCGGAAATCAGTACCACGGTAGCCTCCACTCTGGAAGCCTCCCGTTTGTTGCAAGATGTGGTAGACCTGACGCGAGATAACTTTGATCTGTACCATGCCCACATTTACTTGCTGAATTCAGAGCAAAATGCTCTGGTGTTGGCGGCCGGGGCTGGCAAAGCTGGCGCAGAAATGGTGGCGGCGGGCTACAGCATCCCCCTCAACAGCGAGCGTTCGCTGGTAGCTCGTGCTGCCCGCAGCCGCCAGGGTGTGATCGCCAATGACGTGCAGGCGGACGAGGGCTTTTTGCCCAACCCGCTGCTGCCAAAAACCCGGTCAGAGATGGCCCTACCGCTGTTGTCTGGTAATCAGGTCATTGGGGTGTTGGATGTGCAATCGGATAAGGTTGATCATTTTACCACCCAGGATATTAACATTCAGTCTACCTTGGCTACTCAGGTAGCCACGGCACTGCAAAATGCCCGGCTGTTTAACCAGACGGAACAACGTGCGGCCGAGTTAGCCACCATTAACGCCATTAACCAGGTCGCCAGTTCGCAGCTTGACCTGGCGACGCTGGTACAGGCGGTGGGTATGCATTTGCTGGATACGTTTGAGGCTCATGCGGTGTATCTATCTTTGTATGATGAAGCCAGCAATATGTTGAGTTTCCCGTTTTTCTATGCCCGCGATGAAGGGCATGTTACGGTGCCGGGTCGGCCAGTAGATGATAAAGGTGGTTTTTCAGCGCAGATTGTGCGTAACCGCCAGCCGCTTTTGGTGCAATTGACTTCCGCTGAAGATGCAGAGAGCCGGGGCGCGAACCTGTCCGGCGGCGGCCGTATGACGGATAGTTTCCTGGGTGTGCCCATGATTTTGGGTAATCGCGTGGTAGGTGTCATTGGCCTTAGCTCTTATAAGGAAGTACGGGTTTACAATGAGGGCGATTTGAATTTGTTGATGACGCTGGCGGGTACGATTGGTGTGGCTATCCAAAATGCACAGCAGTTTGAGACGACTCGCCGCCGCGCTGAACGGGAGCGGATTGTGAATGAGATTACGCAGAAGATTCAAAGCTCGTTGAGCATGGAGAGTGCGCTGCAAACGGCCGTGAAAGAACTAGGCCATGCTCTCGGCGCTAAATTCACCCAGGTGGAACTCAATTTAAGTGGCGAACCATCCCACCAGCCAGCTCATGGTGGCGCTCATAGTGGCAATGGCTCGCGGCGGAAAGCTCGTTAGGAGTGGTTGTATGGCGATACGAAACAAGCCAAACGAAATGGTGATGCCGGAACCGGACGTGTTGTTAGAGCAGCGGGTGGCTGTCTTTCAGCCCATGCTGGAGATTTCCCCTGATCCTTCGATCATTTATGATGCCATCGGGCAGGTGGTGTATGTCAATCCGGCGTTTAGCCAAGTTTTTGGTTGGGAATTGTCGGAGCTGATTGGACATCGGCTGGATTTTGTGCCGGAAGAACGCAAAGAGGAGACAGCCATAGCCATCAATGCCTTATTGCAGAACGGCGTTGCCACCAACTTTATCACCAAACGATTGACCAAAGACGGCCGTGTGCTGGATGTGCAAACCAGCGCCATTGTTTTGCGGGAGCATGATTCCCCGATGTTTGGCTCTCTGGTCATGATCCGGGACATTACCGCCCAAAAAGAGGCCGAGCGTTCTCTACGTGCCAGCGAAATACGCTACCGGGAAATGCTAGAGAGTACGCCCGACGCTTATTATGAAGTGGATTTAAGCGGTGCTATTACGTATTACTCCCCTGGATTAGCTGAGGTGTTGGGCTACCCGGAAGAAGAACTGTTGGGCCTGAGCAACCGTGACTATGCCAATACCGCGAATGCTCGCCAGATTTATGAGGCTTTTAACCAGGTGTACCACACCGGCCAACCGGCTAAGGCCATTCTCATGCACACCATCCGCAAAGATGGTACGCCGCAAATACTGGAAACCTCTATCGCTTTGAGGAAAGATGAATCTGGTAATACCATCGGCTTTCGGGGGATTGCGCGTGATGTAACCGGGCTGGTTCGCAAGCGGCAGGAAGCAGAAGAAGCACTGTCTCACTCAGAAGAGCGGTATGGCACCATTCTGCAAACTATTGAAGATGGCTATTACGAAACGAATTTGAAAGGGGATTTCACTTTTGTAAATGAGCAGTGGGCGGCTATTCACGGCTGTTCTGTGGCGGAGATGCTGGGCACCAACTATAAAGACTATACCATTCCGGATCGGGTTGATGCCATCTATGCCCAGTTTAACCGGGTGTACGACTCTGGCGAACCAGTTAAGAGCCTGGTTAATGAAATTGCCACGAAGGACGGCCGTTACTGTCACCTGGAAATATCGGCCTCTCTGGTCCGCGATAATGATGGTCAGCCAATTGGCTTCTGCGGCATAGGGCGGGATGTGACCGACCGTATTCAAAATGAAGCGCAGTTGCGGGAGTCTGAAGCCCGTTACCGCACCATCATGGAAAGCATTGAAGATGGGTATTATGAAGCGGACCTGGATGGCAGCTTCACCTTCATGAATGATCAATTATGCGAGGTGATTGGCTACCCACGCCATGAATTGATGGGGAAGAATTACCGCGACTATACGACTCCCGAAACGGCCGAACGGGTCTTTGCCACATTTAACCAGGTATATAAAACGGGTGAGCCGGTGAATGGGTTTGTATGGGAGGCGTTTGGCAAAGACGGCCGTATCCGCCACCTGGAAACCTTTATCCTACCCCGGTTTAATGAAGCGGGCGAGACCATCGGCTTCCGCGGTGTGGGGCGGGATATTACACAGCGGGTGCAGGCCGAAGAAGCATTGGCAGAAGCGCTCATAGACCAGGAGCGTATTGCTTCGCAACTGGCAACAGTGGCTAAGGTGAGCACGGCCGTGTCCACCATCCTCGACCCGCAAGAAATGTTGCTCGCTGTCGTAGACCAGGTAAAAGAGAGCTTCAACCTGTATCACACCCATGTTTATCTGCTCAACGAAGCGGGAGATACGCTAGAACTTGTGGCTGGGGCCGGGGAAGTTGGCCGCCAGATGGTGCAAGAAGGGCGTTCCATTCCGCTGACGCAAGAACAATCCCTGGTGGCCCGTGCCGCTCGCAGCCGGTCTGGCATTATCGCCAATGATGTACGCAAAGACCCCCACTTTTTGCCTCACCCCCTGCTGCCCAACACACGCGCCGAGCTGGCTGTGCCCATGATCGTGGGGAATCAGGTGTTGGGCGTCTTAGACATGCAGGCTGATACCACCAACCGATTTACCCAACGTTATGTTAATATACAGACCACATTAGCTACCCAGATTGCTGTGGCCTTGCAAAATGCCCGTCTGTATGCCCAGGCACAACGACAAACGGTCGAACTACAAGAAACCTCCGCTCTGCTTGACCAGGTTGTGGAAATCCTGCCCGTAGGTCTCTTTATGAAAGAGGCTGAAAATTTGCGTTTTGTGCGCTGGAACAAAGCGAATGAAGAGATCACCGGCCTGAAACATGCCGAAGTCATTGGCAAAAACGATTATGACTTTTTTGCCAAAGAACAGGCTGATTTCTTTACCTCCAAAGATCGAGAAGTATTGGGTGGTCGGGCAATGGTGGATATTGCCCAGGAAGCCATTGGCACGGCTCATCGCGGGCAGCGGCTGTTGCACACCCGCAAATTGCCTATCCTGGGAGCCGATGGCACGCCTCGTTACCTGTTGGGTGTTTCCGAAGATATTACCGAACGCCATCAGGCCGAAGAGACCCTGCAAGCATCGCTGGCGTTGCAGCAGACGTTACATGATATAAGCCTGGAACTGACCCGTGCCGAAACGTTGAAGGAGTTGTTGCAGCAGGCAATTTTGTTGGGCCATCAGCGCCTGAATTTTGATCGGCTCGGACTTTACTTGTTTGAGAGGGAGACACGGCGGTTTACCGGCACGTTTGGTACAGATAAGCAGGGCAATTTGATTGATGAACGGGATAGCGTTTTTGATATTAGCGAAGAAGATTATCTGGCTCAGTTCAGTGATATACGGCAGCGGGTTTTTGTGCGGCATGATGCAGAGTTGTATGACGCCAAACAGGTAGCCGGCCGGGGCTGGCATCTGACTGTGCCACTGTGGCAAAGCGACCAATTTGTAGGTGCTTTATTTGCGGATAATCTGGTGAGTCAACGGCCGTTACAGCCGTATGAGCCGGATTTGCTGGTGGCCTATGGTAGCACCATTGCCAGTTTGATAGAACGCAAACAGGTGGAACTCACCCTGCAAGAAACAAACACACGGGCGCAAGCCATCTTGGAATCGGTGACGATGCCCATGCTTATCTCCAGGGTGGCCAACGGCCGTATTCTCTATGCCAATGAACTGCTGGCCGATCTGGTGAATATGCCCCTGGCGATTCTGTTGGAACAGGGAACACCAGATTTTTATGTGCGGGCGGATGACCGGGCGGCCGTTGTGAGTGAGATTCAGGCCAAAGGCAGTGTAACCAGCTATGAGCTGGAACTCAAACGTACTAACGGAGAACATTTCTGGGCACTACTTTCGGCCCGTTTGTTTAGTTATCAAAATGAACCGGCTATCCTGACCACGCTTATTGATATTACCGAACGGAAGCAGGCTCAAGAAGCCATACGCCAGAGTGAGCAGGACATTCAGGAATCATTGCGATTGCAGCAAACCCTGCATGAAGTGGGGCTGGAACTGGCTAAAGTTGAATCTTTGGACGAACTATTCCGGCAGGCCATTGTGCTGGGAACGAGCCAACTTAATTTTGAACGCATTGGGCTGTTTACCTATAACAAAGCCACTAATCAGTTCAGCGGGACATACGGCCGTGATATGCAAAGTAATTTGCGAGATGAAAAGGAGTTCTCGTTCACCTTTCCAGAAGAAGATTTCAACCTGCGCTTTGGTGATATCCGGCGGCGTGTCGTTGTGGAGCGTGGTGTACCTTTGTATGATTTTGGCCTCCTCCTGGGGCATGGTTGGCATCTCACAGCGCCTATTTGGCAAAATGATGAACTGATAGGCGCATTGTTTGCTCAGGAACCAACAAATCCAGGACGGCCGTTGAAACCATATGAAGCAGATTTGTTGGCTTCTTACGGCGCTCTGCTGGCAAACCTCATTGAACGTTTACAAAATCAACTCGCTGTGCAGGAATCTCTGCGAATGCAACAAACCCTGCATGAAATAAACCTGGAACTTTCCCAGGCCGATAGTATGGACGACCTGTTTCGGCAGGTTATACATCTGGGTGAAAAACGGCTAAACCTGGAACGTTTTGCCCTGTTTCTATATAACGAGGCGCAAAACAATTTCTCTGGCACTTATGGAATTGATAAAAACGGCAATCTACGTGATGAACATGGGGCAGAATATGTCATTAGTGTGCCAGAGATAGTAGACTATTTCCGTGACACGAAACAACGTATTTTAATTCAGGAAGCTTGTGACTTGTGGGATGACGGTGTGGTGGTTGGGCAAGGCTGGCTGGTTACGGTACCTGTGCGGCAGGGTAATAGATTAGTGGGCATTTTGTTTACCGATAATTTGATCAGCCAACGGCCGTTATCCCCCTATTTGCGTGATATCGTTATTGCTTATAGCAATCTCATTGCTAACCTGATGGAGCGCAAACAGGCGGAAGGGTCGGTAACGGCCGCGCTGGCAGAAACTGAGCGGCTCTATGAGATGAGTGCCCGCTTGAATACCGCCACGTCCATAAGCGAAATCATGGAAGCGGTTGTAGGGCCGGTCGCCGGGCAAGGTCTGGCGGCGGCGAATTTGTTTTTGCTGGAGGTGGATGATAACGGCCGTCCTGAATGGATGGAAATGGCAGCCAATTGGGTTAACCCTGGCAGTTTGTTCGCTAATGTAAATTTCCCTATTGGCTCTCGTTTTTATCTGCCAGACCTGCCCGCAGCCAGGCATTGGATTGATAACCCCCACGGCCTCCTTTTGTATAGCGACGTAGATCATGACGACCGGCTGGATGATGCCACCCGTGGGTTATATCAGTTGGTTGGCATAAAGGCCGGAGCGAACCTGCCTTTACGCACCGGTAACAGATGGGTGGGTTTAGTTACACTTGCCTGGACCCATACGAAGATCTTCACCGAGGATGATCTGCGTACCTATCGGGCGCTGGCCGACCAGACCGCCATTATTTTGAATAATCAACTCCTCTTTGAACAAACCCAAAAGCGAGCGGCCGAACTGGCAACAGTAGCCGAAGTGGGCGCTGCCATTACCACCATCCGTGACGTAGATTCTCTGTTGCAGCGAGTGGTAGACCTGGCAAAAGAGCGGTTTAGTTTGTACCATGCCCACATTTACTTGTTAGATGAATCTGAAAATCTGATACTTACCAGTGGCGCCGGCGAGGTGGGGCGGCGAATGGTAGCCGAGGGGCGTTCCATCCCGCTGACTCAGGGACAATCACTGGTAGCTCGTGCGGTGCGTACGCGCCAGGGTGTGATTGTCAATGATGTTACGGCCGATGCGGGATTCTTGCCCCACCCCCTGCTGCCTGATACCAAATCGGAACTCGCCGTGCCCATGATTGTGGGTGTGGAGGTGCTGGGCGTGCTGGATATTCAGGCCAGCCGGATCAATCACTTTTCTGAAGAGGACATCCAGACTCAAACCACATTGGCCGCCCAAATTGGCGTGGCGCTGCAAAATGCGCGTTCTTTTGCTCGTTCAGAAGCGGCCTTGAAGGAGCTGGAAGAGATCACCCGGCGTCTGCGCCGCGAAGGTTGGGAATCCTATGTGCAGACCAGGGGACGAAATGGTTTGAGCTATGGGTATGATCAGAAGGAAGTGAAAGCGTTGGCTCTGGCAGCATCGGTGAAATCGCGCTCCCGAAAGAAAGATACGGCCGTAACCCCTACGCTAATCCACCCCTTGCAAGTGCAGGGCGAATCCATTGGTAATCTGATGCTGGCCGAGCCAACAGCCCTCAATGATGATGCCCAGGATATTATGACGGCCGTTGCCGAACGCCTCAGTGCCCACATTGAAAACCTGCGCCTCTCTGAACAAACCGAGCAAGCCCGCCAACAAGCCGAGCAGTTATTCCAGGGTAGCGCTGCCCTCAATACCGCCCAAACCTATGAAGATGTGCTCAATGCCTTGCGCCAGCACACCATTATCGGTAGTGCAGGTATGAATAGCAGTACCATCAATTATTTTGATCGTCCCTGGACAAAAACAGAAACGCCAGAAATGATAGAGGTATTGGCGCGTTGGAGCCGTCTGCCCATTGAGGCACTGCCCATGCGCTTCTCCTTTGCCACGTTTGCCTCCATGGCCCACCTGCTGCAACCGGAAGCGCCCACGCTCATTGCAGATGTCGCCAACGATAAACGGTTGAGCAAAGAGGCGGCCGCCTTTTTCCAGAATTTCTTTCAGGCGGAAAGTCTGGTTTTCATGCCGTTGCTCAGTGGGTCGCAATGGGTGGGTTTCATCAATGCTATTTATGACCAAAAGACCCCATTCCCGGAGATAGAAATTCGTCGCCTCACCGTGTTGAGCCAGCAGGCCACTGTCGCCATTCAAAGTATCCGCCTCTTTGCCCAGGCCCAGGCGCGGGCCGAACGTGAACGCCAGGTGCGTACCATCACGGATAAAATTCGGCGTGGCAATGATCGGGAGGCTATCCTGCGTATTGCCCGCGAAGAATTGAGCGTGTTGTTGGGCGCTTCAAAATCTGTGGTGCATTTAGGCGTGCCAGAGCAGTTACTACCCACCGTGGCAAATCTGGAGCAATCGCCAACGGGCCATGGTGAGTGAGCAGGTAAAATAAGCGAGAAGTTAACCGGCTGATGGTTGGTATAGGCAGCTAGCCACCAGTCACTAACGACCATTTACGAAGGATATAAGATGCCACAACAAGTGACTTTGATTGCCGCTAATATCGTCAAAATTGAGTTTATCGGTGATGTGACCGATGACGATGCCCTGCAAAACGCGGATCAAATTGATCAATTTATAGCGAATCTACCAGCCGATGAACGGCTTCATTTTTTGGTAGACGCCACGCGGATAGGTAAGATTTCCACCAGAGCACGCCATGTGTTTACCGAACGAAACAAGAATCCAAGGGTGGGCCACACAGCGATCTTTGGTGTTAACCGGGCACTCAAAGTATTGGGCGTATTTATTGCCAAGGCGAGCAAACGAGACAATCTCCATTTTGTCAATGATGAAGCAGAAGGGTTGGCGTGGCTGCAAGAGAAGGCAAACCATAAGTGGTGAAGGTAATATCACCCATTTTCAGTGAGAGGAATTGGCAATGGCAGATAAGCTGACCTATGCACAGTATAAACGGATGGTGGAAGAGCAAGGACAGGCTATTCTGGATGTGTTGGCTCTGGCTGCTACCGGCACGCTGGATGTGGAGCTTGAGATTCCCGAAGGGATCGAGGTGATGTCTGACCTGGCCATCGGGTTTTCTTATCTCATGGATGATATTAAGGCCCTGCTCCGGCAGCAGCGTGAATATCAACGAGAACTGGAGCAACGAGTAGCCGAACGCACGGCCGAACTGGAACGGACACTGGCCGAGCTACGTAGTATGCAAAGCCGGTATGTCCGTGAGCAGTGGGAAGGATATAAGGTGGTAGACACGGCCGTACCCGATGACTCTCTCGACGCGCTCTGGCTGCCAGCTCTGGCTGAAGCGGTGCAATCACACAAAGCAGTGCATATGGCCCCCGCCGGCCATGGTGTGGCGCTGGCTTTGCCCATCATCTATGCAGACGAACCAATTGGTGCGCTGGCTTTAGGCCGGGATGACGATATCCCCTGGGATGAAGAAGAAATAATGGCTGCCCAAGATATCGTAGAGCAGTTGGGTCTGGCATTGGAAAACCAACGGTTGTTTGATCAGTCACAACAACGGGCAGCGGAACTGGCTATCCTCAATGAAATGGTGGGTGAATTAGCCCAACTCCTGGACGAAAGCCCCATTCTGGAAGCCATTTATCGCTACAGTTCCCGGCTGATGGATACCACCAATTTTTATGTTGCCATCCACAATAAATACACAAATGAAGTTGCTTTTCCCATTGCTGTGGAAGATGGCAAACGAGTAACCTGGCGTTCACGGCCGTTTGGTAATGGCATGAGCGAATATCTGCTGCGCACCGGCCAATCCCTTTTTGTGGAAGATGGGTTGGAAAAGTGGCTGCGCAGCCAGGGTGTGGAATCCATTGGCAGCCCATCCCGGTCCTGGATGGGTGTGCCGCTGCGTGTGGGCAGCGATGTGGTGGGGCTGATTGCTCTGCAAAGTTTGCAGCCTCGTTTTTATACACGAGAACAATTCGACCTGCTCAACGCCGTGGCCAACCAGGCTGCCATTGCCATTCAAAATGCCCGCCAATTCCAACAGGAACAGGCACGTGCCCAACGCCAGCAAATGCTGCGTGAAATAGCCGCAAAGGTTCGTGGTTCGGCCGATGTAGATACGATTATGCGCACGGCCGTGCAAGAAATCGGCCAGGCATTGGGGCGGCAAGCCTACATTTACCTGGGCGCTCAAACTACCCAAACGGCCGATGAGGATGCCTGATATGAGTAAGACAAATAATCACAACCTCTACCAGATTCTCTTTCAACAATCAAAAGATGGCGTTTTTATCATCAATAGCGAAGGCACCGTGGCCGACGCCAATGACGCTTTTTTGGAAATGGTGGGTTATACGGCCGCCCAAATCAAAAAGCTCAACGTATCCCAACTGATTGCTGAAGAAGAACTGCAAATACTGACCAACGCCTTGCTGCGCGAAAATGCCGTTCGTGATTATTTGTTGCCCATTCGTCGCCACAATGGTCATGTACTGGAAGTGTTGACCTCCATAACCGTGCAGCATGATGCCAATGGGCAAATACAAAACTATCTGGGCATTGTCCGCGAACTCCATTGGCGACAACAAGCCAACCGTGATTTTCAACAAAAACTACGCACACTCCAACGTGTCACCACCGAGCTGGACCGCGCGACATCACTAGATGAGCTATATCGCCGGGCTATTGAATTTGGACACAATGATTTGGGCTTTGAACGCATGGGCCTGCTGCTGCTGGATGAGCATACCGGCTACATGCGGGGCACTTATGGCATCAATGAATTCGGGCAAATTGTGGACGAACATGATCTTTTTGTGCCACCTGACGAACGTCATCTGGAGCTGGTACGGGCCAAAGGGCGTTCCATCTTGTATGAAGATGTGCCCCTGTTTACCGGCGGCAAAGAGACTGGCCGAGGCTGGAACGCCATTGCTGTTTTGTGGGATGGCGAACAGGGGGTTGGCTGGCTGGCGGCCGATAATGGCCTCACCGGCGAGCCACCGTCCGAATATGTATTAGACATCCTGACGTTATATGGAGATACCATTGGGCATCTGATCAGCCGCAAATTACATGAAGAATCCGAACGATTGTTTCAACAAAAACTGCAAATTTTGCAGGAGGTTAATCTAGAACTTTCACGGGTTCAAGATATGGGTGAGTTATATCGCCGGGCGATTGAACGTGGACGAGATGCTCTTGGGTTTGATCGTATCGGCCTGCTTATGTATGACCAGTCTACCAATACCATGCAGGGCACATTTGGTACAGATGACAAAGGCCAACTGCGTGATGAACAGTATTTCCAGCAAGCAGTAACAGACCCGGATGTATTAGCTATTATTGTAGAGAAGAAGCGGCTGGGCTTTTGGCAAACCAAACCCTTGATGGATGAAGGGAAACCGGTGGGCAAGGGGTGGAATGCAATGGCCCCCTTGTGGTATGAAGATAGAATTTTAGGCTGGCTGGCGGCCGATAATTTGCTTAAACGTGAACCTCTGCTTTCTTTCCAACCCGATCTACTGGCCTTGTATGCAGCCACGTTAGCCCATCTGATTGTGCGGTTGCAGGCGGCCGAAAACCTGCGTAAACAAGAGACCTTGTTGCGCCTGGTGCTGGATACTATTCCCCAATCTGTTTTTTGGAAGGATCGCAACTCAATTTATTTGGGTAGTAACCTGAACTTTGCCGCCGCCGCCGGGCTTCCTGCCCCGGAATATCTGGTGGGCAAATCCGATTATGATTTCTGGCCGCGGGAGCAGGCAGATATCTTTGTGGAAACTGATCGGCGGGTAATGCAGGGACATGAACCCTTGCTAGGAATCATAGAGTCCATTCCGCAGGCTGATGGTACCGTCGTCTGGGCAGAAACGAATAAAGCGCCACTGTATGATGTGCAGGGCAATGTTATTGGTGTCCTGGGTACATCCGAAAACATTACTAAACGCAAACAGGCTGAAGAGACGCTGTATCAGTCGCAGCAACAACTGGCTGAATCACTGGCCAGGCGTGAACGTGAAGTGGCCCTGGCTACCCAAATTGCCCAGGAAATTGCCAGTGCGGCTGATCTGAATGAGCTTTATGAAGGCGCGGTGGCCCAAATTCACGAGCAATTTGGCTATTACCATACCCAACTGCTCCGTTATGATGCGGCTATGCAAACACTGGCGCTGGCGGTAGGTTATGGTGAAGTGGGCCAGAAGATGCTGGGAATGCACCATTCGGTACCGGTGGGTGTGGGGCTTATTGGTAAAGCGGCCGCTACGGGGAAATCTATCTTGCGTGCGGATCTCACCGCCGATCCAGACTATCGCCCCAATCCTTTGCTGCCTGATACAAAAGGAGAATTGGCCATACCTATCAAGTTGCGAGATGAAGTGCTGGGTGTGCTGGACATACAAAGCAATCGAGTTAATGCCCTCAATGCCAATGACCAGTTAGTTTTGGAAGGGTTGTGTGGGCAAGTGGCGGTGGCTATTGAAGGTACAATTTTGCGCCAGGAGATGGAGTCTCGCTTACGTGAATTGAACGTGTTGCAGCGGCAAATGACGCGCGAGGGCTGGCGTGAATACCAGTCTGCCCGACCAGATTTGCCTGGTTATCAATATGATCATGCCGGCGTGCAATTGTTGGCAGAGGGGATGATGCCCCAGACGAACGGCCATACTAATGGCACCGCAAAACGCAAACAGGGGGGTACGGCCGTGACCGCTGCCACCCTCCCCTTACAAATCCGCAACGAAACAATAGGCTTCCTGGGCATCCAGTCCCCCCCGGATAAACCCCTCACCCCAGACGAGCAGGAATTTCTGGACGCCGTCTCCAAAGAAGTGGCCGAAGCACTGGAGGCCGCCCGCCTCTTTGAGCAAACCCAGGACGCCCTATCCGAACAAGAACGCCTCACGGCCGAACTGGAAACCGTAGCCCAGGTTAGCACTGTTGCCTCCACCATCCTGGAAGCGGATGCCCTGTTGCAAGCCGTAGTAGACCTGTCCAAGACCAGCTTCAACCTTTACCACGTCCACATCTACCTGCTCAACGAAACCGGCCGTAAGCTCACCCTTAAAGCAGGGGCCGGCAATGTTGGCCGACTGATGGCCCTGGAGGGGCGCGAAATTGCCATTGATGCTGATTCTTTGGTGGCACGCGCCGCCCGTACCCGCCAGGGTGTGCTGGAAAACAACGTCCGCAAGACAGTAGACTTTCTGCCACATCCCTTGCTGCCACACACCCAGGCCGAGATGGCCGTGCCCATGGTTTTGGGTGACAAACTCGTTGGCGTCCTTGACTTGCAATCAGACAAAGTTGACAGCTTCACCCCCGAAGACCTGAAAATCCAACGTACCCTGGCCTCCCAGATCGCTATCGCCATTGAAAACGCCCGCCAGTACGCCGAACAGGTGGAAACATCCAAGAAACTGCGCGAGGTAGACCAGCTCAAATCCGAATTCCTGGCCAGCATGAGCCATGAACTCCGCACCCCGCTCAATTCCATCATCGGTTTTGCCGATGTGCTGCTGGAAGGGTTAGACGGCGACCTGAACGAACGCATGGAAGAAGATGTGCGCCTCATTCGGGAGAGCGGCCGTCACCTGCGCGAACTCATCGGCGATATTCTGGACATGTCCAAAATCGAAGCCGGCCGCATGGAACTGCGTTACGAAGATGTGGATATGCGGCAAATGGCCAACGACATCATGGCTACTGCGCAACCGCTGGCCCAACAAAAGAACCTGGATATGTACCTCGACCTGGATAGCCGCGTAACCACCGTTCGTGCCGATCGCACGCGTATCCGCCAGGTATTGTGGAACATCATGGGCAATGCCATCAAATTCACTGAAAAAGGGAGCGTCTCCCTCTCCATGCACGATCAAGGTAGCCATTTACTCATTGCCATCCGCGACACCGGCATTGGCATTAAGGAAGAAAATATACCGATTGTTTTTGAGCAGTTCCGGCAAATTGACGGCGGGCTAAACCGCGCGGCTGGCGGCACCGGCTTGGGCATGCCCATCACCAAAAAACTGGTAGAAATACATGGTGGCGACATCTGGATTGAAAGTGTGTACGGCCAGGGCAGCACCTTCTTCTTCACACTGCCCTATGTACCTCCCGTAAACAGACCCGGCACTGGCCCACTGTCCGCTTCCTAAAATCGGCTCTATGCACAAGAAGTTGAACTTCTCTTCTTCTAAATCGGCAGTTTGCACCTGAAATTTGGCAGCATTATTGTTACAATTGGTTGTTCATGGATCAGGCAAGTAGATGAAGTTGTAGAAATATAGTTAAAGAGGAATTATGGAAGGTACACGTAAAAAAGTGATGTGCGTTGAAGACAATTCAGTCAATATGCTGTTGGTCTCGCGCATTGTGGAAGCTGAGGGGCATGAATTGGTGCAGGCTGTTGATGGCTATGCCGCTCGTGATATTTTGAAAGAGATGGTGCCGGATATCATCTTGCTGGATATTAACTTGCCCGGCGTTTCTGGTTTGGAATTGGCGCGTGAGTTTAAGTCGGATGTCCGGTTGACAAAAGTGCCACTGATTGCCACAACAGCCCAGGTATTGGTGGGAGATAGGGAGCGCTGTTTGGAGGCTGGCTGTGATGATTATCTGCCCAAACCATTAGACATACGGAAGCTGCGCGAAGTGCTGCGATTTTATTTGAATAACGGCCAATAAATGGATAAAGAACCCGGTTTTAATCAGAAACCGGGTTCTTCATTTGTGGCAATAATAACTGACGGTTCCCCCTGAATGTGAGTCAAAAACAAAATACGATGATTCTCTTTTGAGCCAGTGAGCCGTAGCTGCCGTTGTAATTGTTCCGGTTCAATGGGTGAACCGCGCTTTTTAATAGTCACTTGCCCAATCTGGTTTTCGTGCAAATAGCGGCGGAGTTGTTTGAGTTGAAACGGCCGTACCCCCTCTACCACATACTTCCTGGCAAATGGCGTCTCCTGGGGAATATGGCTAGTCAGATAGGCGATCTCTGCATCAATCTTACTCGCCTCCAACTGTATGGCTAATGCTTCCACCAGATGCGCCCGAATGATGGCCCGGTCTGGTTCGTATAAATAAGTTCTGACGGCCGTGACTGGAACAGGTGTTGTCGGTAAATCAGCATCCGTTAGAAAATAACCTTCAGGCAGCAATGTGGCCCGCCTATTGGCGCCGCTGCGCAAATCCCCCATCCACAATATACACTCCTTCATTTCACCTTCCAGGGAAATAAATTCCGCTTCGGCCGTTGGTGGTATTTCGGCGTAGTTTATGGCCGGGCTGACTTTCACGGCCGTGTGCTGTACCCATCGTTCCACCAGATTGAGCGGCGGTTGATATTGCTGCACGGAATGAAAGCGACGGCCGTGTTCGTCTCGCCGCGCCGGATCAAAAAAGAGAGCCTCCACCGGCAGCGGGGTCAGCTCGAGCAGGTCAGCCTGCAAGGGATGGAACTGCCCCCCATGCCCATACGCCCGCACATTTTCCTGGGCCATGGCCAGCCGCACCACATCCCACTCCACCCCCGTCACGTGCGCATGGGCGGCCAACGCCAGCGCATCCCCGCCAATGCCGCACCCCAAATCAGCCACCTCGCGGAAACCGGCGGCCGCAAACCGTTCTGCCCGGTAATGGGAAATTGTCTCGGCCGATGCCTGTTCTAAAGCGGGGCGGGTGAAAAACATCCGGTCGGCGCGGCTGAATTTGGCGGCCGCCTGCTGGCGCAAAATGACCGTTTCCAGTACAGCCTGGGCTTTTTCGGGCGGCAATTGTTGGCGCAACTGAGCGGCAATTTGCAGGTGATTATGGGGCGTGATGGGGGTGGCGGCCGATTCTTTTAGCCAGCGTTCCCCCTCTGGTGAAAGTAAAAATTGTAAGTCATCTAAGGTCATGGGTGGGGGGCAACGGATGGGAAGCGGATGAGCGGACTGGCGTGCAGTTATCCGTTTATCTGCTCTTTCATCCTCTGCACTACTTATGGCAGCGCTGGTTCCAGCGGTATGGAGAACAGGTCATCCGGTTCGTCGTCAGGAATGGGCACGGCCGTCACGAGCCCCATGTTCGTGCCCATCTCTTGCCGCCCACACAACGCCTGATAGGCACAAACCCGGCACTGCGCCCGCTCTTCCGTCAGCGGCCAGACGCCACCGGCACTTTGCTGCGCCTCAATCTGGGCCACAATTGCCCTGATCTCTGTCCAGTTTCGCTCGTGCCATGCCGGGCTGTAAACAAACGTGTGCGGTTTGTCGGGCGCTGCCACGTACCAGTAGGTGAGGCTGATCTGCTCTGGCAGCAGGGGCGCCTGCCCCTCGCCCCACAACGCCTGCCCACCTTCGGCCAGCATGGCCAGATAGAGCCGGGTTTGCCAGTCATGGCGCAGCATCGTTTCGTCCGGCGGCCGCCCCGTTTTCCAGTCATACAGATGGGCAAAGGCACGGCCGTCTGATTCCCCAATGATGAGCAGGTCAAAACGGCCATGTAACAAATGCTGACCAATCGGAATGGTAAGGGTGAGTTCGGGCAAGGTACGGACATGGGGCCTGTGACGGCCGTGCGGCAAGGTCGGCAAAAATCGGGCAAACGTCAGCCACCACCCCCGCAGTGTCCGGTCGGCAATCGTCGCCGGTTCAATCGTTAGCCCCAGAAAATGGCGCTGCACCAGTTGATGAAACTGCTGCCCCAGCCCCAGCCGCTCCTCATCGGCCACAGCCAGCGGTGCGGCCGGCCAGGCCGCCTCTTCCAGATACCGCAATTGAAAACGGCGGCGACATTCCAAAAAGGTAGTCAGTTTGCCCCGGCTGAGGAGGAGAGCGTCGTTCATGGTGGTAAGCAGTGAACAGTAAGCAGTGAACAGTAAGCAGTAAGCAGTGAACGTTCCCAAGGCACTGAAGCGCGTTTCCCATAACAACCTGGGATGCCATCTCCAGGGACCTGGCGGATTCTATTCCAGCAACTTTCTCTCTACAGAGGTATACAACTCCTCAAATTCTGATGCCCGGTGCATATCGGCCGTCAGCGTATTCATGTTCTGCAAAATATCCATCAACCCAGCAATCGTATTTCGCACCCGCGTATACAGGTCAATATCGTCCCGAATCCCCTGCAAATTCGCTTGCGAATCAATACTTTTCATCGCTTCGTTCAACTGCTTGATTTTCTCGTCCCAATACTTGATATATTCAATGCGATCCAGCGAGTCATAAATTTTGGCATCTGGCAGCACCACCGGGAAGATACGGCCGTAAAAATCATTGTGGCTGGCAATCTCCACCAGTTCAAACATGCAGTTCTTGGAGCGCAAATACTTGTCACTAATCACCGCCACAATCGCCTGCCCGGCTCCGATCTCCTGCATAAACTCCCGGATCAACCCCTTGAACCCCAAATCCCGCTTATCCCGTATCAGCGTAATGCCTCGCTCCTGAAATGCCTGGTCAATCTGATTCACGATATTCTCGCTGTCGCCGCCCCAGGCATAAGAGACAAACACCTTCTTCTCCCGCATGGGGGGAGGCGTGGGGGGTAGACCGGGCAGCGGTGGTTTGCCGGGGCCAGGCGGCAGATTGGGTTTGAAGCCATAGGGGGTCAAATCCAGGTGGGGGCGGAGGGTGGCAACGGCCGTCAGCAATTGCTGCTCCTGCCCCCGTCGTTTGGCGTATCCCTGTAAATCCTGCGCCATCCGGCTCACATTACCCGCCTGCGTAAACACCTCACCCCCATCATACCCCAATTCCAGGCATAATTCTTCCAATTCTGTGGCGCTGAAACTGCCCCGGAGTTCCTTAAAAAACAAATTGTAATTGTCTGCCATGTGATGATTACCTCCTGAAAACTTATGGCGCGATTTGCCAAATCGCGTTACGCCGTCACTATACAAACGAAACCCAGGTTGTCAAGTAGGGGCAGGCAACCGGGCAACAAATCCGCCTGCGGTTGGGCCATAATCCCGGTCGCCTCGCCCCACGTTCGCAGAATTTACACCTTTTCCAACCGCCTCGCCCCTACGATGGGTGATGGGTGGGGATATGACGGGGATGGAAAAATTTCAGTAGTTCGTCTTCACTCACCCGCCCTTGCAAGGAACGCAAAAGTTCTGTCGGATTCAGGTTTTTTAGGCAGCGGATAGGAACAAATAAGCGGATAGGTTTATGCGGTATTTATCCGCTTATCCGTTTATTATCCGCTGCCCTAATACGTCGGCGGGTTGGGGTTGTTGATGAACCAGAAGTAGTAAACCAGCAGCCCCAGGAATATGGTGAGCATATACAGGGCGTAGGACGTGCGCATGAACAGTTTATAGTTGTTGAATTTGAGGGCGTTAATCATCAGCCCATTGGCCCGCAAGACCACAAAGACGCCCAACACAAAAGCAAAAAAGCCCACAATGCCGTGCAGGGTCGTCACCAGATAAAACGGTTCACCCAGTAAATCTGGCACACCGGGAGCGACAAAATCCCGGTACGGTAAAATCATCAGCCAGAGAACGAGGATGACATTCAGGGCCACGGAAGCGGTCTGAATCCAGCGGTGGGTCTGGTATTTTTGTCGCCGGGCCATCACCACACCCACCGTCAGCGCCACGCCAATGAGGATCATCAATACCAACGTCATATCGGCCGCCCAGTTAGCAGCCGTGCCCAAAAAGCCGGGTTTGTGCATTAATTCAGTCATAATCTGTAATTGGGTAATTGAGTAATTGGGTAATTGCCTCAATTACCCAATTACTCAATTACTTCCCTAATGCTTCAATATCTTGCTCAAGAACAATTTCGTTCTGTCCTGTTCAGGATTATCAAAAACGACCTGCGGCGAGCCAATTTCTACCACCTGTCCATTATCCATAAAGACAACGCGCCGGGCGGCCGCACGCGCAAAACCCATTTCGTGGGTGACGACGACCATGGTCATGCCCTCTTCGGCCAGTTGCAGCATCACATCCAACACTTCCTTGATCATCTCCGGGTCCAGGGCGCTGGTCGGTTCGTCAAAGAGCATGATTTTGGGCTGCATGGCCAGGGCGCGGGCGATGGCCACACGCTGCTGCTGGCCGCCGGATAGCTGGCGCGGGTAGGCACCTGCTTTTTCGGGGATGCCCACGTGCTGCAGTTGTTCCATCGCAATCTCATTCGCTTCTTCTTTGCTGCGTTTGCGCACCTTGCGTTGGGCGATGGTCACATTTTCCAGCACAGTCAGGTGGGGGAAGAGGTTGAACTGCTGAAAAACCATGCCCACTTCGGCGCGCACTTTGTTGATGTCCGTCTTTTTGTCTTCCAGATGGACGCCATCAATGTAAACCGCGCCGCTGGTAGGGGTTTCCAGGTGATTGATGCAGCGCAGGACGGTGCTTTTGCCGGAACCGCTGGGGCCAACGATGACCACCACTTCGCCGCGTTTCACCTGAATGTCTACCCCTTTCACGGCCTGGATGCTGCCAAAATATTTGTGTAAATTTTCGATGATTATGATTTCGTCGTTCATGGTTGCCTCTAAAACCTGACAGGTCTTTGGAGACCTGTCAGGTTTGTTAACCTCTATCTTTGCCAATGCGTTGTTCGTACCAGCGCAGTAGCAGACTGAGGGCGATGGTCATAGATAAGTAGAGGAAGGTGAGTACCAGATAGGATTCGCGGAAGCGGAAAGTGCTGCCGGCGTGCAACCGGGCCAGTTGGGTGATGTCGCGCACGGCCAGGACGGAGACGAGAGAGGAGTCCTTGAGCATGGCGATGAAGTCATTGCCCAGAGCGGGGGAGATGTTGCGGATGGCCTGGGGCAGGATGATGTAACGCATGGATTGGGTGTAGGTCATGCCCAGGGAGCGGGCGGCTTCCATCTGCCCTTTGGAGATGGATTCAATGCCAGCGCGGAAGATTTCGGCCAGGAAGGCGCCGTAGATGACGGCGAGGGCGATGATGGCGCGGGTGTTGGCACTGATGAAGCGGTTGTCTACGCCCAGAACGCCGGAAACAGGAGGGACGATGACGAAGGCGACGGTGAAGATGAGGACGAGGGTGGGCACGCCGCGAATGAATTCGACGTAGGTGATGGCGATGTTGCGCACGGCCGTGTTCCGGCTGATACGTCCTAACCCCGCCAATAATCCCAGCACCAGGGCGATGGCAAAAGCCGTAATTGTCGTATACAGTGTCACTTCAATACCGGGCACGATAAACTGGAAGGCTTCTCTATAGGCCGGATTACGAATAATCAGAATACCCATTAAGACTAGAAAGGTAAAAATTGCCACCAGCCACCAGGGAAATTCCCGCCAGCTATTTTGCCAGGTATTATCGGGGGTTGCTTGAATTTCGGGGCCTGTCATTTCTCCTCCTATGAACGGTTAAGGCAAGGCAGTTGGGTGAAAATAGTCTTGGTAATGTCTTTACTTTTTCGCCGTGACTACAGCTGATAAAGTATTGAACGGATTCCCCCCCTCTGGAAAATTATCCATCTATTTCTCCATCCGTTTTAGTCTTAAGGAAGTGGCGAAAACTTCGTGACACTAACCTGGTCTTTGCCAGACAACCAGGCTCCCAACTGCCTCGCCCCCTACAGATAACAGGTAATGCCTGGATGATAACGTAATTTTGCCGGGAAACAAAAAAGCGCCAGAGGATTTCCTCTGGCGCAAGGGAAATTCAGGCAGGAGAAGGCTAGACACCCGATTTTTTAGAGAAATCGGATGTCTCGTGTTTACTAATCTTCCAAATCTTCGTAGGTGATGGTGAATTCGGGGCCAAAGAAGCGTTGGTTCATTTCGGCCAGGAAGCCGCTGTCAATCATGGCGCGTAGGGCCTGGTTCACCGGCCCTACCAGTTCGCTGCCTTTGGGGAAGACAAAACCCAGCTGGTCGCTGGAGAGGGAGTCGCCAACCAGTTTCAGTACGTCGGCATTTTCACCCTGGTAGCCCAGCCCGGCCGTTTCGTCAATGATCACCGCGTCAATATCCCCGGCAATGAGCGCCTGCACTGCAAAGGGGAACTGCTCAAACGCCTGGATGCGCTCGGCGGGCAGATATTCCAGGGCCGTTTCATAATTGGTGGTACCGGTTTGGGTGCCCAGAACCAATTCGGGGTTGTCCACGATGTCCTGAATGCTGGTGATGCGCTCTTCGTCAATGCGCACCAGCAGCCGTTGTTCCACATTGATGTAACCATCGGAGAAGTCTACGATTTCAGCGCGTTCTTCGGTGATGGTGATGCCGTCGGCGGCGGCGTCATACTGTCCATCAGCGACGGCCTGAATCATGCCTTCCCAACTGGCTTCAGTGTAGAGGGGGATGCAGTTAAGCAAGCGGCAAATCTCGTTCCACACTTCATAATCCCAGCCGGCCGCTTCACCGGTTGCGGGATCAATGTAGTTGAAGGGGAGATAGGCGTTTTCGACGGCGATGGTGACAGCACGGCCGTCCAAATCCGGCAATGCACCCTCTGTCTCTTCTTCCGGCGGGAACAGGTCGTCATAGGTAATGGTGAAGTCCGGGCCAAAGAAACGCTGGTTGACTTCTGTTAAAAAGCCATTATTTGCCATTTCGCCCAAGGCGGTATTCACAGGAGCTACCAGATCGCTACCTTTGGGGAAGATAAAGCCTAACTGATCGCTGGACATAGAGGGGCCAACCAGTTGCAGGGCGTCGGCGTTTTCGCCCTGGTAGCCGAGGCCGGAAATTTCGTCAATGATCACCGCGTCAATGTCCCCGGCAATGAGCGCCTGCACGGCAAAGGGGAACTGTTCAAACGCCTGGATGCGCTCTTCAGGCAGGTATTCGAGGGCGGTTTCGTAATTAGTGGTGCCGGTTTGCGTGCCCAAAACGAGTTCGGCATTGTTCACGATGTCTTCAATGCTGCTGATGCGATCTTCGCCGACGCGAACCAGTAGACGCTGTTCAATGTTGATGTACCCGGCGGAGTAGTCCACGATTTCGGCACGCTCTTCGGTGATGGTGATGCCGTCGGCGGCGGCGTCATACTGCCCATCGGCAACGGCCTGGATCATGCCTTCCCAACCAGCTTCCACATAAATGGGGGTGCAGTTGATCAGGCGGCAGATTTCGTCCCACACTTCATAATCCCAACCGGCCGGTTCGCCCGTTTCGGGATCAATGTAGTTGAAAGGCAGGTAGGCGTTTTCCACGGCGATGGTCACTTCACGGCCGCCCAGGTCAGGCAGGGCGCTCGTTTCTTCGGTTGTGGTTTCTTCAGCAACCGTCTCCTCTGTGGTTGTTGTTTCTTCGGTGGTGTCGGCCGTATCTCCACCACCACTGCTGCAAGCGGCCAACAACCACCCCAGCAGAAGGGCCATTAACAGCAAAATAAGGCGTTTTTGTTTCATCTCTCGTCTCCTTTGTGACAAACCTAAAGTTGTAAAACGAAGGCAAATTATGGGCAGACCCTAAGGGTTTGTCAAACCATAAACCTTCGGCCTTCGGTAATTATGTAATTGGGTAATTGAAGTAGCCAATTACTCAATTACCCAATTACTCAATTACTAAACTTCCGTACCTGGGCCACATCAACATGAATTTGGGCTTTTAGTTCGTCTAGGCCGCTGAATTTCTTTTCGGGGCGGATGTGGGCCAGGAATTCCAGGCAAAGTTCCTGATCATACAGGTCGTCGTCAAAGTCGAGCAGGTGGGCTTCCACAGTCAGGTGCAGGCCATCCACCGTGGGGCGAACGCCGACGTTGGTGGCAGCCCGGTAAGGCGTTTGCCCCACCCAGGCGGTAGTGGCATAGACGCCGTTGGCAGGGATGACCTGTTCGGGCCAGTAGGCGGTGTTGGCGGTGGGGAAGCCAATGGTACGGCCGCGCTGATCACCCCGGACGACAATGCCACGCAGGCGATACGGCCGTCCCAAACACCCATTGGCCTGTTCAATTTCCCCCGCCTGCAAATGGCGGCGGATGCGGCTGCTGCTCACCCGTTCCCCCTGCCAGGCAACCATATCGTTCACCAGTTCCACCGTGTACCCTTTCTCCTGCCCTAATGCCCGCAAAAAGGGCACATCCCCTTCGCGCTGATAACCCAGGGCGAAGTTGCCACCCCATAGCTGGCGCATGTCCAGATAGCGGCAAAGCTGGTCCACAAAATCGGCGGCGCGGGTGTGGCGCACTTCGTCGTTAAAGGGGTGGGTGATAACCACATCCACGCCACAGTCGGCCAGCCACTGTACCCGGTCTTCCAGAGTGGCGATGTAGTATGGCCCGGTGAGATTGCGTAAGACACGCTGGGGATGCGGGAAGAAGGTGAGTACGGCCGTGCGCATCCCCCTCTCTCTGGCCACAGCCACCATGCTTTGCAGGACGGCCTGATGCCCCAGATGCACACCATCAAACGAGCCGATGGCAACCAGAGTTGGGATGCCATTGGGAACCTCGGACAATTGGTTGACGGTTATAAAATCACTCATACGGGGGGTATTTTACCAATTTCTGGTTGTTGTCATGCAGGATGAAACATTTTATGTGGCTGCCATGTGTGTGCCCCCTGTAACTGCACAACGCCCATGAATGAGTTATCAGGGGCATAAGCGCGGGCCAAGGGGGCTGGTGGATGTGCTGGCTGCCAGGGGGCAGTCTGCCCCTGCCACAAGTGGGTTGCGTCTGCCTGGCTGAAGGTGACGGGGGGCAGATGGTGAACGGCCGTGTCCGGCGGCAGCAGGCAGGTGTTCAAGTTTTCAGGTGTTAAGGTGCCCAGAGGGACGGCCGTGTCGAGCGTGAAATCGCCAACGGCCGTGCGCCGCAGCGCCGCCACATGGCCACCACAATCGAGCATCTCACCCAAATCATGCGCCAGCGAACGAATGTAGGTGCCGGAAGAGCAAACGACGCGCAGCGTCAGCAAGGGCTGGTTAAAGGCCAGTTGTGCCAGTTCGTAAATGGTGACGGGGCGGGCTTCTATTTCCACCTCTTGCCCCTGGCGCGCCAGTTTATAAAGCGGTTGCCCCCCTTTTTTGATGGCAGAATAGAGTGGGGGCATTTGTTGAATAGGGCCGCGAAATTGCGCCAGGGCGAGGGTCAGGTCGTTGGGAGTGAAGTGGCACGGCCGTTCCGCCACCACTTCCCCTTCAGCATCATACGTGTTTGTGCTTTGCCCCAGACGAATGACCACTTCATACGTTTTGGGCTGCCCGATCACATACTCCACCAGCCGGGTGGCCCGCCCCAGGCAAACCAGCAGCACGCCGGTGGCCAATGGGTCGAGTGTGCCCGCGTGCCCCACCCGACGCAGCCCGGCCACTTGCCGCACCCGGTTCACCACATCATGCGAGGTGATGCCGGCGGGTTTATCAATGTTGAGGATACCTTCGGGGAGGGGCATGGTGGATATTGGGATATTGGGATATTGGATGCAGCCAGTAGCCCAATCTCTCAAAATTGGAGATTATACCGATTTGTTTTGGCAGCGAATGGCTTCTTTGCAGGCGGCAACCACCCTTTGTTCGGCTTCAGCCAGGGTGCCAGGCAAAGTACAGCCGGCGGCCAGCGGATGCCCGCCGCCGCCCAGGTTTTGGGCCACCTCGGCCACATTGTAGGGTGGGCGGCAACGCAGCCCTACCCGGACGCTGCCATCCCCGGTTTCAATGATGACGACGCCCATGGCCGCTTCGTCTACATCGGCCAGCATGTTGCTGAGGCCATTGGAGCTGGAACCGGTGTGCCCGGCCGCTTTGCGTTCCTGATGGGTGATAGTTGTCCAGATGAGGCCATCTTCAAAGCGCATGTTGTTCAGGCCATAACGCCAGAGTTGGATGGTGGATAGCTCTTTGAGGTTGAGCGCCTGGGTTGTCACCAGGGGCAGATCAGCCCCGGCGGCGACTAAGGTGGCGGCAATATGCAAGGTGTCCGCGCTGGTACCCATGGTGCGGAAGCCCATGGTGTCGGTGACGAGGCCGGTGAGCAGGCAGAGCGCCAGGTGGGGGTTCAGGTCTACTTCCCAGGCAGCAAACAGGTTATAGAGGATTTCGGTGGTGGACACGGCCGTGTCCATCACCAGGTTGATTTGCCCAAAACGGGTATTGGTGGTGTGGTGGTCAATGTTGATCAGCGGTGGGCGGGGGAGGGGCAGCGTGGCAAATGCCTGCCCCATGCGCTGCTCGTCGCCACAATCCACGGCCAGGAGCAAATCAACCGGGCCGCGATAGGGCGGCCGTTTGAGATGGGTGGCTTGCGGCAAAAAATGGAAACGCTCTGGTGCTTTATCATCACACAACAAGGTGACTTTTTTGTGCCATTGGGAGAGGGCCAGGGCAATGGCCGTTAGCGAGGCAATCGCGTCTCCGTCTGGGCCGGTATGGGTAATCACCACAATATGCGTGGCCTGCTGAATGGCGGCCTGTATCGTTTCGGCGATAGTGGCGTCTATGTCCGTGTTGGTGGGTGGCAAGGCTCTTCCCCTACGGCCGTTCGGCCGTTTCGTCCACAGCCGGTGGAATGTCGAGCGTGTTCAAAATATCTTCCACTTCCTGAAAATGAACCAGGCGTGGGTCCCAATGAAAATGGAGTTGAGGCGCTTTGCGCAAACTCATACGGCCGGCCACTTCATGGCGCAAGTAGCCAGTCGCTTTAGCCAGCGTGGCCATCACCTCTTTCTGGCGCGATTCATCCCCCAGCGCGTTCACATACACATCGGCATGTTCCAATTCCCGGTCAATAGAAACTTCGGTAACGGTTACATCATGCAGGCGAGGATCATGGAGTTCACGCAGAAATAGTTCGCTTAAAAGCTGCTGCATCTGTTCGGCCGTTCGTTGTTGGCGGATTTTGCTCATGTTATGTGGGAGACCTGGCAGGTTTTACAAACCTGCCAGGTCCGTCATTACACTTCAACTTTCTTCGTAATAAAGAACTCAATAATGTCGCCGGGCTGGTAATCCTGGCAATTTTCCAGGGCGACGCCAAATTCAAAACCAGCCTTTACTTCGCGCACGTTTTCTTGCAAATGTTTCAGGCTGGCAATGCGGGCTTCGTGCAGCATCTTGTTATTGCGAACGAGACGGCCGTAAGCATTCCGTCTCGTCTCACCACTGCGCATGTAGCTGCCTGCAATGTTGCCGATTCCCCGGATTTTGAACACCTGCCGCACTTCTGCTCGCCCAATCACCACCTCTTCGTAGGTAGGGGCCAACAGACCCTTCATCGCCTTTTCCACATCTTCAAACAGCTTGTAGATGATGTTATAGGTTTTGATCTGCACCCCTTCGTTAATGGCGGCATTGCGGGCGATGGGGTCCGCCTCCACATTAAAACCGAGGACAACCGCCTGCGATGCTGAGGCCAGCATCACATCACTTTCGGAGATGTTGCCGGTGCCAGAGAGCAAAATTTCCAGAGAGACCTCTGCATTATCCTGGCTCATTTTGTTCAGCGTGGAAATGATAGGTTCCAGCGAACCCTGCACATCAGCCTTGACGATGAGATTGAGTGTTTTATTCTCCCCTTCCTGCAAGCGGGCAAAAAAATCATCCAGGCTAACGCCCCGCGCCACTACGACGGCCCCGGCTCGTTTTTGTTCTTCCATTTCGGCGACGATGGCGCGGGCATCTTTTTCATTTTTGACGGTGGCAAACTGCTGCCCGGCACTGGGGACGCCGTTGAGGCCGGAGACGGAGACGGGGGTGGAGGGGCCAGCTTCATCAATGCGTTTGCCTTTGAAGTCATACATCGCTTTGACACGGCCGTAATACTCCCCAATGAGCAGCGTATCTCCCACGCGCAGTGTGCCGTTTTGCACTAACAAGGTGCTCACCGGGCCGCGCCCTTTTTCCACCCGTGCTTCCAAAACGGTGCCTGTTGGGCTGGCCTGGGGGTTGGCGCGGGGGTTTAAGTCGTCTGCCACCAACAGCACCGCACCCAACAAATCATCAATGCCATATTGCTCTCTGGCCGATACTTCCACCACCATCGTATCCCCATCCCACTCCTGCGGGACGAGGCCAATCTCTGCCAGCCCTTGCAAAACACGCGGCGGGTTGGCGTTGGGCAAGTCAATTTTGTTCATGGCGACGATGATGGGCACATTGGCAGCGCGGGCGTGGTCGGCCGCTTCGCGGGTTTGGGGCATCACGCCGTCATCGGCCGCTACCACCAGAATGGCAATGTCGGTTGCCTGCGCCCCACGCGCCCGCATAGAAGTAAACGCTTCATGGCCGGGGGTGTCCAGGAATGTGATCAGCCGCCCTTCTTTGACCGCCTGATACGCGCCAATGTGTTGGGTGATGCCGCCTGCTTCACCAGCGGTGACGTTGGTTTCGCGGATAACATCTAGCAATGATGTCTTACCATGATCGACATGCCCTAACATGGTCACAACCGGCGGACGTGGGGCCAGGCTGCCCTCATCTTCATGCGCCAGCACTTGCCGCCAGATGGGTTTGTCTTCTACGGCCGTGCTTATTTCCTCTTCTTCCTCTGCTTCCGCCACCGCTTCATATCCCATTTCCTCAGCCACAATGGCGGCGGTGTCAAAGTCAATTTCCTGGTTGATGTTGGCCATGATGCCATTGCTCATCAACTCTTTAATCACGTCAATGGGGCTAACCTTCATCAGGTCAGATAAAGCCCTGACGGTAATAAATTCTGGTATCTGGATGGCTGTTTTGGTTTTCGTCATACCTTGATTTCCAAATGATGTCGTTCTTAAAGATTAAAGAATTAGAGATTGGGGAGGGGAGATTGGTCAATCTCTAATTTCCAATCTCCGCTCTCTGAGCCGGTTGATGTGCCAGAATTTCTGCCAATTCTTCGGCCGTAATCGTTGTTTTTAATGCCTGTGCCAGGATGTCTGGTTTGTGGCCGATTTTTTCCCAACAAGTTGGCTGGTCGCAAAGATAGGCGCCCCGGCCGTTCCGTTTCCCGGTGGGGTCAACGCTCACACCTGCCTCCGTGTTATGCACGATGCGGGTTAATCGTCTCTTGTCAAACTTCTGGCGGCAAACCACACAGCTTCGCTGTGGAATGTGCCTGGGGCGGGGCGATGGTTTTTGTTTCGCCATTATAAGTCTTCGTATTCGTCCCAGTCATCGCGGCGGCGGCTGCCTTTGCGTTGGCGTTTTACATATACCTCGCCCGCATCCTCGTCATAGACAATTTCTTTGCCTTTGCGTGTTTTCTTGCTCTTCTTTTTGTCATCGGCCACCTCTTCAAAGGCCGGGGCCGAACGGGCAATTTGCACGGCTGCTTTCTTTGGTTTGGGCTGTGGTTCTGGGGTTACCTGCACCAGCGGTTGCGAGAGGTCATCCAGAATGGGCACTATCTCTTCAGCGGGGGTCACGGCCGTTTCCGCTTCTGGTTCGGTGACCATTTCCCCGCTTACCGCCGGCTCGGCAACGATGTCCATGCGTTCGGCAGCAGGTTCAGGCACGGCCGCACCTGTTTCCACGGCTGCCAGCGTTTCGGGGGCGGCCGTTTCCTCTGCCAGGGGGGCGGCCGTTTTGCCCTTCTCATACCGCGCCAGATGCTCTTTGGTCGTTTCTAACGCCACATCGCCCAGCCCCTTAAAGCCCAGGAAAACGTGGTCGCCCATTTCCAAGACCATCAACAAATCACCCACCGTTTCCACGTTGTTATCCAGCAGCAAATTGTGAATACGGCCGGGCAAATCCAGCGCATCCAACGGCACCTGCCAGGCATTGTCGGGCACAGTGCGCCGGGCCAGTGCCCGCTTCTTGCGCCAATCTTCGTGTTCGGCCGCCCGCTCGGCAATAATGCGCCCTTCCACGCCACCCACAATCCGATCCAGGATGTGGTAATCTTCGGAGGTAATCGGCCGTCCTGCTTCCTTTTTTGCTAATACCACACGTGCCTTTTCAATCAGTTCTGGATTGGCGCGTAAGTGGTTGTCCACCGCCGGATGATCCAGATTTTGCAGCGATTCGGCGGCCGCTTCCGTCAGGCTCTTGATATCAATGCGCCAGCCAGTCAGTTTGGCGGCCAGCCGCGCATTTTGCCCTTCGCGGCCGATGGCTAAGGAAAGTTGATCATCGGGGACAATGACAACGGCCGTCTTCCCTTCTTGCGGGTCATCATCCAGAAACACATGCGAAACCCGTGCCGGGCTGAGTGCCTTGGCGATAAAAACACGCTGGTCGCCGTCCCACTCAATCACATCAATCTTCTCGTCATTCAGTTCGCGCACAATGCTCTGGATACGCACCCCACGCATACCCACACACGCCCCCACCGGATCAACACCAGGCTGGAGCGCCTGCACCGCCACTTTGGACCGCTGCCCCGCTTCGCGGGCGATGCTCTTAATTTCCACCTGCCCGTTATAAATTTCCGGTACTTCCAATTCCAGCAGGCGGCGCAGCAAATTGCGGTGGTTGCGGCTGACAAAAATCTGTGGGCCACGATTGGTGCGGCGCACTTCCAGCACATAGACGCGAATTTTGTCATGCGGCCGGTAGCGTTCACGCGGTACTTGCTGGCTCTTGGGCAAAATCGCTTCGGTGCGCCCCAGGCCAATGGTCAGGTTTTGGCCGCTGATGCTCTGCACTGTGCCGTTGACCAGTTCCCCTTCCCGGCCGGAAAAATCTTCATACAACTGCTCTCTTTCCGCTTCGCGTACCCGTTGCAGCAGCACCTGTTTGGCCGTTTGCGCGGCAATACGGCCGAAGCCAGCCGTGGTGCTATCAATCATCACCACATCGCCATATTCTGCCTCGGTGTGCCCATTGCGCCGGGCTTCTTCCATCGTCACTTCGGTGCGCCGATCCAGGACGGAATCCACGATCTCTTTTTCGGCCAGAATCGTGGGGTCGCCGGTGCGGGGGTCAATTTCCACCACAATGTTTTGTAAATTGCTCACCTGGTTATCCCGGCGGTAAGCGGAAACGAGCGCCGTTTTCAGGGCTTCGATTACCTCTTCTTTCGGTAAACCACGTGATTCACAAATTTCATTGAAGGCTAACAGGAATTCGCTTTTCATTGAGTCAAAACCTTATTCAATTTTAGAAAATAGAAACAAAAAAAGTGGGGGCTGCCCACTTTGCGCATCAATCGCTCAACTAAGTAGGGATTATAGCACGGCCGTTTGCATCCCGCAAAAATATGTGGTTAACACATGGTTAAGATTGGAATTTCAGGTTACAAACGATAGGGTATGAGGCTGGTGGCTGGTGGCAGTGGCTTGTACCAGCCATCAGCCACTATGGGAGATACTTTATGAAAATTGCCTTGATTTCGGATATGCACGGCCATGCGATTGCGCTAGAGGCAGTGTTGGCCGATCTACGGCCGTGCCAGATTGACCAGATCGTTTGCCTGGGCGATGTTGCTACTATCGGTTTTCAGCCAAAACAAACGGTTGATCTGCTCAAGTCGCTCGATAGTGTGTGTCTCATGGGCAACCATGATGCCGCCTTGTTAGAGCCCCAGCGGGCGGCCGAGTTCCAGATTGCCCCGCCGCTTTTGCCCAATCTGGCCTGGTGTGGCGGGCAGCTTGCTGCCGAAGGGTTGGCCTTTATACAAACCTTCAAACCGCTGGCCGAGATAGCGTTAGGAGGGCAGGAGACCATGCTCTGTTTTCATGGCTCACCACAGGCCAATACGGATCTGATTCTGGCAACAACGCCGGAGGAAGAGCTGGGGAGATTTTTTAACGGCCGTCAGGCCCTAATCTGGGCTGGCGGGCACACTCATTTACAAATGGTGCGCCAATATAATGGGATGCTCGTTCTCAATCCTGGCAGCGTGGGCAATTCATTTCGTTCCGCTTATACACCTGGCCATCCACCGATGTTAAACCCCTGGGCGGAATATGCCATCGTTACGTGGCACAAAGGGCAATTGAGTATAGACTGTCGCCGGGTAACATTTGACCTGCCAGCAACTATCGAAGCGATCATTGCCAGCCAGGTTCCCAACCAGGAATGGTGGCTGGCACAATATCGAAGTTGAAGGTGGTTTTATCGAGGTCACAGATGAATATCGTGCATGAGCTATTGCAAAATAATCGCCAATGGGCAGCAGCTATTAAGCAGGAGCATCCAGACTTTTTTGCCAAACTGAGTAAACAGCAAAAACCGTTATTTTTTTGGATTGGCTGCTGTGACAGCCGTGTTCCGGCCAATCAAATTATCGGATTGCTGCCCGGTGAGGTGTTTGTGCATCGCAATATCGCCAATATCGTGAATAGCGCGGATATGAACTGTATATCGGCCTTGCAATATGCAGTGGATTTGTTGCAGGTGCAGCATGTGATTTTGTGTGGGCATTATGGCTGTGGTGGTGTACAGGCGGCCGTACACGGCGAAGGCCACGGCATAATTGATTACTGGATTTGGGATATCAAAGCGCTTTTGAACCGGCATGAGGCGTTGTTGGCCCAGGCACCGGCCGGGCGGCTGGTGGATTTGATGTGTGAGGTGAATGTGATCGAGCAGACCTATGAACTGTGCCGCACGAAGGTAATCCGGGAAGCGTGGCAGCGCGGGCAGACGGTGCAGGTGCATGGTTGGATTTACGGCATTCACGATGGGCTGCTGCAAGAGGTGATTCCAAAAGTGATCCGGTCAGGGGATGTGGAACAGGTGTATGAGGCGGCGTTGACGGCCGTAACTCAAAAATATACTGGTAGTTAGCACTGGTGGCTCAACAGGTAAGCTGGTTATTTTCCGTTATAATCGCGCCGCATTTTAGGATAATTGGAGATAGCTATGTTGTTTCAATTTACTTCACTCGAAATTCCCGAAGTTATCCTTGTGGAAACCCGGCGTTTTGGGGATGACCGTGGCTTTTTCATGGAGACTTATCGGCAAGCAGAGTTTGCCGCCAATGGCATTCCCGGCCCATTTGTGCAGGATAACTGCTCCCATTCCGCGCAGGGAGTGGTGCGGGGGTTGCATTACCAGGTTCCGCCCTATGCCCAGGGAAAATTTTTAGTCGCAGTACAGGGGGAGATTTTTGATGTCGCGGTAGACATTCGGCAGGGTTCACCCACATTTGGTCAATGGGTTGGAGCGGTGCTGTCAGCGCGTAACGGCCGTATGTTATATATCCCACCCGGTTTTGCGCACGGGTTCTGTGTCCTGAGCGAATCGGCGACGCTGACCTATAAAGTGACCGATGTCTACATGCCTGCCTACGAGCAAGGCATTTGTTGGAATGACCCGGCAATTGGCATCAACTGGCCTGTGAGCCACCCTATTCTTTCCGCCCGTGATAAACAATTGCCCTCTCTGGCAGAAAGTGGCAGCCCATTTGTTTGGGTGCGTGGGAATTGATATGCCTATGTCTGGCAGGCAAATTCGGCGGCAGATTTTTATTGGAGGGTGCAGTCGTAGCGGCACCACGCTATTGGGTGCGATGTTGGGCAGCCACCCAGACCTCATTTGTACGCCGGAATCCCACTTCAAAATTGACGTTTTACGTTCACTGACGGTCACGCCAGCGGGGATTGATCTCCTGGCAGCGGCCGAATTGATCAACCGGCATTGGCGTTACCGTATTTGGGAGATGCCACTGGATGTTACGGCCGTGCCGTCAGCCACTATGGGCGGTTCATATGATGAGCTAATGGGCTATGTGGTGAACCGATACGCCATTCAGCATAAGAGGCCAGAAGCAACTGTCTGGGTAGACCACACCCCGGAAAATGCCAGTTATTTCAACACCCTGTTTGCCCATTTCCCCCAGGCTAAAGGTATCCACATTGTGCGCGACGGCCGGGCCGTGGCGGCCTCCATTATGCCGCTCGATTGGGGGCCAAACTCCATTATGAAAGCCTCTCGTTGGTGGATGCGCATGGTCTCATTTGGGCTGGCGGCCGAATCGGCCTTTGGGCCACGCCAGGTGATGCGGGTGAAATATGAGGAATTGGTGGCGGAACCAGAGCGGGTGCTGCGGCCGTTGTGTGAATTCTTAGAAATTCCATTTCAGCCAGAAATGACCCAGGCGAATGGTTTTACGCCTCCCCGTTACACCACCAATCAGCACACACTGGTCGGCCGTCAGCCAGACCAAAAAATAAGCAGCCGTTGGCAGCAAAAGTTAACCCGACGCCAGATTGAAATTTTTGAAAACCAGACCCGCGACTACCTTACTTATCTTGGCTACCCCCTTCAGTATGGGTTGAAAGCACAAGGGCCAACATTTAGCGAAGTGCAAAAAGACAAGTTGATTGAGCTGTGGCGAGGGGAAATAGTGAACAAAATAAAATGGTTGCGGCGCAGCTACCCTATGTGGCTCTCGCGTGATTTTTACCGGCAGGCTGGTTTCCGCGATAAAAACAATTAGCGGCTGTCACGCAACGGCCGCCAAACACTTTGCTGCGCCAGGCCTACACCTCAACACGGGCCAGGATGCCATTGGCAACATTTGGCCCTATCACCTGGGTATGACCATCAATTTCTATGGTAATTGGCCCCTGAAAAGGAGCCACTGCCAAAACACGGATATGAGTGCCCGGCACCAGCCCCAGGTCAGCCAGGTAACGCAACAGCTCGGCGTTACTGTCATCCAAAATGCGGGTGATTGTTGCTTGCGAACCGGGGGCAACGGCCGTTAACGGCCGTGCTTCCACCCATGTCATTGCCCCTTCTTTGCTGGGGATCGGGTCGCCATGCGGGTCAAACTGCGGGTAGTTCAAGGCAGCGGCAATACGCTCCTCCAATTTCTCACTGATCACATGCTCCAAAATATCCGCCTGCTCATGCACCTCATCCCAGGTAAAACCTAAAGCCTCAATTAGATAAAGCTCAATCAGTCGGTGATGGCGAATCACCTCCAACGCCACCTTTTCCCCTGCGTCGGTGAGTGTAACGCCATAATGCTTTTCATAATTCACCAGCTTAAACTTTGCCAACCGTTGAATCATACTGGTGGCTGACGCCGGTTTCACGCCGCGTGCCTCCGCAATGCGCGAGGTAGAAACAGGTGACTCCTCCTGAGCCAGCATGTAGATGGTTTTTAGATAATCTTCAACCGCCTGATGGTTCAGGTTATGGCGTTGAAGAGATGTGCCTTCCGGCAGTGATTCGATTTCGGGCATGATGCGATTATAACAGAAAGGGGAAGGTGGTAAACACGGCCGCACCTGGGCACGGCCGCCTCCCCTCACTATAATCCCCCCATGCACAGTTCAAGACAGACCATCTGGCGGCTGGCGGTAGCGTTGGCATCTCTGGGCCTGCTAATTTCTTTGTTCCCGGCTGCCACCTCGCTCTATGACCTCACCGGCGAGGTTGAACTGGTGGGGCAGGCCCGCGGCGTGTTGCATTGGCTCAATACGGCCGTGCGCCCCCAACCCTGGCTTGCCCCCAACGCGCTGGTAGAAAACACAGCCGTTTCCCCCTTCGGCGTGAACACCTTTTTGCAGAGCGAAGTAGAAGAGGCCAAACGTGCCCGCAGCCTGGAACTGGCCCGGCAGGCCGGTTTCACCTTCATTCGCCAGGAATTCCCCTGGGAAGATATAGAAATTCATGGCAAAGGAGAGTTCGTAGACCGGCGTAATGACCCCAACGGCGTGGATGCCTGGCTGAAATATGACCATATGGTGCAACTGACCGCGGAATATGATATGGAGATCATCGCCCGGTTGAGCAATCCGCCAGCCTGGTCACGGGCATTGCCCGAAGAACAAACTGGCTCATTGGCCCCCCCGGATGATTACCAGGATTTTGTAGATTTTGTTACGGCCGTAGCCACCCGCTACAAAGGGCGCATCCATTATTACCAGATTTGGAACGAACCCAACGGCAACAGCGAATGGGGCAATCACCAGCCCGTCAACCCGGAGCAGTATACCGACCTGCTATGCCGTGCCTATGAAGCGATAAAAGCGGTAGACCCCACAGCCGTCGTGCTGGCTGGCGCGCTCACCCCCACGGTGGAACTCAGCCCCGCCAATGTCAACGACCTGGTATTTTTGCAACGCATGTACAATGCTGGTGCGGCTGCCTGTTTTGATGTCATGTCCGCCCAGGGGTACGGTTTATGGTCAGGCGCGGCCGATCGGCGGCTGCGGCCAACCGTCATCAACTTTCCCCATCACCTGCTCATCCGCGATCTAATGGTACGAAACGGCGACGCCGCCAAACCAATCTGGATTAGCGAAATGGGTTGGAACGTGGTACCGGAAGAGATAGAAGCCCGCTTTGGCCGGGTAACAGAAACACAGCAGGCACAGTTTACTGTGGAAGCCTATGAACGTACACAGGCCGAATGGCCCTGGGTTGGCGTCAATGCGTATTGGTTTTTGAAACGGCCGTCCGACGCCGAACAAGATCAATCCTGGTATTACTTCCGCCTGCTGGAACCAGACTTCACCCCCCTGCCCGTTTTCCACGCCCTGGTTGAATCTGCCGCCCTGGCCCAACCAATCAAACCAGTGCCCTCATGGCTTTATACCTGGGAACAGATGCGCCCCGCTCTATTTGCCATCAGCGCGGCCGTGCTCTTTTTTGCCTTGTTACACTGGTTGATGCCACAGGAGTAATTACCCAATTACCCCATTACCTTCTAAAATACCCCCATGAGCAATTGGCAAAACGTCATTGGGCACCATTGGGCAGTGACCATGCTGCGGCAGAGCCTGGCGCACGGCCGTAACGGACACGCCTACCTCATCACCGGCCCCGACCAAATTGGCAAAACCACCCTGGCCCGCGCCTTTGCCCAGGCGCTTAACTGCACCGGCGAAGCAGACGGAAGCTGCCAGCCCGGCCATTTATGCCGCGCCTGCACTCTCATCGCCAACGGCCGTCACCCCGATGTGCGCCAGATCGAGCCAGAAGTGAGCGGCCGGGGCAAACTGACCCTAAAGATCGAAACGATCCGGCAGCTTCAACAAGAGTTGAGCCTCTCAGCTTATGAAGCCCGCACCAAAATCGCCATCCTGAAACGGTTCGACGCCGCCACCATTGGCGCATCAAACGCTTTCCTGAAAACATTGGAAGAGCCACCCCCGCGTGTATTGCTCATCCTGACAGCTACCGATGCCGATACCCTGCTGCCCACTATCGCCTCACGCTGCCGCACACTCAATCTCCGGCCGCTGCTCCCCGAATTGATTGAACAAAGCCTGACCACCCGATGGCAGGTGGATGAGGATAAAGCCGCACTACTGGCACACCTGGCAGACGGCCGTCTTGGTTGGGCCGTGGCGGCCTCCCAAAACGTAGCTATTTTGGAGGAACGCGCCGCACATCTGGCACAGCTTCAGGAGGCATTAACAGGCAATCGAGTACGTCGTTTTCAACTGGCCGACAAACTGGCGGACAAGCCTGAAACAGCCCCCCTTGTGCTGCAAACCTGGGTCAGTTGGTGGCGCGATGCCAGTTTACTGGCACAAAATGGTAATGCTTACACAGGTATCACCAACATTGATCAACTTGACCCCCTCCGCCAGACGGCCGCCGCTGTGCCTGAATCAGCCCTCCTTGTCAGCCTCAGACAAACGACCCTCTCCCTCTGGCAATTAGAGCATAATGCCAACGCCCGCCTCGTACTGGAAAACCTCCTGCTCACCTACCCCTATCTCCATCCCACCTGACACCCAACACCTGATACATGGCACCTCACTGCGTCACATCTACAAACACCGTCATCCCCCACCGCAGCGGCAAATTGGCCGTATCACCCAATTCAATCGTTACCACATACGTCACATCCCCCCGCGCCGGAGTAGCCACACTGTCAATATCGGTAATCACGCCGCGCAGCGTTTCGTTGGCAATAGCGTCAATCTGTAATTCCACCTCATCTCCCGGTTCAATGTTGACCACGTCCAGTTCCGTCAGGTCGGTGGTTTTCACCAGCCACACACTCAAATCCGCCAAAGTGAGAACCGGCGCACCAAGGGCCACCAATTCGCCCACTTCCGGCTGAATGGTGGCAATGGTTCCGGCAAACGGCGCCCGCAGGGTCATTCGGGCCAGGGCCACTTCTGCGGCCTGCACATTGGCCTGCGCTTGCAGCAGGGCCGCCTCTGCCTGAGCCACGCCCGCTTCTGCCTGGGCCACGGCCGTTTCCGCCTGAGACACGGCCGTTTGCGCCAGATCCACCCCCACCTCCGCCTGGGCAATCTGTTCGGCCGTCACCCCCTCCTGCGCCAGCGCCAACCGCGCTACCGCCAGATCGCGGTTCGCCTGGGCAATGGTCACACCACCACTGGCCGCCGCCCGCTGCCCGGCCGTAGGCCCTGCTTGCAACGCCTCTAGCGCCGCCTGGGCCGCGTCCGCCTGCAACTGCGCCTGCTCCAATTGGGCGCGGGTGGCCTCTTCAACCGTCCCATACAACGGGCACACCTCCTGCGTCGAACCGTCCGGCTGTGGCACCTGGTAACAGCCATTGATGATGGCGTCATATTGCTCTTGAATGGCATTGAGCGTGGCCTGGCTGGAGGCCACATTGGCCTGCGCCGCCAGAATTTGTGACTGCGGAATTTGCAAGGCCGCCTCCCGGTTGGCCACCGCTTGAGCAAAACCCGCCTCGGCCGCCGTCACATCAAACTGCGCGGCGGCGATGTCTTCTGGGCGGGGGCCAGCTTGCAACAGCGCCAACTGCGCTTCCGCCTCCGTCACGCCCGTTTGCGCCGTTTGCACGGCCGCCTGGGCCGCCGCCAATCGCGCCTGGGCTGCCGCCAACCCCGCTTCGGCAATGGCCACATCGGCCAATGCCTGGTCGCGGGCAATTTCTAATTGTGTGCTTTCCAGCCGCATGAGTGGGTCGCCGACCTGCACCGTCTCCCCTTCCTGCACCAGAATTTCGGCCACACGGCCGCCGTTTTGGAAGGAGAGGTCTACCTGACGCTGTGGCACAAGCTGCCCTTCGGCCGCCACAAACTCATTGGCCGGTATCTCCGTTTCCGCCGTAGTGGTCATGGGCGTGGCGGCGGCTTCGGTAGCAACGGCCGTTTGCTGTTGATACACATAATAGCCCCCAGCCGCCAATACCCCCCCCACCACCAGCACGGCAATCAATCGTCCCCATCTCATTGGCAATTCTCCTGAAAATTAAATTAACGCAGAGACGCTGAGGCGCAGAGATAAAAATTCGCGCTTCTTCGCGTACTTCGCGGATTATTATTCATTCGCCTCAATATCTACAAAGGCGGTCATGCCCCAGCGCAGGGGCAGGTCGCTTACGTCGCCCAGGGCGATGTGCACGCGGTAGGTCACATCCCCTTGTGACAAATTGGCGACACGGGCGATGTCGTTCACCGTGCCGGTCAAGGATTCGTCGGGCAGGGCATCAACACGCACGGCCGTCTTAAACCCATTGGCAATCGCCACCACATCCAGTTCCGTCAGGTCGGTGGTCTCCACCAGCCATTGGCTAAAATCGGCCAGCGTGACGATGGGCGCACCAGCCGAGACCACTTCGCCCAACTCCGCATCCAGCCGGGCTACCGTTCCGGCAAAGGGGGCGGTGAGCGTGCGCTGGTCTAACGCTTCCTGAGCGGCAGCGACCAACGCTTCGGCCTGGGTGACGGCCGCCTGCGCTTGCGTCACGGCCGTGTCCGTTTGCTGTAACCCGATTTCGGCTTCAGCTTTGGCGGCGGTGGCGCGGGCCACGGCCGTTTCCGCAAGGGCGATCTGCTCCGGCCTGGCCCCCGCCAGCAGCAAAGCCAACTGCGCCTGGGCCGCATCCCGCTGCGCCTGGGCCGCGCCCACCGCATTGGCGGCGGCTGCCCGCTCCGCGCTGGTTGCGCCTGCATCCAGCTCGGCCAATGCTGCCTCGGCCGCCAGCAGATTGGCGGCCGCTGCATTGTATTGGGTGGTGATGTCGTCAATCGTGTCCTGGGGCGCTTCAAAGGCGGTGGCTGCGCCCAGCGCATCTTGCACCGGCTTTTGCGCCGCCTCGGCCGCCAAAATCTGTGCTTCGGCCAGCAACCGTTCCCCTTCACTGGGGCCTTCCAGAGCCAACGCCTGGTTGCCCGCCGCCGCGCTGATTTGCGCCTGCGCCAACGCCACAGTCGCTTCACTTACGGCAATTTGCGCGGCGGTGGGCGGGGCCTGGGCTAAGGCCAGGGCCGCTTCGGCGGCGCGGATATTCACGTTGGCGGCGGCGATGCCTGCTTCGGCCGCCTGTTTGCCAGCCTGGGCTGCTTCTAAGCCAGCCTGCGCCTGGGCCAAGGCGGCCTGCGCCTGCTGCAACGCAATCTCCTGGTCGGTACTGTCCAGCCGCAAGATCGGGTCGCCGGGTTGTACCAGGCTATCTTCCGGGGCCAGGATTTCTACCACTTCACCCGTCGTGGCGAAGGAGAGGAAGGCGTACCGGGCAGGCACAAGCTGCCCTTCGGCGGAAACTTCGCTGACGCCGGTTTGAATGGAAAGGGTGTTGACGTCGGGCACGGCCGTAGCCTCTCCTTCAGTGGTGGCAGGCTGCATGCGTTGGTAAATAAAATACCCACCCGCCACCACCACACCGATGATGACCAGGGCGATGATAAGTCGCTTCATAAATGTACTCCGTCAGGTTCGTAGTAGGCGATTTATCGCCTACTACGAACGAAGAATTTATTCATACGCCAGGGTTTGCCGCACACTGAGCCGAGAGGCGTTCCAGGCGGGCAGGAAGCTGGCGAACAGGGCGATAAAAATGATGAGAAAGAGCCAGATGATGGCCCAATCGCTGGCAAAGCGGTAATTGAGCGGCGCTTCCAGCAGTTCCCGGCCCACCGTGTCGCTGAGGAATTTGCCGATGGGGTAGGCCAACAGGCTGCCAAAGAGCCAGCTAATCAACCCCACAGTGATACCTTCAACCAGGACAATTTTCAAGATGGCGTTGTCGGATGCGCCCACAGCCCGCATGACGCCAATTTCGCGGGTGCGCTCCAGGACGTTGATGCTCATGGCCCCGGTCAGCCCCAGCCCACCCACGAGTGCCAGCAAAACGGCCATGACGGTGAGCAAAACGACGATGATGTTGAACTGGTATTCGATGGTTTCACGCAAATCGGCCGTGACGCTGCTGTTGGCGATTTCCATGCCCGCGCTTTCAAACTGTTCCCGTAGTTCGCGCTCTAGCTGGCGCTGGAAGGCGGGGCTGTTGTCTGTGCCGATGATCTGCACGCCAGCCGATTTGCCTACCTGGCGCAGTTCGCGGGCCAGATAGTCCTGGTTGGCGTAGGCGATGGGGCCGGTGAGAACGCCCTGCACGATGCCGACGACATGCCAGGTGGTTTCACGGCCGTTGTTGACTTTCAGCGTGATCTCATCCCCCAATTGAATGTCCGGTTCTTCCTTGATGACCAATGAGTTCAAGACCAGGGCGTTTTGGTCGCCGGGCTGCACCCAGCGCCCTTCCAGCAGCGTGGGCTGGATGGTTTGGGCGTTGTCCGGGATGCCGAGCAGGAAGTAGTTCTCGCTTTCCTCTCCGTCCTCAATCCGTTGGAAACCGGCCCCAATCCAGCTTTCGGCGGCGGCGACGCCGGGCAGTTCATAGGCCAGCCGTTGGATCTCACTGATACGGTGTTCCTGAGCGAAATCTATGTTCACGTCGTAGGAAAAATAGCGCAGGGCGTCATCGAGTGTACCCAGCAACGAAGCGTGAACGCTGAGGACGCCGACAAAAATTGCGCCGCCGAGGGTGAGGGTGAAGAGGGTGAGGGCCAGGCGGGCTTTGCGGCGGATGGTGTTGCGCAGGGAGATGCGCATGGGGCGGGAGAGGCGCAGGATGGTGGCGGAGAGCCAGTTGACAAACCGATCCAGCCAGCCCGCGCCGAAGTGCCCTTTGCCCAGGCCGGTTTCGCTGAGGGCTTCGCGCACGGTGATGGCCGAGCCACGCACGACGGGTACCATGGCGGCGATGGTAGGTACGAGGAGGGCGACGGCCGTTTGCGTGATGATGACGTTGGTCGGAATACGAAACCCGGCCAGATCAAAATTGATGAGGCTGGCGATGTAGCTGCTGAGGGCGTAGGCGGCCAATCCGCCCAGCGGCACAGCCACCAGCAAGGAGAGCAGACCAAAGATCAACACGCAGATGAGGTACATGACCATAATCTGGCCGCGGCGCGCACCTACGGCTTTCATAATGCCGATTTGTTGGGTATGCTGCGCCAACAGGCCGTTGATGATGTTGACCACCAGGAATCCGCTGGCGAAGAGGGAGAGGAAGCCGAGGATGCCCAAAATTGCCAGGAGGGGTTGTACCACGTCGTTGGCGGGGTGTTCACCGGGTTCGGGTATCCAGGTGAAGAAATGGTTCATGCCGGCGCGTTCGATTTTGTCTTCGACGCGGCCGGCGACTTTTTCGATTTGGGCGGTGGTGACGTTTTCTTCGGCCAGGCGGATGTGCAGTTGGTCGAAGTCACGGCCGTGACCCAACCAGTCCATCGTTTCCACATTTACATAGCCGTAGGGTTCGTTGGTGAACTGCACGGGTTCGGTGAAGATGTCGTGGACTGTTCCTACAATAGGGAGTGTGCGGGTACGGCCGTCGGCCGTTTCCACCTGTATGATGTCGCCCATTTCGGCGTGGGTGTAAGGCAGGGAGGTGCGCTCAATGACAACGGCCCGGTCGGGCGGCGGCCATGTGCCACTCACCGGGGCGAGTGTGTGCAGCACCATCTGCTCAAAGTCAGGCCGGGCGGTGAGGTGCAACCGCACCTCTTCGCCGTCGGCAGTGTGCAGGATGACGGTGAATTCACGGCGGGCATCTACCTGGGAGACGCCGTCTACTTTTTCAATCACACCCAGGAAGTCTGGCGCGAAACTTTCCATGTTGAGGATGGCGTGGGCGGGATGGGTCACGGTGTAAGCGTCGGACAGGTCTTCGGACAATAGGGTTTGGGTGCCCGAAATCATGCCCACGGCCAGGACACCGATGGCTATGGAGAGGACAACCAGCACGGTACGCACTTTGTTGCCGCCCAGGTCTTTGAGGATTTTTTGCCAGCGTGGTCTTAACATTTCAGTGAACAGTGAACAGTGAACAGTGAGCGGTCAGCAAGAAACACAACTGCTTACTGCTCACGGCTCACTGCTCACTAACTAATGATGAACTTCGTCTACGATACGGCCGTCGGCAATCACAATGGTGCGGGTAACGCGGCTGGCCAGTTCGTTGTCATGTGTAACCATGAGGATGGTTTTGCCTTCGCCGATGAGCCGTTGGAATAGTTTGAAGATGGAATCGGCCGTTTTGGAGTCCAGGTTGCCGGTGGGTTCGTCGGCAGCCAGAATGGGCGGGTCGTTGGCCAGGGCGCGAGCGATGGCCACGCGCTGTTGCTGGCCGCCGGAGACTTCGGAGGGCAGTTTGTAGGCCTGGTCGGCCATGTCTACCAGTTCCAGCAGGTGCAGGGCGCGTTCGCTGCGCTCTTTCTGGCTGTACATGTTGCAGAAGTCCATGGGCAGCATGATGTTTTCGATGCAGGTGAGCATGGGTAGTAGCTGGAAGAATTGGAAGATGACGCCCACAGTACGGCCGCGCCATTCGGCCATGGGGCCTTCTTTGAGGGTGTGTACGGCCGTGCCGTTGATGTTCACTTGCCCGGCGGTGGGGCGGTCTATGCCGGTGATCATGTTGATGAGCGTGGTCTTGCCGCTGCCCGATTTGCCCACGACGGCCACAAATTCGCCCCGGTCAATTTGCAGGTCTACACCATTCAGGGCAATGAATTCACCGACGGGGGTGATGAACGCTTTCATCACCTGCTGCAAATCTATGAGGTGGGTGGGGGTAGGGGAATCGCCGTTGGCGGCACGGCCGTTGGCTTTGTTATCGCTGCGAAAAAACTGCTTTATCATACAACAGAACCTTAAACAGGGTGGGTTGCCAAAACCAGCCCCTATACGGCATGTTTTTGGCAGAGTTGCCGGTTTGGGCAAAATTGACAAGCCCTAAGTGTACCGTTATAATCCCCCGCTTGGGTACTGTTGGCTGGATCATTCTCATTTTGGCGTCGCTTACCAATTTGTAAACCTGTGAAATACCTGAATTTTAGCCATTCAGGTATTCTCGGAGGCATTTGTACCACAAAGTATAAACCTGATTATCGGTTCGTAAACGACACATATTTTGAAAATGACTCGGCCAGTCCCACAAAAAAGCTTGGTTGACTGCCGAGTTTTTTTATCCTATACCACTTGAGAAGAGATTGTTGAAGCATGATGGAAGATACCAATTTTGAAGAATTTTTGGAAACGCACAATTATGAACTGCCTGAGGTTGGCGACATCCGCAAAGGGATTATTGTGGCAGTGACGCAGCAAGGGGTCATTGTGGATTTGGGCCTGAAGCGGGATGGCATTGTGCCCAGCACAGACTTGGCTAAACTGGAACCGGAAGAGCGAGCCGAACTGCGCGTCAATGATGAGATTTCTGTGTATGTGATGAACACGGAAGCGCCAGACAGCTTGCAGGTATCTATCCATCTGGCAAAGATGAACCAGGATTGGATTGAAGCCGAAGAGTTGATGAAAACGGGCGATATTTTTGAAGGGGAAGTGATTGGCTATAACAAAGGGGGGGCCATTGTGCCTTACGGCCGTCTGCGTGGCTTTATTCCCGCTTCCCATCTGGCTGTGCTCACGCGCGGCTTGAATGACCGGCAGCGCCAGCAAAAATTAGCCAAACTGCGCGGCACAAAAATTCCGTTGAAGGTGATTGAAGTAGATCGCCAGCGCCGCCGCCTGGTCTTTTCGCAACGTGACGCGCAAAAAGAGTGGGACGAATTGCAAAAAGGGGAACTGCTGGATCGGCTGCAAGAAGGGGATACGCTGCACGGCCGTGTGAGCGGACTGCGTGACTTTGGCATCTTTGTAGATTTGGGCGGCGTGGATGGGCTGGTGCATATTTCTGAACTGGCCTGGCACCGCATTGACCATCCCCGCGAAGTGGTAAAAGTGGGCGATGAAATTGATGTCTACGTGATGAAAATTGACCGCGACGACCAGCGTATCAGCCTCAGCCGCAAGAAGATGTTGCCCAATCCCTGGGATACGGTGGAACAACGATACCACATCAACCAGTTGGTGGAAGGTTGCATTACGCGCATTGTAGATTATGGCGCGTTTGCCGAAATTGAACCGGGCGTGGAAGGGCTTTTGCATCTGTCACAGCTTTCACGCGGCCAGGTGGAAAATGCCGGGGAAGTGGTCAAGGAAGGCGAAGTTCACCTGTTGCGAGTGGTCAGCATTGAGAAAGACCGGCAGCGTATTGGCCTGAGCCTGCGCCAGGTGAGCGCGAACGAGCAGATTGAGTGGATGTCTCGCAAGCAGGCAGAAGCGGACGCAAAAGCGGATGCCAAAGCTGCCAGCAAGCAGGAATCCGGCAAACCGGCCGCTAAAGTGAAAACGGCCGTACCCGCGGAAACCGCCGTAGAAGAAGCTGAAGAGGTTGAGGAAATAGCCGGGGCAATGACCGACAGCGTGGAAATGGCAGATGCGGTAATAGAAGCGGAAGAAACTGTGATCGAGATCATGGATATGGAAGATTTTGCTCCTGCCATTGAAGAAGCAGAAGAAGTTGAAGAGAGCTAAAAATTATCTGATGAAGACCCTAAGAGTTTTAGAAAACCCTTAGGGTCTTTGTCAACTACTCAGTATGGCAAAAAACGACAAGCTGGAAGTGGAAGGCACGATTGTGGAACTGCTGCCCAACACCCAATTCAAGGTGGAATTGGATAATGGGCATCATGTGTTGGCATACCTGTCTGGCCGTATGCGTAAGTATTACATTCGCATCTTGCTGGGCGACCGGGTGCGCGTAGAGATGACGCCGTATGATCTGGCACGCGGCCGTATCACTTACCGCTACCGCAATCGCGCCGAAGCAGGCGCTCCTATCGAAGAGTAGCCAGACTGCCCCATCTCGTTTGTAAGCCTGAATGGAACAATAAACACGCTGCGCCAAAACCGCAGCGTGTTTTGTTTTGAGGACACATCTTGGAATTACAACACGATTGGCTTCTCAGCCGGGTGCAGGCAGCACCTACCCAAATGGCCTTGTGGATGGGCGAGCGGCAGTGGAGCTATGCCGAACTAAACCACCTGGTGAACGGTTGTTGTGCCCGGCTGGCGGAGATGGGAGTACGGCCGTATGACTTTGTGGGCGTCCTCATGCCCAATTCACTGCTCTATGTCTGCCTGGTTCACGCCCTGGCGCGGCTGGGTGCGGTGCTGGTGCCCCTGAATACGCGCCTGACGCCCGCTGAATGGCAGTGGCAGGCGGAGCATGTGGGCTGCAAACTGGTGTTGTGTGCGCCAGAGATAGTGGCGACGGAGCAATCCCCCATTCGCCTGGAATTGATGGATGAGACATGGTTGGTTGGGGAAACGGCCGTGCCTTCGGCCGTCAGTTTTTCGCTGGATCGGATACAGGCGGTGGTGTTTACATCGGGCACATCAGGACGGCCGAAAGGGGCCATGCTCACCTTTGCTAACCATTTTTACAGCGCCCTGGCTTCGGCGTATGGCCTGGGGGTGCAGCCGGATGATCTCTGGTTAAGCTGCCTGCCGTTGTACCATGTGGGTGGGCTGGCCGTTATCTGGCGCAGTTGTCTGGCGGGCACGGCCGTAGACCTGCACCCCAAATTTGACCTGACGGCCGTAAACGACAGCCTGAACCACAAACCCATCACGCTCATCTCTCTGGTGCCTACCATGCTGGCGCGGTTGCTGGAAAGCCGGGCAAGCTGGCCGGAGACGCTGCGATTGGCGCTCATTGGCGGGGCCGCGCTGCCGCCAGATTTGCTGGCCGCGGCGTTGCGGGTGGGTGTGCCCATTGCCACCACGTATGGGCTAACGGAAGCGGCGTCGCAGGTGGCGACGATGCGCCCGGAAGATGTCGAACGCAAACCAGGCAGTGTGGGACGGCCGTTGCTTTTTACCACCGTGCGTATAATGGACGACGACGGCCGTGAGTGCCCCCCTGGCGAAATTGGCGAAATTGTGGTCAGCGGCCCCACCGTGATGGCCGGATATTGGGATGAAGCGACATTAGCTGACAATACATTTCACACCGGGGACATGGGGTATGTGGATGGGGATGGTGATTTGTGGGTGGTGCAGCGGCGCAGCGACCTGATTGTGACGGGTGGTGAGAATGTATATCCGGCGGAAGTGGAGGCGGTGCTGAAAAGCCATCCAGCGGTGACAGCCGTTTGTGTAGTGGGGCTGCCAGATGCGGAATGGGGACAGGTGGTCGTGGCGGCAGTGGTGGTGGGGAAGGCGGGTACGGCCGTGACCGCCCAGGAACTCACCCACTTTTGCCGGGAACGTCTGGCCGGTTACAAAACCCCCCGCCAGATTTACTTTGTAGACGACCTGCCCTTAACTGCCTCCGGTAAAATTGCCCGGCCAGAAGTAGCGCAGATAGTGGGGATACGGAATGCCGGAGTATCGTCCTCGTTGTAAAGCCGCCACGCTTACTTTATAATCCCTCCATGCTGAGGAGAGGATTATGAGACAAACTGTGATTGTTCTATTGGCTTGCGGGTTGATTTTTCTGCTGGTCGCTTGTGGCGATCTGGCCAGTGAAATTGTAGGCGCTACCGCTACACCAGAGAGACCAACAGATACCCCACCAACTGCCACGCTCCCCCCTACGACTGAACCAACAGCTACCCAATCTGTTTCTACCGAGGTACAACAAGGCATTGCGGCCGTAGACAGTGTGGATGTGCAAATGATGGAATCGTTCCCCGTGCAGGTAAACGCCCGGGCACAGGGTAATTTGCCAGATGGCTGCACCCTTATTGAGCAGAGTCGTGTTGAACAACAAGAAAACACCTTTGTTGTCACCATTTCCACCATTCGGCCGGCCGATATGCTTTGCACCCAGGCGGTTGTGCCCTTTGAGGAGATCGTGTCGCTGGATGTGGAAGGGCTGCCTGCGGGCACGTATACGGTAGATGTGAATGGAGTCACCACCACCTTTACTTTGGATGTAGACAATGTGCAGCCAACCGAACCGGCCGCCACGCCTACCGTTGCAGACTCAGCCAGTGCCATCATCAACGGCCGTGTCTGGCATGATCTCTGCACTGTTCTCACCGATGAAACTGGTGGGCAAATTGCTCTTTCCACCGGTTGTGTGCCGCTCAATGAAGGTACAGCCTTTGAGGCAAACGGCCGTCTGGAAGATGGCGAACCAGGCATAAGCGACATCACCGTGAGCCTGGGCAGTGGCCCATGCCCGGCCGACGGTCTGGCCACCACACTAACCGATGCCGATGGGGATTATCTGTTTGAGGGATTGACGGCCGGTGATTACTGCGTCTCCATTGACACGGAAGCGGCCGAAAATGCGGCCATGCTGCCTGGCGTCTGGACGTATCCGGGGGTTAATGTGACGGCCGTTACCCTGGCCGATGGTGAAATCAAAACCGATGTCAACTTTGGTTGGGACTTTGCTCAACTGCCTGAACCAGACGTAGACCTGGCCAATTGCACCAACAGTATGGCTTTCCTGGCCGATCTGAGCATTCCAGACGACACGGTCATTGCCCCCGGCGAAACTTTTGAAAAGGGCTGGCGGCTGCGCAACAGCGGTACCTGCCCCTGGACAACCGGCTATGCCCTCACCTTTGCTGGTGGCGAGCAAATGGGCGCACCGGAAACGGCCCCTCTGCCAAACCCGGTTGCCCCTGGCGAAGAAGTCAGCGTTTTTATAGATTTTGTAGCCCCGGAAACGGTAGGCACATACCGCAGTGATTGGTTAATGACAACGGCCGCCGGGCAGATTTTTGGTGTGGATGGTTTTGCCGACCAGGTGATCTGGACGCAAATAGTGGTTGGTGTGCCGGAGCCAACGGCCGAACCCAATTCGGCCGCCATTGGTGGTGTGGTGTGGGAAGATATCTGCTTTATCCGCGCCGATGGCTCCCCCTCGCCCGGTTGCGTGGAAATTGAAGGTACCGGCCAATTTCGGGGAGATGGCTCACTCATCAACGAGCCACGCCTGGCGGGTGTAACGGTGATATTGGCTGAAGGCGCTTGCCCGGATACCGGAGCGCCATTGGCTGATGCTATTTTACAAACGGCCGTAACCGACGCCGATGGCCTTTACCGGTTTACGAACCTGGACGAAGGTCTGTACTGCGTCGCCATTGATGCCCTCAGCCCGGCCAATGTAAATCTGTTTATTCCAGGTAATTGGACCTGGCCGGCACCCGGCACTGGCGGCCAGGGCGTTAACCTGGCTGCTGGCGAGCAGCGCCTGGAAGTAGATTTTGGTTGGGATTATCAGGAGTAACACATGGCCTCTCCCCCCTTCATCGTTGCTGCCCAAACAGAAGCCAAATTACCTGGCCACTCTGAGAATCAGGATTCAATTCACACCAGCCTCTACACAGCCGGGCAAACAGCCTGTGGCCTCTTTATGGTGGCTGATGGGGTAGGCGGCCATAAGGATGGCAATCTGGCAAGCCAGACGGCCGTTGCCACCATCCACCATGCCATGCAGCCCCTGTGGGAACAAATTCCGGCCGTTCCTGCCCAGGCCGCCCAATTCTTGCAATCCCATCTCTATCAGGCCATTGTGGCGGCCAACGAAAAAATCTTTGCCCAGGCCAAAGAACAAAATGTGCGCATGGCCAGTACCCTCACCTGTGCGCTGGTGTGCGGCACATTGGCTGTCATTGCCAACATTGGCGACAGCCGAACTTACCTCTACCGCAATCAGCAGCTAGAGCAAATTACAGTTGATCACTCGGTGGTGGATTGGTTGGTGCGGCAGGGGCATTTGTTGCCTGAGGAGGCAGCCAACCACCCGTACCGCAATGTGATCATGCACGCGCTGGGTTCACACGAAACACCAGAAGTGGACATTTTTCTACGATGGTTGCAGCCGGGTGATATGCTGCTGCTGTGCAGTGATGGGGTTTGGGACACGTTGACTAATGAGGAAATTGCTGCCCGGCTACATGACAATACGCCAGATACGGCCGTGCCCGCCCTCCTGGCCGCCGCTCAAGACCATTCTGATGACATTTCCCTCGTTATTGTGCAAATAACACCCTGACGGGCTTCTGTATCACAAGCCACATCCCTCTTTATGCGTGCCTTGCTTCAACGAGTTTCCCATGCCTCAGTTACCGTAGGCGGCCGTATGATCGGCCAGATAGAGCGCGGGTTTGTCATCCTCCTGGGCGTCACCCACAGCGACACAATGGCTGAAGCGGAATGGCTGGCGGCAAAGGTGGCCGGGCTGCGCCTGTTTGAAGATGAGGCGGGCAAAATGAACCTGGCATTGGCTGATGTGGGGGGGAGCTTGTTGGTGGTGTCCCAGTTCACGCTGTATGGCGATGCCCAAAAAGGGCGACGGCCGTCATTTACGGCCGCCGCCCGCCCAGACCAGGCCGAACCGCTGGTAGACCACTTTTGCCAGCTATTGCGTGACGCCGGTTTTCAGGTAGCTACCGGCGTTTTTGGCGCACACATGGATGTGGAAATTCATAACGATGGCCCGGTGACGTTGCTGGTGGAACGTGAGCGCATGTGAAATTTCTCACTACTTCTGATAAAGTAGCGCCAGGGCCATCTTCGGCCAGAAAATCCAAAAGATATGGAGCATTTCAAACGATTATGAAGCGGTATAGCCTCCGGTATAGCCTTCGGTATAGCCTTCGGTATAGCCTCTCTGTTTTATTGCTGTTGTTGTTGGCAGGCTGTGGTGTGGATGTGCCAACGGCAACGCCGCCTGAGCCTGCGGTGGCGGCTCAGGTCAATACACAAACACCCATTGCCACCAACACGGCCGCCATGCCGACGGCCGTGCCCGCCACACGCACCCCCCTTCCTGAGCCAGCCACCGTTACCACCGTCCCCACGGGGGATGGTAAGGCGATGGCCCATACGCCCACGCATACGGCCGTGCCCGCCACCTCTGAAACAGTGGGTTTAACGCCATCAGCAACTGCCGGAACCGCCAACCCCACTGCTGCGCCCCCCACCGCTAACGCCACCGGCACAGCGGCCAGCACAGCTACCTCTGCCCCACCACCAGCCGGCAATGTGCCCATCCCGCCCGATAACAACTATCCCGCCTTTGATGACCGGGTGGGCTGGGAGAATCGCATCATCGTCCCAGCCGGCTTTGATGTGAGCTATGTGGGGCGCACGGTGGGCAACCCCACCAGCATTACCTTTGGCCCTGATGGGTTGTTGTATATTGCCATGCAGGCGGGCAGCATCCTGACGATGGATGACAATGGGAATGTGGGCACGTATGCCACCGGGTTCAATACGCCCACCGGCATTGCTTTCCGCCCTGGCACCAACAAGTTATACGTCTCTGACCGTGTTCGCAACGAGAATATAGGAGGCGAAGCGCAGGTTTCGATTGTAAATCAGGGGCAGTTGATTGGTGGGTTGCCTTGTTGTTACACCTATTTCCATTCGGCCAACGGCATCGTTTTTGGGCCAGATGGCTATGGCTATGTAGGCGTAGGCGGCCGTGCTGACCATGGTGAGATTTTGGATGGCAGCGGCCGGCAGGATGAATTACATCCACTGGAAGCCAGTATCCTGCGGTTTAATCCTGATACTGGCGAGGTGACTGTGTATGCGCGAGGGTTTCGGAACCCTTACGACATTGCCTGGGATGGCAACGGTCAGCTTTGGGCCACAGATAACACCCCTGACTTTGACCCCCCGGAACGGCTGCACCGGGTGGTGGCGGGCGGTCTGCATGGCTACCCGTATTATGATTGTGATGTCTGTTTTAGCCCGCCTGAAGGGGTATCAGTTATTCCACCGCTGGTGACGTTTGTGCCCAGTTCGTCCCCCACAGGGGTAACAGCCTATCTGGCAGACCAGTTTCCGGGCTATTACAACAGTTTGTTTGTGACGTTGTGGAGTTCCTTTCAGGGGGCGCAAAAGGTGATGCACGTAGGGGCAGGTGGCTCTGTGCCCACGAATTTTGCCACCGGTTTTGCCGCGCCAATTGATGTGACTGTTGGCCCGGATGGCAGTTTGTATGTGGCCGACTGGGCGACCGGTATTATCTTCAAAATTAGTTATTCACAGTAAGAAATTATCATGAGAGGAGTGGGCATCCTCAGATGCCCCCCACCTGGGTTCAATGATATGGATGGGATTGCGGAAAGAGCAACGGCCGTTATGCAACGGATCGAACAGGCGGCGGCCCGCGCTGGCCGTGAACCGGCCGAGATTACCCTGGTGGCGGTGACCAAAACCTGGCCGCCAGAAACGGTGTTGGCGGCTTATGCGGCCGGGCTGCGCCACTTTGGCGAAAACCGGGCCGAGGAGCTGGCAGAAAAACGGCCGTACCTGGAAAGCCACCTTGGCCCCAACAGCGGCGCCGCCTGGCACCTGATTGGCACATTGCAGAGCCGCAAAACGACCCAGGCGGCCGCCTATGCCGATATGTTTCATGCGTTGGATCGGCTGAAAATTGCCCATCGGTTAGCACGAGACATGGCGGCAAACGGCCGTCTGGCCATGGGTTTTGCCCTGCCCGTTTTCCTGGAAGTGAATGTTTCGGGGGAGGCTGCCAAATCGGGCTTTGACTGCACGAGATGGGAGGAGGATGCGGCACAAACGGCCGTGTTACGTTCCGTTGCGGCGGAGATCAATGCTATGCCCGCTCTTTCATTGGCCGGATTGATGACTATGGCCCCCTGGAACGCTCCCATAGAAGAGATTCGGGCAGTGTTTTGCCGTACCCGGCAGTTAGCCACTCGCTTGCAAACAGACCTGCTCCTGGCTACCCCTCTTCAACTCTCCATGGGCATGACGGATGACTTTGAGGTGGCAATTGAAGAGGGGGCAACCCATGTGCGGATAGGGCGGGCGATTTTTGGCGAACGGCCGTGACAAATTTAATTGTCCGTTCCCATCTCCCCACCACCCATAGCTGGCTCCACCACCTCACCGGTTACACGCATCGTGCCAGCCTTGGCAAACTCCAGTTCAAGTTCAACCTGTGTGCCTAATTCCAGAGCGGATTCTTTTTGCAGACACATCACATGCAAGCCACCCGGTGCCAGCGACACTGTCTCGCCGGCCGGTATTTGAATCTGCCCACCCTCAACAGGCCGCATTACCATAACCCCATCTTCCATAACCATATCGTGCAATTCAATAACGCCGCAACCATCAAAACTGGCACCCACCAGAGCATCATCGCTGGTAGAACTATTGGTAATCTCCATCCAAAATGAACCAGTATCTGTAGGCAAGGTCATATTGGCCCGCACATTTTCTACGGTAATGGCGGCTGTTTCCGATTCGCCAGCATTACAAGCTGCCTGCACCAACAGGCTCAACCCTAACAAGGTAATTAATACTAATCGTTTCATACTTCAAATCTCCTTGGTCCATCAATTGTTTTTCTGATAATGCAAAATCGGCTCACAGCCGATTCTTCATTCATTTTCAATTAAATACTGCACGTCTTTCAGCAAGGCAGCGGTGGGTGTCTCATGCGCATAAGAAAGGATAACATTGCCATTTCGGTCTAATAAAAAGAACCGGGATGTGTGGTCAACCAGATAGCCTGAGGCCTCTGTGCCTTCGTGCCGGTTGTAATAAAGCCCGAAGGGTTTACCCACTGCATCAATTGCCTCTTTGTCACCGGAAAGGCCCACAAAAGTGCTATCAAAATAATTCATAAACTCGGCCATCTTTTCTGGCGTGTCCCGCTCAGGGTCAACTGTGATCATGATCACAGCCATCTGGTCAGCGTTCTCACCTAAATCGGCCCTGACCTGCTTAAGCCTGCCCATTGTTACCGGGCAGACATCAGGGCAAAAGCGGTAGCCAAAATAAACGAATGTGTACTTGCCTTGAAAATCTTGTAAGCTCACTGGCCCATCAGCCGATAGCAAAGCCCTATCCGGTGCCGGCATCGGCACCGGCAGCTTTTCCCCGGCAAATTCATGGGCACGCTGGCAGCTGATGAGGCAGCAGCAAATCAGTAATACCATTCGTTTTGTCCACAGCAATCGTCTGTCAACCATTATGAGTACCTGTTGGGTGTGGAACTTTCACACCCTGAGCGCCAGGTGGGCGTTATAATCTGTGATTTATCACAAATTATATCAACATGGCGTTATCAATCAAAATGAAGTACCAGGGATGAGTCCGGCGCAAGGCGTTCAACTTTTGCCATCCATCAGCAATGACGGCCGCGAAAAAGCTGAACGGCTGGGGGGGGCATTCCGAAGAGGTAAGTAACCGTGCAGTAATTATGTAATTGAGTAATTTGGTAATTAGCCGCTTCAATTACTTAATTACCCAATTACCCAATCGCCAACTTATTGGCAAACGATTACTAAGAGTGGTTGTGATCGGTCTGGTGGGCGTGTGAAAGATAGGCCTGGGCTTCCGTTAACTGCATTACCTGACCCCCAAAACCAAGTTGAAAATCGGCCGCATCGGGCTGGTTGGCAAAGGGCAGGATGCTGGGCACACAGCATACAGCTATCCGACTTTCTACCACGAAATACGCCTGATGGATGTTGATAATACGGCCGTAAATAAAATCTCTCAACAGGGCCGTACTGGTTTCTGTTCGGGCAGCCAATAACAGCAGCCCACAATGAGGACAGCAGGCGCGAATGACTGCATTACTTTGCGTGGTAATAACAAAATGCAATCGCCTTTTTACCGGCATATGGCAGAGTTGGCAGGTTTCCGTTGTCACCAGATTCGGGTCTGGTAGACGCACACCTCCATGAACTTTTTCGACCATACCTGCGTCCGATAAGGCATTCAGGTCACGGTGGATGGTCATGGTGGAAACACGGAGTCGCTGTACAAGTTCATCAATACGCAGCAGTTGGTCCTCGCGCAGCCAGGTCAAAATCTGTTCACGTCTTTGTGCTGGCGTTTGATCCATAAACCCTCACAGAGCAGAGCATTAAGCAAAGCTAACCTTACCAGATTGGCCGCCGAATGCAATTTTTGCACGGGATGTCAGCTTTACCGTGTGCCAATTACCACAATAAAGTTCGGCTGCGTCAGCGTATCGCTTCCGCCTGGCCCACTGACGGTCAGCGTGATGGTATAAAAGCCTGGCGTTTCATACAGGTGCATCGTATGGGTCATCGTGCTGGTGATGCCATCGCCAAAATCCCACAGGCTGCTGTTGTAAGCTCCTTCGGAGAGATTGATAAAGTTGACCGGCAGGGGGGCGGGGCCGTTGCGAGGCATAGCGTCAAAATCCGCGACTGGCGGCGGAATGGGCCGCCAGCCAATGGCATAGATGCCATTGGAGATGCCATCGGCCGTCACCGGCACAGAAGCCAGCCAGTTCATCAACGGGCTGCGCCCCGACACGCCGACGACCTGCCATTGATTCAGGCTGCGAGAGTAATGCAGCAGTTCCAACTGGGCTTCATTCAAACCCAGCCGGTCTACGGCCGTCTGCTCATAAAACAGCGTCACAATCAGGGGCGTGTTTGGCGTGGGCAGCAGCACATCCAGGTCAACCGGCGTGCCAATGACGGCCGCAAAACCAGGCGGCAGCGGGGCAGTGAGGGCGGCATAATCGGCGGCGGGCATGAGGATGGCCTGGTTATTTGGGCCGGATACGGCCGTTTCCGCCGCCACCATCGCCAATCCATCCAACAGGGGGGCCTGCCCGTCATCGTGCGCCGGGCCAACACCACCTAACGATTGATACCAGCGCCACAATGCCCCATGCCCGGCTGCCTGCACTCCCACCAGCCCATACTTGGGCAATGGCTGGCCGGGTGCGGCGGTGAACACGGCCGTCCAGCTGTTCGCGTTTACGGCCGTCATCGTCTCCCCGGTCGAGCAGCCCACGGCCGCATCTGGCGAACAGCGTTGGGCAACGGGCGGCGTGGTTAGCGCGTCCGGGCTGGTCAGTGTGACGGTCATCACTGTCAGCAGCGGCCCATCCATGCCATACTGCACATCCAGGCTGGCTTCCCAGGCGACGGCCGTGAGCGTTAAGGTGTTCCCGTTTTCTAAGGGCGGGCCGCCGCCTGGCGCGGAGTAGCTAAAGCGTCCCCCGCCTGCTGTTTCCGTTGCATATTTGTCAGCATAAACGGCGGCGCGGCCGGTGGGTTGAACGCCCAGGAGGGTGATTTGCCCAACCGAACCGGACACGCCCCGATTGCTGTTGCTGGTGCCCTGGTATTGCACACGGCCGTCTTGCAGCAAATAAACCTGGGGGTGAAGCGCCTCTAATTCCAGTTGTGTGAAACTGCCGTCCAATGCCAGGTGGATGGTAGGTTCGGTGGGATTGGTGACGGCCGTGCCGCTTTTGGCCAGCGTGGGCAGATAGAGCCGGTAGCCAGGGGTGCGGCCAAACAGGTCATCTACCACATCTGGCGTTTGGGTGGCGAGGGGTAGCGATGGCGGTTGCAGCCAATTGTCGGGAAGCTGCTGAATATCACCCCAACGCTGCAATGTCGCCCAATCCGCTTCGCCGTGTACCAACATCTGGTCGGTTTGCTGGCAGACGAGTGGGTTGCCATGTTCGGTGGGGTGCCAGAGGGCCACGGCCGTGTAATGATACGCCATCGCCGAAGCCGCACACGCGCCATTCGGCAAATCCAGGCAGGTGCAGTACGTCTCCTGTTTACCGGCGGGCTGGTCTTGCTGATACTCGTCATACAAAAACAGGGCATAGTGCCCCCATTCATGCGCCAATGTGCGGTAGGCGGCGGGCTGCGACCAGGCCCCATCAACTGGATCGGCCGCATCCAGCCCATCCCAATAGCGCCCCAGGTAAATGCCGCCCGGCGCGTAGACCGTCTGGCTGAGGGTGGCGGGGGCGGTGTAGGGGGTGGCGCCGGGCACGATGCCACCCATGTAAGCGGTGGGGCGGTAATCATTGGCGGCCAGAAAACGGAGATCGGCGCTCTCCCACTGACGGCCGTCCGCATAAACCGTCACCGCGCCCACGGCCATTTGCCCTTCCGTCAGGTCATACAGGTAAGCGGACATCTGGCGCAGGCCGGTTTGCAGTTGGGCCATGTAGGTGGGATTAGCGGGCTGCCAGGCCAGGCTGGCCACGAGATTAAACAGGACGAGCGGCTGGCTGTCTGACAGTTGAATATCGCCGGTGGCAGGTTGCCGTTCCACATTGCCGGACTGCCAGCTTGTAGCGTAGACCCAATAGGCCGGGCCATGTGCCGGCTTGCCGGAAGGCTGGGTGTGGCGCAGCCAGAGGGCGGCCAGATAGGTGCAGTTGGTGGGCAAGGGGTGGGTCAGATAGCCGTTGGCATCGGTGCGGGCGGGCAAATCGGCCAAAAGCGGGCTGTTGGCGGCGGCGGTGGAGTAACAGAGCAGGCGCAGGTCGGCGTTGGGCAGGGGGTCGTTTTGGGCGTCTACAAACCGGAGCGAACCGGAGGCGGCGGTGGATGGCGAGGAGAGATGGAGGATGACGGCCGTGAGCAGCCCCAATCCTATCAATAAAGTGAACAGATTGTATGGTAGTCGTTGAGGCATACGGCCGTCTCCTTTTTTCGTTCGTAGTAGGCGATTTATCGCCTACTACAAACGATTACTTAATCACTACCGGCAGGAAAATCTGGTAGCCGGGGAAGGGTGGTGGCAGCGGTGGTTGGTCGAGCGAGTAGCTGGTGGTCTGGCCGTCTGGGGTGGTGATGAGCAGGGATTCGCCTTCGATGGTCATGGTAGCCCGGCCGTCTGTGGGAACATCAAGCAGCAGCGCGCCATCGTGATTATACATCTGCACGGCACTGTTGTCGGCAGTGATGGTGCGATTTTCATAGGCGATGACGTCGGCACGGCCGTCAGTCGGAATATGGCGGATCAGGTTGCCGTCGCGGTCGTAAATTTGCACGGAGTCATCATCTATGACGATGATCCGGTTGCCACTGACGCGCACGGTGGCCCGGCCGTCGGTGGGGATGTGGCGTACCAGGTTGCCCTCACGGTCGTAGATTTGCACGCTGTCGTCATCAATGACGATGATGCGGTCGCCATCCACCAGCACGGTGGCG
>CAZOPF010000001.1:118124-124038 GCA_964581605.1 uncultured Ardenticatenaceae bacterium
CAATGACGATGATCCGGTCGCCATCCACCAGCACGGTGGCGCGGCCGTCGGTGGGCACATGGCGTACCAGGTCGCCGTCGCGGTCGTAGATTTCTACGCTGTCGTCGTCAATGATGATGATGCGCCCTTCGCGGACGAGGACGGTGGCCTGTGGGGGGGTGGTCATCAGGTTGATGGGCAGCCCCTGATAGTCGAAGAGTTGCACGGCCGTCATGTCCACCACGATCAGGCGATTGCCGCTGAGGTAAACGGCCGCCCGCCCCATGGTGTTGGCGTGGCGTAAGAGCAGGCCATTCCAACTGTAAATTTCTACAGAATCGTCGTCAATGATGATGACAGAGTCGCCGAGCAGGAGGTCGGCACGGCCGTTGGTCAGCACCGTGCCCTGATATAGCCCCTGGTGGCTGTACACTTCAACCGAGTCGTCATCAGTGATAAAAAAGAGATTGTTAGCCGATGTGACCTGCGCCGGGCCGGTGGTGGTTTGTGATCCAAGCAGGTTGCCGTTCAGGTCGTAAATTTCCACGGAATCATCGTCCACAACGAGGATGGTTTGGGGCAGGTGTTCGATGCGTGGCGGGCCGATGACGGCCGTTTGCAGCAAGGTGGTGCCATCTTCCCGGAAAACGGTCACATTGTTCTCTTCAAACTCATAGCTGTAAGGGGTTGGTGTGCCGGTGGGGGGCGGCGGTTCGGGTGGGTCGGGCTGTTCGGGCGGTGGCAAATAATTGCCTTCACACAAGGGATTGAGTTCTGGGCGGGGGATGACCATGACTTCGATGGTGTAGGCAAACTGGGCGTTGGCGACGCCAAAAATTCCCCCGGCCGCGCCCACTGCCAATGCCTGAGGGCTGCTATCCACCCCCCAGGGGCCGTCATCATCGTTGAGGGTGAGAAGCAGGCCCAACGGCCGTTCCAGCGGATTACAGTTCAAATGGTTATAGAGCAAGATGGGGAAGGGGGCGGGGAAAGGGGCGGCTGGTGGCGCATTGACGGCTACCGTACCGGCGGCGGGGATACGGCCGTTGTTGCCTTCGTGGCCCGGTTGTACCAATGTCCAATCGAGCCATAATTCCCCCGCGCCGCCCATATGGTCCATGTCATCCAATACGTTCACACCGCGCAGCCACACCACTTCCTGAAAGGCGGGTGGGGCGGGCGGATCGAGGTGAGCCTGAGAGCGAGTGGTGTTCAGAGTGAGGACGGCCGTGACTAAACAAAAACCAATCAACCATTGCCATATTCGTTTTTTCATCGTTTTGTCTCCGTGGTAAATGTATGGCGATTTTCTAAATCGCCGCCCGATTTGGAAAATCGGTCTACAACGCTTGCCAATTGCGTGCGCCTGCCAAAGAGACGAATAACTGGCTGTTGACCTTTCCATTAAATTTGGGCAGCGGATGGCGGCGAAGACGCCGGGGAACGGATAAGCGGATGGGGGGATGCCTGGATATAATGGCATATATGGATGAGGAATTGTTAGATGATGGGGTGGCATGGACGGCCGTACTCACTTTATCCTCCGCTGATCTGGCTCAACTAGAGCAACATGATCTTCCCCGTTGGCGGCGGTGGCATGAGGCCGGGGTGGCGGCGTTGGCGGGGCGGTTGGGTGAAGGGGAGACGGCCGTTGAGCCAGACTTTTTGCAATTGGTGGAGCGGTTGGGGAACCGGCTGCTGCTGGATGACCCGGAGGGGTTTGTGACGCTGGTGAATGGGTTGGCCGACGTACCCATCCGGGCGCGGGTGGGGCAGCAGTTACTGCGCTATTTTTCCGGGGTGGCGCTGGGTTTGCAAGACCGGTATGAGGCGGCGCTGGCTGTTTTTGACTCTTTGCTGGCGGAAGCGGAACTGGATGAGATGGTGTACGGCCGTGTGCTCAACTCGCGTGCCCTCTATTGCCGCATTACCGGGCGGCTGCAAGAAGCGATCATCGGCTATCGGGCCAGCCTGGCCGTCTGGCAGCGCCTGGGCAATCGGCTGCGCGAAGGATTGGCCTGGCTTAATCTGGGAATTGTGGCCTATCAGTTACAGCAGTATGACGAAGGCGAATTTGAATTGAATCAGGCTGTGGGGTGTTTCACAGAAACGGGATCGGCGCAATGGCTGGCGGCCGCACAAAGCGGCCTGGGGCTGATTTACCGGGATCGCGGGCAGTGGGCGGCCGCGATGGATTGTTTTGAGGCGGTGGCTGCCCGGCGGCGGGCGGATGGGGCGCAGGATTCACTCGGCCGTGTCCTGGTGAACATCAGTGAAACGTATTTGATGCAGGGGCGAGTGGAGGAAGCGGCAGCCGCGGCACAGGAAGCTTTAGCACTTTTAGAGACCAAAATCTACGCCATGAATGCCCATCTGGCGTTGGGGTTGGCGCGGCAGGTGAGCGGTCATCTGGATGTTGCGCGTAGCGAATTTGAGAAAGCTCTGACGCTGGCGCAGGCGATTGGGCGGCAAGATATGATGGCCGAGGCGCATTTGCGGTTGGGCGAGTTACTGCGTCGGTTGGGGGATGAGGGGGGAGCATTGGCACAATTTCGGGCGGGCACGGCCGTGATTGAAGCGACCCGTACCCCTTTGCGTGATGAAGGGGTCAAAATCAGTCTGCTGGGGCGGTGGCAGCAGGTGTATGAGGCGCTGGTGCTGCACTGCCTGGCCATGGGGCATACGGCCGAAGCGTTTGCCTGGGCGGAACGGGCACGGGCGCGGGCGTTTGTGGAAGCGGTGGGCGGTATGCCAGAGCCGGAAAGTGAGATGGATGAATTGCCAGATGTGCCGCCGGGCACGGCCGTACTCTCTTACTTCACCACCGGGGTGCTGGATCGGGAATTGCCCTGGCTGCAACAACTTCCGGCGAACAGCCCGGTGCGGGCACACCTGCTGCCGCCAGCGCGGACGCTGCTCTTTTGCCTGACGGCGGCTGGCGTGACGACCCACATTTGCCCCCTTGACCCAAATGATCTGGCCTGGCGTTCGCCGCGTTTGGAGGATCGCCATCGGTTTTTGGAGACGGCCGTTTGCCGTGCTCTCCATGATTTTTTGCTACCTTCTTCTATGCCGGACGGGACACAACAGGTTCTCATTGCCCCGCATGGCCCGCTGCACGAAGTCCCGTTTGCGGCGTTGCTGGATGGGGCGGGGCGGCCCGAAGCAGCTTCGGGTTTGCCGTTCATCCGACCGGATGGCCCCTTGCTGACCATCATACCCAGTGTCACTTTTTGGCAGCAGCACCGGGCGCCGCGTGCCCATCCTACGAAGTTGTGTCTGGCGGTGGGGTATGAAGGAGAGAATAAGGCATTACGGCATACAGAGACAGAAGCCCACTTTATCGCGGCCGTGACCGGCGGGGAGGCGTGGGTAGGAGAGCAGCCAAAAGTGACGGCGCTGGCAGAGCAGGCAGGGCAATATCGCTGGCTGCATGTGGCGTGTCACGGCCGTTTTGATCCCTTGTCCCCTCTCGATTCCTACCTGGAAACGGGGGCGGGTGAACGGCTGACCGCGTGGCAGGTGCTAGGTTGGAAACTGCCGGTGGAATTGGTGACGTTGAGCGCCTGCCAGACGGGGGTGAGCCAGGTGCAGCGTGGGGACGAGCCGATGGGGTTGGTGCGGGCTTTTTTGGCGGCAGGCGCAGGGGCGGTATTGGTCAGCCAATGGGCGGTGGCTGATTGGCCGACCTTGTTGCTCATGCGCCGGTTTTACCAGGAGATGATGGCGGGGGCGGAGGCGGCCGTTGCTCTTCACAGCGCACAATGTTGGCTGCAAACGGTGACGGCCGTTGAATTGCAAACTATCACTGCCGAAATACCCGGCGGAGTTGCGGAAGCGGCGAATTGGCTGGCCGGAAAGGGGGAGGGTGTACGGCCGTTTGCTCATCCCCGTTTTTGGGCCGCGTTTGTGTTGGTGGGGTGATGAGGTGAGGGGGTGAGCAGGTGATGAGGTGATGAGGTGATGGGGTGATGGGGTGATGAGGTGATGGGGTGATCTCTCAATCTCCAATCTCCAATCTCCTAATCTCCAATCTCCTATTCAACGACAGTAAGAATCAGAACCTCCAACGTAATGATGGGGATGTGGGGGAAGGTGGCGACGCCCCAGGGGTTGGTAATTTGTTGATGGGTCTGGTTGGGCAGGTGCAGGGTGACGGTGAAGCCGGCCAGGTGGGGCCAGGCACGGCCGTGTGGCTGCACCCACACTTCCACCAGACAGTCGGTTGGGGATTGGGCGTCACGGTATGCCAGCAGTTTGAAGGGCACGTCAGTTTGCAGGGATTGATCTGGTTCCAACGCCAGCAGTAATGTGGCGTAACGCTCCTCTTCGGTTGCGGCACGCACAGGAAGGGGAACAGGCTGGGGTTGTAAGAGCGGGAGCAGGTCGGCAGAGAGGCGCAAACGCCAGCCATTTTGTAGTTTTTCAACGGCCGTGCGCAATTTATCGGCCAGGGAAGAAGCGGCAACAGGCGGCAAAAACGAGAGATCGGGCTGGCGCGGGTTTTGCAGGATAGGCAAGGTTTCACGATTGTCGGCCAGAGTCAGGCGATAGAGACGGCCGTAGGCGGCAGCACACAGCAGGCAGCCATCCAGGTGAACGGCAATATGCGGGTAGAGAGGAAAGGGGTCACGGCCGTTAAGCTGCGCGGCCACATACTCGTCCAACTGTGCCAAAATAGCATCACAGATAGCTTCATCCGTTGTGATCTGTAGCGCCTCTTTTAGTTGTTTGTATCGTCCTGGTTCATTCGCCATTTTCATCTTCTCCTATCCTAAAAGACGCAGAGGCAGGCTCATTCTTTTCCACTGCCGGCCAACAAATCTAACAAAGGCGGCCATTGGCGCAGTTTGGCAATGTTTTTAGAACGTGTCACCTGGATGTGGCTGGGCAGCATTTCCACGCCCGTCAGTTTGCTCTCCAGCGTAGCCAACACCTCGTCGGGTAGTTCTTGCAGGTAACGGCCGATCACCACGCGGCGGGAGCGGTCACTGATGGGGGCGCTTTGGATGGCGGTGTGGAGGGCCTGGGTGTGAAGAGTTGCGGCCGTTTGCTCTTCTAAGGTGGGTTGTTCGGCGGCCAGGCTGCTGGACATGGTGTCCAGCTCATCTTCATAAGCGAAAGTCAGGCGGGCGCGGCGGCGAAGGGTGTCAATGGCGATATGGCTGACGATCTGGCGGGACCAGGTGCGGAAGGCGGCCGGTTCACGGCACTCAGCCAGCCGTTGGTGAATGCGGATGAGCGCGGTTTGGGCGCAATCCTGGGCCAACGTTTCCGCTCCCGGTTGGTCGTACACAATGTGCAGCGCCACCCGGCTGAGATAGACAAAGAGGGTTGTGAATGCGGCCGTTTGGGTTGGCAGGTCTGGTTCCTGGCAGGCGCGATACCAGGTTTCACCGTCCATATAGCCAGGGGAAGGGGAGGGCATGGCTGTAAAAAAAATAGCACACAAATTTGTGTGCTATTTTTTGCGTCGTCAATCTGTCTGGTTACGGTAAAACAATTACTTCTTGCGCCTGCAAACCTTTACGGCCTGGGCCAACGGTGTATTCAACGGCCTGGCCATCTTGCAATGTTTTGAAGCCATTGCCTTCAATAGAGCTATAGTGAACGAACAAATCATCGCCACCTTCACTACGCTCGATAAAGCCAAAACCTTTGTCTTTGTTAAACCACTTGACAGTGCCAGTTTCACGCTCTGCCATATTAAAAAACCTCCAATTTCCAGGCAACCAATCTGGTGAGCCTGATGTGTAAATATCGGCGGCAAGGCTAACACAGAGCGGAGGGGTTGTCAATGAGGGGGCAGTTTTGCCCAGATGGTGTTAAGGTAGGGGGGATTTGTAATTGGGTAATTGAGTGATTGGTGTTCACGTGCTTAGGTGCTTACGTGTTCACGTGCTTACGTGTTCACGTGCTTACGTGTTCACGTGCT
>CAZOPF010000001.1:124138-153770 GCA_964581605.1 uncultured Ardenticatenaceae bacterium
GTGCTTACGTGTTCACGTGCTTACGTGTTCACGTGCTTACGTGTTCACGTGCTCACGTGCTCACGTGCTCTCCCCATGTCGGGTATAATCGGCGGCTATGCAGGTGAAACGGGTTTGTATTGTGGGGTTGGGATTGATTGGCGGGTCGCTGGCGCTGGCGCTGCGGCTGGCTCAGCGTACGGCCGTGCCCTCCTTTCCGCTTCATCTCACCATTGTAGACACCAACCCGGAGACACGTGCCGCCGCCGAACGGCTGGCGGATGTGGTAACGGACGATCTGGCGGTGGGTGTCGCTGAAGCGGAATTGGTCATTCTGGCAACGCCGGTACGGGCGATTTTGCATTGCCTGGCACAGTTACCGGTGCTGCGGCCGTCTGGCCTGATGATCCTCGACCTGGGCAGCAGCAAGGCGGAAATATGCGCCGCTATGGATAGTCTGTCGCCTCAATTTCAGGCAATGGGCGGGCATCCGATGGCCGGGAAAGAGGTGGCCGGATTTGGCGCGGCTACACCGGATTTGTTCCAGGGACAAACTTTTGTATTGTGCCGGACACAACGCACAACGCCAGAAATAGAGGTAGCCGCTTTAGAGTTGGTGAGGTGGGTACGGGCGAATCCGTTGTTCCTGCCGCCGGATGTGCATGATGAGGTGGTGGCGGCGATCAGCCATTTGCCCTATGTGGTGGCAGCGTCGTTGATGCGCACGGCCGCCGGTATGGGGGATGAACGGCTGTGGCCGGTGAGTTCGTCTGGTTTTCGGGATACCACACGGGTCTCAGGCACCAATCCCCTGATGATGCTGGACATTTTGCTCACCAACCGCACGGCCGTGTTGGGGCAAATTGCGGCGTTTCAGGACAGGTTAACGGCCGTGACCGATTTGCTGCGCACGGCCGACGAAGCCACTCTCCTTCAGTGGCTCAGTGAAACACAGGCCGAGTACCAGACGTACCGGCGAGTCAAGCAGTGATGGATGTGTGATGTGTAATCCGAAGTCCGTAATCTGCAGCCCGATCAACGATTACAGACTATCACTTACGGCTTTTTGGAGGTACTTATGTATTTATTAGTGATGGTTTTGGATGATCCCTCCCGGCTTAATGAAGTTCTGGACGCCTGGGCGGGGGCCGGTGTGCCGGGAGTGACAATTATGGATAGCACTGGCATCAACCGGGTCTTATTCCGCCAGACGCCGGAAGCGGCTTTTCCCGGGTTTGGGCAAATTTTTAGCGCCGGTCGGGTGGGGCACCATACCATCTTTTCGGTAATACCTGTGCTTGAGGTGGCCGAAAGGGCGGTCATAGCCACCGAAGCAGTTATCGGTAAGCTGAGTGAACCGCATAGGGGGGTGATGTTTGTGCTGCCGGTAACCCAGGCATGGGGTTTGGCGTCGGATGCGCGTAACCATCAGGAGGGGACATGATCTGGTTGCAGTTTATTATCAGTGCAGCAGTAGTTGTAACGGCCGCCCATTTTCTGGCCCAGCATGGCGACATTATTGCGGTGCGCACCCGGCTGGGCGGTTTGTTTGTTGGTACCGTCTTTCTGGCGGCGGCAACGTCGTTGCCGGAGATGCTGGCTTCGATCAGTGCGTTTCGAGTGGATGCACCCAATCTGGCGGCCGGGAACTTTTTTGGCAGCAATATGGTCAATATGGCCTTATTAGCCATTTTGGACATGCTCTATTTTCAAGCGCCTTTGATGCGCCGGATTGCAGTGAGCCATTCATTGACGGCCGGATTAACGATATGGCTGATGTTAATCGCTGTCACCTCGATAGTGGCCGATATTGGCGTGACCATTGGGTGGGTGGGGTTGGACAGTATCTTGATCATCGCTGGCTATTTTGTGGGGTTGTGGGTGATTCAACAAGGGGTGCGGGAAGGTGGCGTCACGGCCGTGACCCCGGACGTTGAATCTGTCCCCGACTACCCTTCTCTGCGGCGCGGTATCATCGGTTTTGCTATTGCCACTGTTGTCCTGGTGGCGGTGGTGCCGATTTTGGTAAACGCCAGCACCGGTATTGCCGAGATTACCGGGCTGGGCACCGGTTTTGTGGGCACATCATTACTGGCATTAGTCACCTCCCTGCCGGAGTTAATTGCTGCATTTGCCGCCATGCGCATCAATGCTTTTGATCTGGCGGTGGGCAATTTATTCGGATCGAGTGTGTTTAACATGTTTGCCATGGGGCTGGCCGACTTTTTCTATCTGGATGGCTCATTTCTCAGCGCGATTGATCCCACCTTTGCGCTGGTGGGGTTGTTGGGGTTGTTGCTGACGACAATGGCCTTGCTGGGTACGCTGGCTCGTGTGGAACGCCGTTTCCTCTTCATCGAATTGGACAGCGCGGCCATTCTGATCGTCTATTTCCTGGGAATGTATTTGTTATATGTGCGTGGGGTAGGGGTTTAGAATTCGGTTTTGTATGACATTTGCATAGGAGTGATATGGAATTACGACAGGTAGCGAATACGGCCGTAGCCATTGCCACCGAAGCCGGCGCATTGTTGCGGGAGGGGTTTGGCCGGGAAATGGAGATTACAGAGAAGGCCACGGCCGTAGATTGGGTGACGCAGTATGACCAACAGGCGGAAATGTTGATCGTCTCCCGGCTGCGGGCCGCTTTCCCTGATCATACGCTGGTGGGTGAAGAAGGGGGCGCCACAGCCGGTAGCAGCGCCTACACCTGGCACATTGATCCGCTGGACGGTACCACCAATTTTGCGCATGGCTTTCCGGTGTTTTGTGTGTCGCTGGCGCTGGTGGAGGGGACACGGCCGTTGGTTGGTGTGATTTATGACCCGATGCGTGCAGAATGTTTTACGGCCGTAGCCGGGCAGGGCGCATGGCTCAACGGACAGCGGCTGCACGTCAGCCGGGCGGATACGCTGCTGCGCAGTCTGTTGGGTACTGGCTTCCCCTATGACCGGCACACCAGCGACCTGGATAATGTGGCCCAACTGTCCCGTTTCCTCAAGCGGGCGCATGGCATCCGCCGCGCCGGGGCGGCCGCGCTGGACATGGCCTATGTGGCCGCCGGGCGGCTGGATGGCTACTGGGAGTACAAATTAAAGAGTTACGATGTGGCGGCGGGTGTTTTGCTGGTGCAAGAAGCAGGAGGACAGGTGACGGAGATGGATGGCCGCCCCGTACAAATTGCGCGGGAGATGGCGGTGGTGGCCAGTAACGGCCGTATTCATGCGGATATGTTGGAACTGTTGAGAGAGTAGAGATTGGAGTCTGAATAATCTCTTAGTGATCGTTTGCAAATAAGTTAGCAATTGGGTAATTGGGTAATTAAGTAATTGAAGCGGCTAATTACCAAATTGCTCAATTACATCATTACTGCACGGTTACTTAATCTCCCAATCTCCTCCTCAAAACTAAACGTTGTAAACGTATACAGCTGTATATCCGGTTCTTGCCAGGCATGGGGCGGCAAACCGGCTTTCAGGCAAATGCCTTCCAGAAAATCCGCGCGGTTCCAATGGTGATGGAGGGGGACTTCGGGCAGGAGCAAACCGCGACGGCCGTGACCCTCAATCAACAACCCATGCACCCCCACCACAATCTCGTTCACATCCTCCAGCCGTTGCAGTGGTGACAGAACCGAAATTTCAATCTGCAACTGGGGCAGTTCGCTAACCATCACCGGCGGGAAACGGGGGTCATTGGTGGCCGCTTTTACGGCCATTTCCGGCACCAGCTCCAGCAGCGATTCCGGCGCTTCCACGCGGCCAATACAACCACGCAGCGCCAGCTCGCCATCTTCGCGGCGGCGCAGGGTCACAAAGATGCCGGCCGCTTGCGCCAGCGCCGGGTCATCATGTTGGTAATGAGGGATACGGCCGTGTTCCACCCACTGCGTCATCGCATCCCGCGCTATGTGCAGCAAAAGTTGTTGTTGTTCCGGGGTCAGTTGAAAGGGAGGAGCCGACTTGATCATGGTACACCTGCCCACAAGGGTTGCCCGCTGTTACCGGACGCACCGCATGAATGATTGCGGCAATTATACCATGCCAAAAGAGGAGATTGGGAGATTAAGAGATTACCCAATCTCCCAATCTCTCGATCTCCCAGTCTCGACTATCACAATATACATCCATCATCTGGTTCACAATGTTCGGCCAGGCATACGCCTGGGCGTGTGCGCGGGCGGCCTGGCCCATCGCTTCGCGGCAGCGCGGATTGGTGAGCAGGTCAAAAATGCGTCGTGCCAACGCTTCTGGATCACGGCTGGGCACGTGGTAGCCGGTGCGCTCGTGTTTCACCAGATGCGCCAGCCCGCCCACTTCCGAGGCGATCACCGGCGTGCCCATGGCCATCGCTTCTAGCGCCACCATGCCAAAACTTTCATAGTGCGAAGGCATCACTACCATTTCGGCGGCAGCGTAATAGTTGGGCAATATCTCCTGGTCTTTGGCGCCCAGGAAAACGACCAGATCGTGAATGTCCAGGTCGTCGCGTAACTCTTGCAGGCGGGCCATTTCCTCGTCCAGGTCATCAGCCCAGGGGTCACCGCCGATGATGGCCATGCAGCAATTTTTCACCGCTTCCGGGCACCGTTTCTGGATGATGGCCATGGCGCGCAGCATCGTATCAATCCCTTTGAGCGGCTCAATGCGCCCGGCAAACAAGATGTTGGCATCGCCACAGGGAATGCCCACGCGCCGTTTGGCCTCTTTTTTGTCCATGGGATGGAAGCGTTCCAGGTCTACACCGGGTGGAATGATGACAATTTTATCGGGGTCAGCGCCATAGAGTGTGACGAGTTGTTCTTCTTCGGCCGGGGTGGCGGCGATGATGCGGTCAGCCACGTGGTGAATGACGTAGGTTTCGCCATCCAGCCGCTCCTGAGGGGCGCGTTCGCTGTCGCTGGTGGCAATCTGGTTTTTCATATGGCCGAGGGTGTGAAACATTTGCACAATAGGCACCCCACCCCAACTCTCGCGCAGCTTTTCGGCGACCAGGCCGGAGAGCCAGTAGTGGCTGTGGATGATGTCGTACTGGATGCCTTCAGCAGCGGCAAAATCGAGAACGCCCTGCACAAATTCATCCAGATATTGCGGGATGTCGGCCAGGGGGATCGGTTTTTCGGGGCCGGCGGGGATGTGGATGACACGGCCGTCGAAGCCCAAATCGTGTTTAATCATCGGCTGGCAATCATCCTGGGAGCGGGTGAACACGTCTACCAGAATGCCTTCCCGCCCCAGTTCGCGGCTAAAGTCGCGCACATAGACGTTCATGCCGCCGGTCTTTTTGCCGCCCAACATCGCCAATGGGCAGGTATGCACACTGAGCATGGCAATGCGGCGGATGGGAGTGTTTGAGTGTTTGGGTGTTTGGGTGTTTGGGTATTTGGGTGTTTGGGTATTTGGGTGTTTGGGTGTTTGGGTGTTTGGGTGTTTGGGTGTTTGGGTGTTTGAGTGTTTGGGTGTTTGGGTGTTTGAGTGTTTGGGTGTCATTGTTTCTCGTACTTCGTACTTCATACTTCATACTTCATACTTCATAATTCATAATTCATACTTCATAATTCATAATTCGTATCTGCTGCCTGTAAATAACCGTGTCCTGCGCCCCAAAGCGGTATTTGTAGGTTTCGTTGCCGCGCAGGAAGTCGAATTCGGCACGGCCGTGTGCGGTGGCATACTCAATCGCTTTGGCGGTGATAACCACGCCTAAGCTGAGGCTGCTGAAGTTCACGGGGTCGAGGCCGGAGTTGTAGACCCAGATGCGGTTGTTGTAGTCAAAGTTGAAGAGGGTGGCGGCTTTACGGCCGTCTACCTCCATGAACAATAGCTGCAAATAGCCATCCTGGTGGGCGGCCTGGGCGACTTCATGGAAGAGGGCACGACGGCCGTTCGTCAGCCAATCCCGCTTCTCAAAAGTGCTTTTTTGTAACAGTTCCAGGAAATCATCCACCGCCTGGGTCACATCTTCATCTGGGCCAACCACGTGCAGCACGGCGTTGGCGGCCTCGGCGCGGCGCAGTTTGCGCTGCAATTCGCGCCGCTGTTTGCTGTCTATGCTTTCCAGGTAACGTTCGAAGGTGGTGTTCAAGGTGATAACCGGGCACACTTCATGCACCGACTCTTCATGCAAGAAGCCGCGATGGGCGGCTTCTTGGGGCAAAATCTGGCGGGTGTGGGAGGCGGCAGGCACATTGCACAAATCCAGCGCGTGCCACGTGGGAAAACCGGAGGAGCACAGACAATCCAGCACGGCCGTCCAGGCCGCGGCCGCATCCTTTTCGGCCACAATCAAATCCAGATAGTCGGTTTCTTGAGTGCAGCCGTTAAAGTACAACACACCGTCTATATTGTAAAAGCAGGCAATGGCAGTGAGACGGCCGTCACTCTCGCGTACCGTGATGGTGTGTAGCTTGCCATTTTCGGGGCCGCAGTGCTGCCACCAGGCACGCTGGTAAGCCAGTCGTTGGAATGGGGTGTTGGTCATGCTCTGCTGCACCAGCGCATCCCATTCCCCGGCCAATAATTCAAAAATGTGATCTCCGTTGTTAAATTCAATTTTCATATCTGATTTATACGTGTTTGGCGTGATACGTGATGTGTGTCCGCTTTTCACGAGTCAAGCATCACGGCCGTGCCATTCCGCAAATGTCCCGATAGTCGTATTTTTCAAACCAAAAGGGTATTAGATATTTGTCTACCTGATTATAACGCCAACTGCTTCTTCCAACAGCCAATTGGCGCGCGAACCCTCAGGCGACCCTAATCTTGATGGGGTAGGAGGGGGGAATCTTACCGTAATGCGTGATGCGTAATCCGTGATCCGTAAACCGATTACCGATCACGGATTACGGACTACCGTCCCCGCCGCAGCCAGCGCCAAAAAACGTGCCACCAGTCTACCCGTTTTGGTACGTCTCGTTCGTAGCGTACCAGCAGGATGCTGATGAGGATGAGCAGCGCACCCAACCATTGTACGGCCGTCAGGCTTTCCCCCAACCAGGTAATGGCGATGATCACCGTTACCAGCACTTCTAACACGCCCAGTAAGGCGGCCTGCATACTGCCCAGCCGTTTCACGCCCAAGAAAAGGGTGAGACGAGACAGAGCGGTGGCTAACCCCATAAGGAAGATAGCCCGCCAGCCAACGGCCGTGACCAGCGCCAGATCAGACGGAAAGAGCAGCCAGGCGGCCGTGACGACCAATGACATGGCGGAAATGGCATAGAGGGTCATGGTGGGGGCAGGGATGTCCAGCATAATCCGCTGGCTAAAAACGAGTTGGATGGCGTAGGTCAGAGCGGCAATCAGCATCATTGCCACCCCCACCCAATCCGGTTCACCCAGGCTGCCCATCGTTAGCAGATAAATTGCCAGCAAGATCAGGGCCAGGCGAAACAAGGTCAGCCGGGAGATCGATTGACCGGCTAACCGCAGTAGGAGCGTGACAAATACCAGGTAAGTGATATTGATCAATTGCCCTAGTGAGGCGTCAATACGGGTGAGGCTGCCATAATAAAAAACTGACCCAATGCCGTTGATGCTGCCAGCAATGAGGCTGCCAACGATGGCAACGGCCGAACTGCGGATGAAGTGGCGGCGAAACAGGAATGTGGCTGACCAGATGATGGCGGCGGCAAAAAGGGTACGGAAGGCAACGGCCGTCAGCACATCCACCCCCACACCGTAAGCAATTTTGGCAAAAATAGGCGTGATGCCTAAAAAGAGGGGGGAGAGCAACGCCCAGACCAGACCATGCCGCCATTGACGGGAGGTTACGGCCGTTGACTCAGAAGATGATGGCGGCATGAGGATACGCAGAACACAAGGATGGTGGCAAGTTGCAGGTGGCAAGTTGCAGGTAAAGAACACCTGCCACATGCAACTTGCCACCTGCAACCAAATAACCGTTAAAAACGGCCAATGATTAAAGATTCACTTTTTGCGTGGATTGGTCGGTGGGCAGCAAAATGTGGAAGGTACTACCGGGCAGCGATTCCATATCCCTCTTTTCGCTTTCTACCCAGATACGGCCGTTGTGCCCTTCCACAATCCCTTTGGCAATCGCCAGCCCCAGCCCCAACCCGCCACCCATAAAGGCAGATTTGCTGGTGGAGTGGTGCTCAATTTGGCCCAGGGTATAAAACTGGTCAAAGATACGGCGATGTTCGCTGGCCGGAATGCCAATCCCCGTGTCCCGAATAATTATATCAATGGCATCCCCCACCGTACGGCCAACAATAAAAATGCTGCCCCCATCCGGCGTATATTTAATCGCATTGCCCAACACATTTTCAATGGCCGATTTCAATTGCACGCCATCGCCTTCAATCACCGGCAGCCGTTCCAGATCACCAACCTGCAAATCAAGATTGCGCTTTTTCAGAACTTCTTCGTATTCCTTGCACAAATCCTGGATGAGGATGGAGAGGCGTACCGGCCCCAACGCCAGGTCTAGTGTGCCAGAGGCAATCCGCGCCACTTTGATGATCTCATTCACCACTTCCCGCATCCGGCCCACACCCAGCGTCAGCCCCTCCGCTACGCCGGAAATCATGGCTGCCGGCAAGGTCTCTTCTTTGGTTTGTTTAAGCTGCTCATCCAGCAAATGGGCATAACCGCTGATGAGAGTGAGCGGGGTGCGCAGTTCATGGGAAACCATGATGATGAAGTCGCTCTTTAGCCGGTCGAGTTCGCGCAGCCGCTTGTTGGCCGCTTCCATCTCGTTGATTTTGTGTTCCAGCCGCTCTACAAGATTTTGGGCGTGTTTTTCCAGATGAACGCTTTTTTCTTCCACCGCCAGCGGTTCAATATGGCCTTGCAGAAAATCTTTCACCTGGCTGGGAAAAACGGAAACGTCAATGGGTTTGGTAAGGAAGCCGGTGCAGCCTGCCGCCAGCGCCAGTTCACGGCTGCCGGGGCTGTGGTTGGCCGTCAGGGCGACGATGGGGATGTGGGCGAAGTGAGGCAAACTGCGCAGACGGGTGGTAATTTCACGGCCGTCCATACTCGGCAAATTTATATCCATCAAAATCAGGTTCGGCCTGGTTTCGCGGGCCAGGGAGATACCTTCCAGCCCATCGGCCGCCACATGCACGTTATAGCCCCGACTGCCCAGCACACGCTGCACCAACCGACGGCTGGCCGGGTCATCTTCGATATAGAGAATGGTGGCAGGCTCTTCCATAATGAATGCTTATCTGTCGTCAAACCAGTCGGTGAAGTGAGTGTGCTGATGGGTTGATGTGAAAAGGATACAGTAAATGCCTCTAGGTTAATTGTGCCACACACACCTGATTGTGCAATTAGTATTTTCTGCCTATTCGAGGCTAGACCTGACAGGTTTTCAAAACCTGTCAGGTCTGGGGGAGGGCTTGTTTGATGTCGCTGAGAAGGTCGGAGTCCAGAAATGACCCTTTTTGCAACAACACTTTAATTTTACCGTCTAATCGTTGCCGTTCAATAGGGGAAAGTTCTTTTGCTGTGACGACGATGATGGGAATGTCATGCAAGGCGGGGTTGGTTTTCATTGCTTCGACAATACTAAAGCCGTCCAGTCCGGGCATCATCAAGTCCAGGATGACGAGGTTCGGCCGTGTCTGTTGAATCATCCGCAAACCATCCAACCCATTGGTTGCTTCATCAATGAGGAAGTCGCCCTGCGCTTGTAAGATGCGGCGGATAAGACGGGCCGCGTCATGGTTATCCTCAACAATGGTGATACGCTGCACACGATTGTCCAGCTCTTCCAGAGCGGTGAGCAACCCTTCTTCGCGGTTGGGCCAGGGGGCATCCTGGTCGTCAACGTCGCTATCAGCCAGGGTCATGTTGCGGGTGTAATGGTCGCCAATGATATGTTTTTCAACGGGGAATGTGTGGCCGGAGCAGTTGAGGACCACAATTTCATGGGGCAAGATGACCCCTTCGCGCACCAGTTTGAAGAGGCCAGCAAAGGCTACGGCCGTAGCCGGTTCCACGCTGATCCCATCCAACCGGGCGACCGCATGTAAGGCATGGAACGTGTCGGCGTCAGGGATCGCCTCGATGACGCCGCCATGCGCCAGCAGCAGGTCATACAACACTTCATAGGCTTCGCCCGGTATGCCCGTAGCCAGCGTGGTGATGTTTGTCATGGGGTTGAGCACATTTTCAGCCTGGCGCAGCCCTTTTTGGAAGGCGTGGGCCATGGGCGCGCAGCCGCTGGATTGGAAGCAGGCCAGTTTGGGCAGGCGGTTGGTGAGGCCAAGTGTTTGCAGTTCGGCAAACCCTTTCATCACCCCCACCGGCCCCAGGCCACCGCTGACGGCTTGCAAGTACCAGTCCGGGGCACGCCAGGGGTGGCGGTTGCCATGCGGGATGGTGGGGTCATCACCGGCCAGGGAGCTGCCCAGTTGTTCGGCCGTTTCAAAAGCGATGGTTTTCATGGCTTCTTTGGCGGCAATGGCTTTGATGCCCCGATCCAGAAAGAGGTTTTTGCTGGCGGCAAATTCGGCGGCGATCTGTTTGGCCTGGTCATACGTCCCCGCCACTTTGATTACTTCAGAGCCATAGAGGGCGACTTCGCGCATTTTGTCGGCGGGCACGGAACTGGTGACAAAGGCCCACAATTTGATACCGGCGCGGGCACAATAGGCGGAGTAGGCGATAGCCACATTGCCGGTGGAGGCGACGACGGCTTCGGTGATGCCCGCTTCTTTCATGGCGCTGACGGCGATGGCGGCCTGCCGGTCTTTGAAGGAGCCAGTCGGCCCCTGGCGTTCGTCTTTGATGTAGATGTGGTTGTGGCCGAGCATGAGTCCCAGGTTGTGGGCACGGAGCAAAGGGGTCCAGCCTTCGCCCAGGGTGATGATGTTGTCGGGGTTGCAAATGGGGAGGAGTTCGCGGTAACGCCATAGGCTGGCGCCCCGTTTGGCGAGTACGGCCGTCCACAGGGAGACAGTCGCGCCCTTATCTTCTGCATCCAACCAGGCATAACGCGCCTCTACCCATTGCCCGCCGCAGGTGGGGCAGGCAGGAGATGGGTGGGGGTACGGCCGTCGGCCGTGACAAACCCGACATTCAAGTTCAATATCAGACATAGAAATATAAATAGTGGTTGGTGGCTGGTGGCTAGCACAAACCCCCGGCCACCAACCACTAATCAACAATCATATCTGGCTCGGCCAGACACACAGGCAATAAAATATGGAAGGTAGAGCCTTTATTTAGCTCACTCTCAAAATATATCTCCCCGCGGTGCATCTCCACCAGCCACTTGGTAATCGGCAACCCCAACCCGGTGCCACCGACGGCGCGGGTGGTGCTGCTGTCGGCCTGTTCAAAGGCCACAAAAATCTTATCAAAATCGGCCTCGGCGATGCCAATGCCGGTATCATGCACCACAATATGCACCCGCTCCCCGTCTTCGGGCATGATTTTCAATTGAATGTGCCCATCTGGGGTGTACTTGGCAGCATTAGAGAGTAAATTGAGCAATATCTGGCGAATACGAATCGGGTCTGCCTCAATCAGTGGCAAATGGGGGTGAATGTCCCAAATCAATTCCACCTGAGTTGGATCTATGAGGCCACGTACCGTGTCATACACCGATTGGGCCGCCGTTGACAGATCAACCTCCTCAAAACTCAAAGTCATTTTACCCGCTTCAATCTTTGCCATGTCCAGAATTTCGTTGATGAGGTTGAGCAAATGCTGCCCATTTTTATAAATCGAGGTCAGGTCTTCTTCTTGGTCGGCGGTGATGGGGCCATCTATCCCTTTCAGGATGACCCGTGAGAAACCGATGATAGAGTTTAGGGGGGTGCGCAGTTCATGGGACATATTTGCCAGGAATTGCGTTTTTAGCTGGTCGAGCTGCATCAGTTCTTCGTTGTGGGCCTGGATGCGGGCGAATAATTCAGAATTGGCCACGGCCAGATTGGCCTGGGTAGCGATACTGCGCAGCAGCAGGACATCATTTTCGTTGTAGGCATGGGGGACGTAGGATTGTATGCTGATGAGGCCGTTGACTTTGCCTTCTCGCTGCATGGGTATCCACAAGCCTGACTGTGGTTGGCGGGCCAATGGGCGGGTTTGCAAACGCAACAAGGGATTGGGCGTATTTTCCAGATGATGTTGGTCTTGTTGCAGGAAGAGGTAAAGGGGGTCGTCGGGCAGCAGGGTGCGGGGGGCCACGGCCGTTTCCACACCATCCACTATTGTCAAAATGGGGGTAAAGAGGCGGGTTTGGGGTTCATAACGAGCCAGGGTGAAGATGGTATTGTCTAACAAACGGCCCACCTGTTGATAAACGGCCCAGGCCAGTTCATCCAGCTTCAGGTAGTAAGAGATGGTGGTTTGAATCTGGTTAAGTGTGATGAGTTCCTGGGCGCGTTGTAGGGCTTCGTCCAGCAATTTCAGATTTTCCAGTTGGGTCACCAGCTGATCCATTACGGTTTGGGCGAAGATGATATTGGCGGTGGTAAACGGCCGTGTCCCCTGCCGGGAATCAATTGCCAGAAAACCCATCACCTCTTGTGTGTTGGCCACCGGGATGAGCAGAGATGCTTTGGCGCCAAACGGCCGTACATGCTGCATCAACACCTCTTCCGGTGTTTGCCCATCTTCCTCCGCCAGCAGCAGTGGGGCGCGTTGCTGCAATTGGGCCAACACATACTCACCACTGCCCGGCAATTGCAACGTCCCCCAGTCGCCATAATCATAATCGCCATATTCGGCGGCAATAAAACCCACCTTTTGCAGATGGTCATACATCACCACACGGCATTTCACCGCGCCCACATAACGGGCAATTTCCCGCGCCGCAATTTCCAGCGCGTCTTCGCGGGTCATAGATTGGTTGAACAGGCGGCCAATGTGGTATAGGGTTTCTGTCTGGCGCAGCAATTGTTGGTTTGCCAGATTAATGGCGGCCTGCGCTGCCAATGTAACAAAGGGCTGCAATTCCAGGTCGTTGAGGGGGATGGGCGCCACCCGATCCAGCGCCAGTGACCCCAACCAGGATTGCTCTGTGTATATGGGCACCAGGGTGGCGGCACGTACACCGTTGTTGGTGAAGAGGGCGCGGGTATGCTCATCTATGCCTGGATAGTGTGGGCCATCTTCAATACGAATCACCTGATTGGTGTCTAGCATGTTGATAGCCTGGAATCTTTCGCGTGAAAAGCGGTGCTGCGGATTGTGTTTGATGCCCAATTTGCTCCAAAACACCGGCGAAATGAGGTAATCGGGGGAAGCGGGGTCGGGCACAAAAATTTGGGCCAGCTCCACCACGCCGGATTGGGCGGCAAAGTCTACCAATGCCTGATACACCTCGTTGGGTTTGGTGGCCTGGTTGATGCGGCGGCTGGTTTCATACAGCAGGTTGGATTCGGCCAGGTTGTGTTCAGTTTGGGCAAAGAGGCTGGCATTTTCAATGGCGACGCCCAGCTGATCGGCCAGGCTTTGCAGGGCGGTGATGCTTTCTGGGCTGAACGCGCCGGTTTCTTTGCTTTGCACAGTGAGTGCGCCAATGGTACGGCCGCGTGCCCGCAACGGCAGCGCCAGTTCAGACTGTGTCTCTGGCAAATAGGGATTTCGTGTAAAGAGTATGGCGCGGGATACGTCTTGTTCTACACGTGGTTGGCCGGTGGCTACGGCCGTGCCAATCATTGAATGACCACCCACCGCTAACCGATGATGGTCGGCTACCATTTGCGCCCCAGCTGTGCCGGTGCCGGCCTGCAATACGGCCGTTTGCCCTTCTTCATCGAGCAAAAACAGCCCGACGTAATACAAATTAAAGCGGGCGCGGATGAGTTCCACCACTTCCTGGATGAGCGCCTCCCGATCCAGAATCGTGGTGGCGGCGCGGGAGACATCGGCGGCCAGACTGAGTTGATTGGAGTAGGCGCGGGCGGTTTGTAAAAATTGAGCATTGCTCAATGCGCTGCCCATTTCCCGCACCAGGGCTTCAATAAATTCGGTATCTTCCGGGCTAAGGGTGAGCGCGTCTGGCAGATGTATCTGACCAAAGGTGGAGTCGCCCATTTTGAGCGGCAGGCTGGTGGCAGAAGGGGGCCAAGTGATCTGCTCTGGCACGGTGTGGCGGAGGAGGCGCAGGTTGTTTTCGCGTAGTTCCGCTTGCAAAAGGGTGTGTTCGCTTCTCCACAGGCTGTCCAGATAACGGCCGTGTAAAATTTCCAACTCCTGCGCGTGCTGCCGGGTTTCCGAAAATAGCCGCAAATTTTGCCACAAGGCGGCCAGGTTTTGGGCAAAGGTGCGCAACAGCAGCCGGTACGGCTCGCTCTCCTGGCTGGTGATGTGGGGCGCGTCCGCCACCAGGCCACCCAATAGCAAGCCACCAGCCTGCAAAATCAGGGCAGCGATCACCCCCTCTAACATCGGCGGTTGGTAGGGCTGAAACCATTCACCCCCGGCAGCCTGGGCCTGGTGTAAAAGGGAGATTGTGTCTTGTGGGGACGATACGGCCGTGCCCGCTTTATATGGCTGCCATTGCTTATCCTCTGGTTCATAGCGGTACAGCGTGATTGACGGAATACTCAAAGCCTGGCTCAGTCCGGCAGCAGCGGCAGAGAGTAAGGTTGGCTCATCAGCAACAAGGCTCAGGCGCGTAGTCAGTTGCAAAATGGCGTTCAGCCGTTCATTTTGCTGTTTTTGGGCCTCATGCGAGGCGATTTGCTGCTCCAGTTGGTGATGCAGGGCGCGTTGCAGGGCGGCCTGTGACTGTTCTTGCAGGCGGTGTTGCAATCCTTCTCGCGCCGCGGCAACTTTTTCCAGGAAAAGAAGCTGGAATTCGTTCAGGTGTGGGACGGCGATAGCAGGCACGGCCGTGAGCAGTGCCCGTAGCATGGCTGTGGCGGTGGTCAGCGCTAACCCCTGTTCCGTTAATTCAGACGCCCAGAGGGTGATTTCTGTCTCCCCGGCCTGCCCGTCCAGGTAATGGCAGAGCAGATCCACAAAACGGGCGGCCACATGTGGCCCACGCCGGGGCGAAGTGAGGATTCCCCGATTTTCAATGGAATGGCGCACAAAAGCATCGGCAACGGCCGTTTCCACCTGATCGCGCTCTGCCTGTATTACCTCACTGCTCAATGCCATCACAGTTGAACCTGATAACCTGTTTTGAAGTAGTGGCTGGTGGCTGGTACGAGCCATCAGCCAGCTTATGCCTTTTCCAGAAAGGCCGCATAAAAAGCCAGCCCAATCGCTGTTTCGTCTTCAGGCGTAATAAAATCTGCCGGTAACGCCAGAAAATCCACTATCGGCTGAATGTTGGCCGGCTGCCAGGGCCGCATCAACTCCACCGATTGATGGTAGGTATACAGGGCAATGGGCAGCCCGGCCGAGCGGCAAAGTTGCTGGAATTGTTCATATTCCACCGGCGCATCTTTGTCTGCCCGTGTTTGAAAGACCATAAAAATTTTTGATCCGGCCGGTGCCCATTCATATAACGTCTGCGCCATTTGCCGGTTGTCAGCTTCATTCAAGAACAGCATCACCCCGTTTAGCCCAATGGCCACCGGCTGCTGCCGATCAATCAAACGCTGCACTTCGGGGGCGGCAAACACTTTGTCAAGCTGGCGGGCATCGCCGCGAATATAGGCCACTCTATCCTGCCCCGCAAAAATGCTTTGCCCGTAGCTGACGGCGACTGGGTTGAGGTCGCTGAATACCACATGCGCTTCCGGGGCAAAGGCATGAATATGGTCATCGGCGGGCATACCAGAGCCAAAATCCAGAAACTGGCGGAACCCGGCGGCGTGGAGTTGCGCAGCCGCTTCCTGGATAAATGCCCGCCGCAGCCGCACCCATTTGCCCAGCGACGGGATGAGGGTTTGCATGACGGCCGCCGCCTGCCGGTCAGCGTTGTAGTTGATGGTACCACCGGCCAGATAATCAAAAATACGGGCCAGATTGGGCACATCGGTGTTCAAGTAGACGGCCGAAGCGGGCGATGTGGTCGGGCCAATGGGTTCATTCATGGTAGATCGCTTCTCCTGTTTGTGCGTTTGACGCTGGTGGCTCTGATTCCTGCACGCCGCCATTGGCCCCCGATTGTTTGCCTAACTGCAACAGGACGGGCGCGTTATCCAAATGGCGGGAAATGGCCCGCAACCCGATGGCTACAATTTCTTCAATGTCGGCCGTTTGATGCAGCTGGGCGCTGAGTTGGGCCAGGGTTTGCTGGCGGTGGGCGCGGGCTTCCACACGGGCTAACAGGCGGGCGTTTTCGACGGCCGTTGCCAGCTGGTCACACAACGTTTGCAGCACCCGGATCAAGGGGGGGGTGAAGTGATGGGGTTGGGTGCTTTGAGCGGTGAGGGCGCCAATAACACGGCCGTGTGCCTGCAAAGGCAGCGCCAGTTCGGATCGGGTATCTGGCAAATAAGGGTTCGGCAGCCATTCCACATCCTGGCTTACATCTTGCGTAATGCGTGGTTTGCCATCGGCCGTTGCCCCGCCAATCAACGATTGGCCGCCCACGCGCAAACGGCGGTTCTCTTGCACTTGTAAACGGCCAGCTTCATCCGTGCCCGAAACTAACACCGCCTCTTTTTTATCATAATCCACCAAAAAGAGACCCACATAATAAAGCCCAAAACGCTCTTTAATCAGATTCACAGAGGCTTCTACAACCTCTTCCAGATTCAAAACGCCGGTGGCGGCCGCGGCCACTTCGGCGGCCGTCTGCAACTGAATGCGCTGTTGCGATTGTGCTTCCAACGCAGCCTGTAGTTCGTCTAGCTGGATGAAGTTGTGAATGGCGCTGGCTAATGGCCCCACAATCGTCTTGAGCAGTTCAATTTCCGGTTCACTGAATGAATCCTCATTTTCCACTGCCAATACGCCCACCAGGGCCCCAGAGACAATCATGGGCAAACCCAGCCAGGCGGCCAAATCTTCACCCACGACAACCGTTTGCAGTTTATGGCGCAGTTCGGTGTCATCCTTGTCCACGTACAACATCTCGCGGGTGCGTACCACATGGCCGCTAAAGCCCTGCGTGATGGGCAACGGCGGCACCCCGGAAAGGTCTACTTCGTGGCCGTATTCAAAACCATACAGCCAGTTAATATGTTCGCCATCTTTGGCCAGCAACATGATAGACATGCCGGTGGCGGGGATAAGGGCCATAATCTCGCGCCGGGCGCCGTCAAAAATGGCTTTGAGCGAGGGGGCATGGGAGAGGATGACGCTCATGCGGTTAATGGTGCTGAGTTGGGCTACCCGTACCTGGGCATCGGAGGTCAGGTAGGCGTTGGTCAGGGCGACGGCCATCTGACCGGCCATGGCCTGGGCTAATTGAATTTCAGCCGGTTGAAAGGGCGGTTGATCATGATCGCGGAAGATCCAGATGAGGCCGCTCCCTTTAACCCCGCCTTTCATGGGCGCGGCCAACCAATGAGCGGCCCGGTAAGTGGTCAGGATGCGTTGCTCGGGCGCTTTGTCCTGGGGATCAAGCCGGTAAACGGCCGTGTTGCCGCTCCGTATAGGTTCTTCAATAGATGGGTAATCTTGAAAATGGTAAACGGCCGTGTCCCAAAAGAAACCGGCTTTGGCCCCGGGGAGCCTGCTTTGCTCATAGCCAACCTGGACGGTGACAGAGGATTGGTCGGGCTGCCAGGTCAGCATCAGGCAGCGGCAGGCGGCCAATTCCTGAGCGATGGCCCGCGCCGCCCGCCGGTAAATTTCGCCGATGTCCAGGCTGCTGACCAGTAAGGTGTTAAATTGATGGAGCACCTGCGTTTCCTTTAGGTTGCTTTCAGCCTGGGCCAGCAAACGGGCATTATCTATGCTCGCGGCCAACTGGTTGGCGGCAATTTGCAAGAAAGCGACATCCTCTTCTTGAAAGGCGTGGGAGCGGCGGCTTTGCACGTCCAGTACGCCCAATAACCGGTCTCGTGCTACCAGGGGGAGCGCCATTTCAGACCGGGTTTCTGGCAGCAGCGGCTCGGCCAGATAGTAGGGATCGGCCGTGACATCTTCACTGATGCGGGCGGTCTGGTGGACGGCCGTCCAGCCCATGATGGACTGTTCGTCTACCGGCAGCCGGTAGGGTTGGCCGGTTTGCAAGAGTTGTTCTTGCCCGGCGACGGCACTCAATCGCAGCCATTGGCCGTTTTCTTCCAGCAGCATAATGGAGACATGGTAGAAGCGAAATGTTTCCCGAATGAGCCGGGCCGTTTCGGGGAGAAATTCGTTCAAATGGGTGCTGAGGCCGGTGCGCTGGGCCATCTGGGCACTGTTATGCAATTGTTGGGCACGCAGTTGCAGCAGTTCCGTTTTTTGGCGAGATTCTTGCGCCAATTGGCCGGTATGTTGAATGGCTCTTTGTAGATCAGAGACGAGCAGCCAGGTGGTGAGGGAGGTACCCATGACGACCAATGCAAAGAAGGCAAAGTTGAGCCAGGTATAGGTGGGGGTCACGGCCGTAAACAACCCCATGACACTTACAATTATCAGGGCATACACCATGCTGGCGCGTACCTTGTCCAACACGGCAATAACCATCACCGGAATCAACATCAGGTACGGCAGGCCAATTTCTCCGGGAAATTGGGTGAGCAGGAGCAAAAAGAAAGTGGTGATGAGAATGATGGCGAAGAGGTGAGCGGCTTCTATCACCCGCCCCTTGTGAATGAAAAACAGACAAATAGCGGCAAAAAGCAGTGTGCCCAGCAGTTGGAAAAAATAGGGGAGGGCATTGGCTGGTGTTTCGGCCAACGCTAACGGCAGATCAAGCAGGAAACGTACCAGGCTCATCCCTGTCAGCAGCAAAACCAGCCATTGCAGCAGCCGCCCTTTACGCACAACATCGTTATCTTCAGAACGAATTTGCAAAAGAGGCAGGCGAGATAGGGTGGGCATGAGTTTAGCCGGGGGCGACGGGGCGAATGATCAGGGGTATCAGACAGGCCAGAGACAAAGTGTTGGTGGCCCAGGTGGGGGTGCTACGTAGAAAACAAAGTCTTGCCGAAGCAGAAAAAATCATCATTAAATGCCCAGATCCCAGATGGGCGTGCCGCTCAAAATTTGCCGGATCTGTTCGGGGAAACGATCCGCATCCAATGGTTTGGAAAGGAAGCCATCAAAACCGGCTTCTCTGGCACGCTGCATTTCCGTGCTGCTGCCGTGCGCCGTCACGACGACGACCAGGGTGTTTTTCAGCCGTTCGTCGGCGCGAATCTGACGCAGGGCATCATACCCATCTTCATGGGGCAGCCGCAAATCCATCAATACCAGGTCTACGCGGGGCATGGTGTTGGCAAAATCCACCACGCCCCAGCCGGTGGTTTTCCATTCACACTTTTGCACCCCCATAAAGGCCAGCAGCCGGGCAATGAGGACGAAGTTGGAGACGTTATCCTCTACCACCAGGATATGGGCATCTTTTGGGTCAATGGGTGCTCGTTTAGTTGTTGTTCCGTTCATAACCATTTTGCTCATAAGTGTTGATAACGACGACGGCCGTTACGCTTGGTAGTATGCACTCTTTGTTTACAATTTTGCTAAATCTAAAGGGAACACCTGGGTGCTCCATTTCTGTTCCCGGCGGTCATCACGATTGGGGTTTATAACGGCCGCTGGCTCTGCTCCTCAAAATCCAGACTAATCAATCATACCGAGAATTGTCGCAGACAACCATAAATGAGGCGAAAAAAGCTAACTGACCCATATACGGGCGCTCCGTTTGGGTAATCTATAGAGTTGTTTGCCCGTCAATATGGTGCCGGATGGGGTCATTTGCTCTGCCAACTGATTGGCCAATAAGGGCGGGCAGATAAAGGATTCATCCTGGTTGGCGGTGTTGAAAGCGACAACGGCCGTCTGCCCCTGGTACTGTCGCTGGTAAACAACTACATGGTCGGTGGCATAAATAATGTGGAAGTCACCCCGTCGTAAAGCTGGTGTTTGCCGCCGCAGGTGGATGCACTGCCGGTACCAGGCCAGTAGTTCGCGGTTCCAACTGGCTTCGTCGTGCCAGGGAAAGGCGCGGCGGCAGTCTGGGTCATGGCGGCCCGGCAGGCCAATTTCATCGCCATAGTAGATGTTGGGTGCGCCGGCGATGGTCATCTGGCAGAGTACCATGAGTTTGACGGCCGTCACATCTTCACGGGCAATCGTCATCATGCGCGGCGTATCATGGCTGCCCAACATATTGAGCTGCGACAGCACAATTTCCGGGTGATAAAGCTGGTTATGAATGCGTTCCAACTCGGCCGCAAACTGCTTGCCGGTTAATATGGGAATCTGCCCATACCCCGAACGCCCCGTGTCGGTCTGATCCATCTGGTCGCCCACAAAAAAGCCAAAGGCAGCACGAGCAAATATATAGTTCATCTGGCCGTCAAACTGGTCGCCTTGCAGCCATCGCTGCGCATCGCCCCACAACTCGCCGACAATATATGCTTCCGGGTTAGCTGCTTTGCAGCGCCGCCGAAACTCTTGCCAGAAGGCGTCATCGTCAATTTCATTGGGCACATCCAGCCGCCAGCCATCTGTGCCCTGGTTGAGCCAATGTACGGCCACCTGCCACAAGAATTCGCGCACGGCCGTGTTGTTCGTGTTCAACTTTGGCAGCGAAGGCATCCCCCACCAGGCATCATAATTTGGCTGTTCTCCCGCATTAAAAGCGTTTACCGGCCAGCTATAGACATGAAACCAATCCCGGTAAGGAGACTCTTCGCCACATTCCATCAAATGGTTAAACTGAAAGAAGCCCCGGCTGGCATGATTAAACACACCATCTAAAATCACCCGCATCCCCCGTTGGTGCGCTGCCTGCAAAAAGGTGGTAAAGGCAGCATTCCCCCCTAAAATGGGATCAACGGTGTAATAATCGTGGGTGTGATAGCGATGGTTGGCGGCCGAGGCAAAAATAGGATTGAAGTAGATGGCGTTTACGCCCAAATCAGCCAGATAATCCAGCTTTTCGGCCGCGCCAAGCAAATCGCCTCCTTGAAATCCATGATAGGTGGGTGATTGGCCCCATGGTTGCAGATGGGTGGGTTTGGGCAGATATCCGTTCCGCCCCAAAAGGTCGCTAAAGGCAAAACGGTCAGGAAATATCTGATAAAAAATGGCGTCTCGCACCCATTCTGGGGTCACAATCGTCATCAAAATCTCTCCTCTGCCGTCAATTATAGCGGGCAAATTGGATGATGTGTGGGCGGGGATTAGGTAAACAGTCCCACTCATTCCACCTGCTCAAGGTGTGGCTGGGCAGTTATGAAGAACGTCAGAGGTGGGATTTTGCTCCGTGTAGAACCAGGCTGTCGGCAATGGCAATCGGATGAAGCTGTAAACAGGTGGCTGTTTACGGCCGTGTCGCCACTTCCAGTGCCGCCAGATAGATGAGGGCATATTCGGCCGTGTCGCCGCACATCTCTTTGTTGGCTTGCAGCCGGTTGCAGACGGCGGGCCGGTCGGGGTGGCCGAAGAGGGCGCAGCGATTGTCGGCCGTCAGTTGCACACAGCGCACACCAGCCGGTTTGCCGTTCGGCATTCCGGGGATGGGGGAAGAGATTGAAGGGGCAATACAGCAAGCCCCACAACCGACACGACATTCCATAGCGATCAAGCAATCACCTCGCCTTCATACCGAAATAGATGGGTTTGCCACTGGCTGAGTGGGCTTTGGCCGGTTTGTTGGAAGTGGGCCAGGGCAGATTGGGCGTTGAGAATCTGGTCGGCAGCGGCGGGGTGGTGGAATTCGTACAGTGGGCCGCCAGCCTGTTCTGCGGCGGCGTAGAGTTCGACGCAATGGTGCAGGTCGGGGCGTTGCATGTCGAAGGGCACCCAGTCGGTGCTGGCCAGGAGGCCGCCGTAGGTGAAGTCGGGTATTTCTTGAGCCAGACGGTGGATGCGCTCACGGCCGTATTGATACGACACACTCAAAAACACCACGCCACCCGGTTTCAGGAACGGCCGTGCTCCTGCCAACACCAACCGCCGAAAACCAAACCCGTCATCTCCTTCGCTGGTAGGTGGGTTGGCCAGGATGAAGTCTACATGCCCGGCGTAGGTTGCCAATGTTTGCCGGGCGGCAAGGGCAAACGGGGTATAAGAGTCGGCCAGGAAAAAGGTCAGGCGGTCGGCCACATGGTTCAGAGCGGCGTTGTGCTGGGCGGCGGCGATATTGGCCGGCTCAATGTCCAGGCCGATGACGTGGCTGACAGTGGGGATTTGTACGGCCGTGAGCGCCAGACAGCCTGTGCCACACCCCCAATCCAGCCCGATGCCTGCCAATAAATGGTGATGCGCCCCAATCGTTTGCAAAGCCATGCGGCTGGCGGGCGTGAGCGCAAATGCGCCGGGCGGCTGGTAAATTTCTAGCTCGCCCAGCCCACCGGTATCAGTCGTTGTCAGGTGAATGGTATTTTCGGAAGTGGTCGTCATCATAACTTGATAGAGAGGTAATTGAGTAATTGAGTAATTGGGTAATTGGGTAATTACTCAATTACCTGATTACATCTTCTGCAACCGTTCGGCCAACGCCTCTATTTCCTCACAGTGGGTGGCTTCATGCAGCGCCAGGCGGCGGGCCTGGCTGTAGACGGTGTGGGTGTGGTTGCCCAACACGGCCGTGCGCCCCCACTTCGCCTCTGGTAATTTCTGCAAAACGGCCAGCAGTTCGGCCCGCTTGAGGGTGAAAGATTGCAGCGAGGTGGGAAAGGGGAGACGGCCGTAGCCCACCACCCGGCTCCACTCACGTGGATGGAAAACGGGCATGTGCGGATTGTCGGTGACGAGCATGGCGTAGATGGTCTGCGTCCAGACATCATCACAGCCACGCAGGTGGGCCAAAATCTGAGCGATAGACCATTCTTTGGGCGCGGGCGGGGTGTGTAATTGCGCTTCGGTGAGTACGGCCGTTGCCGCCGCCATACGCACAGGCGTTTCGGCCAGCAAAAGTAGCAGTTGGGCAATATCAGCGGTGCTTATCTGGGTTTTAAGCATCAGGAATTGTAACGGGGTAATTCGTGACCAGTAATTCGCTGACGGGGCCGCGTTTGCTGGCTTTGGAATTGATGGCGCGGCTGGCTTTGACTTCCAGGCAATGGAAGTTTTTTTGGTAAAGTGACAGGATGGCAGGTGTCCAGGAGTTACTGAGCATCAGCCGGCAGCCGCGCCGGTCGAGTTCGTGGAAAACGGCCGCCAGTTCTTGTTGTTCTCGTTCGCCAAAGGTAACGGCCGTATAACTGGTGAAGCTGGCCGTTTTGGTGAGTGGCGCATAGGGGGGGTCAAAATAGATGAAATCGCCCGCCTGCGCCCAATGCCGCAGTTCCCGAAAATCAGCATGGACAATTTCCACACCGTGCAAGGCATGGCTGGCACTCTGTAACGTTGCTGCGTCGAAAATAGTCGGATTTTTGTAACGGCCGATAGGCACATTAAACTGCCCGGCGCGGTTGACGCGGTAAAGGCCGTTGTAGCATGTTTTGTTAAGGTAAATAAGGCGGGCGGCGCGTTCGACCGGTGAAAGTTCAGCCACAGTCTGGGCGCGGATGTGGTAGTAATAATCTTTTTGATGGTGTTCACGATGTGCTGTCAGCTTTTCAATAAGGGCAGCCACATCGTCGCGGACGACCTGATAGCAGTTGATCAGGTCGGTGTTGCTATCAGCTAAACGCACGCTTGCATCGGCCGGGGCCACAAACTGCACCACGCCTTGCTTACGTAGTGAGTAGAGATGCCAGTACACGGCCGCACTCCCGGTAAATGGCTCACAATAGCGATTGAATTTGGTGGGAAAGTAAGGCGCAATCTGGCTCAATAACTGCGTCTTGCCACCGGCCCACTTCAGGAATGGTTTGGGGAATGGCTGCATGGGAGATGGGGAGGAATGGACATCATGTGGCAAGGTCATCATATGATGGATTTAGCGCAGAGACGCAGAGGCGCGGAGAAGTTATCCCTCTGCCTCTCCGCGCCTCTGCGTTAAAAAAGTTGCCAATTCAGCCAGATCATTATCAATCATGTGGGCATGGAACGGTAGCTGAACGGTTCCAGGTAGGCGTCGAAGCCGCCGGGCACGCCCTTCACCAGGACGCTGATGGCGTCGTGGGAGTGCAAGGACTCTTTGTGAGAGGCGAAGATGCGGAAGTCGGCGATACGGCCGTCGCCATCCAACCCCTCATACAACAGACGCACCGCATCCTCCACAAATTTCAAATTGGCGGCGTTCAATTCAGCAAATGCCTGTTCATCTTCCCGTTTCACCATCACCTGCGTTTCCGTTTGCAGCGCCTCGCGGGCAATGTCTACCAAATCCTCAATCCAGAAGCCATCTCCATATTCCACGGAGATTTTGGCGACAGATCGCTGGCTGTGGGGCACGGCCGCCACGCCGCGCGTCAGGTTGGCATGAACACTCAGTTCGTAACTGCACGGGCAGGCCGAGGAGTAGACAAAATCCAGATGGATGAACTGGCGCAGGCTATGATCAGGGGTGACGCTGGTTTCCAGCACCACCGGGTAGTATTGGTAGCCCGCCAACCCGCTGCGCAGGCTTTCTTGCAGCAGGGGATAGTCAAAGGCGATGGCGATGCGGGCGGAGGAGCTTTCCAGGTTTTCCAGGTAGCTGGCGACCACATTTTGCAGGGTCTGGGGGGTCAATTCGCTCTCATCGTATTCGTAGAAGGTGCGGATGATGCGGCTCATGTTGATCCCCTTCTTGTAGGCGTCCAGGGAGACGGTGCCGGTGATGGAACAGTGTACCTGCTGGGAGCCGCCGTCGCGGGTCATCACGCGCATGGGCACTTTGAAATTGTGGATGCCAACGTGTTGGATGGTCACGGCCGCGCCCCGGTTTTCGCTGCTGTTTTGCATATCCGGCATGGTTGTTTTGTACGCTGCTGTCGGCTTGAATTCGGTGTCGTACACCTTTTGCAAATCTTTGACACGGCGCTGGTCAGCAGCCAGGGAGTCAATTTCAGGGACCATGCTCAGCCCATTCAGGTTCCCATTGCCATTTTTATGAAAGCCGTTGCCCTTGAACACGGCCGTGTGCCCATGTTGGTTCATTTTCTCACTCATTTTTATCTCCTTAGCAGTTACAAAGCCAGTACAAACAGTAAGACAGAAGTTCTATGGTTAGCAGGTGAGTAGTAGAGGTTCTGTATCCACCAATTCTTACGGCTTCTGGATCGCATGGAGCAAACTTAGGGTAGCCGCTATGATTTGGTCTTGTTGTGCTGTGCGACTGATCGTTGCCGCATGATCGCCTGTCTGTTCGCCATACCAGCCAAACTGGGCATGATTGCCGCCGCTTATCTTCCACCATTGTACCGTGTTGGGCAATAAATCAGCCGCATTCTCTATATCCTCTACAGTAGCCAGCCCATCTTCTGTGCCGTAGATGGAAACAGCCTGCCCGGTATAAGCCGACAGATTGGCGTTTTCGGCCGGATAGGCGGCCCACAACGCCACTCCATCCACCTTATCCGGCTGGTTGTGAACATATTGCGCCGCCATGGAGCCACCGAGCGAATGCCCGGCTATAGCCCAGGTCTGAATAGCGGGATTGGCGGCCAGAACGGCATCAGCCGCATTGGCATCAAAGACGGCCAGATTGAGCGGCATGGGCACTATGACCACCTGATACCCCTGGCTGGCAATAGCGCGGGCGGCTGGCGCATAAGCCCGGGGGTCCACACGGCCGCCAGGGTAAATGATCAGCCCTACTTCGGCGCTGCCATCGGCCGGTTGAAATGTAATCCAATCGTCTGTGGTCACGAGAACATCGGCATCTGACACTAATGCGGCCGTCGCTTCGGGCATAGGTTTGGCCGCCGCGCCTGCCCAACCAACAAACCCGCTGAGCGCTAAAAATGCCACAACAATAAGCGCGGCCAGGATAATGAAAGATTTATTACGTTTTCCCATTTGATAAATAATACCGGACCTGAATATCTTTTGATAATTATATTGTAGCCCTTTTGTATAGATATTGTCAACCTTTTTGCGCTTTGTTGTATGCTAGATTAAGCAAATATGACCTTGCCATGTGCCGCTTTCTGCCTCATAATGAATCGGCAACTCGCAATCAGCATCTATAACGGCGCTAACTTTTTAGAAGTGATACATTTTTATAGGCGGGGGGAAGGAGACGGATCATGACTGTCTTGAAGGTGAGGCTTTTGGGCAAACCAGATATTCAGTGGGCTGGTCATGATTTTTTGGCACTTCCCACCAAAGTGCAGGAGTTGGTTTTCTTTTTATTGCTTTACCGGCATTATCCCCATGATCGGGATCGTCTGGCGGAGCAATTGTGGGGGGAGGCGGAGCCAGCACGGTCGCGTAAATACCTGCGGCAAACGTTGTGGCAACTGCAAACGGCCGTCACACAACCCGGCTCTCAACCCTCCCCCCTGCTCATTCTGGACAAAAATTGGATTCACATCAACCAGCAAACCAATATCTGGCTGGATGTGTGGGAGTTGGAAAGGGCGTTTACGGCCGTGTGTGACATCCCCGGCCAACAGTTGAGCCAGGCGCAAATGGAAAATACCCAGTCCGCCATTGAACTCTACCAGGGAGAACTGCTCACCGGCTGGTATCACGACTGGTGCATCATCGAGCGCGAACGTTTTCAATCCATCTATCTCGCCCTGCTGGAAAAACTCATGGATGCCTGCATCGCCCATCGTCACTATGAAAATGGGGTTGCTTACGGGATGCGCGTGCTCCATTATGACCGTGCCAGAGAGCGCACCCACCGCCTGTTGATGCGGCTGTACTATCTTTCCGGCAATCGCAGCGCGGCCCTGCGCCAGTTTGACCAATGCACGGCCGCACTGACCGAGGAACTCAATGTGGCCCCGGCGCAGCGCACAGTAGCCTTGCGCGATCAAATTCGTGCTGACCAACTGATTACGGCCGATACGCCAGCCCTACGCCCCCCCAACATGTCAGAACCCTCTTTGATTTCCACCGCTCAGGTGGTGGCGGAACTAAAAGAATTACAATCTCACCTGGTGAATTTGCAGCATGAGGTCAAATCTCTGATCCAACGCCTGACTATTTCGCCTTGAAGCGCAAGACCCTAAAGGTTTTTGAAACCCTTAGGGTCTATGTCCAACTCCCACAAAGACAGCGTAGCAGACACCCTAAAAGACGTTGTAACAGACTGCTCACAACTATAGTTGAATTGCATTTGGTGATAAAACGCTCCACCAATTGGCGCGGGCGTTTGTCGCTTTGCTACCAACGATGGCTGAGGCAGAAAATGGGCAGCAGGTAAATGAAGAGGTTACATGGCCGTCTAGCGAGCCGCGTACCCACTCCTTTGTTGTCAAAATCTGGCTGGAAGAAACGGCCGATGAAACGCAGCATCCCGTCTGGCGTGGGCATATCACCCATGTTGCCAGCGGCCAACGTCGTTATGTAAACAGCCTGGCCGGGATTAGCGGTTATATCGCTCCCTATCTCGCTGGCTGGCAGATAAAATTGCCGCTGCGAGAACGGATTTGCCTATGGTGGAATCGGCGGAAATAACTCCATTTCCCCATTCGCTGGCGCATATCCTGGCGGAACTGACCCGCCTGGATATGCTGCTGCGTGTGCAGGTGTGGCGAGCACGCCAGCTTCCGCCGGAAGCAGATGGCTTGCCTGCTTTTTACATCGCTGAAGAGGAAGTGGATGCCCTGCTGGAAAAGGCTATCGGGCAGCCGTTGTGGGCTACGGTGCCCTTGCCTGAGGACACGGCCGTCACCATCCAACACACCCTCGACCAACTCACGGCCGTCAGCCAACAACGCCAGACCCTCGCTGCTGAACAAAACATTCGCCTGCGCCTGAATGAACTGGCCGCCCTGTTTGGCCTGAACCAGTGGGAAATGGACGCCATTCTTATCTGCCTGGCCCCGGAAGTGGATGTGAGCTACGGCCGTCTCTACGCCTACCTGCAAGATGACATCACCCGCCCCCATCCCAGCCTCGACCTGCTGCTCAACCTGCTTTGCCCCGATGTAACGGCCAAAATAGCCGCCCGCGCCCAATTTGCGCCAGACGCACCGCTCATCCGCCATCACTTGCTGGAACTGTTTAACGAGACAACCACCGCCCATCCCTTCTGGCCCAACCAATCGCTGCGGCTGGACGGCCGTATTACCCGTTTTCTGCTGGATGGCGATGAAGTGGACGGCCGCCTGCAACCATACGCCCGTTACCAGACATCCGATTTCGGCAAGCAGGGGTTGCTAGAGAAATCGGATGTCTTCACCCAACTCCACAACTTGTTGACGAATCAAGATGACCTGATTTTGTACTTCCAGGGCAACGAAGGGACAGGACGGCGGGAAACGGCCGTCGCCCTCAGCCATCACCTCCACCGCCCCCTGTTGGAAATTAACGGGACGCAATTAGCCGCTAAAGTGGACGAATTCCCCCTCCTGGCGCGGCTGGCCGTGCGCGAGGCGCAGTTGCAAACGGCCGTCCTCTACTGGTCTGGTTTTGATGCGCTTCTGGCTGATGATAAAACCCACCAACGAGAAACCTTGTTGGAACTTTTTGCTGAATATAAAGGTGTGACGATAGTGGCAGGCACGGCCGTGTGGGAACCCACCTCCCCGCTGCCCATCCCCTTCTTCCGCCTCCCCTTTGCCCTGCCCACCGCCGACGAACGGCTGGCCTGCTGGCAAGAGAGTTTGCCCGATGCCTCCCTGGATTTACGCGAGTTGGCGCATAAATTCCGCCTCGGCCGTACCCAGATTCGCGCTGCGGCCGCCACCGCCCGCAACCGGGCCACATGGCGGCAGTCGGACAATCCCCAACCCACCCTGGCCGATCTATATGCTGCCTGCCGCCTGCACTCCAACCAAAAACTGGCGCAACTGGCCCAAAAAATTGACCCCCACTACACCTGGGCCGACATTGTGCTGCCACCCGAACGGCTGGCGCAACTGCGTGAACTGTGTGACCAGGTGACCCATCGCGCCCGGGTGTATGACGAATGGGGCTTCGGCCGTAAACTGGCGCTGGGCAAAGGGCTGCACGTCCTTTTCACCGGCCCGCCCGGCACCGGCAAAACGATGGCCGCCGACATTATCGCCGGGGAACTGGGGCTGGACCTGTACAAAATTGACCTCTCCACCGTCGTCAGCAAATTCATCGGCGAGACGGAAAAGAATCTGGCGCACATCTTCGCCGAAGCGGAGACGAGCAACGCCATCCTCTTTTTCGACGAAGCCGACGCCCTCTTTGGCAAACGCACGGAGGTGCATGACGCCCATGACCGCTACGCCAATCTGGAAATCAGCTACCTGCTGCAACGGATGGAGGCGTATGAAGGTGTGACTATCCTGGCGACCAATGTGCGCAAAAATATGGATGAGGCGTTCATGCGGCGGATGCACTTTATCATCGAGTTCCCCTTCCCAGATGCGATGCAGCGCGCCCGCATCTGGCGGCAAATGTGGCCGCCGGCCGCCCCGCGCAGTGCGGATGTTGATCTAACATTTCTGGCGGAACGGGTGCTGCTGGCGGGTGGCAACATTCGCAATATCGCCCTGGCCGCCTCTTTCCTGGCCGCCGCCGATGGCGGTACGGTGACGATGGCCCACCTGCTGCACGCTGCGCAGCGGGAGTATCAGAAGATGGGCAAGCTGGTGACGCCGGAGGAGTTTAAGAAGTGAGCAGTGAGCGGTGAGCAGTGA
>CAZOPF010000001.1:153870-158245 GCA_964581605.1 uncultured Ardenticatenaceae bacterium
CAAGCTGGTGACGCCGGAGGAGTTTAAGAAGTGAGCAGTGAGCGGTGAGCAGTGAGCGGTGAGCAGTGAAGGTGACTGTTTATTGATGAAATAGAGGTGTAAGATGGCAACCCGAACGCCAGACACAACGATGGAGCAAGAACAGGTGATGGCAACGGCCGTACCCACCAGCCACCAACCGGCCCCCCCAAACCTGATGCAAGGGCTGGGTGCGGGAGTGGTGAGTGACACGGCCGTGTTACAGCGGGTGGCGAACGGCCGTCTGTCCCGTGCTGGTCACTCCCTCCTGCAACTGCAACGCAGCCGGGGCAACCGCTATGTGCAGCGTATGGTCATGCAGGCCAGGCTGCGGCTTGGCCCTACCCATGATCCCTATGAGCAAGAAGCCGAGAGCCTGGCGCAGCAAGTGGTTCATCGGCGGCAGGGGGGGCTGGTGCGGCAGCGGGTGGTGGCGGAAGGGGGCACGGCCGTAGCCCCTGCCGTTGAATCTGCCATTAGCCGCGCCAAAAGTGGCGGACGGCCGTTGCCCGGCCGTTTGCAGCATCAGATGGGCCAAGCCTTCAATGCCGACTTCCGCCACGTGCGCGTCCATACAGACAGCCAGGCCGACCAGCTAAACCAATCGTTGCAAGCCACCGCCTTCACCATTGGCCCCCACATCTTCTTTCGCCAGGGCGAATACAGCCCCACCTCGGCCGCCGGGCAGGAATTGCTGGCGCACGAACTCACCCACGTCGTCCAGCAAAACAGCGCCGCTGTGCAGCATAACAGCGCCACCATCCGCCGCCATTCCTCCTTTGAACACCGCATGTTAGGCGATGTAGACCCCACCGACCTGGAAATCTTGGGCGCTAAAGGCAACCTCAACAAAATGGGCAAAGCGGTTGGCCTGAACAGCTCCCTTACCGTGTCCGCTGGCCCACTAAAAGGGAAACAAATCAGCAAAGAACACGTGTTGCACGTCCTATACCAGGAAATTGCCCGCCTGGAATACATGCGTGATCACGGCCCGCAAAAGTTTGAAACGCAAGAAGAAGTGGCCGCCCGCATCAACGAAAAATTTGACAACAAATGGCAGGTCAAACTGGTCACAATCCCCAATGATTCCACCATTGACCCCTTCTACCCGCCGTTGGTTGTCACCTATGGCGAATTGAACACCCTGGCCGACATTTACGGTTCTATCGAAGAAATGAAGAAAACTGACCCGGAAAATCGCTGGCAAATTGTGCAGGGCATTCGCCAGCAAAGCCTGTTTTTGTTTTATGACATGGTTAATGAGATCAAAGAGAATAAGCTGGATGAATTTTCCGGCAAAACGGGCCGCCGTACCGGGTTTGAAGGGGCGGTTGGCTCGACTGGCCGGGTAGGGGAACGGGGCAAACTGGGGCAGCGCGAGTTAACCAAAGAAAAGTTTGCGGCCGATCATGCGGAAGATTACAAAGCTACCCTGGCCCGTAACGCCTGCCACTTTGCCCCGGAAAGCTGGCACACCTGGGCCGACTACCACCAAAAAGCGCGTGATCTGGCGCAGACGGCCGTAAACATTGCCGCCAAATCGAAAGATGGCTGGAAGGACAAAGCCGCCCAGGACAAGATGAATGAAGCCTGGCTGACTAATGGTTTTGGTGACCATTTCTTGCAAGATTCCTACGCTTCTGGCCACCTGATCAACAAAACGCAGATTATGATGTGGCTGGTGAAGTGGATTGATGTCAAGGATAAAAAACACGGGGCGACGGACGAGGAGTGGCGGCAAATTCGGGTCATCGCGGCCAATCAAACAGACCTGAACATTGACGATGATCGCTATGACCTGGCTAATGTGGGCAAACTGCCCCCCAACGATATGCAATTTGCCGAAAATCTAAAAGGGCATTGGCTGGATCGTTTTGGCGCGTTGGGGCTGCGGCTGCCCGCTTCCGTCCGTCCCGACCCGGAGAGTGATAGCTGGCAATTCCTGGCCGAATGGCAACTTTATGCTGCCCAAAAGGGCACAAGAGAGTTGCCGCCCACTCTGTTGGCTAAACTAAAAAACGACACCGGTTGGGATGATTTGATCCATCAACTGGTAGCCGATAATGTGGTGCAGATTATGAACATCAAAGGCAATCCGGCCATTGATCCCCTCAAACACAGCCACAAGGGAACGTGGAAGTATTATCGGCTGCACCCGGATTATGTGCCGCGGGATGCGAACGAGTTTGCCCAAATGATGGCCGACATCCAGGGGCCGGATGTGCTGGATCCGTCACTGCTTACCGAAGAGAGCAAACGAGAGATTGAGCTAAAAAGGTTGAATGCACAGGATGTCTACGGCCGTCGCGCGGCCGCCATCACCTATCAAGGCTTCCATAACTTCATGCGCAACGCCCGCCTGCAATACGCCACCAATGTGTTGCACAATAAATTCTGTGTGGAAGGGCTGCTGGTCAAAACGGGGGAGGGTACGGACATCGGCCGTATCTATGGGGACAATGCCATGCTCAATGCCAACAGCGGCAAGGGTGTGAAATACTCGGCCGAAACCGCCCACATGTCCATGCAAGCCATTCAAGACATCCTGAATGGCCAACAGCCCGTCTCGCTCACAGCTATCAGCAACCGCTTCCCGGCCCAGGTGGAAGTGAAGGGACAGTATGTCTCCCTGGCTGAGTGGAACAAAGGGCTGAAGAAAGTGTGTGAAGATGGCGGCATTTTTGAAGATGCCACATCAGGAATCGGGGGGGTATACACAGAGAAATTCAACCTGGGCGACAAAATCTCCAAAGACGACATCAACCAGATACACAAAGGTGAGGCATTTTAGAAGGTTGTGTTCTATGGCAAACCAGATCATAATAACAATAGGAGATGTAATTGATATGCACATGACAAACATTTCTGATGCCCGAGCAAGCCTGTCCAGACTGGTTGAAAAAGCCATGATGGGTGAGGAGATTATTATCAGTAAATCTGGCAAACCTGTAGCTAAAATTGTTCCTTATTCTCTGGATGCAAGCCCCCGTGAATTAGGTGTTGGGCACTGGAAAGGCCAGATATGGATAGCTGATGATTTCGATGAACTCCCAGAGGAGGTCTTAAACCTTTTTTCAGGTGAAGCTGAAGATGATGAACCTCTTGCTTGATACCCATGTTTTCTTATGGGCAATTGATAATGACCTTCGGCTCTCACAGAAAGCACGAGACGCCATTGTAGATGGTAGTAATGTAGTCTTTGTCAGTGCTGCAACAGCCTGGGAGATTTCGATTAAAAAAGCAATTGGCAAGCTAAAAGTTCCTGCCGAAGATTATCTGGAGGAGCTCAGGTTGCACCATTTTATGCCTCTCGATATTACAACCGAACACGCCCTGGCTGTTGAAAAACTACCTACACTTCACAAAGACCCTTTTGATCGGATGTTGGTTGCGCAGGCACAGGTAGAGCAGTTAACTTTGGTCAGCCACGACCCACGAATGAAAGCATATAGCGTATCACTTATTGAAGCGTAATTTGGCTGTTTCAGGTTCTTTCTCAACCGTATCTCAAACGTATTTTCTCCCCAAAGACATCCCAAAAGACGCCCCAAAAGACGCAGTAACAGATAACCCACGCCTATACTTGCCCAGATGTTCACCGGAGATTGGTTCAATCCAATAGATTGAACCAATCTAAATTTGAAGGGCGCATGTTCCAAGACCTGGATGACACATTGGCGACGCTGCTGCGGCAAGAATTGGCGCTGAATCACATTGCTATCAGTTTTGCTGCGCCAGATAGTTCGTTCCCGCCTATTGAAGTTACTCCACCGGCCATCAACCTGTTCCTCTACGACATTCGGGAAAATGTAGAGTTGCGCAGCAATGAGTGGACGGACACACGCCAGCCGAATGGGAATGTATCTCGCCAACGGCCGTCCACCCGTGTAGATTGCTCCTACCTCATCACCGCCTGGTCCAATGCCGCCGATGCCGTACGTGACGAACATCGCCTGCTGGGTGAAGTGATGCGTGCTTTGCTGCAATACCGCCACCTGCCCGCCGAGGTGCTGCAAGGCTCCCTGGCCGGGCACGAGCCGCCGGTACGCGCCCTGGTCATGCGCGAAGGCTTCTTGCAAAGCCCCGGCGAATTCTGGCAGGCGTTGGGGGGCAAACCCAAAGCCGCCTTGCATTACACCCTCACCCTGGCCGTCAACGTCTTCCCATCCGAAGACCTCGGCCCGGCCGTGACCGAGAAAGTGATCAAGTGGAAACAAGGAGTACCGTAGGGGCGAGGCAGGTGGGCAGCATTTTCGCTACCCACAGGGATTAGTTCCCACCTGCCTCGCCCCGTACCTTTCAAGCAGTGAGCAGTGAGCAGTTGACTGGCTGATTATGGAGTACATCGAAAAGCAAT
>CAZOPF010000001.1:158345-162527 GCA_964581605.1 uncultured Ardenticatenaceae bacterium
AGCAGTGAGCAGTGAGCAGTTGACTGGCTGATTATGGAGTACATCGAAAAGCAATGTCTGATTGGGAAACAGTACGTCGCCAGATTGCTATTGCCGGGCAGGTAACGGCCGCCGGAGAGAACACGGCCGTCCCCAACGCCTGTGTGCAGATTACGGCCGCGCCGCAAACGTTCACCGCCCAGGTTCACCGCCTGAGCAAATTGGCCGGCCGCCCCCCCATTGACCGGGTGAACAGCCGCGCCGATGGCTCATTTTTCTTCCTCGATCTGCCCGACGGCGATTACACTCTCACCACCTGGATGCCGGGCCGCCAGCCAGCCTATGATCCGGTAGTCGTGGAAAGCCGGGTGGTGCGGGATACAGACGGCCGTATCCAACCCACCCCTCTACAAATTGCTCTGTCGCCGCGTGCGGGCACGGCCGTACCCCCACCCGAACCCCTGCCCACGCCTGCCCCGCCACCCGCCCGTGCGCCCGCCTTCACGCCTACCAGCCTGACCGGTTGCGCCCTCTGGTTGGACGCCTCGACGCTAACGGGCATAGCCGACGGCCGTGCCGTGGCCGCCTGGCCCGATAACAGCGGCCGCAACCATGCCGCCGCCCAGACCAACGCCGCCAACCAACCCGTATACCGGAGAAACGCCATTAACGGCCGTCCCGCCCTGCAATTCAACGGCGAGAACCAATTTTTGGCTCTCTCCCTGGCCGAAAACGGTACCGAACACACCTTCTTCTTTGTGCTGGATAACACACCCGGCGGCGGCCACAGCCACACCTTGTTCGACGCGCAAAGCGGACGGCTGGCGCTCAACGCGGCCGATACCTCTTCCCCGGCCAACGTTCGGTACAACGATGGCTCGTGGCGCACGGTAGGCATCGCCATCGCCGGGCCGCAGCAAATGACCTGGCGATTTGGCGGGCAGACAGGGGCCTTGTTTCGCAATGGGGTGTTGGCGGGCACGGCCGTCTATGCTGCCCGCGCCCTCACCGGCCAGCTTGTCATTGGCGCTAACTACCAGGGCCGCAGCAGCTTTTTTACCGGCCTCATCGCCGAAATCATCTATTACAACCGCGCCCTGCCCGACCCAGACCGGCAGGCAGTGGAGAATTATTTACACGGCCGTTACGCCATCTAACCTGCAACTTGCGACTTGCAACTTGCATAGCCGTCTTGAACGGAAGGAGTGAACCTATGACCGTCTATCTTGCGCCCGGCGTTTTTGTGGAGGAAGTGCCCTCGGCCGTCAAACCCATTGCCGGGGTGGGCACCAGCACCGCCGCCTTTGTCGGCCTCTCGGCCAACATCGCCAGCGACAACATGCCCGCCAAACCGGCCGGTGGTAATTACACCCAGGCGGCCGCCCTCGACCCGGAACCGCTCAACAGTTGGGACGAATTCAAACAAAAGTACGGCGATTTTCAGGCCGCCAACCAATACCTGGCTCATGCCGTCTATGGCTTCTTCAACAATGGCGGTACGCGCTGTTGGGTAAACCGTGTCACCACATTGGATGACATAGACGACGCCATTGACCAGTTGGAAAGCATTGACGAAATCGCCATCGTTGCCGCCCCATTGCCCCCAGACACCGCCCAGACTGCGCTCAACGCCATTCAAGACAAACTGGTGAGCCACTGCCAGAACATGGAAGACCGCGTGGCCATTCTGGATTGCGCCCGCGATATTACCGGCGACAATCTGGTCATCAGCACCGACAGCACCGGCATCTGGCGGCCGGCGGCCAACCCTAAAGGATATGGCGCGTTTTACTTCCCCTGGATTGAAGTAGCTGACCCGCTGCAACCGGCCGGGACGCGCATCAGCGTTCCCCCCAGCGGCCATCTGGCGGGCATTTACGCCCGCAGCGACGCCCAACGCGGCGTCCACAAAGCCCCGGCCAACGAGGTCATTTTGGGCGCGTTGGGGGTGCATTACCGCGTCAGCAAAATTTTGCAGGGTTCGCTCAATCCGCAGGGCGTGAACTGCATTCGCCCCTTTGACGGCACGGTGAAGGTATGGGGCGCTCGCTCATTGGCCTCTGACCCGGCGGGTGACCCGGAATGGCAATATGTGAATGTGCGCCGCCTGTTCAACTTCTTGCGCGAATCCATTGACCAGGGCACGCAGTGGGTGGTCTTTGAACCCAATTCGCCGGAATTGTGGGCCAAAATCCGGCGCAATATCACCGCTTTCCTGACCACCGTCTGGGCCAGCGGCGCGCTCTTTGGCAATACGGCCGCTGAAGCCTTTTTTGTGCGCTGCGACGAAACGACCAATCCGCCCGAAGTCCGCGAATTGGGCCAGGTGGTGACGGAAATCGGCGTCGCCGTCGTCAAACCGGCCGAATTTGTCGTCTTCCGCATCAGCCAATGGGCCGGGCCGGGTGGATAAAGGAAGTGAGCGGTAGGCAGTAAGCGGTGAGCAGTAATGGGTTGACTGCTTACTGCTCACCGCTTACTGCTTACTAAAAAGCTATGCTCACCTACCAGGTTCCCGGCGTTTACCGGCAGGATGTGTACCCGCCGCCGCCACCCGTTTTTCTCACGGCCGTGCCCGTTTTCCTCGGTTTTGCATTGGGCGGGCCGGTGAATGAGCCGGTGGCGTTGCGGTTATGGTCGCAGTTTACGGCCACCTTTGGCAACCCGTTTCCACACGGTTTTCTGGCGTATGCGGTGCGTGGCTTTTTTGAAAACGGCGGCCCGATCTGTTACGTCATTCGGTTGGATGATGCGCTAGATGCTGATGCGGCCCTGCGTGCCGGGCTGACGGCCGTGTCCAGCCTGGATGATGCTGATTTGTTGTGTGCGCCGGATGTGGGACGGCCGTCTAACCTGCCCACCGCCCAACAGTTAGCCGCCATCGCCACCCGCCAACAACTGTTGCTGGATACCTGTCGTCAACGTGGGGACTGTTTTGCCATTCTGGACGCGCCCCATTCAGGTGTGACCGAAACCCTGCTTACCCACCGGCAGCAGCTCAACAGCGACTTTGGTGCGTTGTACCATTCCTGGCTGCTTGTGCCCGGTATGGGTCGAGATGCGCTGTTTGTACCGCCCTGCGGCCACATCGCCGGCATTTACGCCCGCACTGATGCGGTGGCTGGCCCGCACAAAGCGCCCGCCAATGAGGAACTGGAAGGTGTATTGGATCTGGCTGCCAACCTCACCTATGGCGAAGTGGGCGAACTGTACGCGGCCAATATCAACTGCCTGCGGGCCATGCCAGGGCGCGGGATGCGCGTTTGGGGCGCACGTACCCTCAGCGAAGCGGCCGAATGGCAGTATATCAATGCCCGCCGCCTCTTTATCACCGTGCGCCGCTGGCTGGAGCGGTTTATGCGTGAACTGCCGTTTGAGCCGCATAACCCGCGCCTGTGGGTGCGCATCACCCGCGAACTGTCGGTGTATCTGGATGGCCTGTATCAGCAGGGGGCGTTCAAGGGTGTGACCCCGGAACAGGCGTATTACGTGAAGTGTGATGGGGAATTGAACAACACGGCCGTGCGTGACGCCGGTATGGTCATTACCGAAATAGGGTTGGCCCCGGCCGTGCCCGGCGAATTTATTGTCACCCGCATTGTGCATGGGGCCGGTGGGGTGACGGTGACAACGTGACGACGTAGGGGCGAGGCAGCCGGGTACAGAATAACCTGTGTGAGAGCAAATATGCCCCGGCTGCCTCGCCCCAACATGAATAAGGAGATGCAAAATGGCTGATCGTATGGACCCGTTTGGTCAATATAACTTTCGTGTGGAGATTGACGGCATCACCCGCGCCGGTTTTAAGGAGTGTTCCGGGCTGGAATCCACTCAGGAGGCGGGTGACTACCGCGAGGGCACCGATCTGGGATTGGTGATGCGCAAACTGCCGGGGTTGATCACCTACGGCAACATCACTCTGAGCCGGGGCATTACCACCGACCGGTCGTTGTGGGATTGGCACAAGAAGTTGACGACCGGCAACGCTGACCGGCGCAATCTCTCCATCATCCTGATGGATGATACCGGCAAGGATGGGATTCGCTGGAATTTGCGCAACTGCTGGCCCGCCAAATGGACTGGCCCCAGCCTCAGCGCCACTACCAACGAAGTCGCCATCGAAACATTGGAACTGGCGCATGAGGGGATTGAGGTGGATACGTGGTAGTGTTTGAGTGTTTGAGTGACTAAGTGATTGAGTGA
>CAZOPF010000002.1:0-50783 GCA_964581605.1 uncultured Ardenticatenaceae bacterium
CCTCGCTCAAACTATTCCTGTCCCGTGACCCGTTCCCTGGTTATGCCACCCTCTCCATCTCCCAAAATGGCTACGCCTACGTTCACGCCAACCCGATGAATGAAGTTGACCCCACTGGAAATTGCCCCTGGTGCCTGGTTGCAACCGGGTTGGGTTACATATACGGTGTTGGTTCTCAGACATACCACAACATGCAAAATGGGATGCCGTTTTTTGCGGCCGTCTACTACAAGAACCACGACCAGGCAGCAATATTGAAGGCGATCAAATCTGGTGCGTTACTCCCGCTGGAACTGATACCAGGTGCAGACGGGGCTATAGATGGCTTTCTTAGCCAGTTAATTGATAACCTGGCAAACCCTTGTGTTGGGTGGGGTGATAATCTGGTCAAATCGGCGGCACAGGGAACGGCCGTAGATTTAGCCTTCTTTGGCTTTGGTACCACCGTCCGTCGCGTTGCTGAAGTACCAATTATCTCAAGTGGATTACAGCGAATTTCCGATGATACAGCTACCCCTTTATCCCACAGACCAGGATATTACGGACCAATAAGTGGTTATCCTAATTTAAGAATTCAACGAGATTTTGAATTGGGTTATCTTCCTTCGGAACTAGCACCAATTTTACAGGATGAGATTAATAGCGGTAGACACATCATTGCGAGGAATCTAATGGACACAAACCCTAATGGAGGAATAATAATGGTTGAGGATCGTACTTATATGTACGCAATAGATTCAGCAGGAAATATCAGGGTTGGTCGGTATTTGTCAGGATATCCCGATGCTCCTCAATTTATGCATCATAGCCAACTTACTAATGGTGCAAATGTATATGGTGCAGGAGAACTCACGTTTAATGCACAAGGAAATATCACCTCTATAAACGACAGGTCGGGACATTATTGGCCCGGTCAAGAGGGCTGGGGACAGGAATTCTACGGATACGTAACGCACCTGATTGAAAGTTTGGGAATTGATACAACTTCAATCAACCGTATCAATTGAGGGAAAATTTAAGATGACACAGTCGGGTAAAGCTTTCCAAAGAGGTCTTCTCATTTTATTTGAGGCATGGGGAGGGAAATATGATCCGCCAGAATCGTTAAGACCTATATTGCCAACAGAAGATATTGGCGTGTTTCATCTGCCTTCGATTGCTGAAACTGCGGCAAAGCTCAAACATGAATTAGACGTTTTTCAGTTCAAGCAACTTGTCGTTCAGACCTTGTCATTAGATACCAGGCAAAAGATAGTGGAATTTTCGGGTGTTTGGGGCTTTCCCTTAAAAGAGACTGCCCCGTTCTTTTACCTGGAAGCGGTTTATGCCTTATTACCTTTTAATAAAGAAATAGTTAGGGACAACACTGAGGTTTTGGAGTTGTTGGCTAAGAGTCTATTTTCTTTTGGCATTTCTGAAGAGGCAACATCTTACCTCTTAATGATTTTAGATATGCCGCTGGATAAATTATTACCGGCATTAGAAAAATTGATTGAAAATCAGAATTGGATTGTCAGAAGTAGTGTGGTCGGTTTCTGCTACGGCCTTCACAATGGCAAATTCAAATATCAAACTCAGTATGCACTATCAAAAGATCAATGGCGACGAATTCAAACCATGCTTGAAAAGCAACTGGAAAAAGAAGGGCATTTTGAAGTCAAGCAGTTAATTGAAAGGGAACTCTATTACATCTCTATGAGAACATCTGCTTGATGGGGAACGCGACGGCCGTAGCCAACACCCCTCAACTCGAAACCAACCCCCGCCTCACGGCCGCACTCCTCGTCTGGCAGCGGCAAAACACATTTATCTATCAGCTTGGGCGTCAAGGCGGCCGAAGTTGGTTATTCCATCCGCTTCTTGACCCTGGAAACGATGATGACCCGGCTGGTCAAAGCCAAGCATGAAAACCGGTTAGAGCGGGCCTTGCAGCAGTTGGCTTATCCCCGCCTGCTCATTATTGTGCCCGGCTCACCTGCGGCTTTGCCGCCGGGTGCAGTGGGTAGTTAGGCGGTAGCCGCCCCCATTGCACCCGTGAGCCGGGCACATTAGGTCGGGCGGCGTAGCCGTCCGACCTGACTATTTATTACCCTGCATCCATTGCAAGGTATTCCATTTTTGAGGGGATACTCTGCGCTAGTAGGAGAGAAATTGTTTGATTAGGAGTGTTTACCCTGCAAAACCAGGCAAGGTATTCAACCTTGATCAGCAGTTTACCCTGTATGGTGAGGAGTAAAAACCAGCAAGTGGAAGTTTGTGTGGTCCCCACTTTCCTTCAACAAGCTATTTTATTATAAGAATTTCATTCCTGTGTACAAGCAGAGCGGCCGTGCCTGGCCACCCCGCCACAAATGAATTAGACTATCGCCAATCGCATATGAGAGCACAAGACGCCAATGAGCCTTTCAGGGAAAGATTTTTATTGGCGTCTTTTTATTTTCGTGAGGCCAGGGGCGGCACAAACACCAAACATTCTCAGGCAGGCCCGGAATAAAAAAAGACCGCCCCCTTGCCGTGGAAAGTTTCGGGCGGTCTTCTTTAAGTTCTGCGCCAGCAATCGTACCTTAACAAATGACGCAGATTTGAGCGGCTATCGGGACTCGAACCCGAGATAACAGCTTGGGAAGCTGCTGTGTTACCGCTACACCATAGCCGCCGATAGCTGCATTATATCTACCCCGTCCATGGTGTGCAACGCGAAGGTGTAACAGTATAACAGGGTAACGGGCAGCATTTCGACGTATAGCCGTGCTACCGGATTAGCCGCTTCAGCCGGGTTTAATTGGTTTTTCCAGAACCGAGTCCCGCCTCCCGCGCCTTCACAATGGCCTGCGCGCGGTCGGCTACTTGCAGCTTGTTGAAGATGTTGGAGATGTGATTACTGACCGTTTTGCTGCTGATATGCAGGCGGTCGGCAATTTCCTGGTTGTTGCGGCCGTGCGCGATGAGGGTGAGCAGTTCTCGTTCGCGGTCGGTGAGGTCGGGGAAGGGGGTCACGGCCGTATCCCTTCCCCCTCCCCTCTGAAAAAATGCCGTTAACCGGCCAGCAATCGCCGGGCCAAAAAGTGCCTGCCCTTCGGCCACCGCTTGCACTGTTTTCAACACTTCCGCTTTATCCGCCCCCTTCAAAATGTACCCCCGCGCCCCGGCACACATCGCCGCAAAGAGGGAATCATCATCTTCCAGCATGGTGAGCATGATTATGCCGATGTGGGGATGGTCGGCCAGGATACGGCGGGTGGCTTCGATGCCGTTCATGTCCGGCATCATAATGTCCATGAGAATAACGTCCGGCGTCAGCGCGTCTGCCTGGGCAATGGCTTCCGCGCCAGTACCAGCTTCACCGGCCACGGCGAACCTGAAGCTACTTTGGGCCGTGCCCGCCGCCCCATTCAACAACGCACACAGCCCTTCCCGAAATAACTTATGGTCATCCGCCACCAAAATCCGAATGGTTTCTTTCATCATGCCCTCTTTGCCCTTTGCCTGAAATCTCCTACAATAGTCCTATGAAAACATTAACCACCCTTCCTGCCCATTACGACGGCAAAGAAATCAAACTGGATGTGCCATTTTCAATAGAACCCAATACACGCCTGCTTATCACCATTCTTGATCAGTCCGAAGATAGCCAACAATTCCTGGTTGAGGCAGCGATGATTGCCTCTGAAGCTGCTTTCGCTCGTGTTTGGGACAACGAAGAAGATGACATCTATAACGATTTATAAAGCAGGAGACGTTTTACTCGTGCCCTTTCCTTACACAGATCAAAGCGCTACCAAGCATAGACCGGCCGTAGTTTTAAGCAGTGAGACTTACAATCACCACCATCCTGACATCATTCTTGCACCCATTACCAGCCAGATAACAAACAGACCCGATGAGGTTACTATTGCTGATTGGCGAACGGCCGGTTTGCTCAAACCAGGCGTTGTGAAACCGATACTATCCTCGTTTGATACCCGTCTTGTGCGCCGACAATTGGGTAAACTATCTGCAAAAGACTTGAAAGCAGTGCGGATGATGTTTCAACAAATCCTCGACCTTAACGCATGATCTATAGCTTCTTTTCATACAAGACGGCCGTGTAATCATAGTCTTGCACTTCCCCACAATACACAAAACCCAGTTCTTCGTAATAGCGGCGTAGACGGCCCGAAGCCGCTTCGGGTTCGCCGTTACTCACCCCACAATCCAGCCGGACTAGCTGCTTGCCCTGCCGTCTACTTTCCTCCATCGCCCAATTCAGCAAAGCCGCGCCTATTTTCAGACCATGTACACGATTGCGGATTGCCAGCGAATGCACGTAACCGGCAGTTTCATCGTCAGGCCAGTAGGAGTCAGTCCAGAGGAGGCGCAATGTGCCCACTGCTTCCCCGCTCAGGTAGGCCAGATACACTTCACCGTTGGACAGCTGCTGTTCCATTCGCCGCCACCAGGCTTCATTTGGCGGCGACGGCCATTGGTTAATGCCTTTGGCGGCCAGCCAGGCGGCCGCTTCGGCCAGAATGTCCATCACCAGCGGCAACTGGTCGGGCAAGGCTGCTTTTATTTCCATCAGGGGCATAATGGCCGTAATAGACGTGCCACCACCGGGGGCCGATTCCACGTAAAAGGTGCCACCCAACTCTTCTGCCCGTTCGCGCATGGAGGCCAGACCAACGCCAGGGCGCACGGCCGTTGGCAACCCCACACCGTCATCGCTAATGGTCAGGCTGAGGCTGGCCGGGGCCACTGCCAGCCAGATGTTGGCCTGCCGCGCCTGGGCGTGGCGGACAACATTGGTGATGGCTTCCAGGGCGATGCGGTAGGCGGCCACTTCCACGGCCGCTGGCAGCGGCGGCAGAGGGTCGGGCACGGCCGTCACCTTCACCTGTAACCCATTATTGCCCGGCGCTAACTGGCTGATGTGAACTTTGAGGGCAGCCAGTAAACCCAATTCATCCAGCGACGGCGGCCGTAGGGCATAGACCAGCCGCCGGATGTCGGCGATGAGCGCCTGATTTTGCGATTTGAGCGAAGCCAGCAACGGCGCGGCCGCCAGGGGATCAGTTTCCAGCAGATCCAGTGCGGTATCCAGGGCGAAGGTCTGGCTGGCCAGGCTGGGGCCAAGCTCGTCGTGCAGGTCGCGGCGGATGCGGCGGCGCTCTTCTTCGCGGGCCAGCACCAGCCGCTCACGGGAGCGCTGCAAGGCGCTGGTCAGTCGCTCGGCGTAGGCGGCGGTGCCGGCCTGTGCGGCAATGTCGGCCAGAAGCCGCCGTTCGCGTTCGGTGAACCGTTCTTGCGGTGAACGAGGAGCGACGATGAGCCAGCCGACCAACTCTGCCTGATAAAGCAGCTGCCACTCTTCGACGACGGTTGATGGCTGGCCGGTGGCAGCAGCGGTATGCCGTTCGCCTGCGGCCGTGTGCAGGGCCACGGCCGCATAGGGCAGTTTGAGCGTCTGGCAAAGGGTGGCCGTGATGGCGGTGAGGGTTTGACCGGGCACGGCCGTTTCCCGCAACTGCCGCCCCAATTGCGACAACACCTTGTACGGATCGTCCCGGTCGCCATAAATGAGCCGGTTCGCGCCGCGCTGCAACCGGTCACGGATGGGCTGGAAGAAGACAGCAATGAGGCCGGTAGCCAGCAGGGAGATGAGCAGGTTGTTTTGGGATTGGAAGAGCAGGCTCAGGCCGCCGACGGCGAGGATGTAGATGGCGAGGATGACGGCCGTCAGGCCCCCATACACCAGTGTCCGGTTCATCACCATGTCAATGTCATACAGCCGGGCGTACAAAATTGCCAACCCGATAACCACCGGAAAACCAATCCAGGTGACAGCAACCACGATGAGATACAGCATCTCGGCCGTTGAACCTCTGGCCGTTGGAAAGAGGGTGACGAATAGCTCAACCAGGATGAAAAGTGGAAAGACGATGGCTAAAAAATAGACCACCCATTTGATTTGCTGCCGGATTTCCCCTTCACTCCGCCGCCAGCGCAAAACCAGCGAACCAATGCTAATGAGGGAAGCGATTAAGACCACAAAGGAGGCGATTTCGTCCAATGTATGGACGGTGGGCAGGGCGTTTAATATCGGCAGGGGCAAAACAAGTGGATTGTCATAGGTAAGCTGCCAATCCCCGCCTATATCCAGCATGGGGCCGGGCCGGACAAGCATGAGGATGATGAACAGAGCCAACAACAGGACAATGATCTGGCTAAACTGCCGCCAACGGGGGGTGAGGAATTGACCGTTGGGGAACAAGAGGGGCAGGTAAACAAAGATGGGTATGACCATCAGGGGATGTAAGAGGTGGCGCAGCCAGGGGATGAACGCGAGCTGGTACGGAGTAACTGCGGGCCATAACAGGAGTCTGGCTTGAATGACGCCCGTGCTCGCAACCAGCAGCATAATCAAGCCGATAAAGGTGCAAAGCCAGCCGACCCGATTGTGCGGCTGGCGCATGAGAATGACGCTGCCTACAATCAAGTAAGCCAGGGAGGCAGACAGCGTGAAAAGCAAATTATCAATGTCCAGGGACAGACCTTGCCAGAGCAGGCCAATGGCGAGTAAAACGGCCGTACCCAATGAAATCCAGATGCGCCGTTGTTGCCTTACCGGCAGTTGCTCCTCGTTGTTCCGTGTAGTGGGAGGGGTTGAGGGGGAAATAATGGGAAGGGGGATAAGGCGGTTGACGGCCGTTTGCCAGCGCCTGTGCAGCGGCTGTACGCCTACCCCCACCAGCACCGTCGCCACCAACAACCCCACCATGATGCTGCCCCGTCCTGCCAGTAGCCCCACACCGCCAACGAGCAGAATGTAGACGGCCGTGATCAACAGCGTCAACCCGCCATATACCAACGCCCGGTTGATAAAAATATCCAGGTTGTACAAACCATCCCGCAAAATGGCGACGGCCAGGGCCATGATGAAGGTGATGGAGACGGCCGTTATCGCTGGCCCGATGATGAGCATGACCAATAAATCTTGGGGCGATGGCGGGCGCGTAGGCATGAGGGCATTGGGAGCCATGAGATGGCCGACGACGATGATCCCCACAAAGGCGGCAAACGAGGCGATGATCCAGCGGACATGCCGCCGCGTGACCGGATCGGACAGCCGCCGGTAGCGGTACGCCTGTGCGCCCAGGCCAATACCCAGGTAGATCAGGGCAAAAACCGTGCCAAGCTGTGCAGGCATTCCGGTCACTGCCCACACCATCTGCAAGGCGATGAGGGGCAGCAGCCAGCGCGTCCAGGTAGGAACAAAACGGCCGTCAGGAAACAGGTAAAGCAGTGCGCCAAAAGCGACAAACGCCAGACCACTGAGAAAATTAAACGGCCGTTCCAGCACGGGCCATTCGCTATACAAGGTGAAGGTGACAGGGCCAGAAATGCGCGTGGCAATAAGTACCAGAGAGACCCCCAGAAATGCACCAAACCCATCTCGTTTGTGCCAGAAAAGGATAACCCCGGCCACACCAAACGTCATGACCAACGCCAGTTCCATGCCAAATACCATCCAGGCATAGATGGCCGGAGAAATGCCCAAACCGGCCGAAGCGGCCCGGATGGCCTCCCCTGTCAAGACATCGTGCCAGTTGTAAATGACATCCAGGTTGGTGAAAATCAGGCGCACATACAACAATGCGCCTGCCAGCCAGCTTGCCCACAACAAGAAAATTGCCAGCCAGGCAGCCGCCATGCCCAGGCTGAACAGGCGGGATTGGGGATGGGTACGGCCGTTACGGCCAATGCTTTCCCCGGTGGAAGGGGTCGCAAGTGGTTCTATCGCATTTTCTCCTTTGTCTGCTAAAATCTCTTGCATGGATACTGTAACTACCATTCAAAGTATCAATCTAATTGCCACTAATCCAAAGATTCGTGCTGGACGGCCGTACATCCTGGATAGCACCGTTACAGTCGCCGATGTGGTGATTGCCAGGAATTACCATAAACTAGATGCCGATGGCATCGCGGATTGGTATGGCCTGACATTACCCCAAATATATGCGGCTTTAGCCTACTACTACACCCACAAAGTTGAGGTTGACGCCCAAATTCGTGAGCAGATCCGTCGCGCTGAACAATTGAAAGAAAACCACGTTGGTAATGAACATCCGCTTTTATCTTGATGAAAACGTGCCAGTTGCCATTGCTGCTCAACTCAACCGTCGTGGTATTGAAGCCATAACCGCTCGTGACCTAAAAACTCTTGGCGAAAGTGACATTAATCACCTGAAACGGGCTACAGACCTGGGCTTTGTTTTCTGTACACATGATGCTGACTTTGTAGAAATGGCGGCTCAGGGTATGGAACATGGCGGGATTGTGTTTGGACAACAACACAAACATGGGATTGGTGATTGGGTTAGACATTTAGAACTCCTCCACGCTGTTTTTGAAGCGGAAGAAATGCACAACCAGGTTGAGTATTTATAGCCTATCTATAACCCTTCTCCTAACCTGGACAAGCCAGAACCAAAAAAGTCATTCACCACAGAGGCACAGAGGCACGGAGTTTTCCTGAATATCTCTGTGTCTCCGTGTCTCTGTGGTGCAACTTCTTGTTCACTGTACAAGAAGTTCATTTGAAAGGTACTATCTGCTTTAAAGTAGAATGGTCATCCCACAACGGCCGTCACCAACGTATTCCCTGGTAGCCTGGGCAGGTTGTGAAAGTGGATGTCGGTAAAGCCAGCCTGATGGCATATAGCCGTCATCTCGTCGCGGGAATAGACACAGCCGTCAGCAAACAGATAGTATTGTAAAGCGATCAGACGAATGAGGGTGTTGACGGCCGTGCCCGCCACCTTACCCGTTATCTGGTCTAAAATAGCAACCTGGCCGCCCGGTTTCAACGCCTGTTTTGCCATTTGCAGCAGTTTTACATTCGTCTCGCTGTCATACTGGTGCAGCACGTTAAACAACAAAATCATATCAAAGCCCTCGCCCCACTCCACCTGCCACATATCCCCTTTCTGCAAAGTAATACGAGAGGCAACCGGCTGCCCGGCTAACTTTTGCCGTGCCGTTTCCAGACCGGCAAAATAATCCAATATCGTCGCCTGAAGTTGGGGATATTTCTGGCACATGAGGATGCTGTAGACGCCATGCCCACCGCCCACATCCAGCAGACGGGTTGGGGCATTGGGCAGGGTCAGCTTTTTAACGACATCCGGCCCACCGGTGAGGGCGTTCATCGCTAACTGGCGCTAAAAAGCATCAGACCGGTCGGCGTTCGCTTCCGTCCAGGCATAAAAGTCATACGGCCGTTCCCCGGTGCGAATGACCTCGGTGGTGTGTGGCAGCAGGTCACGCCCGGCCGCGCTCCAAAAATGGAGCAGCGCTTGAGCGTCAAAGGTCTCGTGTTCAAGGAGCCATTTGGCTGTTAGGGGGCTGTTGTGGTAACGGCCGTTCTTCTCTGCCACATAGTTCAGTGCCGCCAAAGCGGGCAGCAGCGCCAGCAAACCCCGTTCCTGCACCTGCAACTGTTTTGCTAATTCACCTACCGTACACGGATTCTTAGCCAGCGTGGGAAAGATGTTGAGTTCGACGGCCGTAGTCACCGCCCGCATCGCTAACATGCCAGCTAAATCCAGCATCACGCCCGGTACCAGATTAAGGCTAAAAAAAGCCGTCCGCTCCATAAAATTTGGTTTAACAGGCATTGTTCCTCTCTAATGGTTCGGCGAATTATCGCCTTCCGCTGGCACTATTGCTTAACGCTTCCAGCCGTGACGCCATGAGCCGTTCCAGGTTGGTCGGGTAGGGGATGTGGTAGGTTTGGGCTAACGGCCGTGCCAATTCCTGGTAAAAACGCAGAATCGTGTAAGCGGCTTGCAGCATGGCAGATGGTTCCAGCGCGCAATACGTGGATTGCAAAGGGGCTAACTGCTCCACCGGCAGCACCGTATCTACCTTGAAATACCCCTCTTCGCCGACCTCCTCATCGGCCAGGTCTTGCTGCAATCGAGCCAGATTCAGGCAGCACGTCCGCAGTGCGCCCAACTGTCCCTGCGCCCAATAAAGCTGCCCGCGCCCCAAGGCGACAATGAAGTGAGACAACTCATGCCAAAAGTATTGAATCTGGCGACGCAGCGGTTCCATATCCGCGGGTTCAACTTCTTCATCGGTAAACTCTGTCTCGGCCAGCAAATTCTTTTTATCCAGCAGCACCCGGTACGGCTCGTACAGCAGGCGGGGCAACTGGCTGGCACGGCCGATAGTCAATTCACCTTCGGCCCCATCGGGAAAGATGAAAAAGATGACGCCTGGATTGTCGAAATCTTCCAGGAAGAGGGGATTACCCAGGCGATGAATGAAGGCGGCACGGCCGTGACAAAATTCCTCATACGCCTCATCCGCCGTGAACAGGTAAAAGTCAATGTCGGAAAAGGGATCGGCCGTGCCGCTGGCATACGAGCCAACCAGGAAAGCGGCCATGACACGCTCATCATCCTGGCAGGCAGCCACAAAGCGGTTCAGGATGTTCTGGTGGTGTGACCGTGTTTCGACATCTGGTAATCTCATAGATGGGCCAAGTTGTGTGCGCATAGGTGTGTGCCTCCGACTACCAGTATAAACGATAGCGGAGGGTAACGGCCGATCCAAAATCCACCCTGCAATGAAGCTGTTCGCCGGAGATATCCGATTTTCAACGAAATCGGATGTTTGATGGCAACTAATCCCCGGTCTGAAAACCACCGCTCACTGCTGACTGCTCACTGTTTACTAATGCCCGCGCCCGGCCGTGTGCCAGCACATAACAAATCCCCATAATCGCCAGCCCGTTCAAGGCGTGAAGCGCTCTCCCAGTTGGCGGCAGCGGGGGCAGATAAACGAAAATCCCCTGGACAAAAAATAAGATCGGCACCAAAACGGAAAGCCCCACATTCAGCTTGCTGCTGCGGCAGACCAGCGACGCAATCAGCATCACCAGCGACACCAAAAACAGGACACGGCCGAATGCTCCATGTGTTTCCGCGCTGCCACCGCCAAACACCGATACAGCAATCAAATACAAAGCCAGGCAGCACCCCAGGAAAATCAGCCAGGCCAATCCCATATGAATACGAGCGGCAATTTGTCTCATCGTTATCCTCCTGTAACGCAATTTAGAAAATTGCACTACAACTATTATTGAGGGCAGGATAAACTGCCCGCTTTCCCGATGTCATGGGGGCAAACTCCCATGCAGACAGGGAAAAATCACCTGTTTGTAGAGGAGTTGAGAGGAATCTGTATTGATTGAGGCGTTTTAGGAGGCTGTTATAAAGAGTTGGGGCTGCAACTTTATTTGGCTATACCCGCTTGCCGGGCACGGATAATCGCTTCGGCGCGATCGGCCACTTGCAGCTTGCTGAAGATGCTGGTGATGTGGTTGCGCACCGTTTTGGGGCTGATGACCAGGATTTCGGCGATGTCGCTGTTGTTTTTGCCCTGACCAATCAGGGCCAACAGTTCCCGTTCCCGGTCGGTGAGGTCGGGGAAGGGTTCGGTGGGGGAAGACTGGCTGGCAAACTGACTTCCTGTCTGGAAGAAGCGTGTCATGCGGCGGGCGATAGCCGGGCCAAACAATGCCTGCCCCTGCGCCACAGCGCGAATGGCTTGCAGCATTTCGTTGTGATGCGAGCCTTTGAGCACATAGCCTCGCGCCCCGGCACGCATGGCGGCAAATACCGAAGCGTCGTCTTCCAGCATCGTCACCATGATAATGCCCACGTTGGGGTTGGTTTGCAAAATGCACCGGGTCGCTTCCACGCCGTTCATGTCGGGCATATTGATGTCCATCAAGACTACATCAGGCTGTAACACGGCCGTTTGCCCCACCGCATCCTCGCCAGTGGCAACTTCACCCACGCAGATTATATCCGGTGCGGCCAGCAGCAAGGCGCGGATGCCCTCGCGGAAAAGGGCGTGGTCATCGGCAATGAGAAGTTTGATCGGCTCCATGTTTGTCATTAGCTAACCGGGTAATTGCGAAAGTTCAATTACCGTTTGTTCATTCGGGCACGCACATGTTTGGCAAAGCCCAACGTCGTGGCCCCACTGACTATTTCGGCTTCGTCTATGGCTTGCAGATGAAAGCGTTGGGCGATAGTCGCCAGGAGTAATTGGGCTTCCATGCTGGCAAAGCCATTGCCAATACAAATGCGCGGCCCCATGCCAAAGGGAAAATACGCGCCTTTGGGTAGGCTGCGCTCAAAATCGCCTTGCCAGCGTTCTGGCCGAAATGCTGTCGGGTCATCAAAGTAACGGCCGTCCCGCTGCACGGCATACGGAAATAAAAACAGGATGCTGCCCGCCGTCAAGGTCCCGACTGTCAGGGTCATGGGTTCAGCCAGTTCACGGAAGAGGAACCAGGCGGGTGGATACAGGCGCAATGTTTCTTTGACAATGCCTTCAACGGTTGGCAGTTGGGGTAGATCGGCCAGGGTAGGCAGACGGCCGTGCAACACCCTATCCAATTCCTCATGCAGCCGCACTAACACGGCCGGATGCTTTGACAGCAGCATCCAAATCCAGGCCAGCAGCACGGCCGTTGTCTCATGCCCGGCAATAAATAACGTCACCAACTCATCTTGAATCTGCTGGTCACTCATCTGCTCACCTGTCTCCGCATCGCGGGTAAAGAGGAGCATGGAGAGTAGATCGGGCGGGCTGTTGGCTTCACCGAGGCTGCGACGTTCGGCAATCATGGCCTGGACCAGGCACGCCAGGTTTTGTGAACCACGCTGTTTCTGGCGCAAAGCGGGCAGCGGCGTCCAATCGGGCAGGATGGTTAAGAGGATGGATTTGCTTTGCGCGTTTAGCCCTTCACCCAAATCGTGCATGGCCTGAGCGACCACGGCCGTGTCCGCGCCTGTAGCCGCAGCCGTAGCCGGCCCCGCTGCTGTCGAAAATAGGGCATCCACCACAATCGTAAACGTCAGGGCGTGCATCTCTGTGTCAATTTCGATCACCTCGCCATCTGGCCGTTCCGCCAGCCATTGGGCAGTGTGATACACCATGCGCTCGGCAAAACGGCCGATCCGCCCATGACGAAACACTGGCTGCATCAACTTGCGCTGGCTACGCCAAAAATCACCCTCACTGGTAAATAGCCCATTGCCAAACGAAGATTGCGTCGCACGGCGAATGAGCTTCGGTTTTGCCAATGGGGGCGATTGTTTGACAAGCAGTTCGTAGCTTAACTGGGCATCCACCACAAAGTAAATGTGAGGCAGTAAAGGCGGTTTGGCGGTAAAAACATCACCATATTTCGCTTGCAACTGCCCCACAAAGTCAGGCCCGTGCTGCTTAAATTGTTTTTGCAGCGCAAAGAAAGGAACCTGGGGGATCATCTATTTTTCTCCTCAATGGGCAGCACGGCCGTCACCCGCACCCCCTTCTCACCCGACACAATCTTACACGCCCCACCCACCTCTTCCGCTCGTTCCCGCATGGAAAGCAGGCCGATTCCGGCACGGCCGTTGTCGCGCAACCCCACACCATCATCCTCAATTTTGATGAATAGAGATGGGAGATGGGAAATTATCCCATCTCCCATCTCCCCCGCTTTTATCTCAATCCAGCAATCTTGCGCCGCTGCATGGCGCAGCACATTGGTAAACGCTTCGGCCACAATGCGGTAAGCGGCCGCTTCCACAGCCGCCGACAAGGGCGGCAAGTTATCGGTGGCAGTAATGGTTACTTTCAGACCGATCTGCTCACTGCTATGCACATATTCGCAGATGGCCCCCACCAGTCCCAGTTCGTCCAGAGTGGGCGGGCGCAGGTTATAGACCAGACGGCGCACTTCGGCGACGGTGTTTTGATTTTTCGCCAGCACATCGTCCAGCAGACGCACGGCCGTGTCCGGGTCGGTATACAGCAATTCGCGGGCGGCGGCCAATTTGAGTCCCTGGCTGGCAATGACGGGGCCGAGTTCATCGTGCAAATCGCGGCGCAGGCGGCGGCGCTCCTCTTCGCGGGTGGTGACAATGTGGATGCGCGACTGCTGCAAATCGTGGGTGAGGCGGATGGCGTGTACGGCCGTGCCTGCCTGCAACGCCACCTGCCGCAATACCCGCTCATCGGCCGCATTCAACCCTTCACCCGGTGAACGCGCGGCCACCTGCAACTGGCCCACCATCTCCGATTGGTATACCAGGGGAAATGCGTGTAACGGTGTGTTTGATGGCCTGCCGATTTCGGCCACCACCGTTTCGTCCGCCAATACAATGGCGGCATAGGGCAGTTTGAGTGCCTGGGTGACGGTTTCCACAATGGCGGGCAAAACGGCATCGGGCTGGCTGATAGCTTCCAGCCGTTGGCCGAGTCGGGTGAGTACGGCCGTAGGATCATCCCGTTCGCCAAACATCAACCGGTTCACGCCGCGCTGCAACCGTTGGTGCAGTGGTTGGAAGAGGACGGCGATAAAGCCGGTGGCAACCAGTGAAATCACCAGACTGCCCGACGTATGAAACAAAAGGCTCAACAGCCCTACCGTCAGGGCGTAAATGCCAATGACAATTAGCGTCAGCCCGCCGTACACCAGGGTGCGGTTGATCACCAGGTCAATGGCATACAGCCGGTATTTGAAAACAGCAATGCCGATAATCAGGGGATAGCCCCAAAAGACAATCAGGATAATTAACTCATACCAGATGGTGCGGAACAGTTCGGGATAGAAGAGTGTGCCGGGCAGTTCAAAGACGAGCAGTTGGACGATAACGGCCGTGGCCATGAAGTAGACCAGCCATTTCATCTGCTGCCGCTCATCCCCCACCGACCGTTTCAGCCGCAAGCCCATAGAGGCGATACCGGCCACGCTGACAAACAGAACGGCCAGCAGCAACGCCGCTCGAAAGGCGGCATACCACCACGCCGGTAAACCTGCCACGCCAAATGGGTTGGCAATGGCCCAACTGGCTCCAAAAGCGTTGATCTGGCCGAAATCCGGCAGCAGGGCGGTTCCTACACTGGCAATGGTGATGATGAGGAGGCTGGCAATGGTTAATCTGCGCCAGCGCGGGGTTAAGAACTGCCCATTGGGGTAAAGCATGGGCAGCAAGATAAACATGGGCAGAATAATCAGGACAACGCCAAAGCTGTAGGTGAACCAGGCCAGGAAAGCCGACCCCGACGCCGCCAGTTGCCCGGCCAGGCCGCAGTGCAAGTACAATTCGATAACGGCTAATGCGGGCAGGCCGATGCCTGTCCACAGGCAAAGAAAGCCCACCCGGTTATCGGTCCGGTGAAAAAGAATGAGGCCGCCTACAGCGGCAAAAAGAAGGCCACTGCCAGCGGAGACGAGCAGACCGACCGCGCCATAATCCGAAAAGCGGTGGCAGCCAACGGCCGTTAACCACCCCAACGCCATCTGCACAGCCAGCGCCAGCAACAGCAGACCAACAACCAGACCGCGTTTTCGGGAAATTGGGCGATGGGTCGTTGTATCAACTTGTGTTGTCTGAGATGCCATCAGTCACTCTCGCGGAACGGTCAGCGCCACAGGTTGGCGCAGTGCAGATCATCACAGGCGGTGAGCGCTTTTTGCAGCATGGGCAGCCAGACCCATTGTGTGTCCTGGTTGATGCCGCCGCGACAATACTCGACGGCGATGTAGACGCCCATAGCCACGCACAGCCGGTAATCGTCCCACAGTTGTTCCCAGGTGTAACCCTGTACGCCGCGATGGATGAGCGTTTGGTGGTACTGTTGCAGGATCGGCCGTTCCCATTGGCGGGCATCCATATCACCATGGAAGACGATGGCGTAAGCCAGATCGTAGACACCCAGCCAGGTTGTCAGGCTCCAGTCGAAGGGTTGGCGGTCAATCAGGTATAACGGCCGTATCCCCTGCCGCGGTACCATAATGTTGTAACACCCGGCGTCACCGTGCATGATCGTAAAGCCATTGAGGTCTTGTGTGCGCTTAACCATCGCCTGGGGATGGCGGGCGAAGATGTCACGGATGGCGGCGGGCCAGTGAGGGGCCAATTCGTGGGCAAGCTGGCCGATGATGTGCCCCGCCCCCGGTTCAGCGATTTCTACAAAGCGTCGAATATGATCGGCGTCGTGCTGGAGCGCATTGGCTTCAGCCAATGCCGCCGCCCCCCACCAACGGCCGTGCAAAATAGCAAACGCCTCAGCCAACGCCAGACCGTACTCCAGCGTCTGCGGCTGGTCGCAGGCGACCACGTGCGTGGCGGAAACATCTTCCAGCAGCAGGTGGTAGCGTCGCAAGGTGGGTGAGTAACGGCCGTCGTAACAACGCAGTAGCGGCGCATCCGGCACGTCCACATAGTCACGCAGGTAATAATCCACTTCAGATGAGCCGAAATACTCGCCGTCGCCGGTATCGGCGTTCACCATTTTAAGGAAGAGGCGGGACGGCCGTTCCCCCTGCGCGTCCGGTGAGTAAGCCAGTTGCAAGGAGCCGCTGGTAGACCAGTTGCCACGGCCGTCGGCCATGTCAAACCCGGTTACCCTGCCCTGAGTGAGTGCGCCGTTTTGGGTGAGTACGGCCGTGAGCCATTCCGGCGTCACTTGTTCCAGATGAGTGATGACGTTATTAGACATAGCAGACAGTATATCATCCATTTATGGTCCGAATGCTGGCAATATTGCACACTATTCTGTACAATAAAATGCTCACTATGATTTCCAGGAGTTGAGAATTCATGAAAACCGTTACCTTTACCGAATTTCGTCGCCATGCTTCTACCCTTTTAACGGAAGTGGAACAAGGCAAAAGTATTATTATCATGCGCCACAGCAAACCCATTGCCGAACTGATTCCCTATGCTGCTGAAGCAGATCGTTTACCAGCATGGAAGCAGCCCGGCATTAAGCTGGCGCTGGCCGGGGCCGAGTTGTCGGCGGCGATTTTGGCAGAACGTGAGAGCAACCCGTGAAAACGGTTTTCGATTCCTCCTCTTTTGCCAAGCGGTACATTGCCGAACCCGGTAGCGAACAGGTAGATGCGATTTTGCAAAACACCGCCCAACTGGGTCTATCGGCGCTGTGTGTGCCGGAAATTGTCTCTGCCTTGAACCGGCACGTGCGCGATGGGGTTTTGCCCCAGTCCGGATATGAACAGGCGAACGCGCAGTTAGCGGCGGATGTGGCTGACGCCATTGTGTTGCAGCTTACGCCAGATGTGGTGGCGACGGCCGTTAACTTGCTTGAGAATAACGTCTTGCGAGCAATGGATGCGCTGCACGTTGCCGGGGCCTTGATCTGGGGGGCAGATTTGTTTGTCACCGCCGACCGACGACAGCATGATGCTGCGCAGCAGGCGGGTTTGAATTCCCAATTCATCTGAAAATCGGTGGTCGCCGCAATCTCTGTCATCATACGCTACCACTGGCTCGCCAACGCCAGACGGCCCACAGCGAACGAATGAGACCCCATCCCAACGTCAGCAGCAGGATAACCAGCAGTAGCAGTCCCAGATCAGGTTCAAAGCGCAGGGTCAACGGTACGCTGGATTTGGCATTGGGCATGCGGACAAAGAAGAGGTAGCCCACCAAGGCCAGGTCAATAATTGCCAGGGCGATAAAGAGCCAGCCATCGCGGCGGCTGAACGTGGGACGGCGCAGTCGCCGGATGGCAAACACCCCACTGCCCACCAAGAGCAAAACAAGGCCAATGGCCAACGGCCGTTGCTGCTGCGTCAGCCAATCTTCATGCGGCGGATAATGCTGCGCCTCCAGTCCCAGTGCCAGCAAAGCGACATCAAAGGCGATGTTGCTAAAAGCGGAGCCGTTTGTAGGGCCAGGGCCGCTCAGCAGCAGCGCCACGCCCAACTCATACTCCGGGATGAGCAGGATGAGGTTGTTGAATCCAAGCCATTCGCCGCCATGCGAAACGGCCGTAGGCGGATCATCTCCCGCCAGTGCCGCATCAGCAAACGGCCAAACGCTCCACCCCATGGCGTATTGCACATAGGAACCGGTGACAGGATCGGGGGTGTGCAGGGTTTCTATGCTGGCGGGGGAGAGGAGTTGGATGGATTGGTAACGGCCGTCATCGAGATGGGCCAGCACATAATGGGCCAAATCCTCCACACTGCCAATCAGTCCCGCCGAAGGCTGTACCGCCCGCGTGTAGGGCATCCAGCCATCAAAGCTGGTTTGCCGCCCAAAGAACGGGTAGAAAGCACTGCTCATCCCGGCGGCGCGGGCAGCATCCAGAGAAGTGAACGAGTTGTTCATCTCCAGCGGGTCATAAATATGGCTCTGGATGTAGTCAGTATAGGACTGGCCGGTAACAGTTTCGATAAGCAGTCCTAAAACGTCGAAATTGCTGTTGGTATATTCAAAGGCTGTGCCCGGCGGGTTATTGAGTTCGGTGTCGGCCAACTGCCGGATGCTTTGGGCCAGCGCGTCAGGAGCGTCCGGCTCCAGATTGCGCCGATAGCCCTCTGTTTCGTCCAGCCCACTGGTCTGGTGCAAGAGTTGGCGCACGGTGATGGGGGTGTCCGGCAGGAACCAAGGCAGATATTGCTGGACGGGGGCGTCCAGTTCAATCTGTCCAGTTTCGACGAGTTGCATAATGGCAACGGCCGTTACCGATTTGCTCAACGACGCCAGCAGAAATGGCGTCTGCGGCGTCACCGGATCGCCCTTCTCGTTGGCTACGCCGTAGCCCGCCAGATGGACAATTTCACCATCGCGCACAATGGCAACGGCCGCGCCGGGGATGTTCAGGCTCGCCATGCGCTCCTGGATGAAGGCGTCAATGGTGGCGTTACGGCCGTTGGTTTGCGCCGACAAGTAAGTCGGTGTCAGCAACAAGAACATGAGTAGCGCAGTAAGTAGGCTTGTTTTCCTTTTCATAAATCCTTACAATGTGGATGATTATCCACATAAAACTAGGTGTCGCTATGATAAAAACAGTTCAAATGACAATTGATGATTCCCTGTTACAACAAGTGGATCGGACGGTTCAGGAGTTGAATACAACCCGTTCTGCTTTCATCCGCCTGGCGTTGGAGCAGGCATTACGCCAATACCAGGTGCGGCGGTTGGAAGAGCAGGATGCGGTGGGGTACACGGCCGTGCCTGCCACACCCGCCGAAACCGATGAATGGATCAATGAACAGGTATGGGGGGACGAATGGAACGCGGCGAAGTAAGATGGTACACCTTTGCCGAACCGGACAAAACGCGCCCGGTTCTTATTCTTACCCGCAGTTCGGCCATTCGCTACCTCAACGCCGTCACCGTTGTCCCCATCACCACCACCATTCGCGGCGTACCCTCGGAAGTGCCTTTTTCGACTGCTGATGGCCTGATGGATGATTGCGCCGCCAATTTTTATAACGTGCAAACCGTACCCAAATCAAAAGTGGGGGCATGGATTACTACCCTGACGCCGCAGCGCATGGCCCAAGTAGACCGTGCCCTGCAATTTGCGTTGGGAGTTGAATCTGGCCTGCGCTAACATCACCCCTCCTTATTCCCAACCTGTCAATTGAACATCTGGGTTGGCTATGAAGCTCACGGCCGTAGCAAAATTCTCTTCCACACTGTTCAGGCCATCCAAAAATAGCGCCTGACCGGCCTGCCAGGGCTGGAAATAACGCCGCTGCATATCCACTTGCGTCCAGGTGGCGACGGGCGCATCAGGGAACTTCCGGGCGCGTTGAGCCAGCCGCTCCCGCCAGACTGCCTCATCGGAAATGTAGCAATAGATGGGGCGGAAATTGACCTGGCGCTGTTGGGCGATTTCATAGGCGCGGCGGCGGTCACTCCAACGGTGCTGCGTCTGGTTTTCATCTACGCCCATGAAGACGGAATCCACGATGACGCTGTGGCCCCAGGCCAGTTGCGCATCCACCAGATGCAACAAGATATGCACCATGTCCTCCCAAAACCGCTCTGAGTGGCCGGTCATGTGCGCCGGAATGGCGTCTACCACATCATCAACGGTCAGGATGGGCAGGCGTAGCTCCTGCACCAGCAGGCGGGCCAGCGTCGTCTTGCCGCAGCCAGGCAAGCCAGAGAGGATGATCAAGGTTTGCGGTAACATGGCAGCCATTTTACAACAGAGTTTCCCTTTCCATCTGATCCACCTGAGCTTTGGCGTCGGCCAGGCTGCTGCCGGTGACGGCGCGTACATGTTTGACGGCTTCGATTTTGCGGCCGGATTGGAGGTGAGCCAGCACTTGCTGGTGGTCAACGGCCGTCAACATAATCGGTTCCGGTGATGGTGTGGGGGCAGACGGCCGTAGCCACCTCACCACCGCCACCACCAGCCAAAGAATCATAAAGCCCACAAACCAGACCCCAATGGCTGACCACAAGAAAATCCCTTCTGCCTTATCCGTTACATTTGCCAGTGTCACGACATCACCGGCCACGCAGTCAACCGTTAAAGCTGTGCCGACTGCTTCCACGCCTGTTTGCGGATCGAAGAAGGGGGCGGAGCGGGTGTCAAAGCGGTACTGGCTGCCCTCCGGGCAAACGTAAACCTCGGAGAAGCGTAGCCGTTCATACTCGCCCGGCCCGGTGAGCAGAGATTTGGTGGTTACGCCCAAAATCAGGGCGGCGATGGCGATAAAAAACAGAGCAACCTTTTTCATTATTCTTTAGCCACCGGCTCTAAACTTTGCAAATAGGCCCAGATGGCGTGGCGTTCTTCGGCCGTGTAGAGGTTGAAGGAGGGCCAGGGCATCATTTCCGGGTCCATCTGACGGCCATCGGGCAATACCCCTTGCGTCATGGCCCGTTCAAACTCTGTCTCTGTCCAGGTGGTGACGGCCGTCCACAGCGAAGGCGTTTCGGCTATGGCAATCCCGGCAAAATCGGGGCCGTGACAGGCGGTGCAGAAGACCGCCAGATAGGCACCATAGGCCAATGTATCGTCCGGCGAAACGATGGCGGGCGGCGGCTGGTTCATCGCCACATTTTCCGCCGTCACCAGGGGAAACAGATTGGCGGCGTGCATCACGCGCAGCATGGGGCCGTAGCTGGGCGTGGGATGGTTGGCGTCTACCGGCGGGGCACTGCGTAGATAGGCGAGCAGGTTTTCCATGTCGCCCACGTGCAGGCCCTGATTAAATTCGTAGGGCATCCCGACTGTGGGTGAGCCATCTTGTTTGACGCCATACCAGATGGCTTGGGCGATCTCGTCATCGCTGTAGCGGCGGCCGATGCCATTGGCGCCGCTGGTCAGATTGGCGCTGTAAATTTCGCCAAAGGCAGGGTCCTCTGAGAAAGGCATTCCGGCCAGATTGGCCCCATGGCAGCTTTCGCAGTAAATGGCATATAGCCTTTCCCCGGCGGCAATGCGTTCGGGGTCGGTGGGGATGTTGAGGGTGAAGTCGGCCGTAACTTCATACGTCCGGTTCAACCGGCTGGCGCTGATGGCCCACATTACGCCATAGGCCAGAATAATGATGCCCAACAAACCACCCACCACAATGCCAACCCATTTGAGTACACGTTTCATGATTTACCTCCTCGTAAATCGAGCATCCTTGTCCGATGAACCCCCTTGGACAGGGACAGGGATGTTTGGGTTATGGCGTGAATCAGGCAAGGGCCGTTTGCCCCCATATCTCATCTATTTCACCCCTCCATATCTGCCACCCCATAGGTAGCAAAGCCAGCAGCCAGATAAACACCGGTACCGGAAACATCGTCCCTTCCATATAGCCAGCCACCACAAAAATGAGAAAAGCAACAGCGCCAACTACAAACAGCGGCGGAACCGAACGCGGCCCGATGTGATTACGCCATAGGCCAACAGCCAGGAGCATGATCATAATGGGGAACAGCGCCGACAATATAGCAAAGGGGACAATGTAGGGGTCATTGCCAATGTACAGTCCGATTTCCTCATGGGTCAATCCCAAATCGTTAATGAGCGCTTCACTTATTGCTCAAGTAAACATAGCGGCCGTGCTACTAGCCGTGGTCAGCAGCGCCAGGGCCGTACAAACGAAACCATAGCGGGGCTGTACCTTCCCAATCCAACGCCCCATTTCCATAAAAACGGGAATAAGCAAAGCCACACCATAAGGGGCGATCATGCCGCCGATGCCCTGGTTGCCTAAGGGCAAAAAGAGTGTCCCGATAAAAAAGAGGAGCGGCCCCACGATACAAGCAAAGCCTAGAAATTTCTGCATAAGCTGTTGATATTTTGGCATACATGCCTCCTTGTTTATTTTTGCTATTTTTGTTCAACATGAATCAGGCAACGGCCGTTTGCCCAACTATTTCAACAACCAACAGACCACTTTCTGTTGTGGTGCTGCCCTTCAAAAACAGCCTAACAAAACGGCCGTCCCTCCCGCATGAGACCCTTGCCCCAAATTCTGTCCCAAATCCACATAGGACATCCGCAATTGCCGTTGCGTTTTCAGTCCGTTAACAAATGCAGGCCGGTCACCGCATCCACAACGTGAATAAAGCTGCTGCCAACCGGGATGTCTTTTTCAATCACCAGCGCCCCGTCATACTTGATCTGGTCGCCGTCTATCTCAAAAGAAACATGCACCGGCGTAATCATCGTCGGCCAGCTATTGAGCAAGCCAAAATCTTTGGATTGCAGCGGTCTGTCCAGGGTATGGTGGAACAGCAGTTCCTCGGCCAACCGCGGATCGCTCCGAATCTGCGCCAGCAGGTCGGCCGGCATCGCCGCAAATGCCGCATCGGTAGGGGCAAAGACGGTCAGCGTCCGCGCCGGTTGCACCAGCAGCGGCGGCGCTTCTTCGTGAATCACTTCATCTGTGAGTTCCAGAAAGGTGGTGAAACGGCCGTCCGCCGCCAGATATGCCGCCAGGGTTCCTTCAGGATACGTTTTGGGCACGGCCGCGCCACAAGGGTTTATCAACAGCGTTGTATGATCGGCCACATCCGGTGCGCCCTGGCTGACGTCCACCGCAAAGCAATCGCCATCCGCCAACATACCCTCGGCCGCAAACTGAATGAGCGACTGTACATTTGATTGGCTGGGATGCAGCAGTTCTGTGTAGGTAACGGCCGTGCCAACCCGGCGTGACGGCAGCCCGGCCAGTTCTCCAATAGTTACCACGCCATCTGCCAGAGCCGTCTCAATTTCCGATTGGGCAAAAAACCAGACGGGCACAGCGCCGCGCCCGGTCATCTCTGCCACCAAAGGCGCCGGGTCAGTTTCCGGGCTGTTGGCCCAGAGTTCCACCGATGTGGTTGTGGGTGGGGCGCAGCCAAAAGCGCCCGGCCCGGTTTCGTCGGGAAAATGGAAAAACTGGTTCAGGTTAAAATCGGCCGGGATGCAGTCCGGGGAGCGATAAAAGATGATGACCGCCCACTCGCCGTCGGCAAATGTCTCGTTTTCGCCAAAACGGGCGTAGAACGGCACCTCGCCATTGGCCTCAATGCGCAATGGCTCGCTTGTTTCATTATCCTGCACCGCAGCCTGCACCGCGCTGTCCACCGTCGGGGATGCAGATGGTTCGCTCGTTTGCCCACAGGCAGCCAGGAACAGGAGGAGCACGGCGCAGATTAAACTAAAACCGATAACCTTTTGCATATACTTTTCGTTCATTGTCAATCGTCTCCTTATGTGTCTCAACAATTTGTGTAAGGCGCTGGCGCAATCAATCACTACTTGCCCGGATTGCCGGACCGCCAGCCGTGTCCTCACACTAAGGCTAAAGTGCCACACTGGGGAGGAGGGAAAAAGGAGGGGATATGATGAAGAACGGCCGTCGTCGGTTATACTGTTGCCCAGCTACCGGCCCATCTCCCAATCTGTGCAGCGTGAATGTCTTTTCCTAAATGCTTTTTATGGAGGGTCACATGGCTTATCAAACCGGGCAAACGATTAAAGGATATAAAATTCTGGAACGCATCGGCAGCGGCGGCTTTGGCGCGGTGTATCACGCCTACCAGACCACCTTAGGCCGCGAAGTGGCGGTCAAAGTCATCTTACCCGGCCTGGCCAGCCAGCCAGAATTCATTCGCCGCTTTGAGACGGAAGCCCAACTCGTGGCTCGGTTGGAGCATCTGCACATCGTCCCCCTCTACGACTATTGGCGCGATCCCGAAGGCGCTTACCTGGTTATGCGCTGGCTGCGGGGTGGCAGCCTGAAGGAAGCGCTGGCCGAAGGCCCTTACGCTTTGAACGCAGCGTCCCTGTTGCTAGACCAGATAGCCGCCGGTCTGGCTACAGCCCATGCCGCCGGCATCATCCATAGAGATTTAAAGCCCTCCAACATTCTGTTGGATGAAGAGGGCAACGCCTACCTGGCCGACTTTGGCATCGCCAAACAGTTGGGGGATGCCGGGTCGCAGACCACCATTGCCGGGGCCGTCATCGGCTCACCTGACTACCTGTCGCCAGAGCAGGCGCGCAGCCAGCCGGTGACGCCCCAGACTGATATTTACTCCCTGGGCGTTACCCTGTACGAACTTCTGACAGGGCATCACCCCTTCCCAGACCTCACCGGCGTCGAACGTATCTTCAAGCATCTCAATGAGCCGCTGCCACTGATCGAGTCCCTGGATCCGTTGGTACAGGAAGGCATTAACGAAGTCATTCAGCGGGCAACGGTTAAAAATCCCAAATATCGTTTTGGCGATGTGCTGGAAATGGCGGCGGCCTTCCGTCAGGCGGCCCGGCTGGAAGAAGAAGGCCGCGCCGCGCTCATCGAAGCCCTAACCTTGCGCGAACAGGAGATATTGCAGCTTGTCATCCAGGGCAGAGCCAACCGGGAGATCGCCGAAGCCCTTTTTATTGAGTTATCCACCGTTAAATGGTATATCCGCCAGATTTATACCAAGCTGGGGGTGCATAACCGCCGCCAGGCCATCCTGCGCGCCAGGGAGCTAGACCTGCTGGTAGCGGATGAGGAAGAGATGGTTGCTACTGTGGGCGACAGGTCGGCCAACTGGCTTGCACCGGTGCCCGTGAACCCGTATAAAGGGCTACGGCCGTTTGCCACCGCCGATGCCCGCAACTATTTTGGCCGCGAGGCGCTTATCCGACGGCTCCTCACCCGCCTGAACAATACCGACTCATCCAAACCATCTAAGCAAGACCCGGCCGCTGTGGCTGCCCAGCGCTTCCTGGCCGTCATTGGTCCCAGCGGCAGCGGTAAATCCAGCCTGATCCACGCCGGACTCACCCCCGCTTTGGGCCGGGGCGAAATCGCCGGGTCCGAACGCTGGTTTATCGCCCAGATGACACCGGGCACACGGCCGTTGGATGAATTGGAGGTCTGCCTGATTCGCATCGCCGCCGCCCAACCTGGCGATTTGCGTGCCCAGTTGGAACGTGATGAAAACGGACTGCTGCGCGTGGCGGAACTGCTTTTGCCCAGAGATAACAGCGAACTCGTGCTGGTGATAGACCAGTTTGAGGAGTTGTTTACCCTGACCACCGATGAGGCCGCGCGCCGCCACTTTCTGGATATTCTGGCAACGGCCGTAACCGATGCCCGCAGCCGCATCCGGGTGATCATTGCCCTCCGCGCCGATTATTACGACCGGCCGCTCTATTACCCGCTATTTGGTGACCTGGTGCGCCGTCACATGGAGACGATCCTGCCACTTTCGGTGGAGGAGTTAGAGCAGGCAATTGTGCTGCCCGCGGAGCAGGCCGGCGTCACCTGTGAGGCCGGTCTGGCGGCGGCGATCATTGATGATGTGCTTTACCAGCCGGGCGGGCTGCCCTTGTTGCAATACGCCCTCACCGAACTGTTCGAGCAGCGCCAGGGTCGCACCCTGACCCGGCAGGCGTATCAGGCGATTGGCGGCGTGGCTGGCGCTCTGGCCGGTCGCGCCGAGGAGCTATTTCGGGAACAGGACGAACAGGGGCAGGCGGCGATCCGGCAGCTATTTTTGCGCCTGGTAGCCATTGATGAAGGAAAGGCCGGGCTGCCAGACACCCGGCGGCGGGTGCAGCGCGCCGAACTAAACGCCATCTCCACCGATGAAGATATGGTGGATGACATCATCAACAGCTACGCGGCGCACCGGCTGCTGACGCTGGACAATGACCCCGCCAGCCGCCGCCCCACCGTGGAACTGGCCCATGAAGCGCTGCTGCGGGAGTGGGAGCGACTGCGCTTCTGGCTGGAAGAAAGCCGCGATGACCTGTACCAACACCAGCGTTTGCAGAGTTTGACCCAGGAATGGCTGGCCGAAAATCAGGAGGCCGGTTTGCTCCTGACGCGCACCAGATTAGACCAATTTGCAGCCTGGGCCGCCCTGACCAGCCTGGCGCTCTCCCAGGACGAGCGGGCTTACCTGGATGCCAGCCTGGCGGCGCGCCAGGATCGGCGGGAGGCCGAGGAAGTGCGCCGCCAACGGGAATTGGAGACAGCGCAGCAGTTAGCGGAAGCCGAACATCGTCGCGCCGAGATACAGGCCGAAGCCGCCAACCGCCTGCGCCGTCGCGCCGTATACCTGACGGCGGCGCTGATCGTGGCGGCGATATTAGCCATTGCCGCGCTGGCTGCCGGTCGTCAATCGGCGTTGAACGCCGCGCAGGCCCGGCATAATGCCAGCATTGCCAGCACACAGGAAGCGTTAGCCGGTCGGCAGGCCGCCGCGGCCATGACCGCCGAAGCCAGCGCCAATGAACAGCGCCAGATTGCCGAGGCCGAACGCGACAACGCCGCCGCCGCAGCCCTGGCTGCCGCCAATGCCCAGGCCACTGCGGAAGCAGAAGCCTGGCAGCGAGCCACCGCAGAAGCAGTCGCCATTCAGGAGCGAGAAACGGCCGAAGCCCAGGCACGGCTGGCCACGGCCCGTGAGCTTTCCCTGGCGGCGCTCAGCAGCGTACACGCAGACGTGGAACTGAGCATCCTGCTGGCTGTAGAAGCGGTCAACACCACCCACACGGCCGATGGTTTTGTGCTGCCGGAGGCGGAGTCAGCTTTGCGCCAGGCGCTCATGAATTTGCGGCAGGAACAGGTGCTGCCGGGCACGGGGCTGCCTGGCTGCCCGGCAAACGTCTGGTGTAATGATGTTGCCTACAGCCAGACGGGGGAGTGGTTGGCGGCATCCGGGGTGGGTAATACGGCCGTCATCTGGGATACCGTCCAGGGTGAACAACGGTTGGTGGTGGACGCCCACAGTGGGCCGGTGATCGCGGTGGCGCTGGCGCCAGATGACAATTTGCTGGCAACTGCCAGCGCCGATGGCACGGCCATGATCTGGGAATTGGCGCTGAATGAGCCAATGACGCGGCTGACCAGCCCCAGCCTTATTTTGGCCGGGCATGGCGCGGAAATCACCGACGTGGCCTTTAGCCCAGATGGCGCGTTAGTGGCTACTGCCAGCCGGGATAACAGCATCAAGATATGGGATACCGTTACCGGGGCGGAAATCGTTACGCTCTCCGGCCACGAAGAATCGGTGCGAGACATTGTCTTTAGCCCCGATGGGGATACGCTGTTTTCTGTCAGCAGCGACAACAGCGCCAGGATATGGGATGTTGACAGCGGAACGGAACGCCTGGTGTTGACCGGCCACAGCGATCTGCTGACAGACCTGGCGTTGAGCCAGGATGGGACACGCCTGGCCACCGCCAGTTGGGATGGCACGATCAAGGTGTGGGACACCGCCAGCGGCACGGAAATGTTGAGCTTTCCTGGTGATTCAGCGCGTGTTTACGCTGTCGCGTTTAGTCCTGACGGCCGTTGGCTGGCCGGTGGTGGTACAGACGCCATTATCAAAATTTGGGATGCAGCCACAGGGGAGGAGCTGCTCAGGCTGCCGGGGCACAAAGGCATCATCGCCAACTTGGCCTTTGCCCCAGATGGCGGACGGTTGGCCTCGGGTGCGGATGATGGGGTCATTCGCATTTGGGACGTTACCCGCGCCGGAAATCGAGAATGGTTGACCCTGGACGGGCATAACTGGGTCATGTTTGGCGCAGATTTCAGCCCGGATGGCGCACAGTTGGCGACGGCCAGTTGGGACGGGCGGGTGAAATTGTGGGACGTGCAAACCGGCGCGGAAGTTGACGAGATTGTGGCTGACGAATGGCGGCAATTCGCTGTGGAATTTAGCCCGGATGGGCAGAAGCTGGTGACGTCGGCGCTGAATGACACGGCCGTGATCTGGCAGCTCAGCACGGGGGAAGCAATCCACACGTTCAGCGGGCACGGTGGGCCAATCCTCGATGTGGCGTTCTCGCCGGACGGCCGTTGGCTGGTCACGGTTGGCGAAGGGGCGGAAATCCCCGGCCTGATTCAAGTGTGGGATACGCAAACCGGCCAGCTTGAATACGCCTGGGATGGGCATGATGGCTCTATTGAACGGGCGGCGATCAGTCCAGACAGCCGTTTGTTGGCGACGGGCAGCACGGACGGCACGGCCAAACTGTGGTTGCTGGCGACGGGGGAACTGCTGGCAACGCTGCCCGACCATGCCGCGCCGGTGAATGGGGTGAACTTCAGTCATGACGGCCGTTTGCTGGGCACCGCCGGGGCGGATAATGTTGCCCGAATCTGGGCCATTGACGGCACAAACGTTCAGCCGCTTTCCACCTTGCCGGGGCACAGCAGTGTGGTTTGGGATGTGGTGTTCAGTCCTGATGACACGGCCGTAGCCACCATTGGTTTTGATGGTGCGGTGAAGCTGTGGGACGTGGCTGCGGGTGTGGAACGAATGACCTTGCCGGGTGTGGACAATAACGGCCGTGAAGTTGCCTTTAGCCCGGACGGTGTTTACCTGGCGGTCACGTCGGGGAGCGGGTTGGTGCGCCTCTACGTGCTGCCCGTGGATAATCTGCTGGCGCTGGCGCAATCGCGGCTGACCCGTGCGCTGACCGATGCGGAGTGTCGCCAATACCTGCACCGGGCGCACTGTGCGCCTGACCAATAACTACAAATCGCCAATCTCGTAAGAAATCCCGGCCGCATCCAGCCGCCGCATACGCTCCCAGGCCGGTAAGTCACCATCAGCCCCTGCTTCCTTCAAAACCATCAACTGCCGCAGTTCCACAATCTGGTCGCGCAGTTGGGCCGCTTTTTCAAACTCTAATGCCTGCGCCGCCGCCTTCATTTGTTTCTCCAATTCGGTGATGATCTTGTGCAGTTCATCTTTGGGCAGGTCGGCGACGGTGGTATACCCTTCCCGTTTCTCGGCCAGCACCAGCTCTTTCTCGTGGGCAATGTCATCGGTCAGGTCGCGCACTGCTTTGTGAATACTGCGCGGCTCGATGCCATGTTCTTCGTTGTATGCCTGCTGCACGGCGCGGCGGCGGTTGGTTTCGTCAATTGCCATCTTCATCGAGTCCGTCATCTTGTCCGCATACATGATGACCTTGCCTTCCACATGCCGCGCTGCCCGGCCAATGGTCTGGATGAGTGAGGTGCCGGAGCGCAAAAACCCTTCTTTGTCCGCATCCAAAATAGCTACCAATGACACCTCCGGCAAATCCAGCCCTTCGCGCAGCAGGTTAATGCCCACCACCACGTCAAACACGCCCATGCGCAAGTCGCGCAAAATTTCGGTGCGTTCAATCGTATGCACTTCGGAGTGCAGGTAATGGACTTTTACGCCCATTTCCAGCAGGTAGTCGGCCAAATCTTCAGCCATGCGTTTGGTCAGTGTTGTCACCAGCACCCGTTCGCCGCGTTCGGTGCGCTGGTGGATTTCACCCAGCAAGTCATCTACCTGCCCCCGCACCGGGCGCACTTCTACTTCGGGGTCTAACACGCCGGTGGGGCGAATCACTTGCCGGACGACGGCCGTTGAATGTTCCAGTTCAAACGGCCCCGGTGTGGCGCTGGTGAAGATGGCCTGGTGTACCCGTTCGCCAAACTCATCAAAGTTCAATGGCCGGTTGTCCATGGCACTGGGCAGGCGGAAGCCATAATCCACCAGCGTTTGTTTGCGGCTTTTGTCACCGGCGTACATGCCGCGAATCTGGGGGACGCTGATGTGGCTTTCGTCAATGACCAGCAGGTAATTGCCGGGGAAGTAGTCCAACAGCGTCCAGGGAGGGGTCCCTTCATCGCGTTGATCCAGGTGGCGGCTGTAGTTTTCAATGCCAGAAGTGAAGCCAATTTCGCGCAGCATTTCCAGGTCATAACTGGTGCGCTGCTCAATGCGCTGCGCTTCCAACAGCATATTGCGCGATTTGAACCAGGAGATGCGCTCTTGTAGTTCCCGGTCAATGTCTTCAATGGCCTGGTGCAATTTGTCTTCGTCGGTGACAAATTCGCGGGCGGGGAATACTTTGACCTTTGCCATTTCCAGCAGCACTTCGCCGGTGAGGGCGTCAAATTCGGCAATGCGTTCTACTTCGTCGCCCCAAAATTCCACCAGGTAGGCGGACTCGGCATAGGCGGGGAAGATTTGCAGGGTATCGCCGCGCACACGGAAGGTGCCGCGCCGCAAGTCCAGGTCGTTGCGGTCGTATTGAATGTCTACCAGATGGCGCAGCAGGATGTCCCGCCGGTACGTTTTGCCGCGTTCGATTTCCACAGTGACTTTGCCCCACGCTTCTGGGTTGCCAATGCCATAGATGCAGGAGACGGAGGCGACGATGATGACATCTTCGCGGCTGAGGAGGTTGGACATTGCCAGCAGGCGTAGACGGCCGATCTCGTCGTTGATTTGGGTCTCTTTTTCGATGTAGAGATCGTGGCGCGGCACATAGGCTTCGGGCTGGTAGTAGTCGTAGTAGCTGACGAAGTAGGAGACGGCGTTTTTGGGGAAAAATTCGCGGAACTCGCTGTATAGTTGGGCGGCCAGGGTTTTGTTGTGGGCGATGACCAGGGTAGGGCGCTGTGTTTGCTGGATGACGTTGGCGATGGTGAAGGTTTTGCCGGTGCCGGTGGCGCCGAGCAAGGTCTGGAAGCGATCGCCTTTCTCGACGCTTTCTACAAGTTTAATGATGGCCTCGGGCTGGTCGCCCATGGGTTGAAAGTCGGAAACAAGTTCAAATTTGGGCATGGTGTCCTCTCTTGACGGAAACAGATTCAACGCAAAGACGCAAAGTGATGAAAGGTGCAAAGGCTAAGAAGAAAAGTTAAATTTGCTTTGGTGATGTCAGAACGTAAGTTCCAATTTTACCACAAATTGGGGCGATAGAAGGGCAAAGTTGCCGGTTGAAAAGAAGGGCGGAAATATGGTATAGTGTTTGTGCTTATTTTCACAAATGCGTGTAACCTGTGAGGACAATTCAGATGGATGATTATTTGAAGGATTCGATGCAGAATGCGGCGGAGCAGGCCAAACATCAGGAGCGGATGCGGACGGATTGGGACAACCTGATTGGAGAAATTGTACAGGATGGGATGGAGAAAGGGTTGTTTGACAATTTGCCGGGCAAGGGGAAACCGCTCAATCTGACGAACAATCACTTTGAGGCGGGGCAGGCGTTGGCTCATTCGATCTTAAAGGAAAATGACATACCGCCAGCCTGGATTATGGAGCGGAACCAGGTGTTGGCGGAAACGGCCGAATTGCGTGCCGAAATTGAACGGAAATGGGCATGGCATGGGGAGCGGTTCACGGCCGTAACCCCTCCTCACGACCGCGACCGCCTGACTATCTCCTGGGATGACGCCTGTCTGAAATGGGCGGCGCAGATTGAAAAGCTGAATAAGCGGATTGATACGTATAATTTGAAGCGGCCGTCAGCGAATATGGAACTCTACAAATTAAATCTGGAGGCGGAACTGCAACGGGCTGGCGCGGCCCGTTGGTTGCGTTAAGGGTGGGGTTGTAAGAGAAGATAAGGCAAGGTGGTCAGAAAGAGCGGGTGTCCGCTCTTTTTTTATCTCATTTAGATATTGACAAAAGTTGTACAAAACTGTTATAATTCGCGCATGTTGTACACAATAGGCGATGTAAGGAGATGAAGATGGCGAGGGTAATGGAGATGCAATCTGGTTTTGAAGACGAAGTGGAATATGACCTGGCCTTTGATTTTGACGTTGATGAAGTTGATGGGCTGGTGGATGAAGATGGCCTCGTCGAGGATATTGATTTTCTGGAACTGTATTTGACTGAAAATCGTGGTATCAACTTATTGACGGCCGAGGAAGAAGTACGGCTGGCAAAGCTCATTGAAGGGGGGCGCCAGGCAGCCAAAAAGTTGAAAAAGGAATTGCTGACGACAGTTGAGCGTGAAGAATTACATGCGCACGTGCAGCAGGGCGATGAGGCACGGGCCGCGCTGACGCGAGCGAATGTGCGGTTGGTGATTAACATTGCCAAGAAGTATCGGGATCAGGGGCTGGACTTTTTGGATTTGATTCAAGAGGGGAATGTGGGGTTGATCACGGCCGTAGACAAATTTGACTACACCCTGGGCAACCGCTTCAGCACCTATGCCACCTGGTGGATACGCCAATCTATTACGCGGGCTATTGCCAATCACGGCCGTACCATTCGCATTCCGGCGAACAAAGGTGTAACCATTCGGCGATTGTACCGGGCCAAACGAGAACTGGAGCAGGTGTACGGCCGTGCGGCGACGCTGGAAGAACTGGCCGAAGAAACCAACATCCCTATCCATCGGGTACAGATGCTCCTGGAAATTACCATGCCGCTGCTGTCTTTAGAACAGCCCGCAGGCCAGGAAGCGGATAACGAATTGGGCAGTTTTGTGGAGGCTAATAACGAACCGCAGCCTACCGAACTGGTGGCGCGTAAGCTGCTTTCTGAAAGAATTGAGGAACTGCTGGATAAACTCTCCCCCAAAGAGACAAACATCTTGTGCCTGCGGTATGGCTTGCGTGGGTATAAATCCCATACGCTTAAAGAGGTGGGCGATTTGTTCAATCTTTCCCGCGAGCGTATTCGCCAGATTGAGCGCAACGCCTTGCGCAAACTCCGCCAGCCGCAATTAGGTGGGGATTTGCATTACTATTTGAATTAAGTAACCGTGCAGTAATGATGTAATTGAGTAATTTGGTAATTAGCCGCTTCCATTACTTAATTACCCAATTACCCAATCGCTAACTTATTTGCAAACGATCACTAAGAGTGGCCGGTTGCCAGCACCAGCCACCACATCAACCGGTTCATGGCATTCGCTGTGAGCCGGTTTTTTGTTCGCTCTCATGTGCCATAACTGTTAAGTACAATCTTAATTTTGCCGTGTTTTGCTATACCTGCCGCTCCATATTAGGAGTCTGGTACTAAGGAGATGATTGATGAGTGAAGAAACTCATGGTGAAGTGAAAAAAGAAAAAGATCCACTGCGCGAAAATTTGGGTACCCGCCGGGTGCCCAAACTGCGAATGGCGGATTTCCCGAATGCGGATGCGATTGTGCAGCAGGGGTTATTGGAACAAGGACGGCCGTCTACGGCCGTAGACATTTTGTTGGTGAATCCACCCACGCCAGACGGCGGCTTGTGGATTCGCACCCAGCACCGGGTGGGGCGGCGGACTCGTGAAAATATGGTCTGGCCGCAGGTGTCGCTGGCGCAAATGGCGGCGCTGCTGCACCCGGTTTACAAAGTGGGCATTATTGACGCCAACGCCGAACGGATGGGCTGGGAAGAGTTTACGCGCCAGCTAGACATCTACAAACCGAAGTATTACATGACCCAGGTGACGGCGCCGACGCTGGAAAATGATATGTTTGGCTGTTTCCTGGCCAAAGCGCGAGGGGCCAAGACCATCGCTTTTGGCACCCATGTGACGCCCATTCCCAAAGAGACGTTACGGCCGTATCCCCCGCTCGATTTTGTGTTGGTGGGTGAACCGGACCTCACCATCCGCGACCTGCTGGATCATCTGGAAAACCGTTTTGACGAACGCTCCCCGGAAATCAACCGCATCTTTGAGAAACACGACATGCTCTACAAACCGGCCCTCCATGAAGACGGCACCGTGAATATGCACGGCATCAAGGGGATCGCCTGGCGTAATGGGGAAGAGATTGTTGTGAATTTCACACGGCCGTTTATCCAGGACCTCAACGACCTGCCCATCCCCCTGCACGAAATGCTGCCCCTGCAAAAATACCGGATGCCGCTCATCAAAGGGCCATTCACCTTTATCGTCACCAGCCGCGGCTGCCCGGCCGGCTGCACCTACTGCATCAAGCATGTCAGTTACCAATACACCGCCCGCCTTCGTGCCCCACAACTTCTCATTGAAGAAATGTGGCAGCTCAAAAAACTGGGCATTCACAACATCCACATGTATGCTGACCTGTTTACCGTGAATCGAGATCAAGTGGTGGAACTGTGCAAGCTCATGATCGAGCAAAAGATCAATATCCGCTGGACGTGCAACAGCCGGGTGGATTACGTAGATGAAGAAATGCTCGATCTCATGGGTAAAGCAGGCTGCCGCCTCATCTCCTGGGGCATTGAAAGCGGCAATGAACAAATCTTACGCCACGCCCGCAAAGGCGCATACCCGGAAAAAGCGGCCCGTTCTCTGGAATGGGCCAAAAAAGCGGGCATTATGAACTGGGGCTACTTCATCATCGGACTGCCCGGCGAAACCGAAGAAACCATTCGCCAGACGATTGATTTTGCCAAAAAATTGCCTCTGGACATTGCCCTGTTTCATGTGGCAGCTCCTTATCCGGGTACACCTTTCTTCTTTGAAGTAGTGGAAAATGGCTGGTTCCGCCCCGGCACGCGCTGGGAAAATGTGGACATGGACAAGGGCACGGTGCTGGATTATCCCAATTTATCGGCCGAGCGGCTGCTTTACTGGCAGAAACAAGCCTTCCGCGAATGGGCCTTCCGGCCCGGCCCCATCTTTACTTACTTGAAGATGTTGCTGTCAGATGTATCTACTTTGCGTTCGGCGCTCAGTGTTGGTTTGCAGCATCTCAGTTGGGCCGGTACGGATGAAGGAGCGCCAATTTCATCTTCTTCACCATCGCCGGCATCAGGCGATTAGCCGCTAAGGCGGAGGGAGGTTTACTGGCATTATATGATCAAATTGCAACTATAGAGTTACGCAACTTTACTAACATAATCAAATTTATTAAGTGCCTTGCGGCATTTGCAATGGAGGAAAAATGAAATCAGCAAAACGAATCTTATTTCTGGGCCTGTTTGCAGCAATCGTTTTTGCTTTGCCGGTATCGGTGTTGGCAAACAAAATGATCTTCATATCCACGTTGACTACTGATGCAGAACTGCATGATGTGATTGGGTCTAGTGCGCGTGGGAATGGGGTTGTGGCCACCATGCCCTCAGGCATCCATTTTCAGGTAGCCGTGCATAATTTGTCCGGAGACGCTACGGCCGCACACATTCACGGCCCGGCCGGCACAGATGCGAATGGCCCAGTTGTGGTTACATTGTGTGGTGGGCCGGCCCCGGCCGTATTGGCCCAATGCACCATGGAAAACGGGATGCTCAAGATTAGTGGTGTGATTACAAACCAGTTAGTGGGTATGACTCCTGTGGAGTTTATGAATGCCCTGAATAATGGGCAGCTTTATCTCAATGTTCATACCGCATTAAACCCGGCCGGTGAAGTTAGGGGCCAGCTGTATCCGCGTTAGTACTGCAAACAAACGATGTTCTTGCAACAAAAAAGCCTGGGAAATCCCCAGGCTTTTTTCTTACTCAAAAATGAAACGCTTTTTAGTCAGTCAAGGAACATTGCCACTCGAATCACCAGCGTTCACCGTGGCCCCGACATTGAGTGCTGTGACCAGGTTTTGAATATACAACAAATCACCTCGGGCAAAAGCAGGCACATCCAAAACTTTGCTCAATTCTGCCTGGGACTCTTGCAAAATAAGCGCTCTGGCGTGAAAAAGCGCATTGTAGTTATACAGGTTGGACATCACTCCTTCACCAATGGTGGTTTCGTAACGGGCTACAAACCAATAGGGAGCTATATATTCGTACTCGTCCAATGCGGCCTGCACTTGCGCCAGTCTATTTTGCCGCAGGTAATTGCCTAGTTCTGGCGTCAGATACATGAAATTTCGCGCCAGGTCAAGGTGCTTCTTGTAGTAGTTGAAGTTTTGGTTTCCAGCCACCCAATAGGAATCTTTGGAGAAGATGGTGGCTCGTAATTGTAGCAAAGTGGTCAATTCGTTGTTGATTTGATTGCGCAAGGTGGCATCGGCCGCCGGGCTGCCTGCCAACTCATACAATTCCAGAAAACCATAATGGCCGGCAATCCAGGCATTTAATTCGTAAGGTTGTTGTCGGAAATAATCATTCTGACCATTTGGCGGTGTGGGGACAGGGTAATCATTTTCTACCGCTTCTTTGGCCAGGTTATAAACAGTTTGAATGTTGACGCCAGGCACATTTTGGGCGTATTTCCACATGGCGTAGATATTATGGTGGGGATATTGCCAGAGAAACTCGCCACCAACATAATCAGGGGAGTAGTCTCCTGTTGCAATGTCCTCTGCAACTTCTGGCGGCAGGTCCATTGCTTCGCGGGCCGCGCCGGACCAGCCAGTACGTGTATACATTTCGTTGTCAAAGTAACTGTTAAATTCGGTTTGCAGATAAGTACGCACCTGGTTCTGCAGCGTTGATGAGAGATGGGGATAAGCTATGGAAAGGGTATAAAGTGTGTCACCGGGGTTTTCAAAGTATGTCACCAGGCTACCATATTGGAATTGAGCGACATTATAGTAGCCGGGGCGCAGGTGGCCGGCCGTGACGATTTTTTGGATTTCGGTTTCTAGCCGGTTGCGAATTTGGGTGTTGGTGAGGGTAACGGCCGTGTCTTGCCCCGGATTCGCGGTGAGCAACGGCCGTTGACCCGGCCCATTCCCACTGCCATACGCAATAACCGCATTGCTCCGATGGATAAACAACCGTCCATCGTAAGGGATAATTGGGTTCTGGTCGCCATGATTATGGTAGGCCGCATTCACACTATTCGAGTCCCCCGTATACCAGCCACGATGACGGGCAATAGCGCCAGGTGCAATAAACCACATAGTGTCATAACCGGGCGCTTCATCATCCAGATTATAAGACCAGGCATTGCTGGACATACCTGCCGGATTCATGTAATTCACCCAGTCGCCAATACGGTCACAGCACAGGCTACGGTAAATATAATTTCCGCCAACGGAAATGGCCTGCGGCTCTGCCAGGGAAGCGAACCCACCCACAGGCGCGCCAATTGGCCCTAAAAAGCTCAGGTAACGGGGAAAATTGATATTCCAGCCCATAATGCGCCCTTTAGCGTCTGAACAACAATCATAACTGTTGCCAAAGTACAAAATGCCATCACCGCCTACGACTGGCGGGTAGCGGTTGCCTGAACCCGTGCCCCAATAGGTAGCCGGGATATATTCTGGATGGCCGTCCTGGTCAGAATCAAACGTGAATTCCTGCCCAGTTGCTAAATCGAGCACAGCAAACATACGTCGCCAGGGTTTGTGTTTATAGGTGTCTGGTTGAGGATTATCCTCCAGGTATTCGGTGATGCGATGACCATCTACGGCCGGAAAGCCGTGTGCCCAACTTTGCGCTGGTGCCGGGTCGTCAAATATCTGTGGCCCTTCTGGAAAAACATCATCCAGTTGCATTTGCCGGTATTGTCCATAGGTGCCGCCGCCAGGTGGCGTGACGCTGCGTGTGCCAGGCGCCCGATCTTCCCGATAAGCATGGGCTACAGGGAAGATAACTTTGTTGCCATGGATAACTGGCCAGTAGGATTGGTATTGCGATCCGGGCAACTTCTCCGATTGCCAGACCAGTGCGCCTGTATTGGCATTGAGCGCGTAGGCATACATATCGTTGGAAGCAAAGTAAATGGTGTTATTGTGAAAAGCGGCACTCATCAAGATGGGGCCGTCGGTTTCATATTCCCAGATGAGCTGCCCTTGTTGGGCGGCGCCGTGGGCACCAATGGCATACATGGAGCCATCACGATTGCCTATATAGACTTTGCCGTTGACCACTAATGGGTTAGTGGCATAACCGGCGCTGGCTCCATCAAATGACCATAGGTGCTGGCCGGTGAGGGCATTCAAGGCGTGGAGTTTGCGGTCATACCCGCCCACGTAAACCACGTTGCCAACCACTGTGGGGGAATGGCCCAGGGGCAGCTCGGTATCATATCGCCAGGCAAGGTCGCCGTTGTTGGCGCGTAATACCACCAGTCCTTTGGAAGTGGAGATATACAACAGGCCATATTCCGCAATGATTTGTACATTTTGTGGAATGTAGGCCTCGATGGGGCGGTACCAGTGGACGTTGAGAGAACCTGTCACTTCGGCGGCGGTGTAAGAGGTGCGTTGTGGATTGGCGGCGAGGGTGGGCCAACTGTCGCTGGGTGGGATGGGGGAGGAGATGATGGGTAGGTAAACATTGTTATTACCGCCTTGTTGGGCTGACACCAGGCCGACAAAAGAAAAGGCCAGGATGAGGCATAGGAAGAGGGGGTGTTTGGGGATTTTGGTTGTTATTCTGCTCATTATTTTGCTCCTATTGTTGTGGTATGCCATTCCAGCCGGCCAGGCGGGCCATGAGTACCCACATGGCTTTGGCAACGCGAATGGCCCCGGTTGATGTGCTGCCCAGATGGCCGCCTTCGGTTTCGGTGGTGTAGTGCTGGCAGATTGCCAGGTAATCACGGCCGTCATCTGGATAGTTTTCTGAGGTGTGCTGATTGCTGTATGGTTGCCCGTCACGGTTGTCGTAACAGGGGTTGCCGTTGGGGTCGTGGGAGAGGATGTCGGCTACATCAAAGAGAACTTTATTGTGTTCGATGGCGTACTGGCGCATCTGATTGTTGAAGGTGTCTGAAACCTCAGTGCCAATGCTGCGGGCCAGGCTGGTAGTCCAATAGATAAAAACTTTATCGGGGTGCTGTGCTTCGTAGGCGGCTAATTCATATACATTGCCGAGTGGGGGGGTGTCGCTGAAGAAACCGCCCGGTTGATCGGCGATAGTGGAACCATCGGTGACTTCCAGGTAGCTGAACTGGAAGGAGAGCACCTGGTATTGTTCTATGATTTCATCGGCCCGGCTGGTGAAGCAGGGGACGTGCCGCTGCCAGAGGCGGCAGTCATTTTCGGGCCAGGTTTCGTAGTCCCAGTGGTCACGGCCGTACCCCCCCCCACGACTCCAACTGACTTCACTGGGGTCTGAGCTGAAGGGAGGCGTGCCGGCATGTTCATAAACGGAGCAGTAGTGGGGGGCTGCCTCATTGGAGGGGAAAGCCAGACAATTAAGTGCTTCACTGATGTTGACGCCAACGGAGCGGTCTATGAACAACATAGGGATATTAGCGGCGGCAACCAGATACTCTTCAGGTATTTGTTCAAACAAAGCGACATCATGGTGGTCAATGTAGATCATATCGGCGGGTGGGTTCAGGGGGATGGCAGAAGTGGCTGTTGGGTTGGAGACAGGAGTGGCAGCCTGAGTGGCCGTGCTGGCTGGCACGGCCGTTACTGAAGGCAGGGCCATTGCCGAAGGTGCGGTAGGATCTGTTACGGGCGTTGCCAGAACGGGTGCGCTTTCGGTTGTGGCGGAGGCTGGTGAGGCGGCCGTTTCCGTTGGGCTTGCCTCAGCAGATTGTGTTTCTGGTAATGGCGTAGACGACGGGGCGGCCAGGCCATTCTCTTTTCTTTGGCAGCCTGCTGCCAGCAGGCAGGCAATCATCAGCCAGGCTACCAGAACATATTTACTTGTGTTTTGCATCAATTCTTCTCGCTTATTCTGCTAATAAAGCTGATTTTCTGCTCAGCAAAACGCAGGACAACACGCCGCATACTATAATGACGGGCCTGGTTGCTTGCATGAGAATGTGTGAAAAGGCGGTAGAGTACTTATATAATTTTAATTTTCGGGCAACGTAGCAAACATGCCCTGGTGTTAAGTACAACCTTAATTTTGCTATGCTTCCCTGGCTTAATGCTGGCCTATTTGTGTGGGGTATTGCCACCATGATGATACTTTTAGGTCAGCTACTTCCCAAAGACATTCCGGGCACAGTCATTCGCCGCCGCCCGTTTGCCGGGTCAATGAAATGGCATGAAAGAGCGACAATTATTTCCAACAGTTGGTAAGGGATTGAATCTGTGAATCGTTTGCATCGAATGATAGCGTTATTAGGAGGCGTGTTGTGGCTGGCAGGCGGTGTCTCTATGCTGTGGGCGCAACAATCTGGCCTGGAGTGGAGCGAACCAGAAAACCTCTCTCAATCTGGCGCAACAACCAGCCCGATGATGGCTGTGGATAACAGCGGCGCACTGCATATATTTTGGCAGGACACCTATGCGGAGGCGTATGTCTATCGGCATAATATGGGTGGAATCTGGAGTACGCCGGTTACTGTTACGCTCCCATTTACCATGACTATGCCGAACCTGGTAATTGACGCGAATGATCGGATGCACGCATTCTGGCGTTTTGCAGATGGGGCTGATGATTTATCAGTGAGTTACAGTAGTGTGCCCATTACGGCCGTAACGACCTTTGCTGCCTGGTCTCCCGTGCAAACAGTGGCTGATGCGGCCGCCGACCTGGATGTGATGTTGGATGAGGCGGGGCAGCTCCATTTGCTTTTTGCTCGCCCTAAAGAGAGTGTGAATGCGCCGGCGGGCATCTACCATGGCTATACAACCGATGATGGGTTGGGCAGCCAGCGTTGGGTGACGCCAACTTTGTTATATGAATCCCCTTATTTTCGTGGGCTAAAGCAGGTGGATGCGAACGTGGATTTGCTGACGGCCGTTAGCGGGAATGAGTCGTGGCTAATGGCGGTATGGGACAATCGGCCCCGCAAGCAAATCTTTTTCACCCGCTCCAACGATGGCGGAGTGAATTGGGAAACGCCTCTGGAAATTGCCGGGCCTGAATCTGGTTCTGGCGTGATTTTTCCTTTTAACATCCGGGTAGGTGTGAAGGATGAGAATGTTGTCCTGGTCTGGAACAATGGTCAGCCGGGAACAGATTGTGAGCAGTACGCTTTGTCATCGCCAGATTTAGGTGTTACCTGGGGGGAACGGCTGTTAATGGACGATTTGCTGCCAGGAACAGCCAGTTGTGTTTCCCAAAATGAATTTGTTGTAGGCAATAACCTGTTATTTTTGTTATCAACGGTGCAGGGGCAGCGCTATTTGTGGGCCTGGGATGGCGGCCGTTGGAGTTTACCAGCGCCGCAACCCATCTTAACGGGTTTTGATAATCCAGAAACATTGAATGCAGTTGTCTTTCGTTGCCAGCAAACGGTGGGGCATGGCGCAGATGAACTGCTGGTTATTGGCTGTGAGGAGGATGTGCGCGGTTATGGTGATGGGGATATCTGGTTGCTGTCACGGCCGTTAGGTGATAGCAATACCTGGTTTCCGCTGCCCACCTCATGGGGGCCTGTGGAATTGGTAAATAGCAGCCCGGATGTTTATCACTCGCTGGCGCTGGCACCGGGCAGCCCTGGTGAACTGTTAGCTTTTTGGGTAGTGGCCGATGGTTCCGGGAATGGGCAGCCATCCATTACCGTTGCCCGCAGGAGTGAGGGCAGGTGGCTGCTGCCGGAAACGGTGTTGACGGTGCCGCGCACTACCATTGGCAGCCCCCTGGCGTTAGCCGCCAATTCAACCGGGCAGCTGTTTCTGGCATGGGCTGATGTGCTGGGGCAGCTCTATCTGGCACAAACGGCCGTTGCCGATGCGCATGTAGCCTCGTTATGGTCCCCTGTGGCGGAACTGCCCCTGGAAACGCCGGCCAGTTCCCTGGCCCTTGCCGTGGATGCAAACAACAGGCTGTATCTGGCTTATACCGTTGCCATCAATGAGGGGCGGGGCATTTATCTGCTCACATCAGCAGATAACGGCCGTACCTGGAGCGACCCCAAGCTCATTTTGGACGGGGCCACAACTGGTTGGGAAGTGGTGGGGCCGGTGCAAATAGGGGCTGCCGGTGACGGCCAGGTGCATATCATAGCCGCGCGACAATTACTCATGGGGGGGCTGCCGCAAACGCAGGCGCTTTATTACCTCCGCTCTGAAGATGGCGGAGAGAGCTTTACACCGGCTTCAATGGTGGTAGAAGGGCTGGTTACGTGGAGTGAGTTGTCCCTGGTGAATGAGGCAACCGTTCATCAATTCTGGCGCGTGACAGAAGATCAGATCGCGTCTGTGCATCACGCTTACTCAGTAGATGGCGGCCAAACCTGGGAACAGCCGGATCTCATTGATACCACGGCGGCGGCCGTTGCCGTGGCCGAAAATGAAAAAGGGGTTGTTTCATTATTACTCTTGGAGGAAATGGCGGTAAACGAGTGGCAATGGCAAGACGGCCGTTGGTCCCAACCAACAGGTATTGATCTCGAAGATTTTGCCCCGGCCGATTGGCCCAACCGCCAGATTGCCGCTTCCTTTTCCCCTGATGGGTTGTTAACAACTCTTTTCACCGGGCAAGTGGTGGATGCGGAAAATGTGGAGAATGTCTCCCACACGCTGCAGGCCGCCAGCCGGATGGCAGATGAAGAGGCTAATGGGCAAACACCCGTCGTTACCAGCGTGGCCACCCCGTTGCCAATAGAAACGCCTACGGTCAGTAGCGCACCACCCACCCCCACCGCGACCAGTGAGGATGTGCCTGCGCCAACGCCAACGGCCGTGCCCAACCCCAACACATCGCCCCCGGCCCCCCCCTCAAATTCACTTTTGTTAGGTATCGGTGTTGGCCTTGTGCCGGCCGTGCTGCTCGCCCTGGCTGTCTTTGGCATTGGCATTCTGGCCGTCAGGCGGCGTAGCCGATAATGAGGATGAAACGCTTCTATCACCTGCTGAGGAAACGTATGAGATACCCAACAATACTCAGAACAGTCTCACTTGTCAGCCTGGTAACTCTTTCATTTGGCCTTTTACTCTTGCCGCGCCCGGTTGCCGCTCAGGCACAACAGCCGGGAGATGTGGTGAACTGTGGCCCAATGACGAATTTTTCGCAATCGCCCGGTTATACATCGGCCGATCCCTTGCTGTTAGCCGATCCAGCCGGGAATATCCACCTGTTCTGGGTGGAGCGCATTACCGGTAAGCCGGATGAACCGCCGAATATGCCTGATGCGCTCATGTATGCCATGTGGAACGGGGAAACATGGTCAAAACCAACCGATTTATTTCTCTCGCCCGTTGAGTATGCTAACAAGCGTGTGGGGGCGGTACGGGGACTTATTGATGATAACGGTTACATTCACCTCACCTGGATTGGGCCGGACAATACCTTTTTTTATAGCCATGTTCATGCCAGCCTGTCCGATCAGGCGACGGCCTGGGCTGCGCCCACCTATATTTCTTATGACCAATCGGGGGGGCAGTATTCGGCCGATATTGCTTTTGTGTCGCCTGATACACTGCATATTGTGTACGGCCGTGACCCCAAAGCCGGCGCCAATCAGGTGCTTGCCCACATCCGCTCAACCGATGGCGGGCAAAGCTGGACAGAACCCCAAAACATCTACACCGTTCCTTATGTAGATCGCGGCATCAGCAATGTGCGTGTCTGGACGCCCCTACCCGGCAAATTGTTTACCACCTGGACGGAATGGGATGCTACCGGAAATGGGCAGGTTGTTTATCTGGCCAGCTCACCAGATAACGGTCAGAGTTGGGAAACGCCCATCCGGTTAGCCGAACGGGAGGGGGTGGAATATGAGCGCGATTGGGTCACCATGGCCCCCTTGGATGAAGACCAACTGGTGGTGTTTTGGGAAGGAGGGTATCGTGCTTACCGCCAGGCTCAATATTCGCAAGATGGGGGTAGTACCTGGAGCGAACCAATAGATACGCTGGATTGGTTGATTGCGGATAACGGTTTTGCCGAGTTTGTGCGTGATGGGGGTGACCGTTTACATCTGTTTGTGTTTCAGCGTGTGCGTGAGGGGAATATGGACAGAGACCATTATGGGGTGGAAAGTAATGGACTCTGGCACACAACCTGGGAAGGGGGCAAGACATGGCGGCAGCCGCAGATGATTGGTCAACCAAATCCGGGGAACTTTGTGAGCGTAGCCGTGCGTGGCGGGAATGAGCTTTTTGCTGCCTGGTTCAGCTATATTGACCTGGAGTTGTATATCATGCGCTGTGAATTTAAGGATACACCTTCTGTGCCGCTACAACCCTGGGGAGAGATACCGCCATTGCCCACGCAGACGGCGGAGGGGGGCACGGCCGTGCCCCCCACGCCCACCCCTCTTCCCACACCCTTGCCTTCCACAGGTTCAACATCTTTGGGTTCTGGGCTGTCTGCACCTGCGCCGGTTGCTGAGGGGCCAGGCTATTCCCTCTTGCTGGGCATTGTGCCGACCGTTTTTTTTATTGCTATTATTGTGGCGGTTAGCTTGCAAAGGCGGCGCCATTTCAGATAAAGGAGTTTCCAAATTATGGCAGCAACGTCGGCCGAAACCGACTATCATCACACGCTGGTTATTCAGCCTACCAGGGGGTGGGCCTCATTGGGGCTGCGGGACTTATGGGATTATCGTGAACTGCTGTATTACCTCTCCTGGCGTGAACTTCAGGGTTCGTATCGCCAGACGGCTCTGGGCTTCTCCTGGGTGTTTTTACGGCCGATCATCAGTATGGTCTTGCTGACGTTTGTGTTTGGCCGCATTATTGAGGTGCCAACGGGTGATGTCCCCTATCCTCTGTTTGTCTTGTCTGCCCTCATCCCCTGGAACTTTTTTACCAATGCCGTCACCCGCTCATCGCGTAGTCTGGTAGACAACATGCGCGTGATTTCTAAGGTGTATTTCCCGCGTATGATCATTCCCATTTCCGGGACGATTTCCGGGTTGGTGGATTATGGCGCATCATTGATTGTGTTTTTGGTGGTCTTTCTGCTTTACCGGATGCCCCTGCGCATAGAGATGCTGCTGCTGCCGGTGTTTACTGCCGTCGCCTTTGCTTTTGCCTTGTCGGTGGGGTTATGGCTGGCTACGCTATCGGTAAAGTACCGGGATGTGGCTTTTGCCGTCACCTTTTTGCTCCAGGCGATGATGTACCTGTCGCCGGTTATTTATCCGGTGGACATGGTGCCAGAGCAGCTTCAGTTCATTTATCAGTTAAATCCCATGACCAGTGTCATTCAGGGTATTCGCTGGTGCATGTTGGGCGATGCCAGTCCGCCAGGGGTGATGTTTATTCTTTCTTCGTTGGTTGTGGTTTTGTGTTTGGTATCCGGTGCGTTTATTTTCCGGCGCACGGAACGAACGGTGGTGGATATATTGTGAGTACCCCAGTTATTCGTGTTGAAAATCTGTCCAAGAGCTATCGTATTGGTTTGCCGCCGCAGGATGACCAGGGGAGGATGGCTTTCTTGCGTAAGGCGGCGGGCACGTTTGGCTATCTGGCTTCTACTTTGCGTGATGCTTCGGAAGCGGAAATTTTGTGGGCGATCCGGGATGTTTCGTTTGAGGTGGAGCAAGGGGAAGTGGTGGGTCTGGTCGGCCGTAATGGAGCGGGAAAAAGCACGTTGTTGAAAATTCTCTCTCGCATTACAGACCCTACACACGGCCGGGCGTTTATTAACGGCCGTGTCGGTTCCCTCCTTGAAGTTGGCACTGGTTTTCACCCGGAACTGACCGGCCGGGAAAATATCTACCTCAACGGCGCTGTTCTGGGGATGAAACGGGCCGAGATTGACGCCAAATTTGATGAAATTGCTGCTTTTTCTGGCGTGGAGAAATTTCTGGACACACCGGTCAAACGGTATTCCAGCGGCATGTCGGTGCGGCTGGCTTTTTCGGTGGCGGCCCATTTGCAGCCGGAAGTATTGCTGGTGGATGAAGTGTTGGCGGTGGGTGACGCCGCTTTTCAGAAGAAGTGCCTGGGCAAAATGGGCGATGTGGCCGCCGAAGGGCGCACGGTTCTTTTTGTCTCGCATAACATGGTGGCGGTGCAAAATTTATGCAACCGGGCCATCTGGCTGCAAGAAGGACGGTTGGTGGCTGACAGCAATGCCAATGATATCGTCATGCAGTATTTACAGGCGGCCAATCCGGGGCTGCGTGAGCAGGTGTGGGAAGAAATGGAACGGGCGCCGGGTAATGATCTGGTGCGGCTGCGGCGGTTGAGCGTGCGGCCGGCACAGGGCAGCCCCGAAGAAGCTATTACCATGGAAACGCCCTTTGTGGTGGAAGTGGAATTTTGGAATCTTACCTCTGACCTCTTTCTGGATGTTCGCCTTTTCCTGTATACAGAATATGATGTGGTCGCGTTAGGTGCGGATACATCCTATGAGCCTGAGTGGCACGGCCGTCAATTTCCGGAGGGCATTTTCCATACCGAATGTCTCATTCCCGGTAACTGGCTCAACAGTGGTAATTACCGGGTGGGCGTGGAAATTGTGAAGGACGGCCGTCGCAAAGTGTATGTGCAGGAGAGCGATTGGCTAAACTTTGATATTACCGAATTAGGAGAACGGGGAGGAACCTGGTATGGCAAAGAGCGCGGCATTTTCCGCCCACGTCTGCAATGGAAAACAGAACTGGTTAGCCAGAGCCAGGGCATAGAAGAAGAAATGGCTTTGCCATAACAACGCAGACCCAAGGGCTTTCTTAAACCCTTCGGGTCTTATGTCTTACATTGAGGGTTTCATGGTATTGGACAAAGAATTCCTGTTTATCATCGGCGCGCCGCGCAGCGGCACAACCTGGGTACAACTGATGCTGGGGGCGCACCCGGCCGTTTGTACATCTGTTGAACTCACCTTATTTGTTTATACCAATCGCTGGATTTACATCTGGGACAGACAGGTGGAGGATATTGCCGCCGAACGATGGCACATTGGCCTGCCTATGATCTGGAACGAAGAGGAGTTTTATGGCTTTCTGCGCCAATTTTTAGAGCAGGCTTATGGGCGGGTCTGGGATGGCAACCCGGCCATTACCCACATTTTAGATAAACATCCCGCCTATGCCGCCTTTGTGGAGGAGATTAACCGGATGGTTCCTAACAGCCGGTTTATTCATGTGATTCGTGACGGCCGTGATGTGGCCGCCTCCATGGTCTCTGCCAAACAGCAAATGGGATTCGGTACCGGCACTGTCACCGAATCGGCCGTTGCCTGGAAGGAACATGTTGAATGGGCGCGAAAAGGGCGGCAATTTGACGGCCGTTACCTGGAATTGCGCTATGAAGAGATCATGGCCGACCCCATTGCCGCCCTGACCACCCTTTATGATTTCTGTGGCCTGCCTGCCACCCCAGAACAGATCAAAACCATTGTAGATGAACACTCGTTTAACCGACTCAAGGCGGAACGAGTTTCACCTGTAGAAGGCGTTACTTTGCCCCAAAACTTCTATCGCAAAGGGAAAGCAGGCGGCTGGCGCGATGATATACCCCCGGTTGAACGTTTCCTTTTTGACCGGGTTGCTGGTGATCTGCTGGTGGAATTGGGGTATGCAGAGCAGGGATGGTGGGCCGAAACAGCCAGCCAACGCTGGTGGCTGCCATTGCAAGCTGTTTTTTCTAGCCGCCAACGGATGCGGTCGGCTATCAAACAAGGCGTAAGGCGGCTTCGCCGACCTATCACCCATGGGGTGTAACACATCTCGCCAAACATCATGTTCAATCGTCATGCCGGTCTGGTGCTTTTACTTATCCTGATCGCCCTGGTTGGCCTGGGGCTGCTATTGTGGGCTACCCGTTGGGGCATTGGCACTTCGCCGGACTCCATCGCTTATATTAAAGCGGCACGGGATTTTTGGGCGGAGAGTGTCATTGTGGCGAATCCGGCATTGATTTTCCGCCCGCCGTTTTACCCCATGTTGCTGGCGGCCGTTAGTTTGGTGGGCATGGACCCGTTTATCACGGCCCGCTGGTTGAACGCCATTTTGTATGCTGTGAACATTTTGTTGGTAGGTATGATTATCCGGCAGTATCAGCCACGTTCTGCCTGGTTGGCTATTTTGGGCGCACTGCTCATGTTGTTTGCCAACCCTTTGCTGGAAATTCATGCGTATGCCTGGTCAGAGCCGTTGTTTATCTTGTTGGGTTATCTGGGTTTGCTGTTGCTGGCAAATTATGTGGAGCATGAAAAGAAGGGGTATCTGCTGCTGGCGGCCGTCTTGTTGGGGCTGGCTCTGCTGACGCGCTATGCCGGGGTTGCATTTTTGGCGACGGCCGCGCTGTCACTGCTGTTGTTGGGGCGGCAATCATGGGGGCGGCGGCTGGGCACGGCCGTCCTCTTTGGGCTTGTGGCTGTTTTGCCACTGCTCCTCTGGCTGGCGCGGCATATAGGCAGCGACCGGCTGGCTGGTGGCCGCGCTTTTGTCTTTCATCCGGCCGGGCGCGGCCATTTCTGGCAGGCGGTTTATACCTTTTCGGACTGGTTACAAGCGCCCCTGGTTTCTCCGGGGTTCCTGCGGGTGGCACTATTGGTGGGGGTGGCTGGGGCGGCCGTGGCCCTTCTCCTGCACCGTTTTGCCACCCCACGCCGCCAGCATAACGTTATTCCCTCCATTTACAAAATATTGCTTTTGTTGCTTCCGGTTTATATTTTGTTTTTGCTCATTTCCATCTCCTTTTTAGATGCCGCCACCCCCTTGGATAATCGGATTTTGTCTCCCTTGTATCCGGCATTGGTTATGTTGGGACTGTATGCTTTAGAAGAGTTGTTCCAACAAAGCCAGCGCTGGCGGGCGATACAGGTAAGTTTGGTGCTGTTGCTGGTGATATTTGTGGGGATGTCGGCCGTCAGAAACGGCCGTTGGATATGGCAGGCATCTCAAAATGGCCTGGGCTTCTCCAGCCTGGCCTGGCAGCAAGCGGAACTCATTGCCCAGATAAAAATGCTGCCCACGGATACCTTGATCTTCTCCAATCTCCCCGATGCCGTTTATTTTTTGGCTGAACGGCCGGCCAACCCCCTGCCCAGAAAGCGCGACGCCACCACGCAGCAAATCAACAATCAGTATGAAGCTGACCTGGCCAGGATGGGTCGGCGTGTAAGCCAGGAAGAAGGGGTTGTGGTTTATTTTTTTGCCCTGCGCGGCAATCCCGCTTTACCACTGCCACAAGAATTGACCGATACGTTATTATTACACCCGCTGGTAGAAACGGCCGAAGGCATCATCTTCAGCAGCCAATGAGAACAAATGACAAGGTAGACAAAAATAACTATGAAAATTTCTGTGGTAATTCCCTGCTATAACGAAATGAAAACTATTCAACTGATCATCGAAAAGGTATTGGCAGTTAACCTGGATGGTCTGGAAAAAGAGCTGGTTATTGTAGATGACGGATCGAAAGACGGGACGAGAGATTACCTGGATACATTACGGTCAGACAATACCTTTCAAATCATTTTCCATGAGAAGAACAAGGGCAAGGGTGGGGCGTTACGGACCGGTTTTGCCCATGCTACCGGCGACATTATCATTGTGCAGGATGCTGACCTGGAATATGATCCCCACGAGTACCCCCGGTTATTGAACCCCATCTTGAATGGGAATGCGGATATTGTGTATGGTTCTCGTTTTGCCGGAGGTGATTCGCACCGTGTCCTCTATTTCTGGCATTCGCTGGGCAACAAAGTTCTCACGCTGATGTCCAACATGTTCACAAACCTGAACCTGACAGACATGGAGGTGTGTTACAAAGTTTTTAAGCGGTCGGTTCTGGAAAAAATTGAATTGAAGGAAGACCGTTTTGGGTTTGAGCCAGAATTCACAGCTAAGGCGGCCCGGCAGGGGTTTGTTTTTTATGAAGTGGGTATTTCTTATTACGGCCGTACCTATGCCGAAGGTAAAAAAATCAACTGGAAAGATGGCTTACGCGCCATTTATGTCATTGTGAAATACGGAATCTTGCGCTAAAAGCCAGGCACACAGCTCCTATGTCCACCGTCAGCGTCATCATCCCCGCTTATAACCAGGGTCATTTTTTGGCCGAAGCCATTAACAGTGTATTGGCCCAAACCTACCAGGATGTTGAACTTATGGTGGTAGATGATGGCTCAACGGATCATACGGCCGAAGTTGCCCACACCTTCACCGACCCCCGTGTGCGTTACGTTTACAAGCCAAATGGCGGCCTCTCCTCGGCGCGTAACGAAGGGGTACGCCATGCCAGCGGGGAATACCTCTCCTATCTCGATTCAGATGATTGCTTTTTGCCAGAGAAGTTGGCTTTATTGGTGGCTGAATTGGAAGCCAGACCTCATCTGGGCCTGGTGGCCGGGCAGGCCATTCCGGTGGATGAACACGGCCGTACCGTTGGTAAAAAGTTCGACACCCCCCTCCCTGGCGATCCCCGCCAATTACTTTTAGGCAACCCATTGCATGTGGGCAGTGTGCTGTTGCGCCGCTGCTGGCAAGAAAAAGTGGGCTTTTTTGACGAAACGCTCCGTTCTTATGAAGATTGGGATATGTGGTTGCGGCTGGCGTTGGCCGGTTGCCAGATGGCTTATGTGCCCCAGCCCGTCTCTTTGTATCGCTTCCATACAGCCCAGATGACCCGTGACGGCGGGCAAATGACCACTGCCACTTTTGCCGTTCTGGACAAATTGTTTAGCAACCCCCAGCTACCCCCTGATTGGCAGGCCCTGAAGGGGCTTGCCTACAGCCAGGCCAATTTGCGCAAAGCGGCACAGGCTTACCGCAACCGTCAATATCAAATCGGCCAGGAGAGTTTGCGCCAGGCCGTAGCCCTTGATCCTTCCCTGACGGCCGATCATGCCGAACCATTAGCCCGCCATTTTGCCGCCTGGATTGAACTGCCCAAAATAGCTGATAAATTTGCTTTTCTGCAAGACATTTATAACAACCTGCCACCTGAGATACCTGCCTTACAGGAGCGGCGGCGGCAGGATTTAAGCCGTGCAGCTATGCAAATGGCTTATGAAGCCTTTTCCCGGCGGGATATGCCTAAAACGCGCACGGCCGTGCGCCACGCCCTACGTTACCAACCTGGCCGCCTGACCAATCG
>CAZOPF010000002.1:50883-97496 GCA_964581605.1 uncultured Ardenticatenaceae bacterium
AGCACCTACATGGTCAATATGCTGAAAAGCCACCCAGACATCATGGCTGATTATGAAAGATTGGATGTGATGAAACAAGAAAACAAAACGGCCGCTGAACAGTTAGCCTGGGTCCGTGAGTTTTTGACTCCGCCACTGGTTGGCAAATATAAGGCAGTCGGTTTTAAGACCAAACTCAAAGATGTGTTAGACATGGATGGGTTTACCCACCTGCTGCAACAAAAACGGCCGCATATCATCCATATGCAGCGGCGCAACGTCATTAAGGCGGTTGTCTCCAGAGTGAATGCCCGCCGGCTGCATGATAAAACCGGGACGTGGAATCTTTACAATGAGTCTGACCGCCTGGCCCCGGCTGTCTTGGATTTTGAGCAATTTGACACGATGGTGCGCAACCGGGAAGCGCAGGATGCGGCCCTTTCTGAGTTTGTAGCCCGGTTTAATTTGCCCAAAATGGTTATCGCTTATGAAGATCTGCTGCAAAATCGTGACCATATTTTGCGGGAACTGTTTGATTTCTTGCATGTGCGCTGGGTGCCTGTGGCCGCGACTACCAAAAAGAACACAGGTGATGACCTGCGCGAAGCGATTGCCAATTATGATGAGATACGCGCCCATTATGCAGCTACCCGGTATGCAGCGATGTTTGACGAAGTGCTGGTTTCGTAAAAGGTAGTAAACGATGCCCGGTTTAATTGGTTTTGCCGGTGGGGTGGCCAACGGCCGTACCCTGCTCTCCTTAATGGCTCATGCACTGGAGCCAGACAAACGATTCAAAACAGAAAGTTATACGGCCGAAGGGATTGGCCTGGGGCGTGTTTCGCTGGGAATTTTGAACCCCCGGCCGCAGCCTCATTGGAATGCTGACCAGACCGTTTGCCTGGTGATGGAGGGTGAGCTTTTTGCTACGGAACCGTTGCGCCAGGAACTAACCCGGCGCGGCTGCCACTTTGCCCAACATGATGATCCTGAACTGATACTGCATTTGTATCAGGAATTTGGCTGTCAATTTCCGCAGATGCTCAATGGCGCATTTGCTGTTGCCATCTGGGACGGCCGTACCCAAACCCTGCTCGTGGCCAATGACCGGCTGGGGCTATATCCCCTTTATTATGCCCAGGCAGGCGGCGAACCCGGAGCGGATTCGGGCCGTTTGCTGTTTGCTTCTGGTGTGCGGGCCATTTTGGCCGATACGGCCGTGCCCCGCACCATAGACCGCATTGCCCTGGCCCAATACCTCACCTTTGACCACTGCCTGCACGACTCCACCTTTGTTCAGGCTGTGCGCCTGCTGCCGCCTGCTTCCCTGCTCACCTGGCAGGCGGGGCGGCTGACCATCGCCCCCACCTGGCGGCCACACATGCCCCGGCAATATGAACTCATCCCTGAACGCGACTGGCTGGAAATGACCAAAGAGGCGATGCGCACGGCCGTCGAACGACAGTCTGGCGGTGCGGCACGTTTAGGCATGTTGCTCAGTGGCGGGTTGGACTCCCGCTATTTGCTGGGGCTTATATGTGGTGGCGCGGCCAACTGCAATTTGCAAACGTTCACCTGGGGCATTCCCCACTGTGACGATGCCCGCTATGCCAGAGAAGCGGCCGCCAGCCGGGGCACAAACCATCACTTCTTTGAACTGCGCCCCGATTGGCTCATGGGGTTGGCGGATGAATGTGCCCGCCAGGTGGACGGCATGGGCAACATCCTCAATTTGCACGCCCGCGCTGTGGTGGAGCAGTGTGCGCCCCATGCTGATGTGATCGTGAAGGGTTTTTTGGGTGATGCCATGGCCGGTTATGCCCAGATGCACCAGCATTGGGCCGATTATGACGACGACACGCGCATCCAGGCACACCTGTCTGTTCACCGCGCCCAGGGGGTGATTACCTTCGAGCAGCCAGAGCAGGATGAACTGTTTACACCTGAATTTCGCACAACCGTTGGCAATGCCGTGTGGGAGAGTTACCGCCGCGGAATGGATGAATCTGGCTCTACCCTGCTGGCTGACCAGCGCATCTATTTTGATTACCGCCAACGGGTGCCCCGGCATACGTTGAACGGTGTAGAGGTGGTGCGGGCGCGTGCGGCCGTGCGGCTGCCCTTTGCCGATAATGATTTGATTGACCTCTTTTTGCGTATGCCACCCGGTTTACGGTACGGACGCCGGATAATGCGTGACGCTTTCATTGAAGAGTATCCCGATCTGGCAAAAATCCCATCGCCTGATGATGGGCTGCCGATGATTGAATGTGCCCGCACCACGCGGATTCGTGTGGGCCGATTGGTACGCTGGCAGTTGCAAAAAGCGGGGTTGAAGCAGGTCAGTTATTTGGGATTACGGCCGTACAAAGATTACCCCGCCTGGTTCCGCGGCCCCCTCCGCCCCTGGGTGGAAGCCACCTTGCTGGACAAACGCCACCTGGAACGAGGCGATTTTAACCCCGATACGATCCGCCGTCTGGTCAACGAGCATATGTCCGGCCAGCACAACCACGTCCTTAAACTGGGCGCCTTGTTGAGCATTGAATTATGGCGACGGCAATGTATAGATTAAGAGGCGGGAGACGTGCAACATAACGCCATCACGCGCCACGCCGCACGCCTCACGTATTGAGTATGACCTTGCAAACGGAGAAATAGATGAACCTTGGCGTTGCCAGACCTCCCGAAGATACCAACTCCTTTTTCCCAGAGATATTGGCCGATTTTCAGGCGCATCATCAGGTGCAGCAATTTACGGAACGCACGATTAACTCTCCGGCATTCCACACCCGCCTGAACCGGCGGCTGTATCGGCGAGATTGGCAGGCTTTCTTGCAAGCACACGATGTGGTTTTTTTTGAATGGGCCAGCCGCTATCTGGTAGATGCCACCCAATTGCCCAAAACGTGTGGCATTGTCACCCGGCTGCACCGTTTTGAGATGTATGAATGGGCGGAACGGGTGAATTGGGATGTGGTGGATAAAATCATCCTGGTCAGCCAGGCCAAACAACGTGAATTTAACCGCCGTTTTCCCGGCCATGAAGCGAAAACGGTGGTGATTCCCGAAGGAACATCATTGGCGCGGTTTCAGGTGGAGAAACGGCCGTTCAACGGCGATATTGGCACGCTATGTCACCTGCGGCCGCGCAAGCGCGTTTACGAACTCATTCTGGCCTTTGCCGAACTGGCCAGGGTGCGCGGCGATGTACAATTGCACATTGCCGGTGGCGAAGCACCTTTATTGGGCGACTATCTTGAGGCGATGCACAGTGCGGTGCAAAAGCTGAAATTGCAAGAGCGTGTGACCTTTTATGGCAAAACCAGCAACCCCGAAAAATGGTATCGCCATATAGATATTTTTGTCTCCAACAGCTATTCTGAAGGGCTGCAACTGGCCCCCATGGAAGCCATCGCCTCTGGCAATTATGCCCTGGTGCATGATTGGGACGGAGCCGATGAATTGCTCCCGCCCGACTATCTCTACCTGACCGATAATGAGCTAAACGCCCGTATCAGCCATTTTTGCGATCTGCCAGAGGCAGAGCGGCAGCAGCATCGTGACCGGCAGTTAGCTATCGTCCATGAGAAGTTTGACATTAACCAGATCAAAACCCAGATTCGCCAGGTAGTAGAAGAGGTAGGGCAGCGTTATCAATGAGTATGAAAATTGCCTATGTATTGCAAGAAGGAGCGCCAGATGTGCGGGAACGGCCGTTAACCGGCCCCGCCAACCATGTCTACCAGGTGTTCAAAGAGTTCCAAAAGTTAGGACATGACGTGAAGGCGCTCACGCGCTGGCATAACCAGATTTATCGTTCGGCCGATCTGGAGAACTTTGAACCGGTCTCTGTGCCCCGCGTAGACGCCGGTTTGTTCCGCCAGTTTGAACGAGTGATCCGGGGCGTGCAGGGGCGGCTGGGGTTGCCTTATGCCAACTGGTTTGAAAGCGTCCGTTTTGCCCAGGCCTGTTTGCAGGAGTTTGCCGGGTATGATCTGTTTTATGAGCGCATGGGGTGGATGGGGTATGGCGTGGGTATGGCCGCCCGGCGCATGGGTGTGCCACATGTGGCCGAAATTAACAATGGCGATTTTATCACCGAGTTGGAGCGGTTGGGTGTGGCCCCGGAAGGAGTGCATCGCACAGTGGCTATGTGGTTGATGCGCCGTGCGGCTCACCGGCCTGATCACGTGGTGGCCTCTGGCGAGGGACACCGTGACCGCTTTATTGAATGGTGGGGTGTGTCGCCGGATAAAGTTTCGGTGGTTGAAAATGGCACAGAGTTGGTGGAATTGTTATCGCGGGAACAGTTGCCTTGTTTCCGGGAATTGTCGCCCGACACGGCCGCAGGTGCGGCCGCATCTACGGCCGTCCACTTTGTTTTTGTGGGTGCGTTTGAACCCTGGCACGGCATTTTGAAATTGATTCCGGCAATGGCGCACGTGGTGGCGGCCGTGCCCCACAGCCATCTCACCCTTATTGGCGGGGGCACCGAGTATGACCACATTGTTCAGTTGATTGCTGACTATCAGTTGGGGGCACAGGTAACGTTGACCGGCCCTTTGCCCATTCCCCAGGTGGCGCAGCAGTTGGCCCAGGCCGATGTTGGTCTGGCTCCCTACTGCGGCTGGATGGAGTTTTCGGGCCTGAAACTATTCGATTATAAAGCGGCCGGGCTGGCCACCGTGGCCTCTGGCGCAAATGGGCAGCCAACCACGCTGAGACATAAAGAAACGGCCCTGATTGTGCCGCCCTGCGACGAAGCCGCCTTGAGCGCGGCCATGATCCGGCTGGCGCAAGAGCCAGAACTGCGGCGGCGGATGGGGCAGGCTGCCCGCCTGGAAGCGGAAAAGTATCACAGCTGGCAGCATACGGCCGAAGAGATCATCGCTATTTTTGAAAAGCTAAGTGATCGTTTGCAAATAAGTTAGCGATTGGGTAATTGGGTAATTAAGTAATTGAAGCGGCTAATTACCAAATTACTCAATTACATAATTCCTGCACGGTTACTGAGAAGGGCGTTTGAGTGAGTGAAGCTAAAATGCAAACAGGTGTCGTAAGCATCATTATGCCGGTGTATAACGGCGAAAAATATCTGGCGCAGGCGATAGAGAGTGTGTTGGCGCAAAGTTACTCCCGCTGGGAATTACTGGTGGTGGATGATGGTTCGGTAGATGGCACGGCTGCTATCGTTCGCCAATTCCCTGACCCGCGTATTCGGTACCATTTCCAGGAGAACGGCGGGCAGGCGGCCGCGTTAAATACTGGGTTGTCGCTGGCGCAAGGTGAATATGTGACCACGCTAGACGCCGATGACTGGTATCCACCAGACAGCTTGCAGGCGCGGGTAGCCGTGTTGCAAACAGATCCTGCTTATGCGGTGGCATATGGTGATGGCAGTTATTGTTATGAAACAGGCGAGCCATTTTTGCGCTTTTCGGAGCAAATGCCTGCCGGTGTAGCCGGGGATGTTTATGACACGCTGATTACCTCTCCGTTTTATGGCACAGGGGCGACGGTGCTTATCCGGCGGCAAACAGTGCTAGACCATGACATTCGATATGATGAGACAATTGTCTGGTGCCAGGATTGGGATTTTTATGTACGGCTGGCGGCCGTTGCCCCATTTGGTTTCACGCCGGTTAATAGTATCTTTTACCGGATGCACGGCGCGGGGATGACGATGGCCATGCCGCACGGCCGTCGCCTGGAATCCTTTATTCGTACCAAACAAAAGATATTGGCTTCTGCACGCTTTCAGCAGGCGGCTGATGAGAAAAAGGCTGCTTTTTTCTATGATCTGCTGCTGCAAGATTTGGCCGAAGATGTGGTGGCGCAAGAGAAGATATTGGCTGATCCCGTTTTCCAACTCTTATCGGCCAGGCAGCGTTCACGGCTGCTGCGGATTGTGGCGGTGGATTATGTGCAGCGTGGAAAGCAAACGGCCATCGCCCGGCAATGGTTACGCCGTGCCTGGGCTGCCGCACCTACCGATCCCAAAACGGCCGTTGTCACCCTCTTGGCCCACATCAGCCCGGCCCTGGCGCGCCGGGTGATTGACCAGTGGCAGGGCCGCCGCCAGACAGAACGGGTGTTGTCGCCATTTGAAACGGCCGTGACTGTTGTTGCCCCTACTGACACTTCGCTCTCGTAATGGCTAGCCCCTTCCCGTCTGCCTGCTCTGGCTAAACGAAAGTGGTATCGTAAGTGATTCCAACTAGATTACCCCCTAGTATTTCAACAAAAATTCAATCATCCTTGCCAGACATCCGATTTCTTAGAAAAATCGGATGTCGTTGTACCAGGAACAAAAAATGTTGAAATATGTGGTAATTGCAATGTACCACATCCTTTCAAAGTATCCCGTTTTATCTATCACCCAGACATATACAAAGGGGTAAATTATTATGAAATCGAAAGTGGATTATTTAATTATTGGCGCAGGGCCGGCCGGTTTGCAGTTGGGTTATTTTCTGGAAAAGCAGCAACGTGATTACCTGATATTGGAACGGTCAGATTCACCGGGCGCCTTTTTCAAGACCTTTCCCCGCCATCGGATGCTCATTTCCATCAATAAAGTGAATACAGGCACAACCAACCCGGAAATAAAGTATCGTTGGGACTGGAACTCGTTGTTGTGCGATGATGAAGCTCTGCTGTTCAAAAATTACTCCCGGCGTTATTTCCCGGATGCTTCAGTGTTGGTGCAATATCTGGCTGATTTTGCGGCTCGCTATGAACTGAATGTGGAGTATAACACCGCGATCAGCCGGATTTCCAAAAATAGTGAAGGGGAGTTTGTGGTGACGGCTACAGACGGCCGTACCTATACGGCCAATCGTCTGATTGTGGCGACTGGCCTGTCTAAATCGTATACGCCCGATTTCCCCGGTGCGGAATTGGGCGAACAATATGGCGACCACGACACGAATCCTGAAAAATATACTGACAAGCGTGTTTTGATTGTCGGGAAGGGGAACTCTGCTTTTGAAACGGCCGAAAACCTCATAGAAACGGCGGCCGTCATTCACATTTGCGCCCCAGAAACATTGCAATTTGCCTGGCAAACTCACTATGTCGGTCATCTGCGTGCGGTCAACAATAATTTCCTGGACACGTATCAACTCAAATCGCAAAACGCGCTTATTGATGCCAGCATTGAAAGGATTGAAAAGAAAGGGGACAAATTTATCGTTCACCTGGCCTACATTCATGCCAAAGGGCAAACGGCCGTTGTGGAATACGACCACGTCATTTTTTGTACCGGCTTCCTTTTTGACTCCTCCATCTTTGCCCCAGAATGCAAACCGGACTTGATTTACATGGGCAAATTCCCGGCCCAAACGGCCGAATGGGAGTCAGTGAATGTGCCGGGCCTCTATTTTGCCGGCACCCTCATGCACGGTTGCGATTACCGCCAAACCATGTCCGGCTTTATTCATGGCTTCCGCCACAATGTGAAAACGCTGGCCCACATCTTCGATTTGAAATATCACAACATCCCCTGGCCGTCGGCTGAATTGGTGGCAACCCCCCATGCTCTATGTAATCAGGTAATTGAGCAGATCAATACCGAAGCCGCCATGTTCTTACAGCCTGGCTTCTTGTGTGATGTGATGGTAGTGAATGAGGCCGATGAAACTGCTCATTATTACACCGACGTGCGTCGAGATTATGCCGTGACGATGGGCTTTAACAATAACCCCCATTACTACACCATCAGCCTGGAGTATGGTCATTTTGAGGGCAACCCGTTTGAGATTGAGCGTGATCCAGACCCGAACAAAGGGAGTGAAGCCGCCTATCTACACCCGGTTATTCGTCGCTATCATTTTGGCGAACTGGTAGCTGAACACCACGTACAGGATGATCTGGAAAACAGTTTCTACAAAGATGAATATGTCCTGCCCGCCCTTGCCTGGTTTAAGATGCAGCTGGCGGCCGAACCTGAGATGGCAATGGCCGTGATGTAGCCAGAATGTTTGGCGTTCCCTGGTCTGGTAATCAGCCAGGGAATGCGACCCCGCTCATCTAAGATTTGAGGATTATTCATGCTGCATACAAGATTGCGTACCTCACTCTGGGCTTTGCGGACACGGGGTGATTCCTCTGTTTTTACGGCCGTCATGCGCGGCACTTTCGGTATCCATTACCCTATTGGCACCGTGCCCGACCATTTGCAAGCGGCTATGGATTGGCTGTGTGCGGCTCAGGATGCCACCGGCGAGGGCGGCGTTGCTTCTTTGTATGACGTGCGATCTGGTGAATGGGGGCCACCCTATCCAGAAACAACCGGCTACATCATCCCCACTTTCTATGATTACGCCGCGTATAGCCAGGATGAAAGCTACCGGACGCGGGCGCTGCGGATGGCCGAATGGCTGCTGCCGTTGCAGCTTGAAAGTGGTGCCTTTCCCATTGGGCCATTGTGGCCTGGTTGGGAGCGTTCGCCCATTGTCTTTGATACCGGGCAAATTATCTTTGGCCTGATTCGGGCTTATCAGGAAACAGGGCGCGGCGAATTTTTAGACGCGGCCCGGCGTGCCGGGCAGTGGCTGGGCCAGATTCAAGACGAAGATGGCTGCTGGCGCAAACATACCTCGTTGGGCTATGTGCATACGTATAATACACGAGTAGCCTGGGCTGTGCTGCTGCTGGCGGAGGTGACAGGTGAGGAGGTGTTTCGGCTGACGGCCGTCAAAAACATCACCTGGGCCTTGACTCAACAAGAGCCAGATGGCTGGTTTCACCACATGGAATTTCGCCCCGAAGAGCCGCCGCTTACCCATACCATCGCTTACACCATTCGCGGTATTCTGGAATGTGGCCTGATATTGCAAAACCAGGAGATGGTTCAGGCCGCCCAACGCGCCGCCAATGCCCTACGTGACCGGCAAAATCAGGATGGTTACCTCAAGGCCCGGTATGGCGCTGGCTGGCATTCAGAAACAGAGTGGTGTTGCCTTACCGGCAATGCCCAAATGGCCATCATCTGGTGCAAATTGTATGAGCGTACCGGTGATAAGAGCTACTGGCAGGCGGCCAAAATGGCCAACCAGTATGTGAAACAGCGCCACAGTCGCCAGGCCAAACTGCCCGGTGTGCGTGGCGGGGTGGCCGGTTCTCACCCCATTTATGAAGGCTATGAACCTTACCGCCACCTGAACTGGGCCACTAAATTTTTTGTGGACAGCCTGCTGTTAGAAGAGCGTCTGACTGAAAAATAACCTATGCGTGTTTTATTTATCAACAGCCGTTTAGATGCCGAGCAGAATCCTGGGGGTGATACGATCCAGGCGCAAAAAACACGTGCTGCACTGGAAGAGTTGGGCGTGGAAGTGATGACACGCGGCCCTTATGAATTGGACAATCTGCCAGCCTGTGATCTGGTGCATATTTTCAATATGCAAGAGCCAGAACCGGCCTGGGCGGCGATGCAGGTGTTACAACGCCAGGGTATGCCGGTACTGCTTTCTTCTATTTATTGGGACATGTTGGCGCATTGGTTTGAAATGGCGGTTGAGGGGAACGGCCGTTGGTCACAAATTGCCCATCTGGTTGGAAAAAACAATACCCGGCCCGTTTATATTGGCTGGCAGCGGTTGAAATCGCCTACCAATGCCCGTTGGCGAACGCAGCGGCGGCTGCTGGCACAGGCCCGGCGGGTGCTGCCTAATTCCCAATCCGAAGCTGATTTGTTGCAGCATACTTTTGCTTTCGGCCGTAGTTTTCAGGCCAAAGTTGATGATATTCCCAATGCCATAGACACCAGTTTATATGAACCACTCCCAGCACCCAGCCAGAACTTCTGGCAGAAATATGGCTTGCGGGATTTTGTGTTACAGGTAGGCACGGTATACCCGGCAAAGAATCAACTGGCGGTGATTGAAGCATTATATGATTTACCTGTACCGTTGGTTTTTATTGGCAAGGTGTTGGAACCCTATGCGGAGTATGCGGCACAATGCCAGGCACGTGCGGCCGCACGCGGCAATGTTCTCTTTCTTGACCACATACCCCATGATGAACTGCCCGGTATTTATGCGCTGGCGGCCGTGCATGTATTACCTAGCTGGCGCGAAACGCCCGGATTAGTCAGTCTGGAGGCGGCCGCTGCTGGCTGTCGTATTGTCACCACGTCAATTGGTTCTACCCATGACTATTTTGGGGAGGATGCCTGGTACTGTTACCCGAATGACTTGCCTTCCATTCGTCAGGCAGTAGAGAAAGCATTGGCGGCCCCATCCTCCACCCGTTTACGGCAGCGAATTTTGGCACAATACAATTGGCGGGCTACGGCCGTGGCCACCCTGGCGTCTTATCAAAAAGCACTCCAGACAACCGGGCTTCCAGCAACGGCCGTTACTGCTCTGAACGAAGCGCATACCCCGGTGTAATTATAGTTTAGGAGAACAACGTGGACTTTTCCTGGAGCGAAGAACAACTATCATTCAAACAAGCCGTTGTGGAATTTGCCCAGCGCGAACTGAAAGCAGATCTCATTGAACTGGACAAACACGGCCGATTAGCCCGCGACAACTGGCAAAAATGTGCCGACTTTGGCATTCTGGGCCTGCCCTTCCCCGAGCAATATGGCGGTGCAGCCGAAGATATTATGACCACCATGCTCACCATGGAAGGGCTGGGCTATGGCTGCAAAGACAATGGCCTCATCTTTGGCATCAACGCCCAAATGTGGAGCGTGCAAATGCCCATCTTCCTCTTTGGCACCGAAGAGCAAAAGCAGAAATACCTGCCACGTCTCATCAGTGGCGAAATCATCGGTGCGCACGGCATGAGCGAACCGGATTCCGGTTCCGACGCTTATAGCCTGCGAACACGTGCCGAAAAAGTGGATGGCGGCTATATTCTCAATGGCAGCAAAATGTTTGTCACCAACGCCCCCGTTTCCGATATGGCCGTCGCCTTTGCCACCATCAATTCCAAACGCGGCATGTGGGGCATCACCGGTTTCATCGTCGAAAATGGAATGCCCGGTTACAGCATCAGCCGGGACATTGAAAAGATGGGGCTGCGTACTTCGCCAATGGGCGAACTCATCTTCCAGGACTGTTTTGTGCCGGAGGCCAACCGCTTGGGCCCGGAAGGCATTGGCGCACGCATTTTCCATAGCTCCATGGAATGGGAACGCGCCTGTATTCTAGCCAGCCATGTGGGGGCGATGGAACGCCAGCTTGAAGAGAGTGTGCGTTATGCCAATGAGCGGCAGCAATTTGGACAGAGTATTGGCAAATTTCAATCCATTGCTAATCGCATTGTGGATATGAAAGTACGCCTGGAAACGGCCCGGCTGATTTTGTATAAGGTGGCCTGGCTGAAGAAGCAGGGCAAACCGGCGACGATGGAAGCCGCCCTGGCCAAGCTTTACTTGAGCGAATGTTTTGTGCAATCCGGGCTGGATGCGCTGCGAATTCATGGTGGGTATGGGTATATGACTGAGTTTGAGGTGGAACGCGACCTGCGTGATGCCATTGGTGGCACCATTTACTCTGGTACTTCGGATATTCAGCGAAATATCATTGCCCATTTGCTCGGTTTATAGAGTTAATGGTTGGTGCCAGACGCGGAGAGTTTTTAATGAGTTATAACGCCATATACCAATTAACACAGGCTATTACGCGAGGTGCGGAACGTCATCCAGACAAGGCGGCCGTGCGCCGATCGGGTCAGGCGCTGACTTATGCCGAATTGGAGATAAAGTCAAACCAGTTAGCCAATTTGCTGCGTGAACGAGGGATTCAAAAGGGTGACCGGGTTGGCTTTTATCTAAATAAAAGTTTAGAGACGATTATTGGCGTGTATGGCATTATGAAGGCAGGAGCAGCCTACGTGCCTCTGGATCCTTTTGCCCCTGCGCCTCGCTTAGGTTTTGTGATTCGTAACTGCGGCATTCGCCACCTGATTACCAGTGAATTGAAGCTGGATGGAGTGGCGGAGATGCTGGCGCTGGATGCGGGATTGGAATGTTTGATCGGCGTGTCGGCACAGCCAGAAATGGACGTGGCTACAGTTTCCTGGGATGAGGTGTTTGCTTTGCCCACCGTGAGACCTGAAGTGGGTATTATTGAGCAAGACCTGGCCTATATTCTGTATACCTCTGGTTCTACTGGCGATCCGAAGGGGATTATGCACACGCATCGCAGCGCGCTCAGTTTTGCGGAGTGGGCGGCCGAGACATATGGGTTGCATGAGCAAGACATTCTCAGCAATCACGCGCCGATGCACTTTGATCTGTCTACGTTTGATTTTTTTGCCGGTGCGCTGGTGGGGGCAACAACGGTGATTATCCCGGAAGCGTTGACGAAGTTTCCGGCGAATCTGACGCGCCTGATTGAGTCGGAGCGGATTTCGGTCTGGTATTCCGTGCCTTATGCGCTGATTCAGATGCTGACGCATGGGAATCTGGATAAACATGATCTCAGTTCGTTGCGCTGGCTGTTATTTGCCGGTGAGGTGTTTCCAACGAAACATTTGCGGGCGCTCATGATGAAGCTACCAGAAGTGCGGTTTAGCAATCTGTATGGGCCAACGGAGACGAATGTGTGTACGTTTTACCATGTGACGGCCGTGCCCCCCGACACCGATGAACCGATCCCTATTGGCGTGGTCTGTGCCAATGACGAGGGGTTGATTGTGGATGCGGACAACCTGCCGGTTGCGCCAGGTGAAGTGGGTGAACTGCTGATTCGCGGGGGCACGGTGATGCGTGGTTATTGGGGGCGACCAGACCTGAATGACAAAGGGTTTTACCGGCGGCGCGTCTTTGGTGAGGCGTATGAAGATATTTATTACCGCACGGGTGACCTGGTGCAGGCTTTGCCGGACGGCAACTTAAAATATCTTGGGCGAAAGGACCGGCAAATCAAGACACGTGGTTATCGAGTGGAACTGGATGAAATTGAGGTGGCACTCCTTTCATATGAGGGGGTAGAGGAAGCGGCCGTCTATCCGATGCCGGATGGCGCGGGCAGTAATTTGATTGAAGCGGCCGTGACAGCCAAAGAAGGTGTCACGTTAGAGGTGGCGGCGTTGGTTGACCACATCTCGGCCAAATTGCCACCTTATGCGGTACCGGAAAAGATATGGACGCTGGATAGTTTCCCGCGTACCTCAACAGGCAAAATTAACCGACGTGAACTGCAAGCATGGGCAGTTACGGCCGGACACAATCAAAACTAAAGGGTATTAACAAGATGAACGACGTAATTATTATTGGTGGCGGCCCGGCAGGTTCCGCCATGGGGAGCTACCTTTCCAAGGCTGGTATTCAAAATGTAATACTGGAAAAGGCTAACCATCCCCGCCCTCATGTAGGCGAATCAATGGTTACATCCTCTACACGAGTTTTCAAAGACCTGGATTTTTTGAAGGTGCTAGAGGCCGAGGGATTTGTGCATAAATATGGCGCTTCCTGGCATGCGCCCAATGGCACAGAATTTGCCATTGAATTTGGTGAATTTCCGCAAGAAGGAATTGACCAAGATTACACCTACCATGTAGACCGCGCCAAACTGGATATGCTGCTGCTGAAACATGCGGAAAGCCTGGGTTCAAAGGTGTACCAGGGTGTTCACGTTAGCAAGGTGCTGTTTGATGGTGACCGGGCGGTGGGGGTGCGTGCCCATATCGCCGGGCAAGATGTGGACATACCGGCGCGCATGGTGGTGGACGCTACCGGCCGTAATACGCTGCTAGGAAATCAACTTAAAATAAAGGTCAAAGACCCCATCTTTAATCAATATGCTGTTCATGCCTGGTTTGAGAATGTGCATCGCGGTGATGTGGAACGCACGGAGGATTTTATTCATATCTACTTCTTGCCCATTGAGCGTGGTTGGGTATGGCAAATTCCGATCAACAACGAAATCACCTCAATGGGTGTGGTAGCCGATCGCAATGTCTTCCGTGATTTTAGCAAAGACCCGGAAGGCTTTTTCTGGACGCAAATCAATTCAAACCCAGACCTGGAGCGGGCAATGGCTCCGGCGCGGCAGATCAATGAATTTAAGACAGAAGGGGATTACAGCTATAGCTTGAGCAAGTTTGTGGGTAATGGATATGTTTGTATTGGTGATGCTGCCCGATTTGTAGACCCTATCTTTTCGTCAGGGGTGAGCGTGGCGCTGTACAGCGCCAAATATGCTTCCGAACGTATTGTGATGGCATTTGAGACGGGGGATTTTAGCGCGGAGATGCTGGCCCCATTTGAAACCAGAGTGCGGGGCGGCGTGGGCATTTGGTATGAATTCATCCGCTTGTATTACAAGCTGTTACCACTCTTCACGCATTTTATTCAGTCGAAAACTCACAGATTGGAAGTGTTACGCCTGTTGCAGGGCGAAGTATATGATCGGTCTCAAGTGCCGGTACTTGATGCGATGCGAGCCTACATTGAAAAGGTGGAAAAATCCGACAATCATCTGTTACGTTCGCAGCTTACAACTATCCCAATTGATTGATCGGGCGTAGAACTGATAAGGACCGTCATTCCTCTGAAAAAACTCAAAAAGTAATTTAGAGATAGGGGATGGGCGCTATGCCCATCTCTAATCTCCCAAAATGTGTGTTATGTATCGGTAGTTAACCAGATCAGGGTTTATAGAAACCTGGCAGGCTTTCTCCTGCGGCAACTGCAAAGCTAATCTAAAACCTGCCAGTTATCTACATTTTGCACAAGCCCTGATGTAAAGAGGAGAGGGTGAATATGGTCAGGCAGTTATTGGTGCTCAGCGGTATGGCGGCTATTGGGGCGGTTATTAACCATTCGGCGCACTTTGTTATTACAGATATGTTTTGGTGGACTGACCGTTATCGAGCGGTGACTGTACCTAATTTTGATGCTGTCGCGGGTATCAGTTTCTATGTTCAGGCATTGATTGTACCGATTGCGGTCACGGCCGTACCCGCTTTTCTCTTTATTTCTGGTTTTTTTGTCTCAGCCATCACCAGGCGGGATCAAAAACGAGTTGCCTGGAACCCTGTTCTCAGCCGCATCCGCTCTCTTCTCTGGCCTTATATTCTCTGGTCGCTCATCATCATTTGCCTGACGGCCGTACTTGAGGACAAAACGTATACCTTACGTTCTCTGGCCTGGGCGCTTGTCACAGGGAGTGCTACGGCCGCATTCTATTACATCCCCTTGTTAATCTTGCTCTACCTCTTGTCCCCTTTTGTTTCGCCCATAGCAAAAGATAACCCCTGGCTCTTAATAGGATTTGGCGCTTTATTGCTAGGGTGCGCAATTGTGTCCCGTTATGCCTACTTTTACAGTTGGGAGTCCCCCTATCTGGAAGTGATATTTAAGTTTTTCCGTAACTGGCAATTCTCGGCGAACTTCTTTTGGTTTGCTCTTGGTATAGTGATCGGGTTTCACCTTATGCCAGTTAAAAAATGGCTGGTTCGTTATAGATGGTGGCTGTTAATGGCTATGTGTCTCTCTTATGTGCTGGCATTAATTGAATGGAATACACTGCGCTATATTACCGGACTTCAATGGCTGGCCCAATCTTCAACTGCTTTGAACCAGTTGTTTATGCTGCTGCTCTTGCTCACATATCTGGCATTTACCAATATCACTTACCCATTTTCTGCTCAGTTAGGCGAGGTGGGCAGCCGGGCATATGGTATTTATCTGATTCATATACCCGTCCTAACGATTATGGCAAAATCCATGTATCACCTGGTTCCGGCTTTATTGGGTTGGTATCTTGTTTTTCAGGCGATTTTGGTTGTAGCGGGTGTCGGGGTACCCTTGTTGATGATGGCGGTGGTATGCCGTTCACCAATTTCCCGATATTATCAATACATTTTTGGTTGATCTTTGTTATGACTGGGGCAGCCAATTTTCTGGGCCGCAAGAGCCAATGGGGAAAAGGGTTGTTGGGCAGGCCTGGCTTAGAATGAACTTTTCCACACTATGATTAAACGATTATTGTCTCTGAATGGCGTCTCTATACTATGTGTTATCTTGTTTCATTCCGAGGGGTGGGGGATGGTGGCTTTATTATCCTGGGCAGACCGGTATGGGGCTGTGCCGGCCGAGCAGATGGATACTGTTCCGTTTCTTTTTTTTCGGGCAGTTGAACAGCTTATCGTCTTTTGCATTCCTGCTTTTTTGTTTGTTTCTGGCTTTTTTATGGCGTTTGCCACCGGCCGTTCGCAAAAAACAGTAAGCTGGAAAATCGTTGGCGTTCGAGTGCGGGATTTGATTATTCCCTATACCTTGTGGACGCTTGTTTTCTGGTTGTTGTTTTTTTTAGAAGCACGTTTTTTAGACGGCCGTACCCTTACCCTCCGCGAATATATCCACATGTACCTGACAGGCGGCACAGACCCGGCTTATTATTACGTGCCCATGCTCATCCAATTTTTGTTGCTCTCCCCCCTTTTTGTCTATTGGGCCAGGTTGCACCCGGTCTCTCTGGTGGCCGTGACCGCCATTTTGCAATTGCTCATTCAGGTTCAATACTACCCCTCCCTGTTAGGCTTAGATAATGATTCGGTAGGCTTTGTGCCCAAGTGGCTATTTTTGGCCCGGATATTGTGGTTTCCCCTGGGCATTGTGGTTTGCCTGCATATAAAATCCGTACAACAGTGGTTAATTCAGCACAAACGCGGGCTTTTGATCAGTGCTGTGGCGCTCTATCTTTTCGCCGTTTTGGAGTGGGAACTTATAGAATCGGTATCCGGGCAGGCCGCATTACAACATCAGGAAACGCTTTTGGATACCCTCTTTGCTTTGGCGGTTATTTTCGCCTTTTTGGGATATTATCAAACCAGATTACCCTATGCCCATATACTGGACGATTTAGGTAGCAAATCGTTTGGCATATATCTGATCCACACAATGGTAATGACCTATGTGGCGCGAATGGTAGCTATAAAATTACCCGGTTTGTTGGCGTATCAGCTACTCTTTTTTGCCCTGATGTTTGCTGTGGGCTTAGGAGCACCTTTATTGTTGATGGCTGTTGTGAATCGTTCACCGTTACGGCCGTATTACAAATATATCTTCGGCTAAATCAATGGCTGAGATCAATCAAGTTATCTTTTTTTGGAGGATAAAGTAGATGAACAATCAACAAATTTTACTGGATTACATCAAAAATGATTTGCTCAAAGGGCGCATGGCGAATTTGAATGTTGATGATGATTTGCTCGATTCAGGCATTCTCAACTCGTTGGGCATCCTGCAATTAGTGGCCTTCATTGATGAACGGCTGGGTATTCAGGTGCCTGATGAAGATGTGGTGTATGAAAACTTTCATAGTGTGGCGGCACTAACCAGCTATCTGGATGGGTTAGCCAGCGCATGATCAAACGATTCTTGTTGCTCAATGGTCTGGCAACCATTGGTGTGGTGTTGAACCATGCCGCCGGTTGGGGATATACAGCGTTGTTCTGGTGGACAGATAAATATATGCCAGGCACGGCCGTACCAGACTTCAGCCAGCTCGGTTCCCCCGCCTACTACGGTTTACGGGCCATTGAGCAACTGATCGCCTTTGCCATTCCCACATTTCTGGTAGTTTCTGGCTTTTTTATGGCGTTTGCTGCCAAACGGCAGGCGACCGTTAGTTGGAGAACCGTGAAGATCCGTGTCTGGTATCTGTTCATACCCTACCTGCTGTGGTCGGCCGTCATCTTTTTGTTAGAGGTACTCCAAGGAGATAGCGGTGACCTGGGCCAATATCTCCGCCGCTTGCTCACCGGCAGCGTCACCGATGGCTATTATTATGTACCCATGATCATCCAGATGTTCTTCCTATCGCCGCTATTAGTGCGGCTGGCGCGGTGGAACTGGCGGCTGTTATTGGTGGGCACGGCCGCCCTGCTCATCTTTGTCCAAATTCTGTTATACCTGAACGACACCGGCACGGCCGTTCCCCAACCCCTGCTGTTTTGGACACAAAGCTGGCTGTTCCCCGGCAATTTATTCTGGTTTGCTTTAGGTGTAGTCGTGGGTTTCAACCTGCACCCCTGCAAAACCTGGCTAAATCAACACCGGCGCCTATGGTTGGTAACGGCCGTCATCCTGTTTCCCCTTTGCCTTATTGAATGGGAAATAGTGCAAAGGCTGTCCGGGCAACCGTTTTTACCCACACGCCTCACCTTGTTGGATTCCATCTACGCGGCCGTCTTCATCTTTGCCCTGCTTGCCTTTGAAAATGCCAACCCACCGCGTGCCCAACAAATCAGCGATTTAGGGCCAAAATCTTATGGTGTGTACCTGACCAACACATTGGCGCTGGAAGTAACTGCCCGCTCTATTGCCGTTTTTCTGCCGGTTATCCTGGCTGCTCAAATCCTCTTCCAGCCCATTCTCTGGGCAGCCGGGTTGGGCATACCGCTATTGCTGATGGCGGCCGTCAGCTACCCCAAATCCCCTGTCCGTACCTATTATCAATACATATTTGGCTAAATCAGTAAGCGGATTCTCAAGAAAGCTGCCCTAATACTGTGCAAAACCAATTCTTTGAAAGCAAGATGGAGATTTTATGAGCAACATCCTGGTTACAGGGGGCGCCGGATTTGTAGGCGCTCATGTGACAGCCGAACTGGTAAATCGTGGTCATCGCGTTCTGGTGCTAGATGACCTGAGTGGCGGTTTTGTAGATAATGTGGTCAGCCAGGCCGAGTTTGTGCAAGGCAGCATCAATGATGTCGCCCTGGTAGATCAACTCTTTAGCGAAAAACAGTTTGACTATGTGTTTCACCTGGCAGCCTACGCCGCCGAAGGGTTGAGCCATTTCATCAAACGGTTTAATTACAACAATAATCTGATTGGCAGCGTGAACCTGATCAACGCGGCCGTCAACACCGGCGTGAAATGTTTTGTCTTCACCTCTTCCATAGCCGTCTATGGCGCCAGCCCAGAACTGCCTATGACGGAGGAGACACGGCCGTACCCCGAAGATTCCTATGGCATTGCCAAACTGGCTGTCGAGCAAGAGCTAAAAGTCAGCCATGAAATGTTTGGCCTGGACTACATCATCTTCCGTCCCCACAATGTGTATGGCGAAAAACAAAACATCGGCGACAAATACCGCAACGTGGTTGGCATCTTTATGAACCAGATTTTGCAAGACAAACCGATGACCGTATTTGGCGATGGCGAGCAGACCCGCGCCTTCAGCTACGTGGGCGACATTGCCCCCATTATGGCCGACTCTATTCACACCCCCGCCGCCTATAACCAGATATTCAACATCGGCGCTGACCAGCCCTATAGCATCAACCAGCTGGCGCAGGCAGTAGCCCACGCCATGGGCGTTTCACCCAACATCCAACATGTGCCCGCCCGCAATGAAGTGGTACACGCCTACTCCTCGCACGAGAAGGTGCTGCGAGTTTTTGAAGAACGACCGCTCACCTCCCTGGAAGACGGTCTGGCACGGATGGCCGCCTGGGTCAGGCAACATGGTGCCCGCCAGAGCCAGGAATTTGAGGGCATTGAAGTAATGAAAAACTTCCCCCAGGCGTGGCTGCCTGCCAGGAATGGAAACACCCCTTAGAAAAGATGTAACTGAGTAATTGGGTAACTGAGTAATTACCCAATTACCCAATTACCCAATGCCCATGTCTACCCCACTGGTGATCACCGTCATTCTCAACACCAGCCGGCGCGATGATACGCTGGCTTGCCTGGCTTCGCTGGCCAAGAGCAGCTATGCCAATCATCGCATCATTGTCCTGGACAACGCCTCAACCGACGGTTCGATAGCCGCAATTGCCGCTGCTTATCCAGATGTACAAATCATTCCTCTGGCGGCCAATTTGGGTTATGCGGGAAACAACAATGTGGGCATTGTGGAGGCGGTGGCGCAGGGGGCTGATTGGGTCTTTGTGCTGAATGAAGACACTGTGTTAGCCCCAGATTGTCTGGCAGAAATGGTGCGTGTTGGCGAAAGCGCCCCCCTGATTGGCATTGTCGGGCCAATGGTTTATCACTACGACGAGCCAGAGGTCATCCAATCGGCCGGGGGGGCGTTAGGTCCCAATTGGGAATCTTGCCACATCGCACAAAACGAGCCCGATGTGGGACAGTTTTCGCAGCCGCGTGCGGTGGGTTGGATTTCCGGGTGCGCCATTATGGTGCGCACGGCCGTAATCGAACAAGTTGGCGCGTTGGATGAACGTTTCTTCTATTATTGGGAAGAAACGGAGTGGTGCTTGCGGGCCGGGCGGGCCGGCTGGCAACTTTTCCACGCTCCGGCCGCCAAACTGTGGCACAAAGGAGTGCAGCGCGATTACCGCCCCGGCCCCAACGTCACCTATTACAGCACCCGCAACCGCTTCTTGATGATGTCTAAACACCACGCCCCCCTGAAAATCTGGCTGGCGGTCTGGCTGCAAACCATCCGCACCATGACCAGTTGGACCATTAAACCCCAGTGGCGAGAGATGCGTGCCCATCGGGACGCCATGTGGCAAGGGGTGTTAGATTTCTTGCGGCGGCGCTGGGGGATGCGAGTGGCTTAAACGATACGATGCAGATTCTATTTTTATCTCGCTGGTTTCCCTATCCCCCCCACAACGGCTCCAAATTGCGTATCCTCAATCTGCTGCGGGCGCTGGCCTTGCGCCACCAGGTCACCCTCATCAGCTTTAATGACCAACCTGAAAAAGAAGTAGATGTGACAGGCCTGGCTTCCATTTGCCGGGCGGTTCATGCCATTCCCTGGCGTGCCTATAACCCGAACAGCGGCCGTGCCCGACTTGGTTTTTTCAATACAACACCCCGGTTTATTGTGGATACGTTTTCGCCAGAGATGAAAAGCTGTATTGAAGCGGTTTTGGCGCACGGCCGTACCGATCTCATCATCGCTTCCCAGATTGATATGGCCGCTTATGCGGCCGCATCAGCGGCCGCTGGTGCGGCCACTGTTGGCCGCATACCGGCGCTTTTTGAAGAGGCTGAAGTAGGCACCTTGTATGAGCAATTTTCATTGGCGCATTCTTTGAAAGACAAAGCGCGGTTTGGGCTGACCTGGGCCAAACATCGCCGCTACCTGCGCCAAACCTTGGGCCGTTTTCAACTTTGCACAGTGGTTTCTGGGCAAGAAAAAGAGCTATTGGCTACGGCCGTCTCCCCCCATACCCCCATCGAGATAATCCCCAACTGCATTAACCTGGATGATTATGCTGATGTGCCAGGAACGGCCGTGCCAGACACCCTCATCTTCACCGGTGCCTTCACCTACCACCCAAACTACGAAGCCATGTGCTGGTTCTTACAGCATGTATTTCCTCTGGTGCGTGCCCAACGGCCGCATGTGCAGCTCACCATCACCGGCAACCATGCCAACCTCCCCCTGCCTGCTACAGAAAATGTGACATTGGCCGGGTTTGTGGATGATGTACGGCCGCTCGTTGCCAATGCCTGGGCCAGCCTGGTGCCCATCTGGACAGGTGGTGGCACCCGCCTGAAAATCCTGGAAGCAATGGCTTTAGGCACGCCGGTCATCGCCACCAGCAAAGGGGCCGAAGGACTAGACGCCGAATCGGGCAAACACCTGTTGCTGGCAGACACGGCCGCCGACTTTGCTGCGGCCGTTCTCCAATTACTGCAAAACCCCACTTTACGCCACACCCTTAGCCAGAACGCCACCCATTTTGTGGCTGAACGGTATAATTGGGCGGTCGTAGCGCCCTATTTCTTAGAAGTTGTCGAACGGGCTGCTGGAAACTGAACCACTCTGAGTATGATCAGAACAGAGATAGAGAAAAGAGAATGTCACAACTGCACGCAATAACAGATGATCCCCGCCAGTGGTTGGCACTGAACGCCTGGTGGATTCGTTGGCCGGTGGCAATTGTGCTGCTGCTAGTTGTGGCAGGGCTGGCGGCCGTCATGACAAACGGCCGTAATGCCTTCCTCCTCCTCATCTTAATCATTGCCATCCCAACCGCCTTGTTTGGTGCTTATATCATGATCCGTTGGTTGGCAATAGGCTTTATACTCCTGCCCCTGGCCAACATGCTCGTTCCCTTTTCCATTGGCACCGGCAGCGCCACCAGCATCAACGCCACCCTTCTGCTGATTATGGGCATGACTGGCCTCTGGTTGTTCGACATGATCAACAACCAGAGGCGTATCTGGCTGCACAAATCACGCCCCATCCTTCCCCTTCTGCTCATGCTTGTCGCGGCCACACTCTCCTTTTTCGTCGGGCAGCTTTCCTGGTTCCTCGTTCCTGGCGCATCCCTTTCTGCCCAAATTGGCGGGCTGGCTATCTTTTTTATCTGCGCCTGCGCTTTTTTGCTGGCCGCCCACCATTTCCGCACGGTTCGCTGGCTGGAATGGGCCACCTGGTCTTTTGTCATCGTGGGTGCAATTTTTGTTGTGCCCGCCCTCTCCCCCGCATTATTAGCCCGAATTGCCCGCTTTGTGCAGATAGGCAGCTATAGCAGCCAGTTCTGGACATGGTTCATTATTATCACCTTTAGCCAGGCCTGGCTGAACCACAAGCTGCCCAAATGGGCGCGTGTCGCTCTTATAGGATTGTGTATCAGTGCCTTATACATCGTCCTGGTTAAGGAATTTGATTGGAAATCGGGCTGGATACCGCCGTTGATTGGGATTGCGACAATCTTCGCCCTTTATTCCTGGAAATTCCTGGCGCTGATGGGCATTGGTGGCGCATTCGCCTTGCCCATCGCCATTGCCCGCCTCATTGCCACCGATGAATATAGCTACGGCACGCGCGTAGATGCCTGGATCATTTTGGGCGAAATCATCAAGGTCAACCCAGTTTTTGGATTAGGCCCGGCCAATTATTATTGGTACACACCGCTTTTTGCTATTCGTGGTTACAATGTCGAGTTTAATTCGCATAATCAGTATATTGATCTACTAGCTCAAATCGGCATTATTGGTACAGCCCTGGTACTGTGGTTTTTTGTGGAGGTGGCCTGGATTGGTTGGAAATTGCTCAAGGTAGTGCCCGAAGGTTTCCAAAAGGCATATGTTTATGGGGCCATGGGCGGGTTGGTAGCAACAGTGGCGGCCGGTATGTTGGGTGATTGGTTCTTACCCTTTGTCTATAATGTAGGCATGGTGGGGATGCGTTCCAGCATTTTGCCCTGGGTTTTTTTAGGTGCCCTGGTGGCTATAGAGCAGTTATATCTGCGAAGTGATGCAAGTGAACAGGAAACTGTTCACTGATGAATGAGAGTACGGGATGGTAAATGTGCTTTTTGTGTGCCTGGGAAACATTTGCCGGTCGCCGATGGCGGAGGCTGTGTTTCAGCAGATGGTGAATGAAGCGGGTTTGCAAGAGCAGATCAGGGTGGATTCGGCAGGAACGGGGTCGTGGCATGTGGGGGAGAGTGCCCATTCAGGGACGCGCCAGGTGCTGGCCCGGCATGGGATTCCATATCACGGCCGTGCTCGCCAAATTACGGCCGCCGATACCAGACAAACCAATAGCTATCTGGTGGCGATGGATGAGGAAAATGTGGAGGAGTTGGTAGGGCGATACGGCCGTTTGCCCAACCTGAGCCGTTTGCTCGATTATGCCCCACAACTACAGGAACGCGACGTGCCCGATCCCTATTACACAGGCCGGTTTGAACATGTCTATGAGCTTGTAACAGCTGGTTGCCAGGGCTTGTTGGCAACCATTCGGACAGAACACGGGTTATAAAGAAGAGGGGATTGCCTGATCTCCAATCTCTATTGACTGAGGAATATCTATCTATGGAAGGTAAGGAAGAACGCGATGTCATTGTGGTGGGGGCAGGGCCGGCCGGGGCGATGACGGCCACAATTCTGGCGCAAAAGGGGCATGATGTGTTGTTGCTAGACCGGTCGGCGTTTCCCCGAGACAAAACATGTGGTGATGCGGTACCGGCAGGGGCTATTGAGCGAATGTTGCATTATGGGATGAAGGAAAAGGTGGATACGGCCGTTGCGCGTGGTGAGTTCTACCCCCTGAAAAGCCTCAAAATTGTCTCGCCCAGAGCCTATGAAATTGAAGCCCCATTGGAAAAAGGGCATGAAGGCAGCGACTCTTACGTAGCACCACGCATGTACTTTGACCATGTCATTCAGCGACATGCCTTAGATTCCGGCGCCCAATTTTGTGTGGCGCAAGCCAAAGAGCCAATTGTAGAAAATGGCAAAGTCGTAGGTGTGCGGACACAAACTAACGGCACCGTTTCTGATTTGCGTGCCCGGCTGGTAATTGGTGCGGATGGCGTCACGTCTGCTATTGCCCGGCGGTTGCGCCCCAAAACAGAACAACACGAAGATGCCCACCGGGCAGTGGCCCTACGTGCTTATATTGAAGGCCTGGAAGAGATTCCACACGAGGTGGAGTTTTACCTGTATAAAGATATTTTGCCCGGTTACGCCTGGATATTTCCCATTGGCAAAAATCGGGCCAACATTGGACTGGGAATGCGCCTGGATCAGTTTCGTAAGCACGGGCTGAAACTGGAAAAGATGTTGCAGGATTTTCTGCAAATGCCCAAGATCAAACCACGTTTGAAACAAGGCGGGCAGCTACACGATGTGGCTACCTGGCAGCTTAATTTTGGTTCACAAGCCCATATGCACCATGTGTTTGATGGCGCTTTGTTAGTGGGAGATGCGGCCGGATTTATTAACCCCATTACGGGCGGTGGCATCCATAATTCGATTATTTCAGCAGAACTGGCGGCTCAGGTGGCCGATGAAGCTCTGAGGAAGGGGGATACCTCTTACAAGGGGATGAAGGTTTATGAGCAGTTATGCCACAATGAATTGTGGGAAGGGATGCAAAAATCTTATCGGATGCAAGATTGGTTTATGCACTTTCCCTGGTTGGTGGATATTTTGGTGCGTTTTGGGCGGCAAAGCCATACTTTGACACAAACGTTTCTGAGCAAACTTTAGTGGATGCTGTATGTAGGGCGCTGGGCAACCGCCATCAAATCGCCAATACGAGAGGCGAGTTCATAAACAGGGGTGTCTTTGGTAATCAGGTCATTGGCCCCAGCCCGAAGACTGTTTTGCCGGGTCAGGTCGCGGTCATCGGCGGTGTACATGAGGATGTACGGCCGTTCCGCTTCATAGCGTCGTCTGATCTCCCGGCACACCTCAAAACCGTCCATCCCTGGCATCATCACATCTAGCAAAACCAGGTCAGGTATCTCTTCATGGATCAACTGTAAAGCATCTGTGCCGCTGTTTGCGCCTCGTACTTCATACCCGGCGTCTTCCAGAATAAACTGGCAAAGCAGCACCAGCGAGATTTCATCATCCACTACTAAAACTTTAGTTGTTGTCGCCATTATTACATCCTTCTCTATGCCTGCTTCTCTGATTTTGCTCCAGTTTTAGCCATGTTCCTGCGCCAACGACTTCTGCGTACTGGTTTTCCCAAAAACACAGAACCTCCACATCACCTGCGCCATTGGCGCAGTGGATGGGGAGGTTCAACCCAAGTCAGTAGTTTTATGCCATTCGTGGCATACTACGGGTAATCAAATTTTCAGCAATTTATTATTCGGAAGGGCTAAAAGTACGGCGAGCGTTTACGTTTTGTGCCTGTGGGCCGCGGCCACGGTCAACCAGCTCAAATTCCACGCGGTCCCCTTCATACAGGTTTCGGTAGCCTTCCCCTTCAATGGCCGAATAGTGGACAAATACTTCCTGCGTGCCATCATCCGGGTTGATGAAACCATAACCCTTTAACCGGCTAAACCATTTGACAATACCTGTTAATTTTGACATTATTCTATTTCCTCCACAACACTTGGTTAATGAGTTGTTGTTGCTTGTCCAGATAGCGTTTTAGTAGAAAGGCACAACAATAATCGTCGTACTTCATATTCCACTATCAACACGCTTGCCTGGTTCTATCATGTTGATATGAACGTATGGACAAATTAGCATTGAAGGAGGGGGATGTCTATGAACGGGACGTGAAAGGTGATAAAGGAGGAAAGTGGTACTTTTTTCCTGATGATGACGGCCGTTTCCCAAATGACCGTTAACCAGCCATTTGCTTGCCTGTGCCCTGAATAATAAGCTGGCGGTGGAGCGTATCTGCAAACCCTACCTGGCGGGCTACCTCCAGTGAAGCGCTATTATTTTCGGCCACCAGATACAGAGGAGTACGGCCGTGACTGAGCAAATAATTCGCCATCGCCGCCACCACGCTACGGCCGTAACCCTGTCGCCGGTATTGTGGGTGAGTGTTGACCGATAGCTCGGCAAAGTGCGCTGTTTGCCAGTTCAGGCCGGCAGCAGCCACCAATGTGTTGTCGTGTTGTCGGTCCCGAATGACAAAACGAGGCAAGCCATTCGCGCCCATATCCTGCGTAATCAATACATTTACCAATGGCTCAAACTGGGTGTGATGCAAGGTCAATAGGTGATACACCTCTATCGTTTGTACCGCAAATAAGGCAGTGATCAGGGGTTCATATTGGTCAGGTACGGCCAAAATCACGGCCGTATCTGGCGGTATTGCCTGATGTATGATGGCCGCACTGGCAAATAAATCGGCCAGCGGTAGTCGCATAGTTACCAATGGCCGGAATAAATCCATGCCCGTTTGGGATAGGCAGATGTAACCCTGGGCACGCGGGCTGTCAGGAAGGTACGGCCGTAACTGGGTCCGATTATCGGCATGATAAAAAGCAAAATAACTGGCCATGGCATCGGCCGGATTGTGTTCATCCAACAAATGGCGGATAGCCCGGCGTTGTTCAATCAAATTCATTATCCACCTGTACCACCGCCTCTAAAGCGGTGCGTATAGCCATTTCAATTGCCTGCCCTATATCTTCCCGGTGCGGATTAAAGGTGTTCATATCTTCTTTAGTGTGCAGTACATTGCCGTCTGCCGCCAGAATGGCCCCCGTTTTTATCCGGCGCAGACTGCCTACCTGAAATAAAGCAGCACATTCCATTTCCACCGCTAACACATTGACGGCCGCCATCGTTTGGTAGTCAGGCGCAGTGGGTAAGGGCAGGCCACCATAGAAAGCGTCACGGGTGAGCACATAGCCGATGTGAACTGGCTGCACCGCTTTTTGGGTGGCGTGTCGTAATGCCATGACCACATCTACATCGGCGACGGCGGGATAACCAGGAGGAACTACCTCACGGCCGTAGCCTGTATGATCCACCGCGCCCGTCACCACCACCAGATGCCCCGCCTGTACCTCTGGCCGAATACCACCACACGTACCGACCCGGATGATGCTCCTGGCTCCGGCAGCGACCAACTCCTCAAAGGCAATGGCCGCGCCCGGCGCACCAATGCCGTGTGAGCAAACGGTGATGGTATGGCCGTGATACTCCCCCTGATACGAGCGATACTCCCGCCACTCGGCCAACATAATGGCTGCATCCAGCAGCCCGGCAATCGTTGTGGCCCTGGCCGGGTCGCCACAAACGAGTACCCTCTCGCTCACACTGTTTTTGGGCAGTTTGGTGTGTGGCAGCAATTGGTTCATGCCAACTCCTTCGTGATCGTTTGCAAATAAGTTAGCGATTGGGTAATTGGGTAATTAAGTAATTGAAGCGGCTAATTACCAAATTACTCCATTGCATAATTACTGCACGGTTACTTATAAGGATGTAGATATTTAACCAATGTTACGCACTGGTTATTTGATTGGCAAACGGCCGTGAGTTGGCCGGCAAAAGCAGTGAGGTGTAAACGATTAGGCCGGACGCTGGCATCTTTTTCTGTCTCTGCCGATAATGGGAGGATGCGTATCCTGTTGTTAATCCTGTTAGGCGGCTTTTGGGGCGGAGTAGCTTGCCAGACGGCCGCCCCAATGCCCACAATAGCACCCATTTCGGTGGCCGCAATGATCACCCCAACGGCGGCCGCGGTCATACCTCCATCACTCAATCCCGTTGCCAGCCAGACGGCCGCCCAGCCCGCCACCATCCCCCCCACGTTCACGGCCGCCCCATTTCCCACGCCCACCCTTGCCGCGGGTGTTGCCCCTACGGGTATACCCACCCCCTGCCCACCAGGAGTAGTAAGAACCGGCGTCTTCCCCAGCCAGTTTACTGGTGAAAGCAACTATCGTATCTATTTACCACCCTGTTATGGGTTAGACGGCCGTGCCTACCCCGTTCTCTACCTCTTTGGTGGCAACAGCCAGGATGACAGCGCCTGGGACAACTACGGCCTGGACGAAGCCGCCGAAGCTGCCATCCAACAGCGGCTTATCCCCCCGTTGCTGTTGGTGATGGTAGACGGCGGTTGGATAGCCAATACCACCTCCGGCGGCCCAAACTCCTACGAAGCCCACATCTTGAATTACCTGATCCCCTTCATTGAGCAAAATTACTGTGTCTGGCGTAAAGCGGACGGCCGGGCCATTGGCGGCCTGTCTAGGGGCGGTTACTGGGCATTGGAAATCGCCTTTCGCCATCCAGAACAGTTTGCCAGCGTGGGTGGGCACAGCGCGGCTCTGATTGATTCATTTGCCGGGCCAGAGATCAACCCGCAATACACCGGGCTGAGTAATGATTTGGGTGATTTGCGGATTTATCTGGACATCGGCGACCAGGACTATCTGCGGCCAAACACCGAACAACTGCACAATGACATGACCGCGCAAGGCATCCCGCACACCTGGGTTCTCAACGAAGGGGCGCACGAGGACAGCTATTGGCCGCAGCACCTGGCGGAATACCTGCTCTGGTACGCCGAACCCTGGCCGCTGGATCGCGGGGAATACCCAACGGCCGTCTGCCCACAAAGAGTAATTGAGTAATTGGGTAATTTTGAACAATTACTTAATTACCCAATTACCCAATTACCTGCTTACCCAATCTATGGTAATCTTCTGGCCGCATGGCATTTCTGGCTCCCGCTTTTCTGCTTCTTGGTTTATTAGCAGTGCCCATCATTCTGCTGTACATGCTGCGTTTGCGGCGGCGGGAAATGATGGTCAGCAGTACGCTGCTCTGGCAAAAGCTGCTGCGTGACCGTGAAGCCAACGCCCCCTGGCAAAAATTACGGCGAAACCTGCTCCTGCTATTGCAACTACTGATTCTGGCACTGTTGGCGCTGGCATTGGCACGGCCGTTTCTGCCCGTGCCCTCCGTTGTCAACAGCAGCGTGGTCGTCTTGCTGGATGGCTCCGCCTCTATGCAGGCCACCGATGTTGATCCCACTCGCTTTGCCGCGGCCCAAACCGAAGCCCACCACCTGGTGAATGACCTGGGCGGTGGCAATCAGATGACCATTATCCTGGCCGGGCAAACCCCTACGGTGCTGGCCCCCCCCACCACCGATAAAACCACCCTGCGTGAAGCGATTAACCAGGCGCAGCCCGAAAATGGCGCGGCCGATTGGCAATCTGCTTTTGCCCTGGCTTCTGGCGCGGCCCAGGGTTTCCAAAACGCCAAAATTATCCTCATTTCCGATGGCGGGCTGCCGGCTGATTTGCCGCCGCTGCCCACTGAACTGGTGTATTTGCCGGTGGGCAGCAGCCCGGAAAACCTGGCAATCACCGCTTTAGCCACGCGCGCCACCGAACAAGGCATTGAGCTATTCGCCAGCGTGGCTAACCAGGGAGCGATTGATCGGGAGACGCTGCTGACCATTTCGCTGGATGGGGCGCTGTTTGATTCGCGCCGTTTGCTCGTGCCGGGACAAAATATGGCCAATGTGAGTTGGGTATTGCCGCCAGACACGGCCGTGATTCAGGCGCAACTCTCTGAACACGAAGGGGATAACCTGCCACTGGATGATACAGCCTGGGCGGTGCATGAAGGTGGCGTCAGTAATCGTGCCTTGCTGGTGACAGAAGGCAACCTCTTCTTAGAGCAGGTATTCAGCGTCTTGCCTGGCGTAGAAGCCTTCAAAGCAGCGCCGGGCAGCGATTTACTGGCCGAAAGCGGTGAACCGCCTTTTGACCTGTATGTGTTTGATGGTGTTTCTCCGCCCAACCCACCACCAGCGGCCGATAGGCTCATTATCAATCCGCCTATAGAAGCTGGCGGCGATTTATTTACCGTCAATGGCGTTTTTTCGGACACAGTGGCTATCCGCCTGGCCGATTCGCCCCTGCTGCAATTTGTGGATTGGCGGGATGTAAATGTGCGGGTGGCGAAAGAGGTGGTTGCCCCCTGGGCCGAAACGCTGGTGCAGGCGCAAGGTGGCCCGCTGTTGCAAATTGGGCAGCGCGATGGCCACCGCATCGCTTTTATCAATTTTGATTTGCGCGATTCTGATCTGCCGCTGCAAATCGCCTTTCCCATCTTGATGGCAAACATTACTGGCTGGCTGAGTCCGGGGCGGGCGTTTGATGCGCCCACAGGGTTGCAGCCGGGCGACCCGGTGAGCATTACCCCAGGGGCCAGCAGCACGGCCGTAGTCGTCGTCAAACCAGATGGCGAAATCTGGACAACCGAAGTGGGTGAGGGTGAGATTGTTTTTGCCGAGACGGATCAGTTGGGGCTGTATCAGGTGCGGCTGCGGGATGGTGGCCTGGGCGGTGAAGAACGCCCGGCCGGTAGTTTTACTGTGAATCTGTTTAATCCGGCCGAATCTGCTATTCAGCCAGTGGCAGCGGTGCAGGTGGGGCAAACGGCCGTGACCACAACGGAAGAAAGTGATGTAGGCCAGCGCGAGCTATGGCCCTGGCTGGTGGCGCTGGCTTTTGTGGCGCTTCTGCTGGAATGGTGGGTGCATCACCGCGGGACGCAGTTGCCCAAATTTAGGGTGCGCTAGGCATCTGATTTTTAGAAAAAACGGATCTCTTACACAATTTCTGAATGAATAACGAACAAAATCGTTTGGACGATGATGCCATAATGGAAACGCCGCGCCGGTTACGCCGGCCGCTAATTGGGCTGGCATTGCTAGGGCTGGCGGGGTTGAGCCTGTGTCTGGTGGCCGCTTTGTTTTTGCGGCAAGGGGAGATACGCCCGTTACGGCCGTTTCGCACTGACCCCACGGCCATTGCCCTGATCCTGAATGGACAGCCGCAGTTGGTGACATTTCCCGAATTGAGTGAAGATGCGGCCGCGTATTTGAATCAACGTATCCGTGTTACCGGGTTTTATCTGCCGGTTACGCCACCGGATTGTGCTTTTTTTAACGGGCCAGTTTTTCGCTGGTCATTGGTGTCTGAAGGGTTGCAGCTAAATGCACAAGGTTTTGAGCGGGCGCTGTCGCTGTTGGCACCGGGCACAACGCTCACGGTAGAAGGTATCTGGCGGCTGTATAATGGGCCTTATGGCTGTGGCAAGGGGCCAGAGACGATGGATGTGTGGTATTTGCAGGTGGAGCGTATTGTGCAGCCAAATCCATTGGTAGAGACGACGGCCGATCCGCGGGCGTTTATCCTCAGTGGGATCAGTACGCCGATGTTTCCTACAGTTGGCCCCACGGGCACCCCACGCCCGGCAACGGCCGCAACAGCTACCTTCCCATCAGATATAACAAGTACAGTGCCAGGAGGAACAGGCACGGCCGTGCCCAATACCCCTGTTCCCACCTCATTACCGACAACAATTGGTGGGGCCACATCAACGGCGACGCGCCCATTCACGGCCACACCCACCGGTACGTTGACTACGCCGGGTGCTACCAATTCACCCCCCCTCCCTACGTTGACTACGCCGGGCGCCACCAACACGCCACTCCCCGCACCCACTAACCCACCCATTAACCCGTATCCAGGGGCAACGAATGAGCCACCTTTGCCTGGGGCAACTCCCACCCCAACGCCAAATTATTAGGCCGGGCAAATGGTGATAACACAATGTGTGATTCAGGAATTGGAGTAAGTCAGTGGAACAATTCATTTCATCCGCTTTACCGCCACAGCAGGCGCCTGCCGAGGCTTATTGGTTTATCTTGTCTGGTTTCCAATTGTTGGTGATGGCAGAAGGTGATCTTGCTTTTTGGCCGCGTTTACATTCACCGGCTGACCTGGGATTAACGCCATTGCGCCAGCATTATCTGGGCTATGTGGTGGGGGAAACAGACACGCACTGCTTTGCCGCTGAGGTAGCCGCCGAAACGCCCGCGCTGTCGGGCATGGCCTTTGAAGGATTAAGGGGGTTGTACGGCCGTATGCCGGATGACCAACTCTGGCTGGGGGGGCGGGCGTTGCAAATTATTGATTGGGATCGCACACACCTGTACTGTGGGCGCTGCGGCACAGCCAATGAGTTGCAAACAGAGGAGCGGGCTAAAAAGTGCCCGGCCTGTGGGCTGGTGACATATCCGCGCATTTCCCCGGCGATTATTGTGCGGGTAACGCGCCAGGGAGCAGACGGCCGTGAGATTTTGTTGGCGCGAGGGGCACGCCACCCCGCCGGTTTTTACAGCGTGTTGGCCGGTTTTGTGGAGCCAGGAGAGACATTGGAAACGGCCGTACACCGCGAAATCCGCGAAGAAGTGGGGCTAGAAGTGCAAAACGTGACGTACTTTGGCAGCCAGCCCTGGCCCTTCCCCAATTCGCTGATGATTGCTTACACCGCCGACTATGCCAGCGGCGACATTACCCCGGAAGCAGGTGAAATTGAGGATGCCCGCTGGTTTACGGCCAACAGCCTGCCCCAAATCCCCCCACCCATGAGTATTTCGCGGCGGTTGATTGATGATTTTGTCCAGACAACAAGGTAGGTGTTACAGCACCTACCTTGTTGTTTAAGGCATCACGGCCGTCAGCACTACCTTACTCCCCGTATTCCCCAGGATAATTTCAAAGTGGCCGCCCTCACCGGTGGGCAGGGTGGCGGCGTCTACGGTGAACGCGCCGTCGGTGACGCCGAGGCCCAGACCGAGCCAGCTTTGGCCGCCGTCGGGTGAGTAACGCACGATGGCCGGGGTGCCCACCAGCCCCCAGTTGAGGGTGATGGCGTCGCCTTCGCGCACGGCCGTTGCCGTTTGCGGGCCAAAGGCGGCGGTGTTGTTCAGGCGGCGGCTGGCGACAATCGTGTCACCTTGCATGATGCGTAGGGTGGCAGTGGCTTTGCTGGGCAGGGGCAGCACGGCCGTCAGCATCCGCCCCCACGCTTCGTCTTCTTCTGCTTCGCGCAACTGCATAGGCTGGCTGACCAATACGTCGCCGCTTTCGTCCAGCAGTTCCACCCGGTAATCGCTAGATGCACCGGTTGACGGGTAGCTGGCGAAAGCGTAGCTGGGGGCGAGGGTGACGACGCCCTCATCGCTGAGACTGGCAGAGACGATCATGCTGTCTACGGCCGTGCCGGGCAGCGCCGCGAGCCCGTTGGCCCGTTGATCGTTATAGAGGCCAATATAGGTGTAGTCGGAAATCCAGGCCGGTTCACAGTAGCTCATTATGTCTACGGCCGTAGCCGGCGACCAGAACACGCCATTGGGAATATCCAGCCCATACTCGCCAATAGACGCACCGGCATAAGGGTAAGACGGGTCTGGCCCCCCAGGATTGCCACAGGGCGCATGGCGGCGGCCCATGTTGTGCCCAATTTCGTGCCCGGCCAATTTGCCAGTAGCGTCTACATCAGTACCATACCCCATCAGGTTTAACCCTACTGACTCCCGATAACCAATCCAGCCAATTCCGGCAATGCCGCTGTTGAACCATTGAGTAGAGCCGTTACTGATAGGCACAAAGGCATAATAGACAACAGGTGTATCTTCGGGAAAACCATCGGCCAGTTTTAATTCGTACATATGGTCCAACAATCCGGTGGCGCCATTTTGCCAATAGAAGGCATCTTGCAGGTTGCCGGTGAAGTTGTATGGGCTGCGAATGGTAATTTGCACGTTATCAATGGGGTAGGCACGCATGAGCCAGTCGCTGATGTAATCTACACTTTGTGCCGGGTAAAAGCCGGGGGCGGTGGGGCCGGTGTGGGTGTAGTTGATGGGCACAATGCGTATTTGCAGGTCGGGCACGTCGTTAAAGTTCATAGCCTGCGTCACGGTGTTGTTGCCTTCGTTCGCTTCGGGGATACTGTTATCCGGGTCTATTGTCGCAGTCAGGCTGACATTGCCGGTAAGCCAGCCTGAAGGCAGTTCAAAGTTGACGGTGCTGTTGAAACTGTCACGGGTGGCGTCTACGGGGATGGTAATGGGGGCGGAGTTGAGTGTGCCGATGGTGCTGGCGCCGCGCACGGCCGTGAGCCGCACCACCACATTATTGATCGGCCCCGACACGGGTGCTTCCGCAAAGACGCGCACCACCGTATTCCGATTCGCCACCAACGGTATACTATTATTTGCCTTTTGGATGGCCTGAGTAATTTCCACGCCGGTAATGGTGAGGTCGGCCGTCACGGGTTTGGTGATGATGGGCAAATAGATGAGGCAACATCCCCCTTGTGATGAGAGGCTGGCAACCGTTTGCATCTGGCTGATAAAAGCAAATGCCGTGAGGAGTACGGCCGTTAATCCCACAATCAATTTCATTCTGGTATTCATGTGTCCTTCCTTGTTGGTAATCGGTTTACGTTTTTCGGATGGCGTTTTATGAATGTTATCAGTCTCACTTCACCACTCCTTTCTCCCGCAAGGTTTGTACCACTAATTTTTCCCAGGGCAAACTGGTGGTAACGGGAATGTAATGCAGATGCCGATGGGCGCAGTAGGCGGCGATTTCGGTTTGCCAGGCCTGTAACCGTTCCTGATAAAGGGCAAGTGTGGGCGCGTCCAGCGTAATTTCCGCATCCTGCCCGGTTTCGATGTCTACCAACTTCAGGTCGCCGCTGAGGGGTGGCTCTACCTCATCTGGGCTGAGCAGGTGAATGAGGCCGATTTCGTAACCCCGCGACTGGATGGCGTTCAGCCCGTCTTTGTAACCGTTGGGGGAAAGGAGATCGCTCAGGAGAAACAACAGGCCGGGGCGACGGCCGACCAACGCATAATTCCGCAGTGACAAATTCACATCCGTTACCCCACCTGCTGCACAACTTTCCAAAAACTGAAACAGCCGCAGTGAATTCCCCTGTCCCCGGAAAGGCCCCCAGGTGCGGTCGCCGCCACTGTTGAGCAGCGTCACTGTGAGCAAATCACCAGTGGCCAGGGCAATGTGCCCTAAAGCGGCCGCCAGTTTGAGAGCATAACGCAATTTGTTCTCATCGTTGTCTGTGTCGGGCCAGTTCATGCTGGCGCTGGCATCCACCAGCAAATGCACAGCCAGGTCTTCTTCTTCTTCGAGCAGTTTGATAAACGGCCGTTCCAGCCGCGCGTACACATTCCAATCCAGCCGCCGCAGGTCATCCCCTTTGGTGTAGTTGCGGTAATCGGCAAACTCAATGGACGTGCCCCGCTTTTTACTGCGCCGGTCGCCCTTCATCACCCCCACACGCACATGGTCAGCGATGAGGGTTAGTTGTTCCAGTTTGCGCAGGGTGGTTTCGTCAAAGAGGGGCATGGAGCAGATCAGAGATTAGGAGGTTAGGAGATTAGGAGATTGGTCAATCTCGCAATCTCTCAATCTCCTAATCTCTCAATCTCCTTTTTTAACAATTCAGTAGCCCATACGGCCGTTTCGCCTTCAAGCGGAATTTCCGGTGGCTGGCTGTAATTTACGGACAGGTCAAAGCCCAACTCGTCGTACATCGTGGTCAGCGCCAGTTGTAAATCGAGTGAAACATCCGCGTCGTCGGGCAACAAGGGGACGGGCACGGTGGGCAGCGGTTCGTCCAGTTGCACAGGCCAGACATCGAGATACGGCCGTTTCTCTGCCCGGCTCAAAAAAACGAAGTAAGGCGCGTCTGGCAGTGGATCACGCATGGGCACACGCCGCCCCATGCGCAGCAAATCTATTTCCAATAAATGGGTTTCGCTGGCTAATATCAGCTCCCGCTTTGCCAGATATTGCCGGTATCCTTCACCGCGTTTGTTTGTGGGGGAGATGACTTCTACGGCCGTCACCAATTCACCATCCACCACATGCTTAATTTCAATGGTCACGTGCGGTATTTTGGTAGGTATGAAGGTGGCGAGGTGTAACGGCCGTTGTCTCTCATTTTCCACCCGATACATTGTTTTCATCTCGGCAATACCCACATCCGGGTAGATACTGCCATGTGATACCTCAAAGCCATCAAACATCTCAATGACAAATCGCTCCACCGGGCGCACCACGTATTTGGGGCGTACTTTGGGCGCAAGCTGCCGGGCAATTTGCCCGCTCAGGCTATGATGGACACTCATCCATTCATAACTTTCCAGATACGGATCCATTCCCGGAAATGGCGATGGCATCGTCTTCAATCTCCCAATCTCTCAATCTCTGGGAACACTTTTCAGCAAATTCCCAATGATGTCATCCGGTTTCACTCCTTCAGCCTGCCCTTCAAAGTTAAGCAGCAGGCGGTGGCGGAGGGCGGCGGGAGCGACGGCCGACACGTCATCAAAACTCACATTGTAGCGCCCCGCCAATAGGGCCGTGATCTTGGCCCCCAATACCAACGCCTGTGCGCCGCGTGGGCTGGAACCGTAGCGCACATACTGGTTCACCAGCGGCGCGGGACTGCTGCCCGGATGGGAAGCCACGATAAGTTGGCTGATGGTCTGGCTGACATGACTGGGAATGGGCACCTGCCGTGCCAACTGCTGCATGGCGAGCAGGCGGGGGCCGTCGGCGGCGGTTTGGGCTACGGCCGTCTCCTTCCCCGTCGTTCGGGCAATAATTTCCGTCAATTCGTTGGCGGAAGGGAAGGGCACATTGATTTTGAAGAGGAAGCGATCTAACTGCGCTTCTGGCAGCGGGTATGTCCCTTCCTGTTCAATCGGGTTTTGGGTGGCCAGCACGAAGAATGGTTCAGGCAGCGTATAAGTATGGTTGGCTACTGTCACCGTATGCTCCTGCATAGATTCCAGCAAGGCAGATTGGGTTTTGGGCGTAGCCCGGTTAATTTCATCAGCCAGGATGAGGTTGGCAAACACCGGGCCACGTTGAAAGCGGAATTCCCGACGGCCGTCACCCATCTCCTCCATAATCTCTGTGCCCGTAATATCGGCCGGCATCAGGTCGGGCGTGAACTGGATGCGGCTAAATTGCAGGTGCAGCGCCTGTCCCAACGTGCGAATGAGCATCGTTTTGCCCAACCCCGGCACCCCCTCCAGCAGCACATGTCCGGCGCTGAGAATACCCACCAGCACATGCCGCACCACCGCTGCCTGCCCCACAATCACTTTGCCCACTTCGAACTCAATGGCTGCGGCCGTTTCCCTAAATTCTGCTACGGATAGTTCAGCTTCCGTTGTTGATGCCATACTTTTGCTTTAACCCTTCATTGTGAAGATGATCTATACATGAGACATCCGATTTCTCAAAGAAATCGGATGTCTGGTAGTGACAACAGCCATTATAAACAAAGACGCCGCAAGTTTCTAAAACTCGCGGCGTCTGCTAGTTTGGGGTTAATCCCTGGGCTAAAAACGGATTTGTTAAGGATAAATGTTCACGTTATACGGCCGCCAGGGCGACGGATTTGAACCATTATGGTTAAAATCATGTACACCATGTGACTTGATCTGGCTATACGCGCCCGGTGGAAGGTTGTTAAATTGCGCAAGGGCTTGATGGGAAGATCCGTTTTTGGTACTACCTGGAAAGAGCTGAGAACCATTTTGAATAATCACCCCATTTTTTAAGAGATCACACTGCCTCCATGTCCATCTAATCACATTGATATTTGTAGCTGGGCTTGTGTAGCTCTTAATAGTACAGTTCGCATTGCTATTGGTACCAGGAAAAGATCTGACTTCCGCATAGGCAGTAACTCCATTCAAAAAGCCATATCCGGGTATAGTATTTATAGTTCCAGCGGTAACTTGTTGAACCAATGCCAACAAGAATATAGTACCAACTGCCAAAGCCCATAAATAGGTTTTCCGACTCGATTGCTTAGAACCTGACAACAAGGGAAACATTCTATTTTTCCTCCGTGTAATCGTTAGTCGCCTGAGTGAAAATTTCCACAATCTCATCTGGTGGCATCTGTTGAAATTCAACGGGGCTATAGGTCATCCTTAAATCGTGAAACCATTTGTTACTTTGGAACAGAGTGTAACCATCAATTGTTAGGAGTTGCCCCGTTTTTAAGTCAAAAGCATAGATATGTTTATTGCCAACAATTGGTTCAGGCATATAAGCAACATCTTCAAGAGGTTCATCATAAGAATATTCTATAGTAACCACGTATTGATCGTTCTCCCAAAAAGCCTGTACTCTCGCCGTTGGCGAAAGATTTTCAAGAGTTTGGGAAAGACCAGTTATGGGCAAAGCTACAATGTTTGAAGATCTGCGGGTGGTATATTGTCCTGAATGAGCATTCGCTTCTTTTAAGGTCAGGTTCACCCAATCTTCCCCAATCAGAACCGATTTTTGGTAAATCGTTCCGTCAAATGCTGAAACTAAACTTATTCCTTCAAAGAAAGTGTTATCTCCATTTACATGGTACCAGGATTCAAATATAAACGTGCTTGGCGCTAACGATTCCATTGGTATTGTTTCGCCTGTAGTCAGGTGATAATCCTGGCTTTCCTGGCCTTCTGGCAAGAACGATTCCATAGCATACCTTTCATAAATCCAGCCAGACCCACCAAACAAGTTTTCTTCTTGCTTGCTGGCAAAGGCAGTTACCGTCTTGATGATGGTCTCAAGATCATCGGTTGACCCTGTGTCACCTACAGGAATTACTTCTACCTTACTCGGCAGCACTTCTACAGTGTCGGCCAATGATGAATTCTCCATTTGTAACTGACTGATTTGACTTTGTTCTTGCGCAAATTGAGGGTTATCGCCTTCCTGGATTGCAGGTTGTTGCAAAGCAACCGTTGCACTGGTAACGTCTGGACTGACTTTTGCCTCTGCTCTGGATAACACAATACTCATAGTACCCAGGATGGCTAGAAGTGTGATCCCCACGCCAAGAAGGATATATTGAAACTTATTCTGCACAGTGACTCTCCTTTCTTTCAAATGTAGCTAAAGTAAGTATTTCGGTGGCAAGTATAAGGCGTTCAATTCATACGAGAAGGGTATAAGTTCCTGATTTGCCGGGAAGAAACTCCCAACTTTTAGGGAAATTCTTCCTGATAGGCTACGCTATAGCTGGCCCGGATCAGTCTAAAGCAATCCAACGTCAGTCCAAACTTTTTTAGCCGATATTGACAGTTTATAGACCACTGGCTATATTTTCTCGCCAGTGCGTGATGAAGTTGACGAATGTTTGGTAGCAGGTGTGGCCTGCCCACACCAGGAGGAGTAGCTATGGGGAACCCCTTACGTGTGTTGGTGGCAGATAACTTTTCCATAACCTTTTGTGCATTGTCTCATCTTTTGGATGTGGAGCAGTACATTGTCTTGCCGGAACAGGCCGCCTCTTGCGCCCAGGCCAGAGAGTATTGCCGCCAATATGCGCCTGATGTGCTGGTGCTGGCATGGCAACTGGCAAACCCCTATCCTGATGCGGTGATCGGCCGTTTTCGGCAGGATTTCCCCGCTATGCGTATTGTCTTGATTGATGATGATGATGATGATGATGATAGTCAAGGGCAGCATTTTATGGGATTTGGTATCGCCGGGTTTTTACGGCGGCGTGATTCCCCGGAAGTATGGCAGCGCTGTTTTCGTGTGATTGCTGAGGGGGGAACATTTGACAACCGACGTAACTCCTCTGATTTACCTGCCAACCATAACGTGCATGATTACCAGACACCGGGGCAACTTTCGGAACGGGATATACAGTTATTACGATTACTGGGGTGTGGTTATGACAATGATGAAGTTGCCGCTCAACTGAATTTGAGCAGGCATACGGTAAAAAACAGTCTGACAGCCCTTTTCAAGAAATTAGGTGTTGAGAACCGTTCTCAAGCAATAATCTGGGGGATGCAAGCAGGGATTTTGGAGTAAGCCCACCTCTTTTTGCCTTATGGCTCTAAGGATGAAAAATAATCTCGAATGTAACCTTTTAGGCCAAGCGGGATGTAGTCGTCTTGCAGGGCTTCGTTGGCGGCGTTGCGGTAGTCGCCGAAGACCTGGGTGTAGGGGACGATGCTGGTCTCGTCGCCGAATTCGGTGGGGGTTTCGTTGAGTAACGCGCCACAATCGGCCGGGTTGGCCGCACATTCGGCCGGTAGCTCCACATCCACTCCCTCAAAGCCGCTCAGATCACGTAGTTCCGGCACGTAGACGTTTTCTACATGGCCGCCGCCCGGCCCAGGGCCACCCAACTGCCCGCCCTCTTGGCCGCCATTTTGCCCCTGCCCTTGACCCTGACCTTCTCCCTGGCCCTGTCCATTTCCCTGGCCGGGGCCTGGTTGGGGAGATTGGCCTAAACCTTCATTTGGCCCGGCCAGACCATCATTTTCCGGCAGTAAGTTGTCTGGGTTGGCCGGCTGGCTGTTTTGGTTTTGCCCGCCGGCCTGGGCCACCGACTGTCGCCCTTCGCCGAGGGCATTGGCGGCCTGGTTGGCCTGGTCGGCGGCGGCCGCTTCCTGTGCCCGTTGTTGTAGTGTGGCACCCGCTTCGCGTAAGGCTTGCTGCGCGGTGGCAATGTCCCCGTTTTGTAATGCCTGGGCCGCTTCGCCCAGTTGTTGGGCAAGCTGGTCATCTGTGCCCACAAGGGATTGGGCGGTGGCCATTAAATCTTCGGCCAGCGCCAACTGTTCCTCGCGGCTGAGTGAGGGCAGTTGGTCGGCCAGTTGGGTGGCGGCCGTACCTGCCGCCGCCAGATTGCCATTTTGCAATGATTCGCCCAATGTCTGGCTGTTGGGATTATTGGCTAACGGTTCGCCAGCCTCTTGCAACTGCTGGCGCAGTTGTTCCGCACTGCTGTTGGCGGCCAGGTCACGCAGTTCCGCTTCGGCTTCGGAGAGGGTGGCCACGGCCTCTTCCTGGCTGACCGCCCCTTCGCCCAACCCTTCAATGGCCTGCTCAATTGGTTGCAAGATTTCCTCTTTTTGTTCCTCAGTCAGCAGGGGATTTTCCCGGATTTCTTCGCTGAGGGCTTCTAGCTGGTTGAGTTGCTCTTCAATGGCTTTGGTGATACCACGCTGGCGGAGGAGTTCGGCTTCTTGCAGGTTGGGCAGCCACACGGCCGCCACCAACAACCCCACCGCCACCACGATCACTAACCAATCCTGCCGGTTCAACCGGAACGGCAGCAGGGTGCGGGCGTCTACTTGCTGCACGGCCGTCAATGTATCATTCAATTGCTGTTCGGCGATAATGGGGCTGGTGGTGATAAGGCCGGTGTGGATTTCGACGGCCGTACTCGTCCGCTCTTTCAACGAAAACTGCCGGTCAGCAAAACGGGCCTGTTCCGGCAGCGAATAACGCCGCCACAGCAGCCAGACGGCCGTTGCCAGCAATCCTCCCCCGGCCAGCCCCAGAGCCACGTAGGCCACTTCCTGGTTGGTGAGCAACGGCCGTAGCCGGGCCACCGCTGCCACCACCACCGCCGCCAGCAACCCGACCAGCACGCCACGCGGCAGCCAGATCAACGCATCTCGCAAACGGCGACGGCCGTTCCAGGTATGTAGCTGGTGGAGAAGTTGGTTAAAGGGATGGTCTGCGTTCATAGGTAATTGGGTAACTGGGTAATTGGGTAATTACACAGTTACCCAATTACTCAATTACCTCTTTCATCTGTTTGCTATCTTACGCACATTCCGCACACTCAGCCAGTATAAAACCCAGGCCAGCAGCAAGTAAAGCAGGATGAAAATGGGCCAGGGGCTGGGCAACCAGTAAGTGAAACCGCCACTGGAACCTTTGAAAGCAAAGATAGCATCTTCCTCCAACAAAAATATCTCGCTGGCAATCAGGGTGCCCGGCAGGTTGGTACTGACGGCCAGGATGAGAAGATATTGCAAAGCAATTTCCATCGCCGTACTAATGGAGGTATAAAGAGCCAGGAAGGGGGCCAGGATCGCCACAAACAAACCGGCTACCATGGGCGTGCCGACGGTCACAAACAGCGCCCCGGCAAAGGTCATTACGCTCGCACCCAAGGTGGAGCGCATAGCACTGGAACAAAACAGCCCCCACAGCGCAAAAGTGATGGCGGCCGTAAACACAATCAATTGTGAGATGATCAACTCTTCCAACGTCACACCGCCCAATAAAAAGGCGATGCTTTGCAGCGGAATGGCCGCCAGCACCAGCAAGAAGACATAGCTCAAGGCAGACAATAATTTGCCAGCGACAAACGCATTTGCCGAAAGTAGCGTGGTGCGCAGCAGGTCATACGTTTGCCGTTCCTTCTCGCCCGTTATCGTACCGGCTGTAAACGAGGGGCCAACAAAAACAACCAGAAACAGTTGCACCCCTACCACGCAGCCAAAAACCACTTTGCCCACTTCGCGCGGGTCTGGGCCGAAGGGGCCGCTGGCGGAGGAGGCATAGGCGGCATAAACCAGGGTGATAAAGGCACTCATCACCAACAGATAGATGGTCAGCACCACAAAAGCGCGACGGCCGCGCATCCGGCTGCGCAGCTCTTTTATCGTTACCGGGTTGTCGCGCAAGTGGTGCAATCGGCCTGTCTTGGGAGGTTTTTCGGTTGCCAGTTCGGTCATGTTTCATGGGTCGAGCGATTTGGAAAATCGCTCGACATTTACTCTCCAATCATTTTTCTTGCCTGATAAAAAATACCTATCCATAGCCCCATAATCGCCAGCGTGTACACGGCCGTTGGCCCCACCGCCCCCATTCCCAACACGGCCATCTCACTATCCACCTGGCTGTTCAACAAACCCATCCACACCAGACTGCTGTTAAACAATTTAAATATGACTACCAGCGCATATGCCCCAGCCACCGCCATAGTCGCCGAGCGCGTCACCGTTGACAAAAACAGCCCCATAAACGCGGCAAACAGGATTTCCAGCCACGGCCGTATGACCGTCGCCAGGCCCATCAGCCAATCCCAACCAACCAGTTCCCCATCAACCAGGGCCAACGAGCAAAACAGAATCAACCCTTGAAACAGGCTCAACACAAACAACATCGGCCAGATACGCAGCCGTGACAGTGCGCCAAACAACTTGGCCATCAAAATGGACATCATCGGCTGCGGCGTGACCAACAAAATATCCCACGTACCCTTATCCCGCTCCAGGCTAATCATCGGCGCGGTGAGGGCCGGAGCCAGCAGCGAACCAAAGATAGTCAACATCGAAAGGAGTATCCCTGGCAGGCATAACAAACACCAGATGGCAAACAAATCATCGTTATTGCCAAAAAAGGCCGGGTTACCAAAGCCGGTACAAAATCCCAGGCTGATGCCACCCAAAACTACAAACGGCGAGAAACGGAGCAGGTTATCATAAAAAGGGTTCGGTTTGCCCCACTGCCCCTTTTCCCGTAAATAAATCGGGTTTTTCGATAAATTACGATACCAGCGCCACCAACTGTTCACATTCAACCCGGTTCCGTAATCAGGTAATTGGGTAATTGGGTAATTACGTAATTACCTGATTACCTGATTACCTGATTACTCAATTACTCAATTCACTATCCCCTGCGTCACCTGCAAAAATACATCTTCCAGATCGCCCGTTTCCTCGTGGAAGGCGACCACGCGAATGCCCTGGCTGACCATTTGCGCCAACAGGTTACTCAGGGTTTCGTCGTTGCCGCCAAAGTCGAACTGAATAGTATCGTGCGGCAAGTCAGCCTCGCCGGGTGGGGTGATGCCGTGTACGGCCGTGTTTTGCAGCAAAAACTCCTGAATCGGCCCCAAATCACCCAACACCTTCACCTGAATCAGCCGATGAGCGCGGAGCTGCTTTTTCATCTCCTCCATATCGCCGTGTGCAATCAGGCGGCCCGCTTCCAAAATGGCAATCTCCGTGCAAATATCGGCCACTTCGGAGAGGATGTGCGAGGAGAAAAAGATGGTTTTGCCCATATTCTTCAGTTCACGCAGCAATTCGCGGATTTCAATGCGGGCACGCGGGTCCAGCCCACTGGCTGGTTCATCCAAAATGAGTACCTGGGGATCATGCGCCAGGGTGCGTGCCAGGCAAAGCCGCTGCTTCATGCCCCGGCTCAGGTTTTCCACAAACGCCTCTTTTTTGTGGTTCAGGTCTACCAGCGTCAGCAGATCATCAATCATGCCCACACGGGCCGCTTTGGGCACATCATAACAGGCGGCGAAAAAGTCGAGATATTCCCACACCTTCATGTCGTCATACACGCCGAAAAAATCGGGCATATAGCCAATGGCGCGGCGCACACCACGCGGGTCATCGGCTACCGAACAACCGGCGACCCATGCTTTGCCACTGGTGGGCTTGAGCAGGGTAGTCAGGATGCGCATGGTGGTGGTTTTGCCCGCGCCGTTGGGGCCAATGAAACCGAACACGGCGCCTTCTTCAATGTTCAGGCTCAGGTCATTGAGGGCGGTCAGGCCGCCGTATTTTTTAGTCAGTCCTTGTATTTCGATGATGGTGGTCATAGGCACAAATGGTAGAACGATTTGGAAAATCGTTCTACTCCTCTCCATTCACAGTGAGCAAAGGGTACACGGCCGTCAATACCTGATAGTTGGAATTGGTGTCTATTACCTGAATGCGAACGGTGTTGCCTGGGCCAATGTACGGCGTGGGATTAGCTACGGCCGTGCGCCCACTGGCTACAGATTCCAGCAACTCCCATGTTTCCGTTTCCCATTTCCACAAACGCACTTCCGGTAAGGAATTAGTAAAATTATCTTTTTCCAGAAAAACAGCCAGTTCCGTCACTGGCAATTGTTGAAGTTCGAGAGGCGGTGTGTATTCAAACCCGGCCCAATTGCCCGTGCCGCTCAGTTCCATATGGTCGGGGGTGGCGTTGCTGATGGTGCTGTCGGGTAATAATTGCCAATTCAGCAGAAAGGTGGGCAGCCCCAACGCCCCATCGCTGGAGAAACTACTGGTCAGGTCTTGTGTGACGGGTATTTCGATAAAGTGCAGGGTCACGGCCGTTTGTTGCGGCGTCCCCCGATCCAGACTAATTTCAATAGCGGGCGTTTCCGTCCAGCCAATAAAAACCGCGCTGTTCCGGGGTAGACTGAGGGCAGAACCAGTGCCAAACCCCTCTCCCTCTAGCGACTGCATCAACTCATAACGGGGATACAGTTTGGCGTCGTTGTAATAATCGTAGCCGAACAGCGTATTGACATGGTTGGTCAATGGCCCGTTAAATCCCCCACTGTAGGGGCTGATGCTAACAATTTCATAGATGCCGTCTGTCTCGCCTGGTGCCAGATCGCCCAACGGGAATGCTGTGTCATTAAATAACAGCGCCGCATTCTCCAGAGTCTCTGCACTGTTGTTTTGGATATTGACACGTAGTCGCAAGATAGAGGTTCCCTGCCTGACAAGCGTACCCTGCCCAGAGAGATCAATCGCGGGCCGGTCGGTTTGGGCGGTGAAGGTTTCCACATCGCTCACATCTACGCGCACCCCGTCAATAGAATGTTCGTTGCTATAGGTAATGGATTCAGCATTGAGGGTGTTGCCCAAACTGCCGAAGATGTTTTCAAACGGCCGTGCCAGCGTGTCTGCCGGGAAAATCACATCATACGTACTACGGCGGGGCGAATAGAGACCAACCAGACTATAAACCCGTGCCTGCGGGCTGTCTGCCTGGCTGTAAGCCACCGTCATCTGGTTGATGATGGCGTCGTTGCCGCGCAGTTGGAAGCCGGTGAAGTAGGTGACGGCCGTAAAAGCCACAATCAGCAAAGGCAGCGTCACCCAGGCCAGTTCCATCCGGTTTCGCCGCTTCAATACCAGGTAGTTGGCCGGGCCAACAATCACAATGTAAACCAATAAAAACAGGGCCAGTTCCCACACCGAGGGCAAATTCAAATCGGGCAGGCTGGTGACGGCGTTCTGGGCCGCATACCCCTCATACGGGGCAACGCCCCATAATGAAAGCGGCGAGATGCGGTTGGCAACGGCCGTAAACAACACCTCCGCCCCATCCCAATCCAGCAACGGCGCAAAACGGGGGTCCAGCGCCAGGAAGTAAACCGCACCCCGGCCGTAAGGCACGGCCGCCAGCACCGGCAGCCCCTCCTCGTGGAACAGCAGTTCCCCCCGCGCCAGACTGCTGGTGGTGATCACATAGGGGCCGGGGTCGCGGAACGGTGTGCCCACTTCCTGCGCCAGACCGGGCAAATCGTCTACTGTTTCACTACCAGAGAGGGTGACGGGCAGCCATTCGGCCAGGGGCACGGCCGTCTTCTGCCAGCTTGCTCCCCCCGTCACCACCAACTGCCCGCCGGTACTCAACCATGATTCCAGCGCGGTTAGCTGGGCGGCCGTCAGCTGGGCGGTATCCGTATCATTCAAAACCAGCACATCCAGCGCGTTCCAGGCCACAGCAATATCGGGCAAATCGGCCAGGGTCAGATAGGCCACGGCCGCATCCGCCCGGCCGCCAGACACATTCTCCAACCAATCAAATTCACCGGCATCGGGTGTAACCACGCCATAGAGCAGGTTTTCCGGCCGCACGCGCACCACATGTCGGGTGCGAGCGGTCGCCAGTACCTGGCCGTTGGCATCGGCTAGCTGCACCAGCACCGATGTCGCCGGGCCGGGTAGTTGAATATACAACGTCACTTGTTTGTCAGATTGGGTGGGCAGGCTGATAGGGGCGCGATAGACAAATTCATCGGCATCGGCCGT
>CAZOPF010000002.1:97596-156775 GCA_964581605.1 uncultured Ardenticatenaceae bacterium
ATTGGGTGGGCAGGCTGATAGGGGCGCGATAGACAAATTCATCGGCATCGGCCGTAGCCCCCGGATAAACCCGCACCTCCCCTTCAATGGGCGGGCCACTATTGGCAACATTCACCACCACCGGCAGCCAGTATTCTCCTCTGTACAGGCCATCAAAACCGGCTCTTGCTTCCAGCGTTAATCCGACTGGTTCAGCTTGGGCATAAGTGGGCTGTGCCAGCAGGAACAGCAGCAGCATGATAAACCAGGGCAATTTGCGGCATACAAGGCGATTGATCATGGCTGGTATACGCGCCGATAGGCGGTTTTGTTCTATGTTAAAGTAGCTCAATTTCATAATCACGGATAGGCACATCGGGGCGCGTCTGTTCAATCCAGGCAACGGCTTTTTCCAACAACCCATGTAAGTAGGCAGCATCTGTGCCCACGGTAGCGAGTCCAATCACGGCCGTTTGCCAGACATCCTGCGCCTCCACCTCGGCTACGGCCACATTAAAATGGTGTGGCAGTCGCGCCAGGATAGATTTGACGATCTGGCGCTTTTCCTTGAGGGATAAAACACCGTCCAACTCCAATTTGATGACACAGGTGGCAACTAACATGGGGGAATTATATGTGATTTGGTGATTTAGTGATTTAGTGTTTTGGTGTTTTGTGCCAAGACACTCAAACACCCAAACACTCAAACACCCACATCATCCACAATGCCGACGATGACGGCGCGGATGGGGGCGACGGTGCGTTGGAGAATCTGGCGAGCGCCGTTGCCTTCGTCCATCACCAGCACCCGGTCACCCACGCCAGCCTGCACCACATCCACACAGATGTCATAAACGCCAGTTGGCTCGCCGTCTGGGGTTAGCTGGTCTACGATGAGTAGTTTACGGCCGTGAAACGCCTCATGTTTAATGGTAGCCACGACCGTGCCGGTAACTTGTCCGATGTACATAGGTGTAATTGGGTAATTGAGTAATTTGGTAATTGGGCACAAAATTACCCAATTACCAAATTACTCAATTACCTGTATTTACATCATCCACAATGCCTACAATCGCATGATCCACCGGCACAAAGGTGTTGGGTAATGCCTGGGCCGCTTCGCGGCTGCCGACGATAAAAACCAGGCTGTCCGGGCCAGCCTGGGCGGTAGCGTCGGCAGCAACCACAGGTTCCCCTTTGGGCTGCTGCTGTTTGGTAAGCGGTTGCACGATCAGGAATTTGATCCCTTCCAGACCAGCATACTGCTGGGTGGCGACCACCGTGCCGATTACTTTTGCCAGTTGCATGATTTACGCGCTTTCCCAGGCAAAATGGCCGCCAAAACGGCCGTGCCGGTTCACATTTTCCCACATTTCCGCATGTAGTTGGGGGATGATGGCCTGGCGGAGGAGGTGAGATTGGGCGACGGCCGTGCCCAGCGCAACGGCCGTTTCCACATCGGCTACCAAGCCGGTGAACATTACCAGCCCCTTGCCACCCAGGCCATCTGCCAACCGCAGTTGCAACAGCGTGACTTCTGCTCCTTTTACACCGGCATCGGCTGCATGAATGGCTGCAGCGGCCGTTTGCGTTTCCACCACCCCCAGCGCATCGGTTTCTCGCGCCTGCTGCCCCCCACTAAGTGCCCTGACCACTTCGGGATGCACATGGGGCAGGAAAACCATATCGCGTAACGCACTTTGGCCCGTTTCCTTACCCGCTTGAACCGCTTCCTGCACCGCCGCCACTTCTCCCACAACCAACACCAGATAATGCCCAGGCTGCACCGTGCCCGCCTGAATACGGCCGACCGGCGCGCGTTTCACCATCGCATCTCCAGCAGCAATGCCGGTAGCAATACTATTAAATTCAAGCAAAGCCAGTGCGGGGAAATCCATATGTGTTTGGGTTGTTTAGTGTTTTAGTGTTTTAGTGCTGGATACTTACGTGAACACCTGAACACTAAAACACACAGACACACAAACACGCTATCCCCCCCCCTGCGTCGCCACCCGTTGCCAGATAGCTTCAGCCATCCGTTTGATAACGGTGGGCAGGGGGCTTTTGGCCGATGTCAGGGTGAGCGGCACACCTTGTGACATGGCACGCGATTGGTTTGTATCGTACCCAATCAAAAATGCGACTTTTGCATTGAGACCGCGTTCAACGGCGGCCTGCGATAATTGGGCTTCAGGGGTAGGCTGATTCAAAATATGTGATTTGCGTTTAACTGTGATGCCAGCTTTAGCAATCAGGCGGTTGAGTTGTACGGCCGTTTGCACCGACACTACCTCCGGTGTTACCACATGCAAAGCCATATCGGCCGCGGACACAGCGGCCACAAAAGCTGGTGAAAAAACATGAGGCGCATCAATAACGGTAAAGGCGACGTGTTGGCGCAAAATTTCCAACATAAGCCGCGAACTTTCCTCCACGGGCGTCATCGGCGACACCGGTTTTGCCGGCGCTGCCAACACCCGTAACCCGGATGGATGAATAACCAGGCGTTCTTTTAATGCCCGCCAGTCAGGATTGTCCGGCAGGTCAGCCCATGACGAGCGAGCCTGAAGCCGCATATGCATCACGCTCTGGCTGCCCGTTGGCGACAAATCTACCAGACACACCTCTTGTTGGCTCACCCGCCGCAGCGCCGCTGCCAGATTCACTGCCAACGTGGTGCATCCTGCCCCGCCACGAAAGCCAAATAAGGTGACCAACACTCCTTCTTCTTGCTTCTTCTGGTTGCCCTTTTTTGCCAGCAACCCATCTACCCGTTCAATTAATTCTTGTGAGGTGACAGGCTTGCTCAGATAATCATCCGCGCCACTTTTTAAGGCAGTGGTGCGGTCTATTTCTTGGGAGCGGGCAGTAAGCACCAGAATGGGCAAGTCTTCCAAGTTTTTGTTGCCCCGAATTTCGCGCGAAATATCATGCCCGCTTAAATTGGGCATCATCACATCCAGCACCAGCAAATCTGGCCGGTCTGTGCGCACCTGTTCCAGGCCATCTACCGGATTGCTGATAAGCGTGACCGTATGGCCGCCTCGTTCCAGCATCAGGCCAACCATGCGTAACAGTTGTTCGTCGTCGTCAATAACGTAGATACGGGCCACTCAATCCTCTCCTCGGCTTATGGGGCCTGGCTCAAGTCCAGACAAAAAATACCAATGCGTTCTTTTTGCACCAAAATCAGGTCGCCGCTGTAGGAAATTTCCGGCGCGCTAGAGGCGGACGCTTTGGCATCAAATATCAGTTGAAACCGCCCCATAGATTGTACCAGAATTTCGCGCGCCGAGGGTTTGCCTTCGTGAATCACTTCGCCCTGAATTTCAAAGGAGGGAACGGTGAGAAAAGCGGGGATATGCCGGCCGCGAGTGAAAACGCTACGGCCGTGTTGTGTACCCACTGGTATGCCATCACGCCGGTCGCTCAACACGATAAAGTTGATGTTATCTTTGCGGAAGGAGGCCAGCTTGTAATTGGCAATAATCGCTCCTGGTTCATGGATGCGTGAAATATACGCATCTTGCAATTCCAGGAACTTTGAATTCGGGTTGCCCAATTCGGCATGAATACCACCCGTGCTGACCAACGCCCGTCCCGTTACGCGGTAAGCATCGGTAAACAAGTCAAGATTAATCAGGTTGCGTGCGCCAATACTCATATGAAATCATTTCTCCTCGGTTTGATGCAGTCTCCCGATAGTTACTGCCAGGAGAAAATACCCAACATGAGCGCCTTATTCAGATAATTGGGTAATTGGGTAATGGATTGCCTGATTACCTGATTACTCAATCACCTATAACCGCCCATCACACGATCCTAAAAGAATCTACCAGGGTGCAACGCCGTAAACGGCTGAAGCTGCGTGGCCCGGTCAACCCTTCGCCGGTGGGGCTGGCAATGGTGAAAGAGCAGAACCCTTCGCCGCCATAACCCAACCCGGCCAGACAAGGCCCATTTTTCACAAAAATACTACAATCCATCTCACGAGCCATGCGGCTGAGATTATCCAGGTTTTTTGAGTGCATCACGGCCGTGTGCCGAAAACCATGTTCTGCTGCCACTGCCAGGTCTATCCCTTCGTCCGCGTTGACCACACGTACCACCGGCATAATGGGCATCATCTGTTCTGACCAGACGGCTGGATGATTTTGATCCACTTCAACTACAATTTGCCTTACTTCCGGCCCGGCGGTGATGCCAATTTCCGCCAACAGCACGCTGGCATTTTTGCCGATGAAGGTTTTGTTCATGTCCGCCGGTTGGCGCGGGCCGCGATCTTTCACCGTCACCGCCTGCCATAGCCGGTTAAACTGCCAGCTATTGATTTTCACGGCGCCGTAGCGGGTCATAACGTTGATGAGATCATCACAAATGGCGGCTACGGCGAACGTCTCTTTTTCGGTGGTACAGACGATATTATTGTCAAATGATCCGCCAATGACAATATCTCGGCCAGCCTGTTCAATATCGGCCGTTTCGTCTACGACCACCGGCGGGTTGCCCGGCCCGGCGCAGACGGCCCGTTTGCCACTTTGCATGGCGGCGCGGACGACGGGCGTGCCACCCGTCACGGTGAGCAGACGAATGTCTTTGTGGTGCATCAGGGCGGTGGCGGTTTCCAGGGTGGGTTGGGCGACGGCCGTGAGCAAATTCCCCGGCCCCCCCGCCTTCCGTATCGCCTGATTGAGTATCTGCACAGTGCGGTTAGAGGCGTTTTGGGTGGAGGGGTGGGCGTTAAAGACGACGGCGTTTCCGGCCGCCACCATCGCAATGGCATTACAAATAACCGTGCTGGTGGGGTTGGTGCTGGGCGTTAAGGCCCCAATCAGACCATACGGTGCCCACTCCGTGAGCGTCAGGCCGCCATCACCTGTCCAGGCCGTCGGTTCCAATGCTTCTGTGCCCTGTGTTTTGTCGGCATTGAGGATGTTTTTGAGGACTTTGTCTTCCACGCGCCCCATGCCGGATTCGCTATGGGCCAACTCGGCCAACACCTGGGCGTGTTCGCGTGCCGCCTGGCGCATATGGGCCACCATATGTTTGCGGATTTCCAGGGGCAGTTGGTTGAGTTGTTGAAAGGCGATTTTGGCGGCGGCGACGGCTTCATCCAATGTAGGAAAGATGCCGTCTTGTCCGGTGGCTGGGGGCTGGGGGCTGGGGGCTGGTTGTAGTGAGGGGGACGGCCGTGCCACAACCGGCGCGGGCAGTGTGGCCCCCACTTCGCGCATCACCCGGTCAATGATTGCCTGGATTTCCTCGTCTTTCATCAATCTTTCCGGTATTTCTCCACACCATCCACTTCCCAGGTGTCTACAATGGCCATAATAACGGCGTCACACGGCCGTTTGTCGGTCATCACTGTTTGCCGGGCGGAACTGCCGGTAGCCACCATGACTACCTCGCCAATACCCGCGCCCACAGCATCGGCCGCCACCACATAGCCGCCCTCTTCTTCATTTTCTACGCTCAGGCGGCGCACCACCAGAAACTTCAGCCCATCCAGCGAACTTTCCTTGCGCGTAGCTACCAGTGTGCCGATAACTTTACCAAGATACATAATTTGGTTGAGTATGCAGTGAGCAGTGAGCAGTTCTCTGCTCACTGCTCACTGTTTACTGCTCACTGCTCACTGGCATCCTGCCGTCCCAACGGCAAGGTCTGGTCTACATTGGGGTGCGGCCGTGGGATAACGTGGATGGCGACCACTTCGCCGACTTTTTCCGCACCGCGTGCGCCAGCTTCAACGGCCGCTTTCACGGCCGCCACATCGCCGCGCACAATGGCCGTTACGTAACCACCGCCGGTCTTCTCGTAACCAACCAGTTCCACACGCGCCGCCTTCACCATCGCGTCAGACGCTTCTACCATGGCCGCAAATCCGCGACACTCGATCATGCCTAATGCTTCTGTCATCGTTGCCTCCTAAGAATCAGTAAACAGTGAACAGTAAACAGTCTCTACTGCTCACTTCTTACTTCCTGCGCCCGGCCGGAGACGCTTTCTACGGCCGTGATCGCCGCCTGATACCCCGCCATAATATCCCGTTCCTCGCCGCCCAGGTAGACCCGGCCAAAACTGCCAAAAGCCTGCACCTCCAAAATGTTCAGGTCCGCCCGTTTTTCCGCTTCATTAGCGGCTAAGGCGGCATAAGCGGCCGGAGCCACTTCCATCACATACAGCGTTTGCCCCGCCAGAATCATGTGCCCATGTCGCATCCGGTTAATCAACTGTACCTGGTGCGCATCAATGTGGCGGATAATCTGGCTGGAAACCACCTTTGGCTTCAAGCGATCTTCTTCTTTCAGGCCAAGCGCGTCCAAAATGGCCGCCCCCGCCGCCCGTACATCCGCCTGGCTGGCTGAGTGAACTTCCAGCAAACCATAGAGCCGCTCTACAATCTGCATGCCCGGCCGTACCCCCACCGCTTTCAGCGCAATATCGGTAATGCGGTTAATTTCAATACCGGGCGAAATCTCAATCCACAAAGAAGCATCACCGGGTAGCGGCAGAAAGCCCCGCGCTACCGTACCTAAAAAGGCCGCGTGCTGCGGCTGCAAGCTGTCTAAAAAAACGTAACTGCGTAAATCTACGGTCATAGCTAAATCATCCGGCTGCCGGGCTGCCAGTGGCCCAACTGCTCATTGAGCGCCAGCCATTCGGCCGCTTCCGGCGGATATTCCGTTTCTGTCAATTGGTCAAGCAGGTATTGTAACTGCTCTAAAAAGCCTTCGCTAAACTGTACTTCGCCGCACATATCGCAGCGATGAGCGGAGACATCGGGCACGACGATCATCTGGTCATCCAGAAAGGTGATGTACGGCATTTTGGCGCTGGTCAGGTGGCCGATGCGACAATGATTACATTTCATGTTTAGTTCCTTCGTTAAAACATGACAGGTCTCCCAAGACCTGTCATGTTTGCTGCTTTAATAGTTGCTTTTAGCGGTTGTTATCTGCTCACCGGCCGCTTCCCGCACAATGCGCACACCCGCGCTGGCCCCAATGCGGGTGGCCCCGGCGGCAATCATTGCCTGGGCGTCCTGGTAGGAGCCAACACCTCCGGCCGCTTTCACACCCATTTCCGTTCCTACCACCCGGCGCATCAAGGATACGTCCGGTACGGTGGCCCCGCCAGGGCCAAAACCGGTGGAAGTTTTGACAAAATCGGCCCCGGCCGTTTTAGCCAACTGGCAGGCAATCACTTTTTCTTCATCGGTGAGCAGAGCGGCTTCAATAATCACTTTGACCAGAGCGTTACCGGAGTGGGCGGCCCGCACCACCGCGCCGATGTCTTCCAGCACCAGGCGGTAATCCTGTGATTTGAGGGCACCTACGTTGATGACCATATCAATTTCGGTCGCGCCATCGCGGATGGCCTGTTGGGTTTCATATGCTTTGACTGTGCCTGGGGTGGCCCCCAGCGGAAAGCCGACAACGGTGCAGACCTTGACGCCACTATCTTTGAGTAGTTGGGCGGATAATTTCACATTCGTGGGATTGATGCAAACGGAGGCAAACTGATATTTGCGGGCTTCGTAACAAAGTTGGGCAATTTGTTCCTGGGAGGCGTCGGCTTTGAGCAAGGTGTGGTCAATGGTGCGGCTAATGGCCTGGTCGGAGGGGTGGGTGCCCAGGCTGGCCGTGAGGCGCGTGGCTCCAGCTTGCATCACCTGGCGTACTTTATCGGTGCAATGTTGGGCACAGGAGCCATCCTGGCAGTTGCAGCCGGTGGCCAGCACGGCCGTACCCCCACCCTCCATCTGGTTCAGCCGCAGCCATACCTCATGGGTGACTTCCTCGATGAGTCTCTCTAAAGTCGCCTGGTTTACCATTTCATAAACCGTTTACCAATCGCGTCTATCTTGTCTACACGTCGGGCGTGGCGGCCGCTACCAAAGTCGGTGTTGAGCCAGGTGGTGACGATCTGGTTGGCCAGGGCCGGGCCAATGAGACCGGCCCCCAGTGTGAGCACGTTGGCATTATTGTGTTCGCGGCTGTTCACGGCCGTCGCCTGGTCATAACACATCGCCGCCCGCACACCGGGTACTTTGTTGGCCGCCATACAGCTACCAATGCCTGCGCCATCAATCATAATGCCGCGCCAGGCACGGCCGTTGGCTACCAACTGGGCCACTGCATACGCATAATCCGGGTAATCTACCGCTGCACTGCTGTTTGTGCCACAGTCAATGACCGTAAAGCCACTCTTTTCCAGCAACCCTCTGATCTGCTCCTTTAACGGGAAGCCACCATGATCCGCGCCCAGAGCGACGGTGCGGTTTTCGGTAATCGCTGCCGGGTAATCGGTGATCGGGCCTTGGGCTTCGAGCTTTGGCCCATCAACTTCTAATCGAATTCCCTTTTCCAGGGCGGCTTCACGGGCCAGAGGTGTGATGAGAGTGCCAGAGGGGACAGAATAGATAGAATGTGCGGGAAGTTGCTGCACAATTTCGGCGTCTACAATGAGGCGTGGAGAGAAGGCGGGAAGGGTACGGCCGCTGACTGGTGGATTTTCTGGCGTAGATAAGGTTGCCCCCACTGTGCGGGCAACTACCTGCCGTACCATCTGCTCAATATCCTCACGCCGGAATTCCATTACATTACAAGCTCATTCAATGGGGTGTTGGAAATGTGGTACACGACCCCAATCGGTAAAAGGATAATAGATGAATATCGCCTTGCCGATGATGTTCTCTCTGGGTAGATATTGCCAGCTATGAGAGTCGCTAGAACTGTTCCGGTTGTCTCCCAGGACAAAGTATTGCCCTTCCGGCACTGTCCAGTTGCCGCTGTACGTTGGCTCTGCTTGAATATAAGGTTCATCCAAGATCACCCCGTTTACTTTTACATGCTGGTCAGAAATTTCGATCTGATCACCCGGTAAACCAATCACCCGTTTGATCAAATTCAGGTCACTGTTGGGGTGATGAAAAACAATGATGTCGCCCCGCTCTGGTTCATTCAAGTAATACGAGAGGTTGTTGATGAGCAGGTATTCCCCATGCTGCAACGTGGGATTCATGCTGCTGCCATCAATGCGATAGCGGCCTACCAGACTGTTCACAAACCAGAAGATGAAGAACGTTAGCAATAAGGTCTCGACGATCTCTCGTACCACTACCTCTGTAGGCTGCCGGATTTCACTGGTTGAAGAAGAAATGTCAGGTAAGGTCGGGGAAAGTTGGGTGTTGGACTCTGAAAGAGCCATAGGGATTCATCTCCTAATAGTCGCGGAAATTATAGTCAAGCCAAAAAGTGAGCGCAAACATGCGCCACACATGTGTGCCGCAGACCTGTGCTTGGGCTGCTTGTTAATGTTACCCAATCTGCTTTCTAGTTGGCTGGCTATTTTTGCAGCGTTTCCTTTTCTCTCATATGACAAACCAGCTATTCAAGGGTGGCCTCAATCAACCTGGACGGCGCAACAAGATCAGGTAAAGGGTGGCAGCTGGACATGCCACCCTTTATTTTTGTCAGAAGACAATTTCAGCCTGTAGGGTTTGCATTAGCATCTGTACGTGAGATGCAATCTCGGCCAGAGGCACGATGGTACGTTCCGATTGGCGGCGAAGTTTGATCTCCACGCCACCATTTTGCAGCGAACGGCCGCTCACCGTCAGGCGTATGGGCAGGCCAATCAGGTCGGCGTCGTTGAATTTGACGCCAGGCGATTCGTCGCGGTCGTCGAATAGCAGGTCAATCCCGGCCTGTTGCAGTTGGTGGTAGAGGGCTACGGCCGTTTCCTCTCCCCCTCGCAGCGCCACCAGATGCACCGGGTAGGGGGCCACCGTAATCGGCCAGATTAGCCCTTGTTCATCGTGGTAATGTTCAGCCAGGCAGGCCAGCAGCCGGGTGACGCCCACGCCGTAGCTGCCCATGATGATGGGGCGGGAAGCGCCATTTTCATCCAGATAATGGGCGCCCATTGTTTCCGTGTACCGTGTGCCCAACTTGAATATGTTGCCCACTTCCACGCCGCGCACGGCCGTCAGCCGTTCACCACAATGCGGACAGGCAGAGCCATCTTCGGCGGCGGCAATGTCGGTGATGAGGTGGGCGGTATAGTCACGGCCGTGATTGACATTTTTCAGGTGGTAGCCCGCCTCGTTGGCCCCGGCGACCAGGTTGGGGGCCGCGGCCGCGGCCTCGTCAATGACCACCATGATGCCGCTCAACCCAATGGGTGAGGCGTAACCGGGCACGGCCCCCACAGCGCGGATTTCTTCTTCGGTAGACGGCCGTAACGCCTGGGCTTTGACCGCGTTTGCCAGTTTGGTCTCGTTCAATTCCATGTCGCCGCGCACCACAGCAAAGATGAGTTTTTCGCTTTTGGCCGGCCCTTCTTGGATAGTGGCGGTCATAAAGACGGCTTTGGCGGTTTTGGCTTTGGGCACACCCAGCAATTGGGCCAACGCCTCAATGGTTTTGGCTTCGGGCGTGGCCACTTTTTCCAGGGGTAGCGGCGATTCGGCGGGCACGGCCGTTTTGCGGAAGGTGGCGATCTGGCGGTTGGCTTTGTAGCCGCAGCCGTCACATAGCAGCAAGGTGTCTTCGCCAATGGGGGTCAGATACATGAATTCGTGAGCCAGCGTGCCGCCCATCATGCCCACGTCGGATTCAACGGCGATAACGGGCAGGGCGCAACGGCCGTAAATGCGGAAATACGCTTCATAGTGCGCCCAATACTGTTTGTCCAGCCCGGCATCGTTTGCGTCCAGGGTATAGCTGTCTAGCATGGTGAATTCGCGGGCGCGGATGAGGCCGGCGCGGGGGCGGGGGTCATCGCGCCATTTCAATTGGATGTGGTAGACCAGGCGCGGCAGTTGGCGGTAACTCTGGATTTCACGGCGGGCCAGGTCGGTGACAATCTCTTCATGGCTGAGGGCGAGCACCATGTCACGGCCGTTTTTGTCTTGAAAGCGCCCCATTTCGTCATCAATCTCATACCACCGTTTGCTTTCTTGCCAGACGGCGGCGGGATGGACAATGGGCATGAGCATTTCCTGTCCACCCAACGCATCAATTTCCTGGCGCATGATCATTTCCAGCTTTTGCAGGGTGCGGTACCCCAGGTGCAGGTAGCTGAAGATACCGGCCGCCTGCTGCCGCACAAACCCGGCGCGCAGCAGCAGGCGGTGGCCTTCCACTTCCGCCCCGGCCGGCGCTTCGCGCAAGGTCTGGTTCATTAGTTGACTCATTCGCATTTTTTGGGTCTCCTCGGTGTAAGGGCCAGGCAGGCGGGATATGATTTGTCTGTTCCCTCTTATGTTTTGCCCGCCGGCCTCGCCCCTACCAGATAAAACAAACGCCCCGTGTTGCATCTCAACACGGGGCGTGACTGGTCGTTTAGAGACATACGATTTCTTCAAAAAATCGCATGTCTGAATTACCACTATGTTATGCGCCAACGCCCCGTTGTCCAATGCCCCGTTGTTTGTGCAACGGGGCCACCAGGGGCAGGGGCAGAAATGGTGAACTTATTCATGGTAGCGTAAAGATACAGAACCAACTGAGCTTTGTCAACGTGGTATCCAGGCACCACACAGTACGGCCGTTGACGCTCCCCACTCCCGGTAATAAAATGAACACACCTGTTCATTGGTACGACGAGGAAACTGTACATGACCACAATGACCTCTAATCAACCACGACTGACAACGGAAATTGCCGAACTTTGGCCGCCCCAGGGCCAATGGACGGAAACCGAATACTTCAACCTGCCAGAAACCAACCACATTATTGAACTATCTGAAGGGGAGATATTCCTGATGGCGCCACCCAGTTTTACCCATCAAAATGTGTTGGATAACCTCTATTCGGCTTTGAAAGCATATGTGCGTCAGCATAAACTCGGCCGTACGGCTTTTGCGCCATTAGCCGTCCGTTTGTGGCCGGGCAAAATCCGTGAACCCGATATCCTCTTTTATGCCAACGCCCATTTTGATCGTATTGGCGATATGGTGTCAGGTGTGCCTGATCTGGTGATGGAAATTTTGTCTCCTGGTACATTGAAAACGGATCGGCGTGATAAATTTGGCGAGTATGCCCAGGCCGGTATTCCTGAGTACTGGATCGTGGACCCGGAGCATGAAACGATTGAGGTTTTTGTGTTGGATGAAGGGGCGTATACACTGCTGGTAAAAGCGGCCAGGAGTGAAAAAGCATATTCCGCCTTATTGTCCAGCTTTGAAGTTACCTGCGCAGAGGTGTTTGCTTGAGGAAGAAAGAACACGGGGATGAGTATAGAAGAACGTCAGTGTCCACAATGTAATACACGGTTGCCAGTTTATTCTGAATATGTGACCTGGTGTCATGAATGTGAATGGAATCTCAATCCACTAAAGCCGAACAAGCCAAGGAACTTGTTTGAAGCAACCTATGAAAAATTGGGGCAACAGCAAAGCAATTCCATCTTTACCGGGTTGAAAAAAGCAAATAGCCTCAATCCAAGAATGACGCCCTCAAAATTTCTAGCGATTTTGTTTGCTATTGGCATCCACTTGCTTACATTGAGTCTGCCCATCGTCGGTTTGGTGTTGCTTTCAAATGAATTCCGCAATTTCTGTACATTTATTCCGGCCATCACCTGTTTTGTCTTAACCTGGGAATTACGCCCTCGCTTTGCCAAAATGCCTGTCACCTTGTCGAGAGATCAGTTTCCTTACCTCTACCAATTTGTGGATGACATTGCGGATTGTTTGGGAGCAAAACACGTTGAAGGTATTGTTATTAGTGATGAATACAATGCCAGTATGTGGGGCGTTACGTGGCGTTAACGGCCGTTATTGACATTAGGGCTACCTTTATGGAGTGTATTGAATGTTGAGGAGCGGGCTGCTCTTGTGAGCCACGAGTTTGCCCACAATGTTAATGGTGATCCATCCCGTACTTTTGTTGTGGGTACGGCGCTGGATTCACTGATTCGTTGGTATAAAGTTCTTCATCCTGGGGAGTTAGGGCATGGTTGTCTCATGTCTATGGTAAACACCGTATTAGCCATGTTAGCTCAGTTACCCTGGGTGGGTATTTACATACCAGGTCATCTTATATTCCGTGATTCGCAGCGAGCAGAATACCTGGCAGATTACAAGGCATCCACTGTAGCCGGAACGGCCGCTACAGTCTCTATGTTGGAAAAGTTGTATTTTTCTGGCACCTATGTCTACACTCGAAATCGCGTCACGGCCGTGCAAAACACAGATATTGACTTTTTTCAGGAATTGACGAGCCGTGTATTACATGTTCCAGAACGAGAAATTGAACGTATTCGGCGTATTCAAAAAAAAAGAAGGTTCACGGTTAGATGTCACACACCCACCTACCCCATACCGCATCGAAATGCTCTACAGTCACTTTGTAGATCAGCCTTTATTAGACCTGAAACATTATGACACAGCCCGGTTCGATGAAGAACTGCGTGAAATCAAAGATGATATGCGCCAGAAACTGAACACCGGGAATCAATACTATTTGAGAAAATTGACCAAAGCCAAGTAAGGTGACAGGCACAGCCCACATGCCTGTCACCTTATAGTTTTACTCCCCTTCATCAATGACTAATTCTGTGCTGGCAGAACGTCCCCAGAGGGCGGGGTTGTACATGCCGTAGACCTCGGTGGGCATGGCGGTAAAGGTGCCGGGCAGCGTGGCACGGGCATAATAAGTGAGCGTGTACTGCCCGGTGTCCATCTCGGTGACGAAGAAGCTCACCCGGTCGCCAAAGATTTCTTTGTAGTTATAGCCTAACGTTTGCCAGCCCCACTCTTCTGTCTGGTATTCCCAATACTCATCGGCAATACGGCTGGTGGTGTTTAGCCCTTCGTTGAGCGCTTCCAGGCCGCCAGGCAATTTATCTTCAATGATCAGATAACTGCCATTCTCCGGCAGGTTGACCGTTAGCTGCACCTTCACCAGTTGCCCGGCAACGATGTTATCTAATGGTTTGTTTGTTGCCGGGTCAAGGTAGGCGCGGTTCACCGTCACCACCCCCGCCGCTTCGATCTCCGCTTGAGCCACATAAACGCGGCTGTTGATGGTGTAATACAACGGCCGTGCCCCATCCTGTGTCAGCTCAATCACATTCTCCCCATCGGCCAATTGCTCGCGGGGAATCTGTATCGTTTGCGCCGGCGCACCCTGGCCTAAAGCGCCGGAGGCGATGGCCGTCCCATTTAACGTGACGGTGAAATTGGTGTTGGCGGCCGTTTCATTAAACGCCGACGCCAGCAAATGATCGGTCAATGCCAGAATAGCAAACGACGTTTCATTGGTGCTGCCCCAACCCTGGCTGCGGCGCTGCCCCATCAGCCAGCGCACGATGCCGCCTTCCAGTTCGTGGCCGGGGCGAATTTGCACAAAGGCGCTCAAGGCCAATGCCGTGCTGCGCACATCGGAAGCCATCGTCTTCTGGTGATAGTAGCCGTCGTGGCCGCTGCCGGCCCAATGCGTGAGACCGTTGGCGGTCACGGCCGTGTCTGCCAGCCCATCCACAATTTCCCGTGCCAACGGCCGTTCGCCCATTATATCCAGCGCCAATGCCAGCCCGGCCAGACTAAACACATCCCCTTTCAATAAGTCCTGATCATTTGCCAACGCCAGGGTGGCTTCCTCGTTGGGCAGCCCGGCTTCGGCCAGGGCATAGAGGGCAAAAGCGCGGGTGCGGGCATCCATACTTTGCAAATTGTCATTGAGCCAGGTCGCGCCCCGTTCAATCACCGCCGGGTCCACTTCATAACCTGCCTCGGCCACCTGTGCCAGGCCAAAGATCACCCAGGCGGTCTGGTAATCGTGCGTGGCATCATCAAACCACCAGCCCCAGCCGCCGTCGTTGTGCTGGAAGCCGTAGAGCCGCTGCACACTGGCGCTGATGTAAGCGGGCAGTTCTGCCTCTAGCGTCTGGTTGGTGACGCCCAACTGTCGCAGCGCCCGGCCCACGACGGCATTGGGCAGCGCCCGGCTCATCGTCTGTTCCACGCAGCCGTAAGGATAACCGGTCAGGTATTCCAGCCCTTCCAGCAGCGTCCCGGCAATGGAGCGGCTGAGTTGAATTTCGACCACACTCATCGGCAAGGCGTCAGCGGGGATGTCCACCGTCGTTTCCAGTCGTGAATTGAATTGGCCGATTTGGGTGGTCACATCAGGCACGGCCAATGGTTGGATGGTGAGCGGTAGTTGGATGGCGTCACCCATGATGCCAGACAGGGGCACGGCCGTCACCAGCAGTTCCACCTCACCCGCAGCTACGGCCGTCACCGGCCAGCCCACAATTTGGGACGAACCAGGAGCGATGGAGATTGTTTGGGTGGGGGATTGGTCAACGGCCAATTGTAAATTGTCAATTGACAATTGAACATTGACCATTTGTGTGGTTTCGCTGTAGTTGTGAATGACGGCGGAGAGGACGGCCGTGTCCCCCGCCGTCAGGATGCGCGGCAGCAACGGCCGGGCAATAATCGGCTGCCAGGTGGTGATGGTGTTGATGGCCTCGCCCACCTGCGTATCGGCCGTTGCCGCCTTCGCCGTCAGCCGCCAGGTGGTCAGGCTGTCCGGCAGGGTGAGGGTCACTTTCACTTCGCCGTTAAAATCGGTGTACAGAACGGGGAACCAGGCGGCCGTGTCTGGAAAATCGGCGCGTGGGCCGCCAGGGTAGCCGCCATCCCCACCGCCGCCGCCCATGCCCCCTTCCCACAGCGCCCGGCTGGGTTGCAGCGAGTTGTAGGTGTTCACCAGACGGCCGCGTTCGTAGTAAAAGGCGTCATACATCGGGCCAGATAGCTCTTCGCTCAGGGCAAAGATCGCTTCATCCACCAGCGCCAGCGACACCTCAGCGGAAACGGGTTCGCCCTGGTAATTGGTCACACGCACGGTGAAGGTGGCTTGCTCGCGGGGGGCATACTGCTCTTTGTCTGGCGTAATGGTCACATTGAGTCGTTTGGTCGTGGCCGGCACGCTGATATTGTGATAGGCAGTGTGCAAACGGCCGTCCGGCAAACTGTTGCTCGTGTATTCGTTGATCGTCGTGTCCAATGGTTGCCAGACATTAACGGCCACATAAATGTTGGGCACGTCTGTTTCCTCAATGGGCAGGTCAATCAGCGTCAACGGAGCGGTCAGGTTGATGAGCTGCTCGCGGTGGGTGCTGCCCCGTTCCCAGGTGAGCAGCGCCGGGCCGCTGATGGTGCTTTCGATGATGAGTTGGGCCGTTTCGCCGGGCGCATAACTGGTTTTGTCGGTGTCCAGGCGCAGTTCGCTGCTGTCGTCACGGCCGTACCAGTTGGTATAAATGTCGCTGAAAGCATACACATAGCTGGTGTATTGCATGGCCTGACCGCGCCCATCTGTCCCTTTGATCCGAAGCTGATAATAGCCCGGCTCCTCAATGGTGAACTGGGTGGAAGCGTGACCTTGCGCATCGGTGGTCAGGCTGGCGCTCTGGCGCACGTTGCTGTAGCCGTTACTGTTGTTTTGCCAGCGGGCTAACTCCACCGTCAGGGTGCGGTTGGCGACCGGCTCACCAAAAACGGTCTGCACATCGGCGCTGATGATGAAGGGTTGGCCGGGAGCCTGCACGTAGCTGCCAAAGTCAGCGTTGATCATTTCCAGCCTGTCGTAAAGGGTGACAACGGCAAAATCGCTAACCGTCTGGTGGCTGCCATCGTCAACGGTGGCTTCAATGCCCCACACGCCCTGTTTGACGCTGCTGCCCCATTGCCAGTAGTAATTGTAGGTGTCACCCAGATACGTGTCGCGGGGGATGGGGATGGTGGTGGTGAAACGGCCGTCGGCATCCGTGCGCCCGGTGATGGGGTGGTCTACCGTGTTGTAATCCTCATACCAGCCGCTGCCATACCAGTCATAATTTTGGCTGAAGCGGCGGATGACGACGCTGGCATCAGGCACCGGCTCGCCAAAGTAATACGCCGTATCTATGGTCAGTTCAATGGAATCGCCGAGCAGGTAGGTGTTGGCGTCGGTGTTGATGGTTACTTCGTAATCCGGTTTGCGGTAATCCTCGACCTTGAACAACTGGCGATGGCTGGTATTGGCAGCGACTACTTCCACATGGTAGTTGCCCAACATGGCCCCGTCGGCCAGTTGGAACGTACCGTTGACTGTGCCGAAGTCGTTGGTCGTCAGTTCGAAGGTTTGCACGATGTTGTTACGGCCGTCCCGAATCTGCACCGTCACCGGCATACCCGTCGGCGGCATGGTCAGCGTGGCGTCATCATCCAGCCGCACTATCGCTTTGAAGTGAACTTCGTGCCCTGGTTTGTAAATGGGGCGGTCAGTGGTGATGAAAACGGCCGATTGGTTGACGGCCACGGGGGTGTCCCACCAGTTGCGCTGCGAGCCGTACCCATTTTGCCACTCGCCGGAGAGTCCGCTGACGGTCATGTCATCCCCGCTGCGGGCGACGACGATGAGCGGCTCAATGGCCGGTGGGCCATCCGCTGCAAAGGTGGGCAGTTGGGTGTGGAAGACGCCGTTTTCATCGGCCGTGCCGCTGCTGAGCAAATCACCGCTGCGGGCGTAAATGCCCACCTCGATGCCCGGTACGGGGTCGCCATTGATGTCCGTCACCCAGGCCACCATTTGCCCATTGGCCTCTTTGACGGCCAGGCTGTTTTGGGTGAGAACGAGGATGAGCTGGTCGTTCACCTGGCCGACGGTGAGGTTGAGAATGTAAAGGCCGGGTGGCACATCGGCAGGGATGATCACTTCCTGGATGTTGCCCCATTCGGCCGGGGAGGGGCCGGTTTGTTCCTGCCAGCGTTGCACCAGTTCGGCGTCATCCAGGCTGATGTGTGGTTTGGCTTCTTCGCCCCAGGGCCACCAGTTTTTGAAGTTGGAGGAGTAGCGGTCGAGGAATTGGGTCAGGTCAAGCCTATACAGTTCAAAGCCGATGGTTTGATCGCCATTCCTGATGACCTGGTATTGGATGGCGCGACGGCCGTTTACATCCAACACCTGCGCATTTGGGCCATAACCAAAATTAGCAACCTCTTGAAAACGGCCGGTGCCAAAATGCCAGCTTTGCGGCGCGTCCAAAATCGGTTCGCCATCAGCGGAAAGCGCCGTTTCAGCCAACGTGACCGTGTAATCTGTGTGTTCGCTAAAAAAGCCACCGGCGGGGTGGAAGATGAGGGTGGTTTCCTGCCACTCAAAGGCACCCTCCATAGCCGGTTCGATGGCAAAGGCGGCTTCGGTGGCCGCTTCGTCCATCAGCCGGTCAAAGCGGATGCTCACAACGACTGCGGGACTCTGGTTGCTGCCGGTGGGGGTGAAGCTGAGGATGGGTGGCGGGGTGTTGAAGCTGGCGGTGGGCAGCGGCGGTAGTTCGCTGCCATCCTGGAGGAAAAGGGGGGCGGTGAAGTTGACGGTGTACGTGGTGTCGGCGCGGAAACGGCCGTCTGGGGTTAACGTCAGGGCGGTGTTGTCCTCGTTCCAGGCGAGTTTGCCCTGCACGTCTGGCTTGATTTCCAAGGCCTGGCTGACGCTGGCGGTGTTCATGGGGTAATTGAACTGGACGGTGAGCGGGGCTTCGGGGTCATTGATGTTGGGGCCGCGCACGGCGGCGACCGGTTCGGCCAGGGTGAGATTCCAGGTGTACGGCCGTGCCAGGGAGATACCGTCTTGATTGACGGCCGTTTTGTCCAGCGTGAACCGGTAATCTACGCCAAAGGCTAAAGGCTGGCTCAGGGTCAACGTGGCGGTTTTGCTGATCACGGCCAGGTCATAAGCCAGCGGCGGCTCGATTTGCAGAGCGGCCGTCACACGGGCTGCGTCCATCGGCTGGTTGAAGCGCAAGGTGATGGTGGGCAGCCGGTTGGTAGTTGTGGTTTGGGCCGGTGTGCGCCCGACGACAAAGGGGGCGGCCAGGGTTTTTAGCTGCCAGCGTTGCCAGGTATTGAAGGTGAGGCCATTAGCGCTCTGGACGTCAGGAGAAAGGGCAATGGTGTAGCTGCGATTGGAGCTGAAACCTTCGTCGGGGATGAAGGTGAGGGTGGTGGCGTCGTCGCTCCACACGGCCGTGCCGCGCAGTGCCGGCGAGAAGGTCAACGGTCGGGTAAGCGTGGTATCCATCGGCTGGTTGAAGTGGAGGACAAACGGTTCGCCGGGTGGGAAGTTATCCAGGTTGTCTGGCAGGGTGACGGTGAGATGGTCAGGCAGGGCGGTCGGGGTGGCGGTGGGCACGGCCGTAGGCCGGGGGGTGGCCGTTACTTCGATAACCTGAACGACGGTTTGTGGCTGCTGGTTGGCATCACAGGCGGTGAGGAGGGCCAGGATGAGTAGGAGGACGGCTGTCGCCAACGGTTGCAAACCGTTGGCTGGTAGGGGAGGTCTGCTGAAGCAGACTAAGCGCGGAGTAATCGGCTTTAGCCGATCTTGAGAACGAGTGATTCGAGAAAAGAAGCGGTTCATTTTTAGTTCCCTCCTGCGCCTGGGGCTATCCCCAACAGCAGTTGTTGGCAAACAAATTGAGTTATGAGCAGTGTACGGCCGTGAGCCTGAGACTGCCTGACGGGAATGGCGTGAGAGGGCTACGATGCGGGTACGGCCGTTTTGTATCATGTTTGTTATAATATGATTAGCTTGCCCAAACAGGTCTGGTGATGAAAATCAAAATCTTGATTGTTGAAGACGAAATTCCTTTTTCCAAGACATTAGAGGCGTTGCTGCGTGAGGCCGGGTATGAGCCGTTGGTGGCTAACACGGCTGAAGATGGCCTGGATATGGCACGGTTGCACCGGCCGGCGCTGGCGCTGCTGGATGTGATGGTACCGGCGATGGGTGGTTGGGCGCTGTGCCAGCGTATTCGGGAATTTTCCGATGTGCCGGTGGTGTTTCTCACGGCCGTTGGCGATACCCACAACATCGTTAAAGGACTAAAGCTGGGGGCAGACGATTATCTGGTGAAGCCGGTGAACCAGGCGGAACTGTTGGCCCGAATTTGGGTGCGTTTGCGCTATTTGGAACAGGCAGTGACCGTTCCCTCCGCTATCTTTGGCGACAATGAATTGGTGATTGACCGGGCCGCGCATCAGGTGTGGGTGCGGGGGCAGGAAGTGGACATACGCCCCCGTGAATTTGATCTGCTGCTATACCTGGCTGACCATGCTGATGAAGTGGTCACGGCCGTTGATCTGGCAAAAGCGGTGTGGGGGTGGGCGGATGACACGGCCGTAGATGGCATCAAAACCTACATTCATCATCTGCGTCGTAAAATCGAAGCCGATCCGGCTGCACCTCGTTGGATACAAACCGTGCGCGGGGTTGGTTATCGTTTCAGAAGCGGGTAAAATTCCGCCCCAATGAATCAACCTGACATCATCTTCATTGTCCTGGATACCCAGCGGGCTGACCGGCTGGGTTGTTATGGCTACCAACGCCCCATCACCCCCCATCTTGACCGTTTTGCCGGGCACAGTGTCCTTTTTGAACAGGCCATTTCCCCGGCACAATGGACGGTGCCCAGCCATGCCGCCATGTTCACCGGCCTCTACCCCACCGCTCACCAACTGCTGCAAGCGCACCAAAGCCTGCCCGCCGACCGGCTGCATCTGGCCGAGATTTTGCGCGAGGCCGGGTATGAAACGGTTGGCTTTTGCAACAATCCCCTGGTGGGCATTCTCAATAATGGGCTAAAACGGGGTTTTGATACCTTTTACAATTACGGCGGCGCAATTCCCAGTATGCCCGGTGACTCCATCTCCTTGCCCTGGCCGCTCAAGCAACTGGTGGAAGGGTATACCCAATTTTTGCGGCGCATTTCCTACCCCATTCAGAACTTTTTTGGACAATCTGATCTGGCCTTTCGGATTTCGCTCAATGCCTGGCTGACGCCGCTCTGGTCAAAGCTGGCAAATTTCAAAGGGCAAAACCCGCGTTCGGTGCAGGATGTGAGCCATTGGCTGCGCCAACGCGAAAGGCAATCACCGGAGAAACCGCTCTTTTTGTTTCTCAATTTGATGGAAACGCATTTGCCGTTCTGGCCGCCAGGTGAATTTGTGGATCAGGTTGCCCCTTATTTCCGCGAAAGTAAAGAAGCGCGAGAGGTGATGCGCCGCTGGAACCGGGAGGCGTATCGGTGGGCCGCGCCATTGGCCGAGCCACATACGGAGTTGGAAAGCCGGGTGTTGAGCGATATGTATGATGCGGAGGTGGCGTATCAGGATGCTTATTTGGGGGAATTGTTTGCGGTGCTGAACGGCCGTGCCAACCAGCAAAACACCCTCACCATCATCGTCGCCGATCACGGGGACGGATTAGGGGAACATGGTTACATGGGGCACGCCTTTGTCGCTTATCAGGAGCTGGTGCATGTACCCCTGATTGTCAACTGGCCCAAACGCCTGCCACAGCCGGGGCGCGTTAACACGCCGGTCAGTACCCGCCGTGTCTTTCATACGATTTTGGACGCGGCTGGCCGCCTGCCGGAAATGCCCGGCCTGGAACCGGCATCGGTGCATGGGCTGACGCTGCTGGAGACAGCTTACGGCCTGCCCGAAGCCGCTTCGGGCCGCGACCCGGAAAATGGCGTCGCCTACACCGAAGTCTACCCGCCGCTTACCTTTGTGAAAGCCATTGAGCGGCGGCAACCAGAACTGCTGCACCAATACCGCTGTCTTTCTGTGCGGCGGGCCGTTGTGCGCCAGGTGGGTATGCAAGGTGATTCCACCTATAAATTGATTCATGTGGATGACCAGCCAGATGAACTATTCGACCTGGAGTTTGATGCGGCCGAAGCAGAGAATGTGATGGGGGCACGGCCGTCTACAACAGCCATTCTCAACGACGATGTAAAACGAATCACGGCCAACGTTACCCGCCAACGCGATCATCTGGCCACCGCTACCGAAGTAGAAATTGACGACAACCTGGCGCAACGCCTGCGCGCGCTAGGATACATTGAATGAATTTGTGATCGAGTGTTTTAGTGATTTTGTGCCTCAGTACACACTCAAACACAAAAACACAAAAACACTCAAACACTAAATCACAAAAATACGAGGAATCATGTTCGACCAACTGCAAATTGACCGCATCGCCTTTGAAATCCCCATCCCCCTGTTTTTACAGGAGCGATTTGACTGGCCCCCTACCTTTCCCATTTTCTGGTATGGCATCATCATCGTGATTGGCATTGCCCTGGGGGCATGGTGGGCAGTACGGGAATTGAATAAGCGTGATCAGCCACAGCGAGTCATTGACGAATTTTACAACGGCCTCATCCTGGTGGTCTTTTCCGGCTACTTTTTTGCCCGCCTCACCTATGTAATTCTGGATATTTTGGACGGCGGCCAATACGACTCTTTGTGGGATGTGATCAACGTGCGCGCTGGGGGCGTCAATATTCTGGGTGGTTTTATTGGGGCAGCGTTGGTAGGCTGGATATACGCGAAATGGCGCAATCTGCCTCTCTGGCAATATGCCGATGTGGCCGGGCCGGCTATCTTGTTGGCGCAGGCTATCGGCCGTTGGGGAAACTTCATCAACCAGGAACTGTATGGCCCGCCGACCACCCTGCCCTGGGGGCTGCTCATTGAAGCGCCCTACCGCCTGCCGGAATATGTGGCGTTACCGGCCGAAACGCGCTTTCATCCCACCTTTTTGTATGAATCCATTTTGTTGTTCATCGGCTTTTTACTGCTTCACTTTTTGAACAATCGCTACCGGGCCGTGTGGCAGCCAGGCACGTTATTTGGCATTTTTCTGCTCTGGTGGGGCGGCAACCGCGCCTGGATTGAGTTGTTCCGGCCCGACCAGACAACGGTGGGCGACACCATTATCACCTATTCCATGCTCATGTCCATTGGGCTGGCATTGGTGGGGGTGTTTATTGCTTTGGCGCGGAATGATAAGCTGCCGGAAATGTTTGCGCGGAAAAAGCGGCCAGCAAAGCCGAAGCCGAAACGGAGTTGACAGTGAACAGTAAATAGTCAACAGTTAACAGTTCATCTCACTGTTTACTGTTCACTGTTCACTGTTTACTTTTACTCCCCCAGAGGAGATTCGTATGTTTGAGATGTCTGACAAAATCGGGGAACTGGCGCTGACGTTTGATGATGTGTTGCTGGCCCCTGGTTATTCGGAAGTGTTGCCGGCCGATGTGGAGTTGCGCACCCGTCTGGCCGGTGATCTGTTTCTGAATATCCCGGTGCTGTCGGCGGCGATGGATACGGTGACAGAGGGGCGCATGGGCATTGGCCTGGCGCGGTTGGGTGGTATCGGCGTGATTCATCGCAACCTGGACATGGAAGAACAGGCGGAGCAGGTGGACATGGTCAAGCGGTCAGAGGCGGGCATGATTGTGGACCCGGTGACGCTACGGCCGTCGCACACCCTGGCCGACGCGGAAAATCTGATGAGCCGCTACCACATCTCTGGCGTACCCATTACAGAGGGTAACGGCCGTCTGGTGGGCATTCTCACCAATCGGGATACGCGCTTCGTCAAACCGGGCAACCAGCCCATCGCCGAATTTATGACCAGCGAAGGGTTGGTGACGGCCCCCGTCGGCACGACGCTGGAAGAAGCCAAAGAAATCCTACATCGCCATCGCATTGAAAAATTGCCCCTGGTGGATGAGAACTTTCACTTGAAAGGGCTGATTACCGTCAAAGACATCTTGAAGAAGGTGAATTTCCCGAATGCGGCCACGGATGGCAACGGCCGTCTCCTTTGTGCGGCGGCCATAGGTGTGGGCGAAAAAGGGTTGGCGCGGCTGGATGTGCTGGTGCAGGCAGGTGTGGATGTGGCCGTCATTGACACCGCACACGGGCACACCGCCCTGGTGCTGCAAACCGTCCGCGAAGCCAGAGCCAGATACCCGCAGTTGCCCATCATTGCCGGGAACGCGGCCACCGCGCAGGGAGTCGACGACCTGGCAAATGCCGGGGCCAGCGCCGTCAAAGTAGGGATTGGTGCGGGGTCTATTTGCACGACGCGCATTGTGTCCGGCGCCGGGATGCCGCAGTTAACGGCCGTACTCGAATGTGCCGCCGCCGGTTCTAAACGAGACATCCCCATCATCGCCGATGGGGGCATCAAATACAGCGGCGATATTGTCAAATCACTGGCGGCCGGGGGCAGCGCCGTCATGCTTGGTTCCATGCTCGCCGGGCTGGAAGAAAGCCCCGGTGAAATCATTCTGTACGAGGGGCGGCGGTACAAAGTGTATCGGGGTATGGGCAGTCTGGGCGCAATGCAGGGGCAAGGAGCCGACCGCTATGGCAGCGGCGTAAAGAAAAACGGCGAGCGTGATAAATTGGTGCCGGAGGGAGTAGAAGGGCAGGTGCCTTATCGTGGTAAGCTGGCCGATGTGATGTACCAGATGATGGGCGGTTTACGCTCCGGCATGGGCTATGTGGGTGCGGCCAATCTGGCCGAACTGCATGACAAAGCCCGCTTTGTGCGCATCACCAATGCCGGGTTGCTGGAAAGCCATCCCCACGGCATCACCATCACCAAAGAAGCGCCGAATTATCAGGCAAGACGGTAGCCGGTAATCCGTGACCCGTAATCGGTAATCCGTAATCCGTCATCCGACAACGGGCTTCGAGTTACAAAATACGGAGAAAGAGCAATGGCAAAAAGTGAAGTTCAACTGACACAAGAACAGGCTCGCAGAAATGCGGAAATTTTAGCCCACTTAGAAGCGGAGCGGCGCAAGTTGATTGAAGATACACGTGCCTTGCAGGAACAATCACGCGAAGAACGCCGTCTGGCCCGTATGGAAGAAAAGGGCGGCAGTTGTAGCCGCCATTTATCATTGGGTAATTGAGATTGGAAGTTAGAGATTAAGCCATCTCCAATCTTCATTCTCCAATCTCTCCCGTGTTTCACCACTCGACCTACATCTCTCCCTTCACCTGGCGCTATGGCGGCGAGACTATGCGCCAGCTATGGTCGGAGGAGCATAAACGGCGGTTGATGCGCCAGGTATGGGTGGCGCTGGCAGCGGCGCAGCACCAGGCCGGTATGGTCAGTGCGGCGCAGTTGGCCGACCTGCAAGCCCATCAAAACGACATTGATATCCCCCGCGCCCTGGAAATTGAAGCAGAAACGCGCCATGACGTGATGGCTGAAATCCGTACCTTTGCCGAACAGTGCCCGGTGGGGGGCGGCATTATCCATTGGGGGGCGACGAGTGCGGATATTACGGATAATGCGGATGTGCTGCGGCTGCGGGAAGCGGCGCGGCTGGTGCAGGTGCAGTTGCGGGAACTGCTGTTGCTGCTGGCGGAAAAGATTGAGGCCACTGCTGACCTGCCCACCATGGCCCACACCCACATCCAACCGGCCGAACCCACTACCCTGGGCTACCGTTTTGCCGTCTATGCTCAGGATTTACTTGACGATTACAACAATCTCCAATCTTTGATTGCCAATCTCAGAGGTAAAGGATTGAAAGGGGCGGTTGGCACACAGGCCGGTTATGCGGAATTGCTGGCGGGCACAGGAATATCGCCAGAGGAGATGGAGGCGGCGGCGATGGCGATTTTAGATCTGCCCTATTTCCCTATTGCCACCCAGACGTACACGCGGCAGCAAGATTTGCGGGTGCAGCAGGTGTTGGCAGGCATGGCCGCGTCGCTGCATAAATTTGCGTTGGATTTCCGTATTTTGCAGTCGCCGCCGTTTGGAGAATGGGCGGAACCGTTTGGCAAAGGGCAGGTGGGGTCGTCGGCAATGCCGTTTAAGCGTAACCCGATTAACGCCGAAAATATCTGTTCGCTGGCGCGGTATGTGGCCGGGTTGCCGGCGATGGCCTGGGACAATGCCAGCCAGGCGATCTTAGAGCGCAGCCTGGATGATTCGGCGAACCGGCGCGTGTTTCAGGCGGATGGTTTTCTGGCGATGGATGAGATGTTGCGGCGGGCGATCCGGCTGGTGCGGGAGATGGCAATTGATGAAGGGGGGATTGCCCGGAATATGGCGATTTATGGCCCGTTTGCCGCTACGGAGCGGGTGTTAATGGCATTGGTTTCGGCCGGGGCCAGCCGCCAGGATGCACATGAGTGGATTCGGGAGGGGAGTTTGCGGGCATGGGCGGAGATGAAAGAGGGGGGAGCGAATCCGTTGGTGGGGATTTTGGCGGGGGATAGCAGGATATTGGGATATTTGGGGGCGGAGGATGTGCGGGGGTTGATGTGGGCGGAGGGGCATGTGGGCACGGCCGTTGCCCGTGCCCGCGCTTTTGCCCAGATGATACAGCAGCAAATGACCTCGGAACCCGTAACCAGGTAACCAGGTTTGGGGCTTACGGTAGCGGTGGCGGAGCGAATTTCTGCACCGAGTTGCCCGCTTGATTGCTGACGTAGACGTTCCCGGCAGAATCAAATGCCAGAGCAACCGGGCGGCGGAAACGGCCGTTGCCCGCTCCTGGCTCTGGCAGGCGGCCAACAACACCAGCAAAAGATAAACAAAGATCGTTTTTTCCCACAGTTTATTCCATACGGGCGGCAGCCCACCCACATAAATGAAACAGGACGCTCATTATCTCGTTTTATCCGCGTCATCCGCGCCAATCAGCGCCCTCATTTCACAGGAAGCGGCACATTTGCATATGATGGTTAATTCGCAAGCAGTTGCGGAGGCGATTCTGAAACTGGCTGGACGAGAGTCGTAATCAGAAGCCCGATATCCAATGTCGGATGACGGTTCACGGATGACGTATCACGGGTGATTGTTCTGGTTATGCTCCACGTCAAAGACATGGGAGTGCATATTGGCAATCCACTGTTTGCCTTCCTGGGTTTTGCGCAGGTAGCGCAGCGCATCTTGAATGTGGGGGCTGACGACGTTCCAGTAGAAGAGGGTGAAGTTCTCGCGCATATGGCCAGGGCTGGAATAGCCGATCTTTTTGTTTTCGCCGATTTCCTGGAATTCGTAGTAGAGGGCGGGGATTTTGCGCAGGTAGTCGGGGTCGCCTAGCTGACCGATGAAGTCGGCGGCGCGGGCCAGCCCGGCAAAACTGGCATTGTCTTCGTGTTTGCCATCGTCGGGGATGGGGAAGCGGGTCATTTCGATGTAAGCGGCGATCACGGCCGTATCCACCCCCGCCAATGAGCCACTAAACCGCTCCAGAATGAACAACTTGCTGCGATCAACGTGGTAACGAGTGAGGGCGGCGTCGGTGCTGCCGGGCGGGATGCTGATAGTTTCTTGCCCAATACCGGTGGCATAACGGCCGTTGCCATCCAACCGACACACACCTCGCACATACCCAATATCATGGCACAGCAGCGCCATCATAAAATGCAGCCAGTCACGGGGTGTCACGCCCCCTTCGGTTAAATGTTTACCCTTGAGAATGGCCTGCCCCACCAGCGTGACCATGATGGTGTGGTCTACATTGTGGTAGAGAGCGTCCGAATTGGCGATGTTTTCCAGCGCCAGCCGCCCCGTCCATTCCAGAATGTTGCCGTATTGTGGCTCCAACAAGCTGTAGGTCTGCTGGTACGCGCCCTTTAACTCCTTCACAAAATGCTCAATTACCACGCTTTGCAGGTTTATCATCATTCAATTTATCCATTACATTATCAAAAGATTCCCCTTGTTTGTAGCAGGTAATTTATTGCCCTTCTTTTCTACAGAAGGCGATAAATCGCCCACTACGAGCGGGGTGCGTGTACGTTACTTGGCTTGCCGGATATTGTCTAGACAATCTGGTTACACTTCTCATTTTTAGTGGCAAATTTTACGGCTTGCTCACAAGTAGGAAAGACCTGACAGGTCTCAGAAGACCTGTCAGGTCTGGGGCTAATGGGTAAACAGGCGCAGACCGCTGAAGATGAGCGTCATGCCATATTCGTCAGCGGCGGCGATGATGTCTTCGTCGCGGACGGAGCCGCCGGGTTGGATGATGTAGCGAACGCCGCTGCGATGGGCACGGTCTATGTTGTCGCGGAAGGGGAAAAAGGCGTCGGAACTGAGGGCCACGTTTTGCAATTTGTCCAGCCAGTCGCGGCGTTCGACGGCCGTGAGCGGGGCAGGGATTTCGGCGAATAATGCTTCCCACGACGGCCGTTCCACTTCCCCAATTTCGTCCAACACATACAAATCAATGGCATTGTTCTTCACCGCTCGCTGTATGCCCTCTTTGAATTGGAAGCCCAGCACACGCGGGTGCTGCCGCAGCCACCAGTTGTCCGTCTTGCCGCCCGCCAACCGGGTGCAATGAACCCGTGACTGCTGCCCCGCGCCCATGCCCACCACCTGCCCAGCCACAGCGTAACAGACAGTGTTGGATTGGGCGTATTTGGTGGCGATGGTGGCCACGATGAGGTCACGTTTGGCGCTGTCGGGCAGGTCGTGGCTGGCGGAGACGATGTTGGTCAACAGGCCGGCGTCAATGCGGGCATCGTTGCGGCGCTGTTGGAAGGTGAGGCCATAGACTTGGCGTGTTTCCAGCAGGGGGGGCTCATAATCCGGATCCATTTGCACAATGGGGTAGCTGCCGTTTTTCTTTTTGCGCAGCAGTTCCAGCGCCTCTGGTTCATACCCTGGCGCAATCACGCCATCAGACACTTCGCGGTTGATGAGGCGGGCGGTTACTAAATCTACCGGGTCGCTGAGCGCCACCCAATCACCAAAGGAGGACATGCGGTCGGCCCCCCGCGCCCGGGCGTAGGCGGTGGCGAGTGGGGTGAGTTCCAGATCATCCACAAAGTAGGCCTGGGCTTCGGCGGGGGTGAGGGGCACGGCCGTTGCCGCACCCGCCGGACTGACATGCTTGAACGAGGCGGCGGCGGGTAGGCCAGTGGCGGCTTTAAGTTCTTTCACCAACGGCCAGCCGTGTAGGGCGTCTAATAAGTTGATGGTTCCCGGCGAACCATTGAGCACTTGCAGCGGCAGTTTGCCCTGCATGGTGTATAGCTGCGCCGGTTTTTGGTGGGGGTTGATGCCATAGCGCAGGGGCAATTGGCTGTGGGTGTGGCGGAATTGGGCGCGCAGATAGTTGCTGATAGCGTCATCGTAGACGGCCGTGTGCTGAAATGCCTTGAGCGCCAATGCCTGCCGGGTCTCCCGGCTGGTATCGCCGTGCCCCCGAATTTCCGCCAGCACCGGCTCATAATCGGCCGGGTCGCAGAGAATGGTGACACGCTCATGGTTTTTGGCCGCCGCCCGCAATAAGGTCACGCCGCCAATATCAATTTGCTCTATCGCTTCCGCCAATGTCACTCCCTCTTTGGCGACTGTTTGTTGGAAGGGGTAGAGATTGCAGACGACCAGATCAACGTTGGTGTACCCCTGCGCGGCTAAATCGGCCTGATCGCTGGCCGTGTTGCGGGCCAGGATGCCGCCATGCACGGCCGGATGTAATGTCTTGACACGGCCGTCCAGCATTTCTGGCGCACCCGTCAGGTCAGACACATCTTGCACGGGCAATCCGCCTTCGCGCAGGCTGCGGGCGGTGCCGCCGCTGGCGATCAATTGGAAACCAAGCTGATCCAGCCCTTGTGCCAGTTCCAATAATTTGTTTTTTTCCCATACAGACAGTATTGCTTGTTTTGCCATTTCCCTCTTTCCTCTTCATTGTTTTTCACGTCGTCATTGTCGTAGGGGCAGGACAGGCGGGTGAAGCCTTGTCTATTCACCGATACATTATTCCCGCCTGTCTCGCCCCACCTGCCATTCGCCGCGTCAGGGCGAGATGGCGCGGGATGACGCCTTTCGTTATGGCAGAGGTTTCGCCGCGCCATCCCGCCCCTACAGGAATTACAACCGGATGACCTGGTCGCGGCCGGGGCCGACGGAGATGTAGGTCACGGCCGTTTCCGTCTGCGCCGCAATAAATTCCACATAGTGCCGGGCATTGGCGGGCAGGTCGGCCAGCGTGCGTGCCCCGGTTACATCCTCCGGCCAGCCGTCCAAGACCTCATAAATGGGCTGGCAATCCGCCAACACCCGCAGGTCGGTGGGATAATGTTCCAACTGTTCCCCGCCCCGTTCGTAGGCCACGCAAACCGGTAGTTTTGGCAGCCCACTCAGGATGTCCAGCTTGGTAATCACCAGTTCCGTCAGCCCGTTGATGCGCACGGCGTGGCGCAGCAGCACCACATCCAGCCAGCCCACGCGGCGCGGCCGTCCCGTTGTCGTGCCATATTCATCCCAGGGATTGGCCCCTGTGCCGCGCAGCCGCACCGCTTCGTCGCCGCTCAATTCACAGGGAAACGGGCCGCTGCCCACGCGGCTGGTAAATGCTTTGGCTACGCCAATGACCCGCCGCACCTTGTTTGGCCCCACCCCCAGCCCAATGAGCGCCCCGCCTGCCGTCGGCCAGGAACTGGTGACATACGGGTAGGTGCCATGATCCAGGTCGAGGAATGTGCCCTGTGCGCCTTCGGCCAATACGTTACGGCCGTGACGCAACGCCTGATCCACCAACACTGAGCCGTCCACCAGATACGGGTGCAACCGTTGGGCATAGGTGGCAAATTCGGCGGCAACGGCCGTGCTGTCCAACGGTTCCGCCCCATAAATTTTCGTCAATGTTTCATTCGCGGCCGCAATATGTGTCTCAATCCGGTCGGCCAGCCCTTCAGGATCATCAAACAACTCTGCCCGTAACCCCACCCGGCTCGCCTTATCCGTATACGCCGGGCCAATGCCCCGTAGCGTTGTGCCAATCGGGTCGCTCCCCCGATGCGCTTCCCTGGCCTTGTCCAGAGCCACATGCGCTGGCGTAATCAGGTGCGCATTGCGGCTAATTTTTAAGCGGTGTGGCCCCACATCTACTCCCCGCGCCGTCAGCGCATCCATCTCCCGCAGCAGCACCGCCGGGTTGATCACCGTGCCATTGCCAATCAGGCAAACCACGCCCGGATGAATAATGCCCGAAGGAATCAGGTGCAGCTTAAAAATCTCTCCCGCCACCGTCACCGTATGCCCGGCATTATCCCCGCCGCTAAACCGCGCCACCATATCTGCCTGCGCCGCCAACATATCGGTAATGCGCCCTTTACCCTCATCGCCCCATTGCGCGCCAATGACCATATCCAGTGCCATCTTGCCTCTCCACTAGAAAGAATCCACAGATTACGCAGATTACTCAGATTCTTAATCGGTGGAAATCTGTGTAATCTGTGGATTTCTTCCTGTTGTACTTTTGAACTGTCTCCTCAATGGAATTGTTGGGCACATCACCTTTTGGGTAGGTGTGCCGATGGATTATATCAAAAATTGGGGCGGGCAACTCATTGTCTGTTAAGGTTGGCAGGCAAACAAGTAGTGTGCTGACATGGAATCTGTTAGCATTCTTTATGAACTGTTCGTGAGTATTGGAACAAAGCCATACAAGTGAGCATTATGCCCACTGATGGCGGAAAATTTAACAAATCCGCCTGTACAATTATCCACTTCAAAAAGGAGAATATGTAGGATGAAAACTGTCAGAATTATTTTGTTGTCTTTGGGACTGCTGGCGTTGGCTGCTTGCAGCAGTACCGAAGCGCCCGAAGCGGAAACAGTGGCTACGGCCGTGCCCGACGCCACCACATCGCCAGACACGGCCGTAGAAACAGAGGCAGAGCCGGTGGCAGAACCAGAAACGGACGCTGCGCCAGAAACGGCCGTCGCCGAAGACCCCCTCACCGGCACATTCTGGTCACTGGTCAGCTTGCAAAATGCGGCCGGCGAAACGGTCAACGCCCTGCCGGGCACTGAAATCACGCTGGAATTTCAGGCAGGCGATTACAGTGGCAGCGCCGGTTGTAACCGTTACTTTGGCAGCTATCAGGTAGATGGCAGCAATTTGAATATGGGCGCTGCCGGTTCTACCATGATGATGTGCCAGGAAGAATCCTTGATGACCCAGGAAAGCAGTTATCTGGCTGCGTTAGGGTTGGTGCGCCAGTTCCAGATGACCGGCGAACAATTAACCCTGGCCGATGAGAATGGCAACGTGGTGTTAACTTATACCGCCAAACAACCAGCCTCTTTAACCGGTACAACCTGGTTAGGAGTCAGCTTCAACAACGGCCGTGAAGCCGTGGTCTCCGCCTTACCAGAAGCGCAGATTACGGCCGTGTTCGCCGCCGATGGCACCCTCTCCGGCTCCACCGGCTGCAACAACTACACCACCACCTACACCACCGATGGCAACAACATCACCATCAACCCGCAAATTGCCACCACCAGCCGCGCCTGCGACCAGCCGCGCACCGAACAAGAAATGGCGTATCTGGCGGCGCTACCCCTGGCCACCACCTACAGCATCAGCGGCGATGTGCTGGAACTGCGCTCGGCTGAGGGTTCATTGCAGGCCAGTTACGTGGCCCAGCCCCCAAGTGCGCTGTCCGACAATTCCTGGTTGGTAACGGCCTATAACAACGGCAATCAGGCGGTGGTGGGTGTGATCAGCGGCACGCGGCTGACGGCCGTGTTCCATGCCGATGGCACCATTTCCGGCAATAGTGGTTGTAACAGCTTCAGTGGCACGTACACCACCGATGGCAGCAATATCACCATTGGCCCCCTGGCGACAACGATGATGGCCTGTGAGGAAGTGGTGATGCAGCAGGAGACGGCGTATCTGGCGGCGTTGCAATCGGCCGCTACTTACCAGGTGATGGGCGACACCATGCAACTGCGCACGGCCGATGATGCCCTGGCGGCGATGTTTGCGGCCGAGGCTGCCTCCGGGCTGGCGGGCAGCAGTTGGGATGTCATCTCCTATAACAACGGCAATCAGGCCGTCGTCAGCCTGATGTTGGGCACAGAAATCACGGCCCAATTTGGGGAAGATGGCACCTTATCCGGTTTTAGTGGCTGCAATAATTACAGCACTACTTACCAGGTAGATGGTGAAAACATCACCATTGGTGCCGTGGCTGCCACACAGATGTTTTGTGAATCACCGGAAGGGGTGATGGAGCAGGAGGCACAGTACCTGGCGGCCCTGGCTACGGCCGCAACCTACCGCATTGATGGCCCCCGCATGGAAATGCGCGACGCCGAAGGCGCCCTGGTTGCCAACTTCCAGGAAGCGGGCTATGTGGAACCGGAAATGCTGGACTTCCTGGCTAATGCTACCTATCAGGTGGAAGAATCGGCTGCTGGTTCGGTGACGCTGGTCAATGGTGAATACCGTGAACCTATGGCCGAAGGGTCGGCCTCTGAACTGGTGGTGACGTGGACGGGTACGGCCGCAACCGGCACCTTAAACGAGCAGTTTGCCGCCGCTACCATCATCACCGTTGATCCCGGTGGCAGCGGCACGTTTTATTACCTGTCCGTTTTCACTCCGGATGAAAGTGGGCAGTTGGTGAATACGGCCGTGACCTATCTTGGCGACCGGATCGTCGTCAATTCGCTGGACATCACCCGGAACACGATTGTGGTGCAGATGGGGCAGGCTGGCGAAGACGACCCCATGTGTTGCCCCACAGAACTGGTGGAGCGGGTATATACGCTGGAAGGGAATGAACTGGTATTGGTATCGGAAACAGTCATTGAACCGTGAGGTGTAACATGGCTGGGAAATAGTAATAGCAGTTATCCGCCGTAATGAACCCGGAGGGTAGAGCAAGAGCGCAAAGGTAATGAGAAAACTTTGCGCTCTTGCGTTGAAAAATGGAACTTCACAAGTTGGAAGAGCAAGTAGCAGCACAGTGTCAGGGGCATTTGCCGCCGGAGGCACGGCTGGTGGTGGGGGTGTCTGGCGGGCCGGATTCATTGGCGCTGCTGCATCTGCTGGCGCGGGTGGTGGGGACGGAGCGGGTGGTGGCGGCGCATTTGCATCATGGGCTGCGGCCGCAGGCGGATGACGAACTGCTGTTTGTGGTACAAACGGCCGTAACCTGGCACATCCCCATCGTCGTAGACAAAGTAGACGTACCGGCGCTGGCACAGGCCAATGGCTGGTCAATTGAAGAGGCCGCCCGCCATGCCCGCTATCGCTTTCTGGCGGAAACGGCCGTGCAAGAAAACACCCCTTTTGTCGCCGTCGCCCATCACGCCGATGACCAGGCGGAAACGGTGCTGCTGCACCTGATTCGCGGCAGTGGGCTGGCCGGGCTGCGGGGGATGTTGCCCGTTTCGCCATTGCCGGGCGCGCCGGAGTTGATGTTGTTACGGCCGTTGCTCACCGTCTCCCGCCACGACATTGAAGCGTACTGTGCCACCTACCAACTTCAGCCCGTGTATGACCAGAGTAATGCCGACACGACCTATTTGCGTAACCGCATCCGCCACGAACTGCTGCCGCTGCTGGCGCAGTACAACCCGCAAATCAGCGTCCATTTACAGCAGTTAGCGGCCATCACGGCGGCGGATTATGCCTTGCTAGAGGAATGGTTCCAACCGTTTTGGCAGTCGGTGTATGTGGAGCAGGGGCAGGGCTGGCTGGCATTAGCGCGAGCACGCTGGCGAGAACTGCCGCTCAGTCATCGGCGGCTGGCGCTGCGGCGGGGGATGTTGGTTTTACGGCCGTCCCAAACTGACATTAGCTTTCAGGTGGTGGAACTGGCGCGGGAACTGGTGGAGCGGGGCGTCACCGGCTCGCAAATGGATTTGCCGGGTGGGTTGACGTTGCGGCTGGAGTATGAGCGCATTTTGTTGGTGAATGATGAAGCGGCCGTTCCGCCTCCTTTTGGGCCGCAGTTGGCAACGGCTGAAGCCGTTGGACTCCCGATTCCGGGGCAGATGGCGTTGGGGGGTGGTTGGTGGTTGTATGCGCAGGAATATACGGAGGATACGGCCCGAAGCGGCTTCGGGTTGGCCGTGATTTCCCAAAACAGCGATCCCTGGGTGGCGTTTGTGGATGTGGGCGAGCGGGAATCGTTGACGGTGCGGCCGCGGCTGCCGGGGGAGCGGTTTCAGCCTTTGGGGATGCACGGCCGTCACGCCACCGTCAAAGAAGTGATGATTAACCGGAAAGCGGCGCAGGGGCTACGGCCGTTGTGGCCCATCGTGGCCCATGAAGAGCATCTGGTCTGGCTAGTGGGGCAGCAATTGGACGAACGGGTGCGGGTGACGGCCGTGTCCCGCCGCATCATCCGCCTCACCTGTCGCCGGGTTACCGCACTTTCCTGAATTTTCTCGATCCTAAATAGCCGTTGACTGTATGCTATTTGTGCATACAATTCTTGCATGAGCTATGAATGGGATCCAGATAAGGCAGAACTCAATCGGCTAAAACATGGTATCCATTTTGCCGATGCCGTAGCTGTGTTGGAAGATGAGTATGTGCTGTGGCAGGAAGACATTGGAAACTATGACGAAGAACGGTTTGTGGCCATAGGTTTGGATCACTTGGGGCAAATTCTCACTATTGTGTTTACATTTCGCGGAGAAAACATCCGGTTGATCTCAGCCAGAAATGCAACAAAAAATGAGCAAAGAGCATATGAGCGAGCAAGAAATTGACATGCGAGAGGAATATGATTTTAGCCATGCCAGACGAGGGCCGATTGTGCCAACTGCGCCGAATAAAACACGTATTACCATCCGCATTGATACCGATGTACTCAACTGGTTTCGTGAGCAGATCAATGAACAGGGTGGTGGCAGTTACCAAACCTTGATGAATCAGGCATTACGTGAATTTATGGAGAATCAAGGCCAGGATTGGGAATCTATTATGCGCCGGGTGGTACGGGAAGAATTGCAACTGGCTAAGATGAGTTAACAGGTTATCCACTTATTCGTTTTCTATCCCTGCCGGGTGGCGGCCAGCAGAATGACGGAGCGGGGTTGGGCCAGGTAGCTTTCGCCGGGCACGGCCGTTGCCTCTGCCAATCGGCTGAAATCGTGGGGGGGCGGGCAGGCGGTGTCTATGATGCGCCGCCAGAGGGTGGTGCCCGCGCCGTTGACCGGGGGTAGGGCGAAGTGGAGCGGTTCCCAGTAGGCGTTCAGAATGATATGAAAGACGGAGCGGCTGCCCCAGACGGTGAAGGCCAGGGTGCGTGATTCGTGGCCCCAATCGGGTTCGTGCAGGCGCAGGCCGTGATATTCGATGCGGGATTGGTGCAGCAGGTCTATCAGGCTGATCTGGCGGGGGCGGGAGTAGATGCTCAGGCTCTGGCGCAGGGCGATGAGCTGTTGCACAAAGTGGAGGATCTCACCATTTTTGGCCAGCAGTGACCAGTCAAACCAGCTTATTTCATTATCCTGGCAGTAGGCGTTGTTGTTGCCGTGTTGGGTGCGGCGGACTTCGTCGCCCATGAGCAGCATGGGGATGCCCAGGGAGAGCAAGTTGAGGGTGAAGAAGTTTTTAATCTGGCGGATGCGCAACGCTTCGATGGCCGGATCGTCGGTTGGCCCTTCTACACCGCCGTTCCAACTGAGGTTGTAGTTGTGGCCGTCGTTGTTGTGTTCGCCGTTGGCTTCGTTGTGTTTGTCGTTGTAGGAAACCAGGTCGTTGAGGGTGAAGCCGTCGTGGCAGGTGACGAAGTTGATGCTCTGTTCCGGTTCGCGCCCTTCGTGGCCGTAGATGTCGGGGCTGGCCAGGAAGCGGGAGGCGATTTTGCCCACCATGCCGGGGTCGCCCTTGACAAAAGCGCGGGTATCATCGCGGAAACGGCCGTTCCACTCCTTCCACTTATCCCCTAAAAATGAGCCTACCTGGTACAGTCCGCCGGCGTCCCACGCTTCAGCAATGAGTTTGGTGCCGGCCAGGCAGGGGTCGGTTTCGATGTCCCAGAGGATGGGCGGATTCACCAGCGGATGCCCTTCTTCGTCCCGCGAGAGGATGGAGGCGAGATCAAAACGGAAGCCATCCACGTGCATCTCTTCCACCCAGTAGTGCAGACTGTCCAGGATGAGGCGGCGTACCATGGAGTGGTTGGCGTTGAGGGTGTTGCCGGTGCCGCTGTAGTTGGCGTAGCGGCTTTTGTCTTTGGTGAGGATGTAGTAGGTGCGGTTGCCCAGCCCTTTGAAGCAGTAGGTGGGGCCGGTGTGGTCGCCTTCGGCGGTGTGGTTATAAACGACATCCAGGATGACTTCGATGCCGGCGCGGTGCAGCGCTTTGACCATATCGCGGAATTCGTCCAGCACGCCCAGCGGCTCTTTGTTGTGGCTGTATCCGGCGTGGGGGGTGAAGAAGGAGATGGGGCTGTAGCCCCAATAGTTGACACGGCCGTCCGGCGCATCCGCTTCGTCAAAATGGAAAACGGGCAGCAGTTCGACGGCCGTGATCCCCAAACTTTTCAAGTAGGGGATTTTCTCTACCAGCCCGGCGTAGGTGCCCCGCTTTTCCGGGGCCAGGCCGGAATTGGGGTGGCGGGTGAAGCCGCCGACGTGCATTTCGTAGATGATGGTCTGGTTGAAGGGGCGGTGCAGCGGTTCGTCCCCTTCCCAATCGTAACTGTGGGGGCTGGTGACAACGCTTTTGAGGGCTACGGCCGTATTGTCACCGGGACGTTTGGCGGCATCGCGGCTGAAGTGGTGGGGGGTGGCCAGGGCACGGCCGTAGGGGTCCAGCAGCACCTTTTGCCCATCAAACCGCATCCCTTGTTCCGGCGCAAACGGCCCATGCACCCGGTAGCCATACACCTGCCCCGCGCCAATGCCGGGCACCAAGACGTGCCAGTAATGAAAGGTGCGGTTGAGAAAGGGGTCGAGCGGGATGGTGTGGCGGGGGTGGGCGTCGTTGACATCATCGAAGAGCAGAAGTTCAACGGCCGTGCAGTTGCGCGAATACAAACAAAAATTGACGCCGCTGCGCTGCACCGTGGCGCCAATCGGGTAGCTGTGGCCGGGGCCGGTTATCAAAGACATGCCCCTATTTTATACTGATAGGTGGCAGGTGGCAGGTGGCAAGTAAATCTGCCACCGGCCACTTCCTGTTAAATTTGTGGGCCAGCCGCAGCAACGGCCGTCGCTGTTTGCTCGGCGAATTGTTTGAAATTCTCAATAAACATGGCCGCCAGCTTGTGCGCCTGGGCGTCATACGCCTCCGGGTCAGCCCACGTCTGGCGCGGCTGCAAGACCTCGGTGGGCACACCGGGGCAGGTGGTGGGGATTTGCAGGCCGAAGATGGGGTCGGTGACATACGGGACATGGGCGAGGCGGCCGTCCAGAGCTGCATTCACCATCGCCCGCGTATGCGCCAGCTTCATCCGGTGCCCTTCGCCATATGCCCCGCCCGTCCAGCCGGTGTTCACCAGCCAACACTGCACGTCGTGTTCGGCAATCTTCTTGCCCAACAATGCCGCGTACACACTGGGGTGCTGCGCCATAAAGGGTGCGCCAAAACAGGCGCTAAACGTCGCCTGCGGTTCCGTCACCCCCCGTTCCGTACCCGCCACCTTGGCCGTGTAGCCGGAGATGAAATGGTACATCGCCTGTTCCGGCGTCAGTCTGGCAATGGGCGGCAACACCCCAAAGGCGTCGGCCGTAAGGAAAATAATGTTCTGGGGATGCCCACCGCGCCCGGTGCGGGAAGCGTTGGGGATGTGGGAAATGGGGTAGGCGGCCCGTGTATTTTCGGTCAATGAGGCGTCATCCAAATCGAGCCGCCTGGTATTCACATTGATGCCCACGTTTTCCAATATCGTGCCATAACGACGGGTGGTTTCGTAAATTTCCGGTTCGCCCTGCGGGTCCAGCCGGATCACTTTGGCGTAACAACCCCCTTCAAAGTTAAAGACGCCGTTATCACTCCAGCCGTGTTCGTCATCGCCGATAAGGGTGCGTGAGGCGTCGGCCGAGAGGGTGGTTTTGCCGGTGCCACTGAGACCAAAGAAGACGGCCGTGTCCCCATTCGGCCCAATGTTCGCCGAGCAGTGCATGGGCATCACATCTTTGAACGGCAGGAAGTAATTCATGGCCGTGAACGCCGATTTTTTGATCTCCCCCGCATATTCCGTGCCGCCAATCAGCACCATTTTCTTGTCAAAATCAACCAGAATGAACACGTCGGAACGGGTCTGGTCGTAATCCGGGAAAGCATGAAAACCAGGGCAGTCAATGATCACAAATTCCGGTTGGAAGGTCGCCAGTTCGTCCGGGGTGGCCTGAATGAACATGTTGTGGGCAAACAGGCTGTGCCAGGCATATTGGGTGATGACGCGCACCGGCATCCGGTGGTCGGGGTCGGCCCCACACCAACAATCTTGCACAAAGACATCCTTGCCTTGCAGATAGGAAGCCATGCGGCGGTGCAATTCTTCAAAGCGGTCAGCGGCAAACGGCCGATTCACCTTGCCCCACCAGATATTTTCCTGGCTGCGGGGTTCTTTGACGATGAATTTGTCATTAGGCGAACGGCCGGTAAATTGGCCGGTGCGCACCACCAGCGGCCCCAGGTGGGCGATGATACTTTCGTGCCGCTTGAGCGATTCTTCATAGAGAGAGGGCGTGGGCAGATTCCAGTAAACGGTTTTCAGGTTGCTCAGGCCATGTGCTTCCAATCCAATGGGACTGTGCAAATCTGGACTAAACTCAGTCATTTTCGTTTCTCCTTGTTTTATTTACCGCCAAGAACGCGAAGGGCGCGAAGAATAGTAGCAGAAGAGGCGTTTCGGGCGGTTGATTTATTGGAAAGTTTATGTGCAGAGGTGGGCGGGAATGGGGAATGTGGGTTACTGTCAGGTAGGATGTGGTTTTTGATGTGCTGGGATAATAATGCCTGATTTTCCGCCGCAGGGGATGGGGGGAACGTCACCTGATTTGCAGGATGTTTGTCACTGTTGGGGGTGATGGGGGGCTGTGCCCCCTCAGCTAAGTAACCGTGCAGTAATTATGTAATTGATTAATTTGGTAATTAGCCGCTTCAATTACTTAATTACCCAATTACCCAATCGTTAACTTATTTGCAAACGATCACTAACCTATCAGACGAGTTGGTTTATGGATAAAGAGGTAGTAGATGGCGAGGAGGGCACTGTAGATGACGACGGCCGTGTAAATTGTCAGCCCCAATCGGTGTTCATCAGCCACAGTGGGCAGGCGGGTGAGGAAGGGCACAATGAGCACCACATCATATGCCAGAAAACCGGCCAACTGCCCGGCCGCGTTTGACCAATACGGCTTCCACAACCCATACGCAAAATAAAGTGCGGCCCCCACAAACATCCAGCCAATCACCACAGACAGTTCTGGCGTAATTGTCCAGGGGATGGCATTGGGTATCTGCAAAATCAGCCGGGTACTGACGATAGCCAATGCGATGATAAAGATAACAAATGACCAATAAACCGGCCGAGGTGTGGGAATGGTGGTGTCCAGCGGGAAACGGCGGCTCCACCAGAACAGCCATAGCCCAAACAGTGCACCTGCCACACAAATAGCGCCATAAGCGGTCAATTGGGCATTGTCACTATTTGCACCCAGACGGAATGAATAAATCGCTACCGGCGTGAGGATGCCAAAATAGTCGAGGCCAATCCCGGCCAGCGCCCCGTAATTCCCGGAAGCCACTGCCCAAAGCGTAGAGGCAGCGGCAGCGGCAAAGATGGAAGAAATGAAGATGTAGGTGAGCGGGGTTGTGCCCGCAAACGGCCATAAATTGGTGACAAAGGGCCATTGGAAGAAGAAGGCGATGGCAAAGAAGAGTTGTACACTACAAATTAATAACAGGCCATACCGTATGGTTTTCATCACGCTACCTCCGCATCAATTGAACCTGTTTGCATGGTTCTGAACAAATGCCTGGGTTACTATCCTGAATGATAACCGGGGTTGGCGGAAAAAGATAGCGACAATTTAATTGTGTTTTGCAGTGGGGGCAGGCACGGCCGTAGCCGGTTCTTTTTCAGTTGTAGGTGGAATCAGAGTTTCAGACGGCCGTATCGGTGTGGCATATTGGCGAGTGTTTTTCCGCTCCAAAATCTGCCAAACAGTCCGCAGCAAGATTTTAATATCGAGCAGGATGGACCAGTTAGCCGAATACCAAAGGTCATATTTGGTGCGTTCCTCAATAGACGTATCGCCGCGCAATCCATTCACCTGCGCCCAGCCAGTCATGCCCCCCTTTTCCTGGTGGCGTTCCATGTAACGGGGCACCGTGCGCCGGAAATGTTCCACATAGTGTGCCTGTTCTGGGCGTGGGCCAACCAGGCTCATCTCGCCAATCAGCACATTGATGAGTTGTGGCAGTTCGTCAACATCCACCTTACGCAAAAAACGGCCCAACCGGGTTTGCCGGGGGTCATTGTTTAACGTCCAGCCGGGGCCATGTTTTTCCGCGTCTGAGCGCATGGAGCGAAATTTCACCATGCGGAACGGTTTACCATCCAGCCCCATGCGTTCCTGCACAAAAAAAACCGGACCGGGTGATTCTAACTTGATCGCCAGGGCAATCATCAGCATAAGGGGAGAAAAAGCGATGAGGCCAGCGATGGCCCCGACCAAATCCATTATCCGTTTGAAGATGAGCATGTAACCGCGCAGCGCGTAGTCTCGCACGGCAAGAAGGGGCAGGCCACCTAATGCGTCAATGCTGGCCTCGGAAGTCATAAACTGGAAGACATCGGGGAAGATTTTGACGGAAACACGGCCGCGTTCGCAATAAGAAAGCACGTGTAGGGTTTCGCGGTGCCCTTTTTCCGGCATGGCAATGATGACTTCATCTACGTTGTACTGGTCAATAAGGGTGGGCAAATCTTCAGGTCGGCCCAAAACGGGAGCACCGTGAATTTGGGTAAATGGCTCAGAGCCATTGACCACACCAACCAAATCATAGCCCAGATAAGGCGACCATTGGATACGTTGGATGATGATTTGGGCCATTTCGCCAGAGCCAACAATAAGCAGCCGGTCACGCCCCCAGCCGCGCTCCCGTAAAAGACCACGCACAACCTGATGCGCCAGACGGCCGAGCAGTAACAGCACGATGGCCAGGAACCAGGTGTACACCATCATGGCGCGGGGATAATCTTTGATGATGTCATTACCTTTGAAGATGAAGGTTGAAATGGCGATGGCGATGAGGGTGCCAATGGTCACGGCCGTAACCATCGAATATAGCTGGTCTACTCTGGAGATAGCACGGGGGATGTAGTATTGTTTGTAAAGGAAGAGGGCCACCACCACCGCGCCCACTTCCAGCACCATCAAACCGGCATAACTGGAAAGGGGATAAACATAAGTTAGCGTGTCTGGCCAGGCAAAAGAAACTCGTAACTGATAAGCCAACACAAAAGCGGCCGAGACCATCAAAATGTCTAGCAGAAAAAGCGATAAAGAGTAGATATTTCTTAACTTTTGTGTGGTCATTACTATCCCATTATAAGGCCGCGATTTTAACAAACCCTTAACCAGCTTCAAACAAAGTTGCACACCGTTTTCACGCCTTTCAGCCGCTTCTTACCCTACGCCCACACAAAGCTCACGAATTGCCATATAATCGCCCTGATGAGCTTATCCATTTTCTGTCTGATCTCCAAGAAGGTGAATTAATGAAGGAATCACGTAGACGACATTATTTTATGGTTATTCTTCTGACCGCAACGAGCTTTTTGAGCGGATATATCCTGGCCCAATCGCCTATGGCTCCCTATCGGCTGGCTGGGCCACCGGTTTCCAATGAGACTCTGGCAGCATTTGAGCCATTTTGGGAGGTATGGGATTTGGTGCAGACTCGTTATTACGAGCAGCCGGTGGATGATGCGGTGCTCATCGAAGGGGCGATTGTAGGCATGTTGAACACGTTGAGGGATGACCACACCCGCTACCTGTCTCCGGCTGAACAAGAAGGGGCCGAACGCAGCTTTTCGGGCGAATATCAGGGGATTGGGGCGGAGGTGGAAGCGGTAGACGGCCGTATCACCATTGTCTCCCCCATTGATGGCTCGCCCGCCCAGGCCGCCGGTTTACAACCCGGTGACATTATTGTAACGGCCGATGGCATCTTGTTAGATGGCATGGATGTCAGCGAAGCAGCCGCTTTGGTGCGCGGGCCGGCGGGTACGGCCGTGCGGCTGCAAATTGAGCGTGATGGCGAAACCTTTGAAGTGCAGATCATTCGTGATACCGTCAAATTAGTCAGTGCCACCGGGAAAATGCTCCCGGAAAACATCGCCTACATCCGCCTCAGCCGTTTTGGTGATACCACATCAGAGGAACTAAAAACCCTCTTGCCCGATCTCATCTCCCAAAACCCCATTGGCCTCATTCTGGACCTACGCCGAAATCCCGGTGGCGCATTGGACACAACCGTTGAGATCGCCGATGAATTGCTGCCTGAAGGCATCATCCTTGTTGAACGATTTGGTGATGGGCAAGAACGCATTTTCAAATCAGAAAATGGGCAAACGGCCGAAACAATTCCCCTGGTCGTTCTCATTGACGAAGGCAGCGCCAGCGCCTCCGAAGTATTGGCCGGGGCCATTCAGGATACCGGGCGCGGCATCCTGATCGGGCAAACCTCTTTTGGCAAAGGGACCGTACAAACCTGGCATACATTGTCAAATGAAGGCGGTGTGCGCATCACCGTTGCGCAATGGCTGACGCCCGATGAAACCTCCATCCACAAACAAGGGCTTACGCCTGATTACTTCATCCCCCTGCCAGAAGGGGCCAGCGAAATAATCGGCGCCCCCCCATTCGAAGATGTGCAATTACAGGCGGCCGTGGACTTTCTCACCGGCCACGAGATTATTAGCATCCCCCCAGATTCAGGAGGCTAATGTCCATTGTCTGGCTTGCCCTGCTCCAGGCGGGAAAAAGCACTTAAAAAGGCGCGAGTCTGGGCAGCCTGAGGGTTTTCAAATAGTTGGGCTGGTGGGCCAGATTCCACAAACCGCCCTTCATCCATATAAATAATGCGCTGCGCAAACTGGCGCGCAAAGTTCATTTCATGGGTCACGATCAACATCGTCATCCCATCGGCCACCAGTTTCTCCATCACAGCCAACACTTCGCCAATGAGTTCCGGGTCGAGCGCGGAAGTAGGTTCGTCAAAAAGCATCACCTGGGGCTGCATGGCTAACGCTCTGGCAATAGCCACGCGCTGTTGTTGGCCGCCGGAAAGCCGTGCCGGGTATTCGTCGCGTTTGGCCGCCAGCCCCACCCGCTCCAGATTGTGCAGCCCCAATTCTACGGCCGCCTCTCTATGCATCCCCTTCACCGTCACCGGCCCTTCGATGACGTTTTGCAGGGCAGTCATATGGGGAAAAAGGTTAAAGGACTGGAAAACCATGCCGGTTTTCAGGCGCAGTTCATGGATTTGCCGTTGATAGGCCCGGCCATGACCCTGCGTCACCACCGTCACGCCATTCACCTGCACCTCACCCCGGTCAGGTTGTTCCAGAAAGTTGATACACCGCAGCAGCGTACTTTTGCCTGACCCACTGCGGCCAATAATGCACACAACCTCCGCTGGCTGAACCTCCAAAGAAATATCTTTCAACACATGGAGATGTCCGAAATACTTTTCCAAATGAGAGAGGCGTACCATAGGAGTCATTCAGCCGACCGTTCCCCCTTCGCCAACCGTTTTTCAATCCGTGCCTGAATAGCCGAAAAAATAATCGTCATCATCCAATAAAACAGCGCAGCAATCAGCAGCGCTTCCAGGCTGCGGAAATTGGCCCGCCCCACCTTCTGTGCCCGCCACAAAATCTCCCAGGCAAAACCGGTCACGGAAATCAGGGCTGTATCTTTGAGCATGGCAATAAATTCATTGCCTATAGGGGGAATGACCACCCGAAGCGCCTGTGGCAGCACAATCCGGCGCATCACCTGAGGGGGTGTCATGCCAATGGCTAAGGCCGCCTCTCGCTGCCCAATGCCCACCGACTGTATCCCGGCACGCATAATCTCGGTCATATATGCGCCGTAATTGATACCAAGAGCCAGCACCCCTGCCCAAAAACCGCGCAGCACAATACCCAACTGCGGCAGCGCCAGAAAGAAAAAAATGATTTGCAGCAGAAGCGGTGTGCCCCGAATGAGTGAAACATAAAAGGTGGCCAGGGCGTAAGCTGGCGGAAAACGCGAAAGCCGCCCCAATGCCCCCAGCAGCGCCAGCACAATTGCCAGAGAAATGGATAGAAAAGCGAGCAGCAGCGTCAGCCCAATTCCCTGGGCAATAAAACCCACATACTGCCGCATAAAGCCATAATCAAGCTGAATTGTCCTGATTTCCAGCCCCCAAACGTTCAATTGCAAACCGCTAAAGAGCAAAAAAAGAAAGGACATCAAAAGCAGCCAGGAGAGGATAACCCCTAACAAGAATCGCCGCTGCCGCTGCTGCTGAAACTCAAAGATTAATTCGGCCTGGCTTTTAGGTTCGGTCTGGCTCCGACTGGTAATCCTGGTAATGAGGCCCATGTTGTTTGGCCGGAGGGAGAGGTAATCAGGTAATGGGGTAACCGGGTTATTACTTAGTAAACGTACAGTAATTATGTAATTGAGTGATTTGGTAATTAGCTGCTTCAATTACTTAATTACCCCATTACCCAATCGCTAACTTATTTGCAAACGATCACTTAATTACCCGGTTACTCCATTATTACATTCCTGATGCTAATAAGGCGGTGGCTGCTTTGCGGGCGGCCAATTCTTCGACGACATTGGCGGCTACGATGGCCTCAATGGCTCGTTGTTCGGCTGCTTCCTGCACAATATCGGCCGCAACCAGGGCACGTATGGCTTTGAGTACGGCCGCCGCTTCCATTTCCTTTGCCGCTGCCACAACAATTTCAGCCTCAGCCATTGCATTGGCCTCTTGCCGCTGTGCTGCACGGCGTACTGCCTCTGCCTGGGCAAACGCTTCATCTTCCATCGCCTGTGCTGCGGCAATACGCTCGGCCGTCTCTTTTTGTACCCGCTCTTCTTCCGCTTTTGCTTCCGTAATAACCAACGCGGCTTCATCGGCGGCCGTCATTTTGATCAATTCCGCTTCGGATAATGCTTTCATTGCCTCTTCTTCGGCTTCGGCCGCCACCAATTTGGCTGCTTTTAGCGCCGACAAGGCTTGCAGGGCGGCCGCCTGTTTAATGCGACGCGCTTTTTCCTCCGCTTCGGCCGCCGCTTGTTCGGCCGCTATGCGTTGTTGCGTGGCGGCTTCCGCGGCGGCGCGTGCCGCGTCTGCGTCTGCCTGTGCTTCAGCACGGATGGCGGCGGCCGCGTCAATGGCTGTTGCTTCCACCCGGTTTACGGCATCCAACACAAAGTTCAACTGCTGGCTGGCAACCTTCAGTGTGTCGGGATTGATGTAGGCATTAACCAGGAGTTTGCCCCCAGCTTTTACAATCGTTTCCCGAAGGTTCAACGCCCAATGATGCTCAAACAGGGCAGCAATAGCGGAACTGCCATTGGGCACTTTGGCCGCCAGACCCTGTAACTCGGCCTCCGTCAGGCCATAGTCGGCATCTGTTTCCCTGAGCGAATCCGCCAGTTCACTGATATTGTCTTGGGCAATGCCTTCCGCCCCCAACCCTATCAGGCGGCTGACCAGGCGTCCAAACGTCTCTTTTTCTTCGGGGGTCAGGTCACTGACCTGTTTGCTGGCAACGGTGCCATCAGCGTGTTTGATCAAATAAAGCATATCGAACAGGCGGATGCTGCCCTGCTGCCGCGCCGCTCTTAGCTCGGCGACAATATCCCGGGCGTAGGTGTCGTTTTCAAAACCGATAATTACCATCTGTAGGGGGCCAATTGACATGGTTTTTCTCCTTCGCAAATGTAGGGCGATTTTCCAAATCGCCACTCGATTTGGAAAATCGAGCGACAACTTACATCCATCGTGGTGGGCAACTGCCCATGTTGTCTCTCCTGAAAATAGTGGAATTTTCAGCGCTTTTCGTGCGCGGTTTGCTCATGAAAACTCCTTTCTATCATGGGGTAGGCAAATTGAATCTGCCCGAATAATAACGTAGATTGGTTCAATCTCAAAGGTTGAACCAATCTTGCCCTTAACGCCAGATGGCCGGCAGGTAGGTGTAGGAGATTTCCAGCAGCGGCCATGATGCGGCCGCCTGCCCCATAACCTCAATTTCGTTTAGCGCCGCTACCTCGTCCCAATGCCAACGGCCGCTAACAGCACTCACCGTCAGGCGCAGACGATCGATTTCTACAGGAACAGGGAAAGTGATGAGAGTCCCGCCGTTTTCCAGCGGTTCAAGGCGGCCGGTGGCACGGCCGTCTACCAGCACGTCTCCCAGATACAAATTGAGCGTTGCCTCTTCCACATAGAATGGCCCATTCTGGGCCGGGCTGCCAAAACCGTTCCAATCGCCGCCGGTAGGCGGTGGGCCAACCAGCCGAATTTGCCTGACGCGCATGGGCACAGGCCAGACCAATTCCACCCATTCGCCCACCGTGTGCCCATCTTCTGTCAGCCAACCCAGTTCATCATCCTGATAGGGTTCCCGGTATGGTTCATCAAAAAATGGCGCGGGTGGCCCGCCAGCCGGGCGCGGAACCCAGCCACGCCGGTCGTTAATTTTCTCTGGGCCAAAGCTGTTGTATTCGTCGCCGGGGCGGTGGGAACTGGCGTCAGCAATGGCATAGGGGGCCACATTTTGCCAGCCGGATTCAGCGTCGGCGAGTACGTCATCCAGCGAGCCGCTGACGTGCCCCATATGGCAGCCAGTACAGGTGACAGTTTCACCCGGCCGTGCCCACGCGCTTCCCTGGGCAATGGTGGTGTAGCCGCGATTCCAACTGCGTACCAGCCGCCCTTCGGCGTCGCGCAGCACAATGAAGCCCATCACATCGGCCGGCACCGTCATGGTAAAAGCGCCGGCGGCCGTAACCTCTACTTCATCCCACAAGATAGCCCGTACCTGGTCATCGGCGCGGAAATTGGCGCAGGGGTTGGGCCAATCGTTGTAGCAGTAGGCGCCAGTAAACTGGTTGGCGTCAATCCACAATTGGGCTAAAGCGACGCTCCCCGGCGGTGGCGAGTTATTGACAAACGGGGAGAAGAGCGAGGGATTGGCATAGACATTGGGGTTGTGAATGGTAGCCGTTTCAATATCGGCAATGCCGTTCTGGCTGAACCAGTAAGCGGGCAGGGTGTTGGGCACGTTGCCGTGAATGGGATCGTCGCTGGCAACCTGGGTGAAGGTGTCGGGCAGGGATGCCCAACCCACGCGGGCGATGATGGGCGTGGCGTCCATGAGATCGGCCGTGCCCAGGCCAAACGGTGTCAGGTCAATGGCTATGGGCGTTTGGCCCGCACCGTTGAGTTCCATTGTCCACAGGCGGTAGCGCAGGTGGGAGCCTTGCAGATCAAAGCCGCCGTAGGTGCCACTGGTGGGCAGGCTGTTGTCTTCTTCGGATTGGGAGTAGAGGATACGGCCGTCGGGCAGCCCCGCGGGATGGAGTGCGTAGGGGCCGGAATCATCACCCTGGTTCCAGGCTTTGTCGTAGCTCAGGCCGGCCAGCGCGTCCACCGCATTGGCATAAAGCATTTCCACACCAGGCCGGGCGACGCGGATGCCGGTATGCAGTGTGGAATGAACCATTGTCTGGTCGGGTTGCATAGTGTAGGCCACAAAAAGCTGCCCGTTGTTTTGCACAACGGCCGGTTGCGCGGCCGCATAGGTGTCGCCGTGCCCCGAATCGTTGGTCAGATTCCAGGAGCAGCAGGGCGTCCAGGCAAAGCGTTTGAACTTTGTACCGTCGGGATTAACCGTCATCAGGTGCCAGGTGTTGGGGGCCTGGCGCACCTCAAAGCCGCCGGGCAGGATAGCCAATGGGGGGTTAAAGGTGGCGTCTGGATTTGCCAGAATGAGGGTGCCATCAGGCAGGGTCACGTTTTGGTCGGCATTGTCTATGCGGTTATAAATGCCGGTTTCGGAGGGCTGGTTGAACTGGTTCCACCAACGAGAGACGAGGATACGGCCGTCGGGCAGCGGTGTGGGGTGCAATACGCTGGCGCGTTCGGTGGTGATGCGGCGCAGGCCGGAGCCGTTGCCGTTCATGATGTAGATGTTGAAGGATTCACGGCCGTCGTAATGAGCGCGGGTGGGGTAGCGGGAGGAGTTGAAGACGATACGGCCGTCAGCCAGATAGGCCGGAAAGAGGTCGTGATAGTCGCCATAGGTTTGGGCGTTGCCCCACAGATGGGCATTGGGGATGGTGATGCTGCGGTCTGAAAAGGTCAGCTGGATCAGGCTGGTGCCGCTGTAATCGCCCACGTCCACCTGGTAAATGCGCCAGCCGTAATCCGGGTCGGTGGGGTCAATGGTTGTAGCCCCGGCAAAGACAATGGTGGTTGCGTCGAAGCTGACATCAGGCGATTGCACATCTACCAGACCGGGCAGGTTATACACATGCAATGTGCCATCGGCGTCGCGCTGCACCAGGCGGCTGCCGGGTGCATATTTGGGGATGCCGGTGCCAAACTGCCCGGCGGGGCCAACTTCATCCTCAAAGATGGTGTCTTCGGTGGCCAGATGGGCACGGGCGACAAAGATGATCGGCGGCAGTCCGCCATTTATTGTGCGGGTATCGGCAAAGGCGACGGCCGCGAAGGTGGCCACGGCCGCGCACAAACCGGCAATGATGACCAATGATAAATGCTTCATGTTCTGCTCCTTTGGCGGGTTGTATACGCCGTGCCGATGGTAACAGATGGGGGAGAAGGGGTTAACCCTGACTTCGGTACTGGCACTCAAGGTGTGCGTTTGCCCCTATCACGCCGTTGCGTTACCATTCGCGCCGCATTCTTTTGGGATGAAAAACCTGGTGGCTGGCGGTTAGGGGCTGGTAAAAACAACCGGCTCTTATCCATCAGCCACTATGATGAAGAAGGAAGAGCCTTATATGGAGTCCAAATTATCTCGTTGGTGTGAGGGGCTGATTGAGGCGTGCTGGCTGGCGGCCGTGATTACTGCTCCTCTCTTTTTTAATATCCATTCAGACCGGGTATTTGAACCGGATAAACTGACGCTGCTGCGTTCGATTGCTCTGGTAATGGCGGCGGCGTGGCTGATACGGTGGATAGATCAACGTGGCTGGCAGGCGCGGCATATGCTGAACTGGCACGATGAACACGCGGTGTGGAAGCTGCCATTTATCTTGCCCGTGACGTTACTGGCGTTGGCGTATGTGATTTCGACTATTTTTTCGGTGACGCCCGCTATCAGTTGGGCCGGTTCTTATCAACGGTTGCAGGGCACCTATACCACCCTTTCGTACATCACCATTTTCCTGGTGACGATTATGACCATGCGCACGCGGGCGCAGGTGCGGCGGGTGGTGACGGCCGTCATCATCACCAGCATCCCCGTAGCGTTTTATGGCCTGTTGCAGCACTTCGACCTGGACCCCCTGCCCTGGGGGGGCAATGTGCAGAAGCGTGTGGCCGGGCATATGGGGAACGCCATTTTTATTGCCGCCTACCTGATCATGGCTGTGCCGCTGACGGTGGCGCGCATCATTTCCTCGTTTAATAACATTCTCAATGATGAGGAATTGGCGACGGCCGATGTGTTGCGCTCCTCTATCTATATTTTCACCCTGGCAATTCAACTGATCACCATTTACTGGTCGGGCAGCCGCGGCCCCTGGCTGGGGCTGGGCGTGGGCATGTTTGCATTTGTGTTGATTGTGCTGGTTTCGCTCCGCAATGCGGCCGAAGATAAGAGCCGTTTTGGTCTGAAGGATGCCGGGCAGGCGTTATTGTTAGTGGTGGTGGGTTCGGCGGCCGCTTACCTGGTCGTTTCTCTGCTGCTGAATTTGCTTAGTGGCAGCGGCCGTTTTGCTTCGCTGGCCGGGCCAATGGGGTCGTTTATCGCATTTGTGGTTGCCATTGGCCTGGTCATGTTAGTGATATTTGTCATGCTGGTAGCCCGGCGTGGCTGGCGTTGGCTGTGGTTTAGCTGGATGCTGATGTCGGTGTTGTTGGGGTTGTGGCTGGTGTTGTTTAACCTGCCTGCCGAAACAACACGGCCGTATGCTGACGCTCCAATCATTGGCAATGTGGTGGCTACATTGGAAGAGTGGCGCAATTTGCCGCTGGTGGGCCGGCTGGGCCGGGTGTTGGAATCGGAATCAGGCACGGGCCGGGTGCGGGTGCTGATTTGGGAAGGGGCGTTGGAGATGCTGCTGCCCCACGAGCCAATTCAGTTCCCGGATGGCAAGAGTGATCCATTCAATGTGCTGCGGCCGTTGTTTGGCTATGGCCCGGAAGCGATGTATGTAGCTTATAACCGCTTCTACCCGCCGGAACTGGCGACGGTGGAGGCGCGGAATGCCTCGCCGGATCGCTCGCATAACGAGACGTATGATGCGTTGGTGATTACGGGCTTGTTTGGTTATCTGTTGTGGCAGTGGCTCTATTTGAGTGTTTTTTATTACGGGTTTAAGTGGTTGGGCGTGCTGCGCACAAAATTTGATCGCAATCTGTTGGTGGGGTTGTGGATTGGTACGGCGCTGCTGGTGACGGCCGTGTTTGTGGCCTGGCGCGGCCCCATTTACTTTGGCGTGGCGCTGCCCTTTGGTGCTATTGGCGGGCTGGTGTTGTATCTGGTCTATTATGCCTTGTTTGCGCGGGTGCCAGAGGAAGAGACACGGCCGTTTGAATGGGATCGTCTGCTGATAACGGCATTATTGGCAGCCACGCTGGCCCATTTTGTGGAAATTCACTTTGGTATTGCCATCGCTTCCACACGCATTCACTTTTTTGTTTATCTGGGATTACTGTTTGTGGTCACACAACTCTTGTCGCGCCATGTGGCCGAGCCGTCGGCCAGGCCGGCGGCCGTGCCCACTCCAGCCCCTGTGGTTGGGAAAGGTCGAAAGCGGGGCGCGGCGGCGGCCGTTACCGGGCATGGGGCCATGCCGGGGCATGGGGCCATGCCGGGGCATGGGGCCATGCCGGGGCATAGCTATGGCGTTTGGGGGCCGCTGCTGCTCAATGCCTTCATGCTGGCTCTCATCCTGGGCACGATGGGTTTCACCTATATCACCTATAACCAGCCGCCGGATGTGAGCAGCGTCGAACAGATCACCCCTGGTGCAATTTTTCACCAATCCATGCTCATCAATGCTAAAAAGGATTTTGCCGATTCCCCTTTTATCTTCTTAATGTTTACCCTCACCTGGGTATTGGGTACGCTGCTGCTGGTGAGCGAAATGGTGAAGGATAATGAACTACGCTTTTTTCCGGCCGCCCGCAAATTGGCCCCAAATCGGCAGCAAATCGCTATGACTCTGTTCGGGGTGATGGGGGTTGCCAGTTTTGTGCTGCGGCTGCTTTTTCCGCTGCCAGATTCAGCCAATGCCACCAGTTTGCTGGGGCAAAGCCTGTATTGGGTCTGGGGCGGCCTCTGTTTTTGGGCTGTTTACCGGCTCTGGTCTGGCGCAGATGCGGGACGGCTGACAGCTACGGCCGTGGCCCTGGCTGGGCTGGTTTTTACCGTGCCGTTGATGATTGCCGGTGGTTTGGCCGGCCTGGGCGTGGGGCTGGTTTGCGCCATTTTGCTTTACCTGCTGTGGGATCGTGCCTGGAATAGTTCATTGGGTGCGGCCGGGGTGCTGACGGCCGTGGCCCTGGGTCTCGGTCTGGTGTATGCGTATTTCCAGGCATTCCAGCTTCGCTACAGCATCCTGTATGGGGTGCTGAACACCCGCCCGGAAGACCCTGCACTCCTGCAACAATTCCTGGTAAATGAAGCGGCACGCGCTTCCAGTATGCTCGTTTATTATTACTTCTTTGTTTTTGCCTTGCTCGTCAGTTCTGCTTTTGCATTAGCAGCCAGCCGGAAACCGCCAGTGCGCCAGAATGGTACCACGCCAGCCTATGCTGCTTTGGCAGCCTTGTTGTTGGTAGTTGGTGCGGCCGTCTACTTTTCCAATACCCAGGTTATTCAGGCAGACATCATTTATAAGCGGGGCAAGTTCTATGATAATCAGGCGTCACGTAGTGGTGATACGGCCATGTGGCAAAACGCTATCGCTATTTATGAAGCGGCCGTTAACCGTACCCCGCGTGAAGATTTTTATTACCTCTTCCTCGGCCGGGCTTATCTGGAACTGGCGACTTTGTTGACCGATAGTGACCCGGAAGAAGCAGAACAACTGCTTAATGAAGCCCAAAATCGGCTGGAAGTTGCCCAGGGCATTAACCCCCTCAATACTGACCACACGGCCAACCTGGCCCGCCTGAACACCCGCGGCATTAACCTGAGCCAGAATGAACAAGAGCGGCAGGAACGAACGGATGCGGCCGTCAATTATTACCAGGATGCTCTGGCGCTCAGCCCGCAAAATTCTGTTATTCGCAATGAATATGGCTCCCTGGAACTGAGCATTGAGCAGGATTGTGAGATGGCCCTGGATATTTATCGGGAATCATTAGCCATAGATCCCTATTACACCGATACCTATTTCCGGCTGGCGGATGCCCTGGTGTCCTGTGGCAATGAAATGGAAGAGGCCGAACGGGATGCCATGTATATGGACGCTGTGGCTACGTTGGAAGAGGGGTTAAACATTAACCCGAATAACGCCCGCGCCTGGCTGCGCCTGGGGCAGATTTACCAGCAGCTTGAACAGTGGGAGGGGGCGATTACTGCGTTTAACAATGTGCGCCAATATGACCCGAACGGCCGTGTGGCCCCCCCCTGGAACATTAACTTGTTGATTGCCCGCTCTCTCTTCCAAAAAGGCGACCTGGCGCAGGCGGAAACATTGGCCCGGCAAACATTGGCAACTGCACCTGAAGAAGCCAAACCACAAATTGAACAACTGCTAAACCGGATTTTGGGCAATGATGCCGCCAGCGAGGAGTTGTCGGAAGTGGAAACAGTGGCGGATTTTGCACTGGATGGGGCACGGCCGTTAGCCACCATCCCTCCCGCCGAACGCAACGCCTATTACGACAGCTATCCCCCCTTCGTCATTGACGCCGCCAAAAATTATGAAGCCATCATCCACACCGAGAAAGGCCCTATGCGCTTCCGCCTGTTTACGGCCGAAGCCCCCCTCACCGTCAACAACTTCGTTTATCTGGCCTCTCAGGGCTTCTATGATGGCACTGTGTTTCATCGCGTGCTGGAAGAGTTCATGGCCCAGGGTGGCGACCCCACCGGCACGGGCACAGGTGGCCCCGGTTATACCTTTGCCGATGAGACCGCCAACGACCTGACCTTTGACCGGCGCGGTCTGCTGGCCATGGCCAACGCCGGGCCAAACACCAATGGCAGCCAGTTCTTCATCACCTTTGTGCCCACGCCACACCTGAATGGGGCACACACCATCTTTGGTGAACTGATAGACGGGGATGATGTTCTCGGCCAGCTAACCCTGCGCGACCCTAACGCCGCCCCAACCTTTGCCGGAGATGTGATTGAGCGCATTGAGATTGTGGAGGCAGAGCAGTGATTGAGTAATTGCGTGATTGCGTGATTACTCAATCGCCTCATCACCTGATCACCTCAACACTTGATCACTTGATCACCATTCCCCTTTATGAGCGGCGTCCTGGCAATTTTCCTGTTAGCGTTGGCGGTCACGGCCGTGAGCATCCCCTGGGTACGGCGGTTGGCGCTGCGCACCGGCTTTGTAGATGCCCCCTCCCAACGCAAACTGCACAGCACCCCCATGCCGTTGCTCGGCGGGTTGGCGATTTTTGCCGGGGCTTTTGTCGCCCTCGTCTTTTTCATTGATGAACCGCCCAAGACTGTAACTGGCGTTTTTCTCTCCTTCACATTGGTCATGTTAATTGGCCTGGCAGATGATCGTTACCATTTGCCTGCCCGTGTCAAACTGCTTGGTGAACTGCTGGCTGTCCTCATTCTCATTTATTACGGCATTCAGGTGCGGCTGCCCCTGCCCGATCTGGTCAATTACGCCATCACGGCCCTATGGCTCATCGGCATCACCAACGCCATCAACTTTCTGGATAACATGGATGGCCTTAGCGCCGGGATCAGCGGTGTGGCCGCTTCCTTCATGCTCTTGTTAGGGCTGCAAAACGAGCAATTTTTAGTGGCGGGGCTGTCGGCGGCCGTGTCAGGCGCGTGCCTCGGCTTTCTACGGTACAACTTCCCCCCTGCCAAAATTTTCATGGGCGACGTCGGTTCGCTGTTCCTCGGCTTCACCCTGGCCATCTTAGGTCTGCAATTGCGTTTCCCGGCCAACATGCCCACTGTCACCTGGATGGTGCCGGTATTTATCCTGGCTGTACCGATTTTCGACACTACACTGGCCGTCATTTCCCGACTGCGGCGCGGCCTCAGCCCCAACACCGCTGGCAAAGACCACATCAGCCATCGCCTGGTGCGGCTGGGCTTTAGCCAGCGTGAAGCCGTTCTCATTCTCTACCTGCTTACCGGGGCTACGGGCATGATCGCCCTTTTTATCACCCAGGCCGACCTGACCCAGGCTTATGTGCTGGCGGCCATTTGTGGCCTGCTCGCGCTCTACATCATGTGGTGGCTGGAGAGGAAGTGGGGATGAGCAGGTGAGCAGGTAATGAGGTAATGAGGTGATCTACCTGGTCTTTCAATCTCCCAATTACCCAATCACCCAATTACCTTCTTCGCGCCCCTTCGCGCCCTTTGCGGATCAAACTATGTACCAACGAATCGTCGTCAAAATTGGCACCAGCGTTCTCACCAGAGGAACGCCTCATCTGGATCATCCGCATATGGTGGAACTGGTGCGTCAGTGTGCCGGGCTGCACCAGGCAGGCAAAGAAGTCATCATCTGCACCTCTGGCGCCATTGCCGTAGGCCGGGCGCGGCTGGATTTTCCCGATCTGCCGCCGACGCTGAACCACAAACAAATGCTGGCGGCCGTCGGCCAGAGCCGCCTGATGCAATTTTACGAACGGTACTTTGAGATTTATGGCATTCACGTAGGGCAGATTTTACTGACGCGGGCGGATGTGCAAAACCGGCGTCGGTATCTCAACGGCCGTGACACCCTGCTCACCCTCCTCGAACACCGCATCGTGCCCATCATTAACGAAAACGACGCCGTGGCCACCGAGGAGATCAAGGTAGGCGACAATGACAACCTCTCTGCCCTCGTGGCTACCCTGGCGGAAGCCGATTTGTTGTTGCTGCTCACCGACCAGCCGGGCTTGTTCACGGCCGATCCCCGCACCCACGCCGATGCCCAACTCATCCCCGAAGTGGAACACATAGACGAGGCGCTCAAGGCGTTGGCCGGCGGCAGTGTCAGTGGGTTGGGGGTGGGCGGCATGGCCACCAAATTGCAGGCGGCCGATGTGGCCCGCCGCGCCGGAACAGATGTGATCATTGCCGCCGGTCATGCCCCGGATGTCATCAGCCGGGCGGTGGCGGGAGAAGCCATCGGCACCCGCTTCAAGGCGCTCAAAACACCGCTGGAAAACCGCAAAAAGTGGATATATGCCGGCCGCAAACCGGCGGGCAGCGTGACGATTGATGCGGGCGCGACGAAAGCGTTGTGTACCGACGGCCGTTCCCTCTTACCGGCGGGCATCACGGCCGTGACCGGCCAGTTTGAGCGGGGTGATACAATTAGCATTATGGATGGCGACGGCCGTGAACTGGCCCGCGGCATCACCCGTTACAACAGCCCCGATCTACTTAAAATCGCCGGTCATCATTCTGATAAAATTGTCGAAATCCTGGGTTATGCCTACGGCCCGGTGGCCGTGCATCGGAATGATATGATTTTGGTGTAAGAAATTGAACAATATTGATCTTCCTGTCAACTGCTTGACGACGCCAGTTTAATTGTTGTAAAGTGAAACCGCTCAGTTGATGTTTGGTTAGACCATTGTGTTTAAGGAGGAGATCATACTTAATCACTCTCTCGCTATTGTCCGCCGAATAGCCCCTTTGTTTATTCTTGCCATAGCTGTTATTGGTTTTACCTCCATTCTGGCAATACCCCGTTACACCTTGCCAGGCACTCCTGTTCCTGTCCCACTTCCCACACACTTGAGTTTTATCAGCTACCCTGAAGCCGGGAATGAACTACCAGGAGTAGACCAGACTCAAAGCCTCACGGAAACCTTGCCGGGAGTCGTTCAAACGGTTAACCTGACGGAAACAGAAGTGGCAATTCTGGCCTATCCTTTGGGGGCAAATGGGATGCCCGGAGACGAGGCCACACTCTTATTCAGCCAGCCCTATTCGCACGATTGCCAGCCTTATAGCCTGCACCCATCACCCGCCAGCCAATTCCTCATCATTCAATTTAACTGCGAGGCTCACTTAACCCTGCAACTGTTAAATTTAGAAAATGGCGAGAACCCGCCCCAACAGGCAGATAGCCACTTTTTGAACTGGTCCCCTGACGGAGAATGGTTTATCTACCGGAAACCAGATGCAGAGGCTATCTATTTAGCTTCGGCAATCAGTGATGAAGAACAATTACTGGATTTACCCTTTGGCACATATGATGTCGTCTTTGCCCCAGATGGACAGACCGTGGTATACGCGGCCAGTAGTGGGCTAGATTTAGGCAGTGAAATTGGCTCCTTGAATCTAACCAGCGGTGAAGTTACTATCTGGCAGCAGTTTCCAGAACAAATCATTACTTATCCTCGTTGGTCGCCAGATGGACAATACCTGGCCTACATTTTGATGCCCGATTCCAACATCCCCTTTATGGCAGGTGAATTGTGGTTGGCAGATGGGAGTGGGCAGCCTCTTACCCTTTTAGATGAGGTAGACACGGGGCATGGTTATCCCCCCGTCTGGTCATCTGATAGCACAACGATCAGCTATATTGTCCGCGAAAACACGGAGACGATAGCCGCGAACCATGATGTAACTGCTTTGCATAGCAACATCTATCAAGTGGATGTGAGCAGTGGCGAAGTGAGCCAGTTGACCGATTTCACCGAAAGTCGGGTATATGACATTTCCTGGACACCAGAAGGGGATCAACTCGCCTTTACCGCAGATGAAGCTGTATGGTTACTTTCCCCTGGTGAAACTCCGTTCCAGATTAGCCCGCCTGGAGATATGCAACATCCTGTCTGGCTATCCCTTTCCATGCCTTAATGGGGGTTATATGGCTTATCAAACTTGTTTAAGTAGATGGGGAACTCTGTTTTTCGGTTTTTTATTCCTGGCCGCCTGCGCCCCGGACGTGGAAACAGTGGTAACCGTACCTGTTGCTCAACCAACTATCTTGTCAACATCTACCCCGGAGATAGTGACCAATCAATCGTCTACTCCTTCACCTTCTGCTACGGTCGTGTTAGCAACGAGTACAGCTACCTCAATTTCAACTGAGGATGTTCAGGCTACTATTACCTCAATCTATGTGGCCGAAGCTGCCGAAGCCGCCACCCTTTTTGCGCCAACATCCACCTTTACCCCTTCACCGACCTTTACGCCTGTGCCCGGCACTATATGGCCTATTTTTTTTCGGGCGATTCCTTGTAAAGATGGCCGGTCTACTTGTGATGATTCGCTTGGAATGGATTACCGTTCTGCCGGTTATGTAATCAATAGTGATGGTTCACAACTAACACCGATAACCGACTTAGGATTCCCGGCTGATTTTTCTCATCCTGTTTTTTCAGCAGATGGCGTGCAACTTGCCTATCTTGCCAATTTTGAGCCAGAAGGATTATGGCACCTTTTTCTGGCAAATGCAGATGGGTCTGTAGCTATAGATCTGGGAGCCGACAAATTTTTGGACTTTCAATTTGTCCCAGAAACTGATTGTTTGATTACAGCCCGGTTTGTTTCTTTGACGGTCGATGGGATGAATGTTGCGATTGAGAAAAGGTGTATTGGCCGAACACAACCACAGGAATTAGAGGCTATAACGTTTCCAGTGTTTTATGAAATTCACTTTTCACCTCAAGGTGATAGTTTGCTGGCATATGGAAAAGATTCACTTGGTGAGGTTCGCTTATTAGTGCATGAAATTGGGGGGAACACCCAACAGATATTCTCTGAAACTGGTGATTACTTTACTGGCGATGCACGATGGACACCAGATGGGGGAACAATTGAGTTTATTGGGACAGGACATCTTGATCCAGATGGTGTCATCACAACCACGTTTAGTCTAATTGAACGAGATGGAGGTAATCTGGAAGATCAACTTACTGTAGTAGCCGCTTTCCCCATCTCAAACGGCAATTGGTCGCCGGATGGTCAGGAATTTGCTTTTACCTACGGGCATGACTCTGAGCCACCTGAGGGGAGTGGATTATATATCCTAGACCTGAACACAGGTGAATGGCGACAGATTCTATCCCACTTCTACCTTAGCTCACCCGCACATATTGATGTTTGGAAACAGGATACTTACGGCACATCAGAGTAAGAAGCACGACTTTTGCAGTGACATAATGTTATTTTGACAGCACCTTTCCAAACGAATAC
>CAZOPF010000003.1:0-58584 GCA_964581605.1 uncultured Ardenticatenaceae bacterium
AGCGGAGGAGCGGAGGAGTAGGGGAGAATTCTCCTACTCACCTCTGCCCCTCTGCTCCTCTGCCCTTCTCACCTCCGCCCCTCTGCTCCTCCGCTCCTTTTCTCCTCTGCTAACCGCCCCGCCCACGCCTGGGAGATGCGGTCAATAATCACCGCCAGGACGACGATGGCCAACCCGGCTTCAATGCTGCGGCCCAGCTCGTTTTGCGCCAGCCCGCTCACCACTTCCAGCCCCAGGCCCGCACCCCCTACCAGCCCGGCACAAATGACCATGGCCAGCACCATCATAATCGTCTGGTTCACACCGAGCATGATGGCGGGCAGCGCCAGGGGAATTTGCACTTTGGCCAGGATTTGCCAGTCGGTGGAGCCAAAGGCATTGGCCGCTTCCACCACTTCTGCTTCCACGCGGCGAATGCCCAGGCTGGTGAGGCGGATCACCGGCGGCAGGGCATACAGCACCGAGGCCAGAATCCCGGCCACGCGCCCCACGTTAAAGAGCATCACCACCGGCACCAGATAGACAAACACGGGGATGGTCTGCAAAAAGTCGTTCATCACCCGCAAGCCCCGGTCGGCGTGGTCATTGCGAGCGGCCCAAATGCCCAACGGAATGCCGATGAGGACGGAGATGATGACGGCCACAATCACCTGGCTGAGGGTGTCCATGGCCAGTTCCCACATGCCCAACAGCCCCACCAGGAACATGCCCGCCAGGGTGTAAAGCGCCAATTTTTTGCCGGAGACGGCGTAGGCCACGGCCGTCAACAAACCCATCACCACCGGCCACGTCAACCGCTCCACCAGCAGCAGGCGCAAGGGAGCCAGCAGGTAAATGGTGATGAAGTCGCTGAACGGCCCGGTACCAATGTTGCTGTCACCAATGCGGTACAAATTGACCTGCGCCCACTTCACCAGCGCGTCAATAGGTGCGGCCAGCCCCAGATGCCAGCTTGTGGGGAATTCACGGAAGGCGGGCACGGCCGTACTTGCGGCCATCGTCACCAACAGTAGGGCAATCAACGCCAACATGCTCATAAAAAAGAAGGGGCGGCGGCTGAGGAAATCACTGCGGCCGGTGAAGGTATGGGTGGCGTAATCGGCGGCGCTGTAGAGATGGGACACGGCCGTTTCCACCCCTTCCGCTGCCCGTTTGCCCCGCCACGCCTCCGGCAGCAGTCGGAAACCACGAAAATCACCCCGGCTGCTCCACTCCGTGCGCACAAAGGATTGGCTCAGCCGATCCAGCAGGAAGGCCATAAAAACAATAGCCAGCCCGGCGGCAAAGGCGGTGCCCACGTTCAAGGTGCGCAGCGAGCGCAGCACCGTCTCGCCCAGGCCGCCGCCGCCGATCAGCGCAGCAATGACCACGATGCTCAAGGCCATCATGATCGTCTGGTTGACGCCGGTCATGATCGCCGGAGTCGCCAGGGGCAGACGCACTTTGAACAAAATTTGCCGGTCGGTGGAGCCAAAAGCCCGCGCCGCTTCCACCGTCTCGCCGGAGACCTGGCGGATGCCCAGGTTGGTCAGGCGGATGACGGGTGGCAGGGCGTAAATGACGGTGGCGACGACACTGGGCACACGGGCGATGCCAAAAAAGAGCAAGACGGGAATGAGGTAGACGAAGGCGGGCATGGTTTGCATGGCGTCCAGCAACGGCCGTAACGCCCGTTCCACCCGGTCATTTTGCGCCGACCAGATGCCCAACGGGATGCCAATTTGCAGGGAGATGATGACGGAGACGACCATGAGCGACAGGGTTTGCATACTGCGATCCCAAAAGCCGAGCAGCCCCATCAGCAGCGTGCAGCCAGCAACGACCAGCGCCAGCCGCAGCCCACCCGCTTTATGCGCTATTAAGAAAATAGCGGCCACAATCACCGGCCAGGGCAACCAGAGCAGAAAATTCTCCACCCGACGCAGCCCCCAATCAATGGAGGCGCTGAGCGGCTCAAAGAAGTAAAGGAACATAGGGTGCGTCTGCCGGTTAGCCACCACCCACCATTTGAACTGGTCGAGCGGCGCACGCAGGCCGATGTTCCACGTTTCCGGGAAGGCCCCCACCTGGGCGGCAGCAAAAACGAGGAAGGCGAGGGTGAGCACGGCCGTAGCCACCCCCAACCCCACCCACCGCTTATGCGTCGAAATCCGCGAAATAGCAATTGATGCGCTCATGGTTATCTACCCTGTACCATTCTCAGTTCGGATACGATCCTGGAAATCGTCAATGATGGGCCATCAACGACAACAATTTTGGGCGGCAGTTCTTCAGCAAATGAAAAGTAGCCACCTTCTTTCAAGGCCACCAGGAACATAACAGGTACATTCTTGGTTTTGGCTGCTTGATACAATTTGTTTGCCGCTTCCAAAATTGTTTCGTCCAACCGTTGTACCCGTATGGGTATAACACATCCATTCAGGTCATCTTTTAGCAAGGCATCAATCCCCTTGTTTCGCTGAACGGGTACAAATTCTAATCCCCTTAAGAGAGCTAATGATTCCTCATCAGCATTTCTATACGCTTCTTGACCCAATTTGAGCAAATCTGATTCACTTTTTGTTAGCTCTGCCAGTCGTTGATGTGAGATTTCAATGGCGTCAAACGCCACATCTATGCCTATAACCCGACGATTTAATCGTTTGGCAGCAACTAACGTTGTACCGCTGCCACAGAACGGGTCAAGGATTAGATCACGTTCATTTGAAGCAATTGTGATAATTCGTTCAAGCAAAAGCAGCGGTTTTTGGGTTGGATACCCGCTCCTTTCCTTCGCTTTAGGGTTCAAATAAGGAATAGTCCAGACATCGCTAAGGGGGACTCCCTTTTTGGGGCCGCCAGGAATAAAATCCCCATTCTCATCAAGATCGTAAACCGATTTACCATATGCATCCCGTTTACGACGCTGCAATATCTGGTCTACATTTGTAGAGACAGAATACGCTTCATACAGCGGATTGAAGACATACTCATCAGATTTGGTGTAATAGTAGATTGTTTGATGGGCAGGTAATAAGTTTCTTTGCGAGTTTGACCAACGTCTATAATGCCAGATTATTTCAGACCGGAATTTATCAGAGCCAAAAACTTCGTCCAACAGGAGCCGGATGATGTGAGAGGCATTACGATCACAATGAAAAAATATAGCCCCGGATGGATGCAAAATTCTTTCAATTTCCCATAATCGATCAATCAAAAACCGGGCATATTCCTTGTTGGATGACCACAGATCATCAAAGGAAAATTCCTGCTGCCGATCTCGCGTAAACAGGCGATGGCTCTTTTGCGTAAAAAAGGGGGGGTCGAGGTAAACGAGGTTGATGCTATTTGCGTCCAGAGTACGCATGACTTCCAGGCAATCTCCCTGAATCAGGTGGGTGTTCATGCCGTCTTCTCCGTATTTTCACTTGCCAGTTTTTCCAGGATGGTTTTCAGGGGGATACCAGTACGCTCTTTAACATACTCCCAGGCAGCCTCGCCAAAGTAGTATTGGCCGCCAACGCCAGAATAGAGGGTAGCCAATGTTTCCTGAATTCGTATGGCCTGGGTTCTATTGGGATAAAAAAACATGATCCGAATGGGGGTAAAACCGGCCGCAGCAATCGCGCTAATGCGGGTATGTTCCTTTGTGATATGGTCGCCATCCGTTGTGGCATCGCGCCATTTGATCTCAATGGCCTCTGACCCAATCAGGCAATCTATCTCAAACGTTTTGGGGCGGTTGCCCCGCGTATTCTCAATTCTAACGCTGCCGGAGTCGGGAAATTTTGCCGAAAAGCACAGTTTTGTTGTTTGTTCCAGAAAGCGGCCGGCCGCATTGTAGAGAAACCGCCCCTTATTCTGGTAAACGTCAATTAGATGCCCTTCTTCACCAGAAACGCCCAAGACACGGTAAACGAGAAAGTGAGAAACGTCATCTTTTTGCATTTCCTCTATGCGTTCGTCGCTTTTCTGTTTTAAGCGGGCAGCGTAATCGGCCGCCAGTCCGCGAATTTGCTGCTCGATCTCCTCAATCATGTCCTGCGCCTCATTAACTGGGAATGGAATTCCCAGGTTGATACGGGGAGTGCGCTTTAGCGCACTACTCAACTCGACCTGTCATTCCGAACGTAGTCTGCGGAGCGAGAAATTTTCCGGTCTGACCGGGCCAAAGATTCCTCACCCCCATACGGGAGTTCGGAATGACACGGGGCAAGGTTTGTGTTGTCATACAAATCATCGTAGGGGCGGGACAGGCGGGTGATGCCTTGCCGGGTTCACCAAAACCAGGTCTCCCGCCTGTCTCGCCCCGGGGTCTGCCAACGCGGGGGGCGAGACGGCGCGGAGACGAGGCCCTTTGTTCCCTGCCAATTGTGCCCCGCGCCGTCCCGCCCCTACATCAGGCGGCGGGTTGGTTGTTAATTGACCGTTCAAGACTGTTTGTTGGAAGAGCTTATATCAATAAACATGAGTATTGGGCCACTTAAAACGATAACTGCACTGGTCATAATATGCTTTCTTTAGCCACTCAAGGTCAGATTCATAGTCCTGTAGAGATTGACGAAACTTTTTCGGATCATTCCTCATAAATTTGAACCAGTTGAAACGAATATTCCGGGCAATTAGTTGTAATCTTGCGCAACTTTTTGGAGAAGAGGCCAGAAATTTACTCAAAGAGTCCTGGTTTTGAATTCTTGGCAATTGACTTGTATCTAATTCGTAAAGTATCTGCGTCCTTCCTGGATGAATTCAAGTATTTCTTCTTTGCTTAAACCCAGGTCTATGCCTTCAACGTCCAATGGCGAACTGCCCTTTGCTTCTGGAATAATGAGGAATACCTGACCATCCTTTCGCCTCACCCGGATTTCGCCTTCACGGGCGGCTTTATCGAGTAAAGAAGCCAGGTTTTGCCGGGCTTCGGAATAAGTGTAAACAGCACTCATGGCGTCACCTCCACTATTTGTGTATTCACTGATCTGGCGAAATTGAGAAGTCTTTGATCTAATGATAATAAGGGTGATTTGTATTTAAGGGCGCAGCGGATCAAATAGGCATCGTAAGCGTATATGTTTAACCTGCTTGCCAGTCTAACCGCTTCTTCAAGTTCCACATCCACAAAGCGAATAGTTATATTTTGATACGCCTTGATGGCCTGAACGGCATCTTCTACTGTAACGCGATTACGCTTAAACATTGCTGAGAAAGCGTTTCCAATTTCCCAATGGATAGAATGGGGGGCAATCAAGTCAACGTTTTGTGTTAATTGTACTAGCTTTGCTTTGTCGGGTTCATTCGTCACCACAGCTATGAGCACGGAACTATCTACCACTATATTTGCCAATTAAATCACCACCTTTCACTTGTACAATGGTACAATTATTCTAACTCTAAAATAATAGAATGGTCAAGCCAGAACCTGGATTACTTTCCCGGAAACTCGAAGCTTCCGGGAAAGTAAATGCTCATTCTGCTCCGGCCAGGGCCAGCATGAGGGTTTTGCGGTCTACTTTGCCGACGATGGTTCCGGCCGTGTCCAGCACGGCAATGGGTGTGTTGTTATTAGCCGTCAATGGGATGAGCCGGTCGAGGGTCATGTCGGCACGGCAGGTGGTTTCGCTGCCGTCCAGGTTGGTGGGCGGCCGCATGATCGTTTCGGCCGTCAGCACCCGGCCACGGGGCACATCCTTCGTAAATTCGCGCACGTAGTTGTTGGCCGGGCGGGCCACAATCATGCCGGCCGTGCCCAACTGCACAATCTCGCCGTCCTTCATAATGGCAATGCGGTCGCCCAGTTTAATCGCCTCTAAAAAATCATGGGTAATGAAGACGATGGTTTTGTGCAACGCTTGTTGCAGGCGAATCAATTCATCCTGCATTTCGCGGCGGATGAGCGGGTCAAGGGCGCTAAACGGCTCATCGCAGAGCAGGATTTCCGGGTCAACGGCCAGGGCACGGGCCAGCCCCACGCGCTGCTGCATCCCGCCGCTCAGTTCGTGCGGGTAATGGCTTTCCCACCCTTTCAGGCCCACCATGTGCAGGACTTCACGTGCTTTGGCTTCCCGTTCGGGGCGGGCCATGCCCTGGATTTCCAGGCCATAAGCTACGTTATCCAGCACACGGCGGTGGGGGAAGAGGCCGAAACGTTGGAAGACCATGCTTATGGTGTGGCGGCGCAAGTGGCGCAGGTCGTCTTCGTTCATGGTGGTGACGTCACGGCCGTTCACCCATATCTCGCCTCGTGTTGGCTCAATCAACCGCGTCAGGCAGCGGATGAGCGTAGATTTGCCGCTGCCCGACAACCCCATCACCACAAAAATCTCACCTGCCCCCACTTCAAACGACACGTCGCGCACGGCCACCACGTGCCCGGTTTTTTCCTGGATGTCGGCACGGGTGGACACGGCCGTGACCTGCCCAATCACATGCTCCGGCGCCGGGCCGAAGATTTTCCAGAGGTGGTTGCAGGTGATTTTGGGTTCCATTCTTTGTCAAAGAAGTGAGCAGTAGCGGTTAGCAGTGAGCAGTAAAGAGACCACTGCCCGCTGCTCACTGCCCACTGCTCACTGACTCAAGGCAGCCACCCCTGCCACACCGACTCATTCGCATCCACCCACGCCTGCGCCGCTTCTTCCACCGTCATGCCTTCATCCAGCGAACCCAACATAGCGATCTGGGCATCGCTGCCGTAGTTCATATTCTTGAGCAGCGTATACACATCCGGCGCTTTTTCGCTCAATTCTGGCGAGAGAATCTTCATTAGCTGGTCTTGTGGATAAGCGCAGGCCACGCCACCGCTTTCCGCCCCGGCATAACATTCGTCGCTGTAAGGTGGCAGCTCCACCTGCGTCAGGTCAAAGCGGTTGAAAACAGCGTGCGGCGAATAGAAGTAAAACAGCACCGGCTCCTGGCGTTCATATGCCGAAGAAACGGCCGCCAGCAGCGCGTCCTCCGAACCGGCTGTGACCACCTGCAATTGCAGCCCCAGATTGTTGATAATATCGGCGTCATACTGCACCCAACTGGGGTCGCCGGCCGTAAACTGGCCCAAATCACCGGTTTCGGCCGTGGCAAACAGCCCGGCCAGCGCCGGGTCAGCATACCCTTCCCAGGTTGCCAGTTCCGGGTGTTCATTCACCACATAGGTGGGCACAAACCAGCCAATCTCCCCCACCGGCCCCAGCGGACCCCCATCTTCCACCACGCCCTGCTCTTCAATATATTGGGCAATGCGTTCCCCATGCCCGGACGGCCATACTTCCAGGCTGGCGTCGGCGTCACCGGCCGCCAGCGCGTCCCACTGTGCGTTTTCATCCAACGCCACAATCTCTACCGGATTGCCCAACTCTTGCTCAATGATAATTTTGGCAACATTGACATTCAGTTCCGAAGCGGGCCAGGGATTGGCGATCAGGGTAATCGTTTCCCCACCGCCCCCACCACCGCAGGCTGCCAACAAAACCGCCAGCAAGACCACAATAAACAACAAACTCTTCTTACTCATTTCAGCCTCCTCTTGAGTTGGAGGGCAAATCGCCCACCGCCAATAAGTTGGCCTAATTATGCCCTAAGCGGATCATTTGCACATCAAGGATTTGAATAGGACGCGGATGAATACGGATTTAGCAGATTGACGCGGATTTCTCTCCTTATCCGCGAAAATCTGTACCATCCGCGTTTATCCGCGTTCCATTTTCGCCTTAATCTCAGCGATCAGCGCGGGCAGGATTTCGTGTAAATCGCCAATGACGGCGTAATCGGCTTTGGTGACCATGGGCGCGTCGGGGTCGGTGTTGATCGCCAGGATGTGCTTCGAGCCTTTGCAGCCCACCCAATGCTGGATCGCGCCGCTGATGCCACAGGCGATGTACAGGTCGGGGGCCACTCGTGTGCCCGTCTGCCCTACTTGCTGCGTATGCGGCCGCCAGCCTAAATTCGTAGCCACCCGCGACCCACCCACCGCCCCGCCGAGCAAATCGGCCAGCTCTTCCAACACGGCAAACCCCTCGGCACTGCCGACACCCCGCCCGCCACTCACCACCACGCGGGCATCAGCCAGGGAGACTTTGCCACTTGTGGGTTGCTCACGGCCGTACACCCGCACCCGTAAATCCTCAGCCGACAATTCCGGCGTAAACGGCCGTACCGCCACCATCCCCCCTTCAACCACCTCTGCCTGAATAACCAGCGGCGCAACCGTCATCAGCCTGGGGTTGTCCTTCAGCCACGCCTCTTCCAGCAAACTGCCACCCCATCGCTGCCGGGTTATGTGGTAATCGTCACCGGGAATCACGGCCGTACAATTTGCCACCATCGCCACCCCCAACTTTGCCCCCACATACGCCATCACCTCGTTGCCCCGCTCTGTGCCTGCTGCAAGCACGGCCGTTGGCCTTTCCGCCGCAATCAACTGGACAATACACTCTGCCCAGGCTGCCGGGGCATAATCGGTCAGGTCGGGGTGTTGGGCACTATGTACGGCCGTGACCCCATACGCCCCCAATCCATCCGTTTCTGCACCAACCACAACAGCGTGAAGAGGCACGGCCGTTTCCTCTGCCAACCGCCGCGCCAACGTCAGCATCTCCAACGAATGCGAGCTTAGCTTGCCACCATCCTGTTCCACAAATCCCAAAATCATGTTTCAACCCCGAAGAATGGATACGCGGATGACACGGATTCGGCGGATGAACACGGATTTCTCTTTTTATCCGTGAAAATCCGTCCCATCCGTTAAATCCGTGTATCTATATCAACCGTAACTCCTGCAAAATCTCCACGATGCGCGGCACGGCCGTTACCCCATGCCCTAAAATCTGACCCGTCTTGCCCTGCTCCGGCGGCGTCGCCAGTCGGATCATTTCCAATCCGCCACCGTTCCAGACCGGTTCAATCTGTTCCAGCGGTTTCTTCTTCGCCCGCAAACGGCCAGGTACCGACGGATAACGGGGCAAATTCAGCCCTTCCTTGACGGTGAGTACGGCCGGTAAAGGCAGTTCGTACATCTCCCAACCGCCGCCAGATTCACGCCGGGCGACCAGCGTGTCGCCGCGCATTTCAATCGCTTTGACGCCGGTGATGCACGGCCGTGCCAACACCACCGCCACCCGTATGCCCACCTGATAATCCCCCGTATCCGCCGCTTCATTGCCAAACAGCAGCAAGTCATACGCCTCCGCCCGCGCCACTTCAATAATGGCATTAGCAGTGGCGATAGGATCCCACTCTGAGCCATCCGTCAACAAATGAATCGCCCGATCCGCCCCCACTGCCAGCGCATCGCGCAGTTGTTCCGTCGCCGCCTCTGGCCCCAACGTCAACACCGTCACGCTGCCACCAAATCGCTCCACCAGCCGCACCGCCTCCTCCACTGCACACTCCTCATGCGGACTGATAGTGAACCCCAAATTGCGCGTCTCAATCCCCCGCGCATCGGCCGTCAGCGTAATCCGCGCTCCGGTAGCCGGGACTCTTTTGATGCAAACAAGAATGTTCATGCTTGTCTCAAGTGAGCAGTAAGCAGTCAGCAGTGAGCAGTTTCTGGTGCGCCAGACTGCTTACTGCTCACCGCCCACTGCTTACTTCTTCATCCGCTCATTCATCGGGTCAAACAACGGCGTACTCCCCACGGCCGCTACCGACACCGGATACCGTTCGGTCATGTATTCAACCACCAGGTTGGTACCCACCTGCGCATATTCCGGCGGCAGATAGGCCATCAGCAAATGTTTACCCAAAGAGGGGCCAGCACCCGCGCTGGTGACGTAGGAACGGCGGCCTTTGCGATCAATGATGCTATCGCCAGCGGAGGTGAGGATGGGTTCACGGCCGTGCATGTACCGCTTCATCCCCGATTGGGACGTGTGATCCTCCACCGTCAACGTACACAAAATAGCCGCCGGTTCTTCTGCCCGCGCTTTGAGATACGCCTCCTTGCCAATGAAATTGGCGCTTTTCACTTTGGGACGCGCCAGCCCCGCCTCCACCGGGTTATATTCCCCTTCCAACTCATGCCCCATCAGCCGGTATCCCTTTTCCAGCCGCGCCGACGTGCCATAGACGCCAATACCAACGGGAATGAGGCCATACGGCCGTCCCGCTTCCCACAACGTATCCCACAACTTCAGCCCATGCTCCATCGCCGTGTAAATCTCCCAACCCAACTCACCCACATACGAAATGCGCAACGCCCAGGCGGGGATACCGTTGATGAGGATGTTTCGGGTGGTGCTAAAGGGGAAACCTTCGTTAGAGAGATCGTCCGCTGTCACCGCTTGCAGCACAGTGCGGGCCTGCGGCCCCCACAGACCAACGGTACACAGGGCCGAGGTCATGTCGCTGAACACCACCGAACCATCATCGGGGAGATGCTGCTCAAACCACTTCTTGTCCCGCGCCCCATCGCCGCCGCCGTCCACAATGCGGAAGTTGCTTTGCCCGGTGCGCATGATGGTCAGGTCAGCCTTAAAACCGCCATGGGGATTGAGCAGGGGGGTGTACACGGCCGTGCCCACCGCCACATCCATCTCATTCACCGTCATCTTCTGGATGTAGTCCAGCGCGCCAGGGCCGGAGACCTCAAAAATAGCAAACGCCGTCAAATCTACCATGCCCACCCGGTCACGCATGGCTAAATGTTCAGCATTGATAATGGGGGACCACCAGCGGGCATCCCATTCATGCGGGCGCTGCTGGATACGGCCGTCATATTCGGCCAGTAAATGTTGGTTCGATTCATACCATTGCGGCCGTTCCCAACCGGCCGTTTCAAAAAAGACCGCGCCCAACTCCTTCTCGCGGAAATAAAACGGGCTGGTACGCACCTGCCGGTTGCTCGCCCACTGTTCACGCGGATGCACAATGCCGTAGGTCTTGTTATACGCTTCACTGGTGCGGGCGTGGATGTGGTGGGTGGTACGGGCATAGGGGTAAAACCTTGCCACGTCCGAGGCATGAATATCAATCTCCGACGCCCCATGCGTCAGCAATTCCGCCGCTGCCCGCGCAAAACCGGGCGCTTCTTTAATCCAGATCGCCGCCACCGACCACAACCCGCGCACCTCCGTCTCGCCAATCAGCGGATTGCCGTCCGGCGTCAGCGAGAGCAGCCCGTTGATAGCATGGCGAATCCCGGCCCGTTCGTCGCCGATAATGTCCGGCATTAACTCCAATGCCTGCTCCAACTGCGGCTCAAAATCCTCCTGCGTAAAGGGCAGTTCCGTCGGCGATAGTTTGGATTGTTCGATAGAAGGAATATCATCCGGGTTCATCAAGATAGGGCGATGGGCATAGGAACCCACTTCCATGTCGCTGCCATTTTGTCGCTCATACATGAAGGTGTCCATGTCACGGATGATGGGGTAGGCAATCTCTCGCCCCGTCGCCGCAAAAATGGGGTGCGGCCCCACGCTGATCATCTGGTGGACGGCCGGCGTTAATGGAATCGTCGCCCCGGCCATACGCGCAAGTCGCGGCGACCAGACGCCACAGGCAATGATGACCAGATTGGCCTGGATGCTGCCCTGGCTGGTGTGGACGGTGTGGATACGGCCGTCTGTCACCTGTAACCCCGTTACCTCCGCCCCTGGCACAACGGTCAACGCCCCCAACGCCAGCCCCTTCTCGCGCATCAACGTGCCCGCCCGCAGTGAATCTACCGTGCCCACACCCGGCGTGTAAAAGCCGCCCAAAATGATGTCGGTATTCACATACGGCACGAGTTCTTTCACCTCGGCTGGCGTCACCAGGTACGATTCCACCCCCCACGCCTTCGCCGAGGCCATACGCCGCCGCAGTTCTTCCATGCGTTCGGCCGTCCGCGCCAGTTCAATGCCGCCGCTCTCCGTAAAGACGCCCAACTCCTTATACTGGCGCATACTGTCCAGCGTAATCATGGTCATCTCTTTGGAATGATCCACCGGGAAGATAAAGTTGGAAGCGTGCCCCGTCGAGCCGCCAGGATTGGGAAACGGCCCTTTGTCCAATTGCACAATATCCTTCCAGCCACTCATCGCCAGATGCCCCACCACGCTGTTCCCCACAATCCCCCCGCCGATGACCACGACATTTGCCTTTTCTGGTAAGTTGCTCATATTTTCACTCCTGGTTGTACGTAAATAGTCAGCAGTGGGCAGTGGGCAGTTAGCAGTGAGAAGCACACTCTTTACTGCTTACCGCTCACCGCTTACTGCTCACTTCAATACTCTGGTTTGATCTCCGTTTTGCGCCGGGTCATAAATTCCTTCAGGGCTTCGTCTATCGCGGGATCGAGCGGCGGCGCTTCGTAGCTTTTCAGCAGCCGTTTCCATTCGGCATTGGCGCGTTGGTCGGCGGACTGTACCCCTTCTTCGTACCACTGCTCAAACGAGTTGTAATCAAACAGCGGCGCGCGGTAAAAGGCGTGGCGGAAATGGCGCAGGGTGTGATCCGTGCCCAGGTGATGACCGCCCGGTGGTACCTCCCGAATCGCGTCCAGCGCTAGCCCTTCGTCCGATAAATCCAGCCCCTGCACCAGCTTGTGAAAGCCACCCAATAGCTGGCAGTCCAGGATAAACTTTTCATATCCGGCCGTCAGCCCATTTTCCAGCCAACCGGCGGCGTGTAACACAAAATTGACCCGCGCCAATATCGTGGGCAACATCACCAGCACCGATTCGTAAGCCGCCTGCGCGTCCGGGATTTTGCTGCTGGCAAACATGCCCCCACTACGGAATGGCAGGTTGTATCGCCGCGCCAACTGCGCGCTGGCATAAAGTGCCAACTGGCTCTCCGGCGATCCAAAAACGGGCGCGCCGCTCTGCAGATCAATGTTCGTCTGGAATGCGCCGTAGACAACCGGCGTGCCGGGGTTGATTAGCTGCGTCAGGGCGATACCCGCCAGCGCCTCGGCATTCAACTGCGCCACCGTCCCGGCAATGGAGACGGGGGCCATGGCCCCGGAGAGGATGAAGGGGGTAATGACCAACGCCTGCCGGGCGTGGGCATAGGCGATGAGCGCACCCAACATGCGGTCGTCCAACCGGCGCGGGCTGCTGATGTTGATGAGGGAGAGCAGGGCGGGATTCTGGCGCACGGCCGTGTCGCCCAAAACCATCTCGGCCATCCGCACACTGTCCTCAGCGTTGGCGCGGGAGGTGACAGAACCCATGAACGGCTTGTCGCTGTATTTGAGATGGCTGTATACCATGTCCAGGTGGCGGGTATGGGTGGGTTCATCGGTCGGTTCGACGATGGTGCCACCGGAATGGTGCAGGTAGGGGCTGAGGTAGGTGAGCTTGACAAAGTTTTGGAAGTCAACGAGTTTGGCTTCGCGGCGGCCCCGGTCTAAATCGTGGACAAAGGGTGGCCCATAAACAGGCGCAAAACAGAGATGTTGGCCGCCAATGAGGACGTTGTTGGCCGGGTTACGGGCAATCTGGGTGAATTGGGCGGGCGCGTGGGCAATGGTCTCCATCACCTGCGCCGGGTCGAAAAAGGCGGTGTCCCCTTCTAGCCGGACGCGGTTCGCCCGCAAGACGGCCTGGGCTTCGGCGTCATAGAAATCTATGCCGATTTCAGAGAGGATGGTCATGGAAGCGTCGTGGATGGTTTGCAATCCTTCCTCGCTGAGGAGTTCGTAGGGGGGCAGGTGGTGGAGCGGCTGCGTGGCGTGGTGTACGGCCGTGTCCTCCCCCCGCTCTCTTGTTCTTCTCTCTCGCCTTCTCATAATGCCTCCAAAATAGATACACGGATTGGACGGATTAGACGGATGCTCACGGATTTTTCTATGACAACAAATCCGTGAAAATCCGTCATATCCGTGTCATCCGTGATCCCATTCTCCCCTCATAATCGCGCTCATCTCCGCCTGGAAGCTCTGGATATGCTGCTGCATCAGGCGGGCGGCTTCGTCGGCGTCGCCGTCGCGCAGGGCGGTGTAGATTTGTTGGTGTTCTTGTACGGCCGTGCGCATATCCCCAATGCGGTGCAAAAAAAACATCCACAGGCGCAGGCTGAGGGCGTAGCAGGTGGTGAGCATATCTTCCAGAAAATGGTTATCGGCCGCGGCATAAATGATGGCGTGACACGCCTCGTCAATCTGAATCAACTGCTGGCCGCTGGCACTATCCCAGGGGATGGAGTGGAGGACGGTTTCCATTTGCTGCCAGTGGGCGGCCGTGCCCCGCCGCGCCGCCAGCCGCACCGCCAACGCCTCCACCGTCAGCCGCAGCTCAAAAATCTGGTACAGGTCGGTGACGCTGATCTCGCTGACAAACATGCCCCGCCGGGGCACAATCGTCACCAGCTTCTCCTGCTCCAACCGCTGCAACGCCTCACGAATCGGGGTACGGCCGAGCCGCAACTCCTCTTGCAGCGCCGCCTCATCAATCACCGCCCCCGGCTCTAATTCCAGGTAGACAATTTTGCGTTTGATACTGTGGTAGGCTTGTTGGGATAAAGACATGGGTTTTGACGCAAAGGCGCGAAGGGGCAAAGGGGTTGAAGAAAGAAGAAGAAAAGAGTTTGTTTCTCTTTGCGCTCTTTGCTCCTTTGCCACTTTGCGTTGATAATGTCTGATATATTACAAATATATTGTTGATATGCCAAATTTTTGGGAAGATTGAACCACGGATTTGACGGATGGAACGGATTGTCACGCAAGGGAGCAAAAGGCAACCTGGTCAGTATGGGCTTGCAGCTTGCCAGAGCCAACAAGGGTGATTAAACTGCCTGGTAAAATTAGAAGCACCAGGAGAATAGGCAATGCAATTACATGAGCTTGTAGTCGAGATGAAGATATTGGAGCGGCGATTGGCTTCTTACGAGGAGAAGTACGGCATTCTGAGTGAGGATTTTTACAACGCGCTGATGAGTGGGCAGTTTGAGGAGTATGACGAATACGACGAAACACGCATAGACTTCAGCCGGTGGAAGGGTATTTATGAGACCTGGCAATGGTGCAAGGAACAGTACGATGCCCAGATTAAAGAGCAAGATATTGTTGAGTCTTTGCGTTTTCAGCCCGCATATTAGATGGCCGATAATCCTCTTCGTTCGCTCAACGCTTACAGCCAATTTGTAGCAGAGGCGCAAGAACGACCTTTCATAGAAAACTCGACCCTTGCCGTATGGTCAACCAGCCCCTACACGGCCGTAGCCGAAGGCGAAGTTTTCTTCTTCAATGGTTTCCACTTGCGAATGCGAGAGGAAATATCTTTCGCCCGCCAATGCATTACGGCCTACGGCTACGAAGTTTACCGGGATGCCGAGCGTTTGTACTGGTATGATGACTTTCCCCACCCCAAGGATCCTACACTGGCTTCCACGCATCCTCACCACAAACACGTACCGCCAAACATCAAACGTAATCGCATCCCTGCCCCTGGTCTTAGCTTTACCACTCCTAATTTGCCCCAAATCATTCAGGAAATTGAGGCTTTGATCGCCGCCTCAGATGTCTGACGGAGGAACCGCATGAGTCACGAAAATGAGAGACCCCCCATCACCACCGGCGCGGAATATATTGAGAGTTTGCGGGGGCGGAATTTGCGGGTGTACTTGTTTGGCGAGTTGGTGGCGGAGCCGGTTGACCACCCGCTCATTCGCCCTTCGATTAACGCGGTGACGGAGACGTATGATCTGGCCTGTGCGCAACCGGAACTGGCGACGGCCGTCTCCCCCTTCACCGGCCAACCCGTCAACCGCTTCCTGCACATTGCCACCAGCGTGGAAGATGTGGTGCACCAGAACAAGATGCAGCGGCGGCTGGGCCAGCTCACCGGCACCTGCTTCCAACGCTGCGTGGGCATGGACGCCCTTAATTCCCTCTACTCCGTCACCTACGAAATGGACGAGCAGCACGGCACGGCCTACCACGCCCGCTTCAAGGCATTTCTGACGCAAATGCAGCAGCAAAACCTGGTCATTGGCGGGGCCATGACCGACGTGAAGGGCGACCGCAGCCTGGCCCCCCACCAGCAGGCCGACCCTGACCTGTACGTTCACATCAGCCGCCGCACGGCCGACGGCGTGTATATTCGTGGCGCAAAGGCGCACCAGACCGGCTGCCTCAACTCCCACTGGCTCATCGTCATGCCCACCATGCGCCTGAGCCAGGCCGACCGCGATTATGCCATTGTGGGGGCGATTCCGGTGACAGCGGCGGGCATTACGTATGTGTACGGCCGTCAATCCTGTGATACCCGCAGTCTGGAAAATGGCACCCTGGACGCCGGTAACAGCCAATACGGCGGGCAGGAAGCGATGGTCATCTTCGATGACGTGTTCATCCCTCACGACCTCATTTTTATGGATGGTGAAACGGAGTTTGCGGCCATGCTGGTGGAGCGGTTCACCTGTTACCACCGCCGCAGCTACGTCTGCAAAAGCGGCGTGGGTGATGTGCTCATTGGCGCAGCAGCGACGGCCGCCGAATACAACGGCATCGCCCACGCTTCCCACATCCGCGACAAGCTGGTGGAAATGACCCACCTGAACGAAACCATCTACGCCACCGGCATCGCCGCCTCTTACCAGAGCACGGCCACCAAATCGGGCGCGTACATTTGCGACGACATGCTGGCCAATGTGTGCAAACATCACGTCACCCGCTTCCCCTACGAGATTAGCCGTCTGGCGCAAGACATTGCCGGGGGGCTGATGGTGACCATGCCCTCAGAAGCCGATTACCGACACGAGGAATTAGGCCCCCTGCTGGAAAAATATCTGAAAGGGCGCGCCGATGTGCCCACCGAACACCGGCTGCGCATCCTGCGCCTGATTGAAAATATGACCCTGGGCCGTAACGCCGTTGGCTACCTGACGGAATCTATGCACGGCGCCGGTTCACCGCAGGCGCAGCGCATCCAGATTTACCGGCAGATGCAGCTAGAATTCAAGCAACAGTTGGCGCAGCGGCTGGCGGGCATTGACCTGTCGGAAACCGCGCGCCACGAATTGAATGAACTGGTAGAGGGCTATTTTGCCCGCGTTTTTGCGGTGGTTGAATGAGTAAACGAGAAGTTTTGCTAAACGCGCTAACCGCCACCCCCGGCGATTTAGAAAGCCTGCTAAAAAGCGTGGACGATGCCCACCTCACCTATCGCCCAACGCCTGATGAATGGAGCATCGCCGACGTGCTGTGTCATCTGGTGATGGTGGAGGAACAAGGGCTGGCCCGGCTGCGGCTGCTGGTGGCCCAGCGCCCGCCCACCATCCCCGCTATCAACCCTGACGCCACCATGCACGACTTGAGCCAGCCAATAGCCACGCTACTGTCCAACTTCCGGCAGGCGCGGCAGGCAATGTTGGCGTTTTTGCGGGAATTGAAGGCAGGCGATTGGCAGGTCACGGCCGTACACCCCACCCTGGGCAAACTATCCGTCCGTTTCCTTGTCCAACACCAGGTTGACCACGACACCGCCCATCTCAACCAAATCGTGGAGATTAGAGATCGGAGATTGGAGATTGCGCCAATCTCCGATCTCTAACCTCACCTCCTCTATGACCACAGCTCTCATTATTTGCGGCGCGCTGGCACGGGAAGTGCTGGACATCGTGCAAAAGCACGGCTGGGACGCCGAGGTGTTTGGCATTCCGGCCATTGACCACATGTTTCCGGAACGCATTGCCCCCGATGTGGAAAAACGCTTTCTGGAAATTAAAGCCCGATTTGACCGGACTATTGTTGTCTTTGGCGACTGCGGCTCGCGGGGGGCGCTGGATGCAATGCTGGCACGGCATGGGCTGGAACGGATTGACGGCCCTCACTGCTACGAGATGTATGGCGGCCAATTGTTCCACGACTTGATGGAGGAAGAGCCGGGCACATTTTTCCTCACCGATTTTCTGGTGCGCGGCTTTAATGGCACGGTGATGAAGGGGTTAGGGCTGGATCGTTTCCCGGAATTAAAGGGGGAGTATTTTCGCCATTACAAGCGGCTGGTATATCTGGTGCAAAACGAAGAATCAGAAATGGCGGTGAAGGCTGGTCAAATTGCAGAATACCTGGGGCTGCCGCTGGAACTCCGCGTGACGGGCTACGGCTTGCTGGAAGAGCGATTGGCGACGATGATGACTTAAAATATGACCTCAAATCCGAATCAGACCAAGACTGATTTTGATCGCTTCATCAACTTTTTGCATCGTTTGTGGGGTTACTCTACCCCAATACCGTCCCAGGCGTGCTCGATCTATGGTACGTATCTGGTTCAAAAGGATCAGTGAATTGTTAGTCAGGTTGCCTTCGTGCGCTTTTACTTCGACATTGACGCGAAATTTTGCTTCTTCACCTGAACTAATTGGCGCGACAATAATCGTTGGGCTGAACTGGTTGCCAATGTCGTTCTGGATGACTAAAGCCGGGCGAACTTTGCCTTGTTCTGAGCCTCGCACCGGCTCAAAGTCCACCGAGAAAATATCACCCCTTTTGATCTGCTGTGCCATGTGCTGGTTCCTCCCCTTCGTAAGATGGTACATGCAATAGCCACGCTTCGTCGTCTAGTGGCTCCCAATCTTTTGTTACAGCCATGCTTTGTTCGGCCGTAACCTGATAACCCACAGTTAACTCTTCACGTAAAAGTTGCCGCTGCTTCACTTCAATGAAATACTCAATAGCTTCGGCCACGAATTTGCTCTGGCCACGCGGAGGCACAAAATCGCGCATTGTCTGTATGAGTTCGCTGGGCAGCGTCAGGGTTACTTTTTCAGTAGTAGCCATCGGATCTCTCCTTTCACTCTCAATAAGTGGTAGATATTATATGGTGAAAAATACATATTTCCAATACAAATAAAATTATGAAGAACTGGGCAGAAAAGTATGGAATCAACACGGCCGTATCCCCCCTCACCCTGGGCTGGATTATTGCCATCGCCTCCACGGTCTGCTTCAGCGTGGCCCCGCCCATTGCCCGGGGGGCCATTTTGGCCGGGTTGGCGCCTACGGCCGTGCTCGTCGGCCGTATGGTCATTGCTCTGGCGCTGTTGGTTGGCTTTATTGTCGTTACGTCTCCAGACAGGTTGCACATTGAGCGGCGATTGGGGCTGATTGCTTTTTTCTCTGGCATCATCAATGGCATCGGTTTTATCGCCTTTTTTGCCGCGCTAGCCCGCCTGGATGCGTCCATTGCCTCCATGCTGTTTAGCCTCAGCCCGCTGGTGGTATTGGGCTTGCTGGCGCTGCGCGGCGAGCACATGACGAAGCGTCATGTGGTACGGCTGGCGTTGGGCATTGGCGGCGTTTATCTGCTCATTGGGCCGGGTGGTGAGGTAGACATGGTGGGCGTGGCCCTGGTGCTTGTCACCGTTTTCACCGTTTCACTGCACCTGGTGATGACGCAGTGGTATTTGCCGGGCATCCCGGCGCGGACGGTGACGCTGTATGTGAATCTGGGGGTCACGGCCGTGTGCCTCATTGCCTGGGGGTTGGCAGGTTGGCCCTGGACGCCGCCTGGCCCCACCGGCTGGGCATCCATCCTGGCGCTGGCAGTGGTCTCCACTTTCCTGGCGCGGCTGCTGCTGTTTGCCGGGGTGCGCCGCCTGGGCAGCGGCCAAATCGCCCTGCTGGCACCCTTGGAGACGCTGCTGACCGTTATCTGGTCATTTCTATTTTTAGGGGAAAGGTTGACGGCCGTGCAGTGGATTGGTGGTTTGCTCATCCTGCTGAGTATGGCGCTGGCCCGCCGCTGGCGGCCGTTGCCCCGGCTATAATACAGCCTTCGCGCTACTTCGCGTCCTTCGTGGATCCTAATCCAACTCATCCAACACTGTCCGGTACAACGTCTCCGCTCGCAAATCGTCCAGCGTGTGGCAGGGGCCATCCAGCCGCTCCGCCAACTGCCGCGCCAGCCCCTGGTCAAACGCCGCGTGTTCCATGTTGATGACCACTGAACGCACACCAATCTCGTGGATGTGGTCGGCAACCTGGTGCGCCTCCACCTGCGGCGGCAAATCAGACATGCTCACATTGCCCGCTCCATCCGTCAGCAAAATCATCATCGGCATCACATCAGGATGCACCAACTCCTCCTTGCGGAACACTTCATAGGCCAGCAGCAGCCCGGCCGAAAGCGGTGTCTTGCCGCCCACGGCAATATCCACCAACGCTTTTTTCGCCAGCAAAACAGAGTTGGTCGGCGGCAGTACCAGATTGGCATTGTTTTTGTTGAAGACGATGAGACCCACCCGATCCCGCCGCTGGTAAGCGTCGGTGAGTAAGGACATGATCGCCCCTTTGGTCGCTTCCATGCGCTCGGCCACGGCCATACTCCAACTGGCGTCCACCACAAAAAGGATGAGGTTGGACTGGCGGCGCACCCGCACTTTTTCGCGCAGGTCTTCCCGTTTCAAGGCTAAGGCCATTTTGGAACGGTCGCGGCGCAGTTGATAGGGGGCGGCGGCGCGCATGGTGGCGTCGAAGGCCAGGTCGCGCACCTTGCCGTGTGGCAGGCGGGCGCGGATGTAATGGCCCCGTTTGCGGTCGGTTTTGGTCTGGGAGCGGCGACCGGCACGGTTGCGCGTCAGCCGGTCTAGCTGGGTGTCCAGGCGGCGGGATTGAAATTCCTGTTTGGAGGCTACTTTTTGGCCGCCCTCCCACCATTTGCTATCCTGGGCGGATTGGGGGATAGGTTGGGGACCGGCTTCGGCTTGCTGCTGCGTTTCGGCCCCTTCACCCATTTCAGAATCTAAGGCTTTTTTTTTACGTCGCTCTGCTGCTGTTGTAGTTCCTGGGGTTCGCCGTCCATGTCGCCGTCGCCCATGTCGCTTTGCACTTCGCTGAGGCGGTCTTCCAGTTCGGAGGCGGACACGGCCGTGTCCTGGAACATACGCCCCTTAATGCGATGTGGCAGCGCCAGTTCGGCGGCCAGCACAATATCTTCGTCGGTGATGCGGTCACGGCCGTGAAACGCTGCATGAGCCTGTGCCCCGCGCAAAATCACCAGGTCGGCGCGGTGGCCGTCTACATTAAGCGCGGCCGTCAGCCCGGCAATGGAGGCCAGGTCACGCCGCGAATAACGCACTTTGTTCACCATGCTCTGCGCCCGGCTAATGCGATCCGACAGCGCCTTTTCCGACGACGCCCATTCTTCCTGGAACTCCACCGGGCTGACCTCAAAGGCCAGGCGGCGCTCCATGATTTGTACCCGTTGGGTGGCATCCTTCAGACCGGTGATGTTGACGGAAAAGGCGAAACGGTCAAGCAGCTGCGGCCGTAAATCCCCTTCCTCCGGGTTCATCGTACCTACCAAAATAAAGCGGGCGGGATGGGAAAAGCTGATCCCTTCGCGCTCCACAATGTTCACACCCATCGCCGCCGAATCGAGCAGCAGGTCTACCACATGGTCATCCAGCAGGTTCACTTCATCCACATAAAGGAGGCCACGATTCGCTGAGGCCAGCACACCTGGTTCAAAATGTTTCTCGCCTTTTTGAATGGCCTGCTCGATGTCCAATGTCCCGACCACCCGATCTTCGGTGGCGCTGACGGGCAGGTCAATGAAGGGGGTACGGCGGGTGGCAATGGCTAATACGCCATCGGCGTGGCGCACGCGGCAATCATCACACCATTGATCCGGGCGGTTGGGATCACAGCTAAAGCGGCAATCGGCGACCACTTCCATATCCGGTAACAGGGCAGCCAGGGCACGGGCGGCCGTAGATTTGGCCGTGCCCCGTTCGCCGCGAATGAGGACGCCGCCAATACGCGGGCTGACGGCATTGAGGATCAACGCCCGCTTCATGCGCTCTTGCCCGACGATTGCTGTGAAAGGAAATACTGCTCGTTTTGCCATACCTGTCTCCGTAGTTTAATGTCGTCAGGGGATTATACTGATTGATACGAGGTGGGCAAACGGGGCGGTTTGGGCAAACGGCCGTGACCTCATACAATATGGGGCGATTTAACGCAGAGGCGCGGAGGCGCAGAGATGTAAAATGTGGAGGGAATGATATGTGGCGAAAAATTGGCATTGTGATTGGCGTGATTGTGATGATTGGGCTGGTGGTGTACCTGATTTTGCGGGCCAGGGTGGAGCCGGTGGCGGCGCATCCTTTTTTTGCTCAATTTGAAGCGGGGCAACAGCTAAATATAGCCCATCAAGGTGGTGAGCAAGTATGGCCCAGCAATACGATGTTCGCTTTTCAAAATGCAGTGGAAATGGGCGTAGATGTATTGGAGATGGACGCACATCAGACGGCCGATGGTGCGTTTGTGCTGATCCACGATGACACCGTTGACCGCACTACCGATGGCAGCGGCGCGGTGAAAGAGATGACTTTGGCGGAGATTCAGGCCCTGGACGCCGGGTATTACTGGACGGAGGATGAGGGGCAAACGTACCCGTTTCGCGGGCAGGGCATCACCATTCCCACACTGGAAGAGGTGTTCACGGCGTTTCCGGACATGCCTATGAACATTGAGATTAAACCGGATGACACGGCCGTCGCCCAAGCCCTCTGCCAGCTTATCCGGCAATATAACATGAGCAACAAAACGCTCATCGGCTCGTTCCACGACAATGCCATGACCGCGTTTCGGGCTGCCTGCCCGGACGTGGCAACCTCGATGACGGAATCGGAGATACGGCCGTTCTGGATTCTCAGTACCATGGGCCTCAGCGAGTTATATCAATCACCGGCCGAGGCGTTCCAGGTGCCGACAACGGCTAATTTGCCTGTTTTGGGCGAAGTAGATGTGTTGACGGAGCGGTTTGTGAATAATGCTCATGCCCAGAACATCATGGTTCACGCCTGGACGATTAACGAAACGGCCGAGATGGAACGATTGTTAGGGATGGGGTTGGATGGGATTATTACCGACCGACCGGACCGGTTACAGGAGGTAATCGGCAGACCCTAAGGGTTTTCTGAAACCCTTAGGGTCTAAAAATGTGGATGGCGGCGGTCACGGCCGTGTCAATATCCGCATACACCGCTATACCCGCTTTTTGGGCATGGGCACGCACCAGCGCCCGTGCCCGGTTCGCCGTAGATTTGGGGCCATCCGGGTAATCTTGAATAACCAACAATACCGTTTGTCCATTTTTGGCGGCGGACAAAGCCGCCCACCCCGTTTCTGCCAGACTACCGTAACTTTCTGTATCCCCGGTAATAACTAATAGTATGACGCGGTCACTGGCCAGGTGTTGAGACTCTATTTCGGCATGGACAGGCGTCCAATCGGCCACAACCGGATTAAAATAGGCAATTCCCGCCGCTTTCAACCGAACTATAACATCATCACGCCAAGTAGAATTGCCAGCAGTGCCAAACAATCCCACCACGTCTTGAAGTTCTGACATGTTTTCTACCTGGGGTATTGTTGCTTACCGCCCAAAATGCATGGGCATAATGATGTGCATGAAGTCTGTATCGCCTACAGGTTTGATGACGCCGGGGTCCATGGGGCCGGTCGTTTCCAGCGCCACCTGGGGCGTATCAATCACGCTCAAAACATCCGTCATATACTTCACGTTGAAAGCGATTTCGACGGGATCGCCGTTGACCATGGCGTCAATTTGGGCCACATTATCGCCGGTTTCAGTGCTGGTGGCGGCGACGATGGCAAAACCGGGGGTGATTTCGTCACCGGGATCAATTTTGACGCGGGCGGTATGGCTGGATTCGCGGGCAAAAATTTCGGCCGTTTTACACGCTTTGCGGAAATCGGCCGTACCCATGACAGTGCGGGTATTGTGACGTTTAGGCACAATGGGGGTGTAATCGGGGAAACTGCCATCAATGAGTTGCGAAACCAGGACGATATTTTCCATGTCAAAAATAATCTGGTTGCGTCCTTCGGGCAGTGATATGTAAATCGCTTCCTGGTCGTCACTGATGATGCGCCCCAGTTCGTTGAGGGCACGCGCCGGAATGAGCACGGCCGTGCGTTTATCCACTGAGCCAGGAATATGCGCCGATTTCATGGAGAGACGAAAACCGTCGGTAGCTACCATCAACACCTGGCTGTCGTCAAATGTGGTGGAGACGCCAGTGAGCGTGGGGCGTGTGTCGTCAGTAGCGGCGGCGAGAGCGACCTGGCCGATCATTTGTTTGAACACGGCCGTTTCCACCCGAATACGACTTTTTTGGTCTGGCTTGGGCACCAGGGGGAACTCCTGGGCGTCAATCCCTTTGATGTTGGCCTCCGTGCGGGCACAGGTGATATGTAACGTCTGGGTGCGCTCATTGAGCATCAACTCCACGCGCTCTTGCGGAAGCTGGCTCACCAGATCATTCAACGTCCGCGCCGGGACGGTAATAGCCCCATCCTCTTCCACTTTGGCCCCAATCCAGCAGGTAACCACAATTTCCAAATTGGTAGCAGAGAGTTTGAGACGGCCGTTGTCCGTCTCTAACAACACATTCGCCAACACCGGCAGCGTAGACCGGGTGCTGACGGCGCGTCCTACAATACTTAACCCTTTTGCCAGATTTTCTTGTAAACAGGAGACTTTCATACCCTCTCTCCCTTAAAAAAGTTTTGTTGTAATATCCCGCACGGTTGATGATGGGTAGTATAACGGAGGATGGGTGAAGTTGCAATATGTGCTGTGGTGGTTAGTGGCTGGTGGCTGCCACTAGCCACCAGCCACTAATCAGGATGTTGCCAGAAATGGCGTGGCGGTTTACAAATAGAGGTATGGCGGTTATAGCACCTTCTCCTCTCGTTCTCCATGCAGATCAGGAACACAGCGGGCTGCGCACGGCCGTAATCCTTCTTCTTTTCGTTTGTATCGCCCTCTTCTTCACGCTGCTCAACACGCTTTGGCCGGAAATTGCCCCGCGCCGACTGGTGGATTTTACTTTTGTCATCGCCTGTGCCGGTTCATTGGTGTTGGCGCTGGCGGCCGTGTGGGGCATCGAACAGGGCCTCAAGCGCGTCTGGCATAGCGGCCGGGTGCTGACCCTGGACGAAAACGGCATCCAGGTGCAGGACATGGATTTGCCACCCTATGCCCTGAGCTGGAATGGCAATATGAATCAACTGTATTGGCGCTTTGTTCTCAAGGGGTACAAACGAGGTGGCCGGGAACGGCGCGTGCCGGAAAAGTGGGTTTGCCTGGCAATGCAAGTGCAAGAAGGGGAAAACCGGGTGATCGCCTACACCTATATTGCTCCTAAAAAAGCGGAGGAGGTGATGACGCAATACGGCCGTGTCCATTTCCATGAAATCTACCCCGCCGATGTGTACGCCACCGACGCCCGTAGCCGTTTTTCGATACCCAGTCGCCCGGAAAAAATCCCCGCCGACGTATTGGCCGGTAAAGACGGCAAACAGTGGCTGGCTGAACAACGTCGTTGGTTAGAAGGTTTTGAATTGACAAACAAAGACTTTGAAAGGTTTATGATGACAGTAAATAGTAAGCAGTGAACAGTAAACAGTAAAGAGAATTGGCTGTTTACCGCTGACTGTTCACTGTTCACTTCCCACGGAGACTCTCACTATGTTTGACTTTATCACCGAAGAACATCGCATGATTCAGCAAGAAGCACGCCGTTTTGCCCAACAGGAAATCGCCCCCATCGCCGCCCACCACGACGAAACGGGCGAATTTCCCATCGAGACGGTGCGCAAAATGGGGCAGTTGGGCTTTATGGGTATTGAAGTGCCAGAGCAGTACGGTGGCATCGGCATGGATACATTGGCCTATGCCCTGGCGCTCATAGAAATCTGCAAAGCAGACGCCAGCCACGGCACGATAATGTCCGTCAACAACTCCCTCTACTGTCATGGCATTATGAAGTACGGTACGGAAGCGCAGCGCCAAAAATACCTGGTTCCTGTCGCCAGCGGCGAAAAAATTGGCGCATACAGTCTGACGGAGCCGATGAGCGGCAGCGACGCCAGCACGATGCGCAGTCGGGCGGTGTTGAATGAAGCCGGGACGCATTATGTGATCAACGGCCGTAAATCCTGGGTAACATCCGCCCCCTATGCCGACATCATCGTCCTCTTCGCCCCCACCCACCCCGACAAAGGGGCCAGCGGCATCACCGCCTTCCTCATTGAAACGGACCAGCCCGGTTTTGAACGGGGCAAAACAGAACCCAAAATGGGCATCCGCGCCAGCGCCACCAGCGAAATCATCTTCGACAACTACCATTGCCCGGTGGAGAACCGGCTGGGCCAGGAAGGCGAAGGGTTTAAAATTGCCATGACGGTGCTGGATGCCGGGCGTATTGGCATCGCCTCCCAGGCGCAGGGCATTGCCGAAGCTGCGCTGGAAGCCTCTATTGCCTATGCGCAAGAACGGGAAGCGTTTGGGCAAAAAATAGGCCAGTTCCAGATGATCCAGCAAAAGCTGGCGGACATGAAAACCCGCGTAGAGGCCAGCCGGTTGCTCATTTATCAGGCGTGTCTGGCCAAAAAGGAAGCGGCCGTCACCGGCAAGCGGTACTCGCTGGAAAGCAGCATGGCCAAGCTGTTTGCCAGCGAAACGGCCAACTTCTGCGCCAAAGAAGCGATCCAGATTCACGGCGGCATGGGCTACAGCAAAGAAATGCCCCTGGAACGGTATTACCGCGACGCCAAAATCACCGAAATCTACGAAGGCACCAGCGAAATCCAACGCATGGTCATCGCCCGCAGCCTGACGGGATTACGGTAATAATTGACACAAGTTTGCCCGAAGCAGCATCATCTCACACGAGGAGTAATATGATGCTTGTAGCGATTGAAGGCGTGTATCGTCGGGGCAAGATTGAACTAAAAGAAGTTCCGCGTGATATGGATGAAGGGACGCGGGTGGTTGTCACCTTTCTCCCGGCCAATGGCATAGACTTGCAATCTCGTGGCATCAATGAAACGGAAGCAGCCAAGTTGCGCGGCAGTCTGGCTGCATTTGCCGAAGATTGGGATGACCTGGAAATGAGCGTATATGACAACTACGATGCGGCCAACACCAACCTGTAAACGTGGTGATGTTGTGCTGGTTCTCTTTCCAGATTCAAATTTGCGCACAGCTAAACTCCGTCCGGCATTGATCATACAAAGGGATGACCTCAGGTCTATCGCAAGTCATTGTAGCCATGATTACGAGTAAAACATTTCGTGCCAATCATCAAAGTCGTATCGCCATTATGCTTTCATCGGCCGAAGGGAAACGATCCGGGCTACTCACAGATTCTGTGGTGATGACAGATAATCTAGCCACGATTATGGACACGGCCGTTGACCGTATAATCGGGTCGCTCCCCATGATCAAAGTAGATGCGGCTTTGCGACATACATTGAATTTGTGAGTTAGCCTACGTTTGCCCGGCGAAACGCCAGGCAAGCGTAGGCTATTGAAAAATTACGCCTTGCCTAACACGGCCGCCAGCAAAGCCATGCGAATGTACATCCCATTTTTCACCTGGCGGAAGTAGGCGGCGCGGGGGTCCTTGTCTACGTTGTAATGAATTTCGCCCACACGCGGCAGCGGGTGCATGACAATCATCTTCTTTTTTGCCTTTTCCATCAGGTCGGCCGTAATTTCATAGAAATTTTTCACTTCCTCATACTGCGCCAGGTCAGAGAAGCGCTCTTTTTGCACGCGGGTCACATAGAGCACATCGGCGTTTTGAATGACATCGGCCACATCGTGTGTTTCACGGGTATCCACGCCCGCGTCAATCACCTGGTTCATCACCGTTAGCGGCAGGCGCAGGATTTCCGGGGAGACGAAGCGCAGGCTGACGTTGTAGCCAAGCAACAATTTGGTGAGGGAGTGAACGGTACGGCCGTAGCGCAAATCTCCCACCATCGCTACCTTTAACCCATCAATCTGCCCCAATTCGTCCTGAATGGTAAACAAATCCAGCAATGCCTGGGTGGGGTGTTCCCCTGGCCCATCCCCGGCATTGATGACAGGCACATCGGCATAATCGGCGGCCAGTTTGGCCGCCCCAATCTCCGGGTGGCGCAGCACAATCACATCCGAATACTGCTCCAATGTGCGTATCGTGTCCGCCAGCGTCTCCCCTTTGCTTACCGAGCTAAACTGCACACCCTGGGTAATGGGAATGACGCTGCCGCCCAGCCGCTCCATGGCGGCAATAAACGAGGAACTGGTGCGGGTACTCGGTTCGTAAAAGAGGCAGCTTAACACCTGCCCCTTCAACAAATCCGCGCCATGCACGCGCTGCACCATCTCCCGCATTTCACGGGCGCGGGCAAAGATGTATTCGATCTTCTCCTGGTCAAACTGCGCCACCGACAGGATGTCCATGCCCGTCAACCCATTACCCACATCCGGGGTAGACTGCATTTCCTCAAAGTTAAACAATGGTTTCAGTTGCATTTTGTCTCTCCTCAACTATTTTCTTGTGTCATTCCAAGCGGAGTCTTCGGAGCGAGGAATCCCTCTCTTGCAGTAGTGGGAAAGATTCCTCCTCGAAGACTCGTCGGAATGACAATCACATCATTACACAATCACCTTCCCCGATCCTGGCTGTGCCAGAACCTTCCCATCTTCATACACCACCTGTCCCCGCAGCACCACTCGTTTAACGCGCCCGGCGACGCTGCGACCGTGAAACGGCGTCCAGCCACACTTACTGTGCATCGTCTCATGGTGAATGACGGTCGGCGTCATTTCCACTTCCACGTGGGTGTCTGGCTGCTCCGGCAAATGGTACAGGCGGCGGGGGTTGCTGTGCATCAGTTGGATGAGGCGACTGAGGGTGAGGCGGTTTTCGGTCACGGCCGTGAGCAGCAACACCAGTGACGTTTCCAATCCCGCCACACCCGGCGGCGGATTGTCTGACTGCTTCTCCGCCAGCGTATGCGGCGCGTGGTCAGTGGCAATACAATCCACCGTATCATGCAGATGCGACCATAGCGCGGCCACATCGTCCAGCGACCCCAGCACCGGCCGCATATCCGCCAGCATCCCCAACCGTTCCCGATCGGTCACATCCATAAACAGGTGATGAGGTGTGACTTCACACGTCACCGGCAGCCCGCGCATCTTGGCGTCAGCGATCAGCTCAATCTCCTCGCGGCGGCTGATGTGGCAAAAATGTACCGCACGGCCGTAGGTAGCCGCCAGACCAATGCCCACCGCCACGCTCTGCTTCTCCGCGTGCATGGCGATCAGCTTCTCACGGGGCCAGGTTTTGAAACAGGCCCGCAACGTGGGCACATCCTCCACCCGCAATTTGCCAAAGGTGTCGTTCAGGTAAATCTTGAGCGCAACCGCATAGGGGGCCAATGCAGGCAGTTGCTCAATTTGTTCCGGGCTGGCCCCGGCAAAAAGGCCCACATCACACAACACATCCCGCCGGGCGGCCGCCAGGGTATCGGCCATCACCTCTGGCAGGGTCAGCGGCGGGGAGGTGTTGGGCATTGCCAGAATTTGGGTAATGCCGCCAGCCAGAGCTGCGGCCGTACCCGAATAAAAATCTTCCTTATGTTCCCCACCCGGCACGCGCAGGTGCGTATGAACATCTATCAAACCAGGCAAGGTGATTGTTTCAGACATCCCATTTCTCCGTAACAGGCAAAAAAAAAGCCTGATCCCCAAAAGGATCAGGCTCACAATTTTTTATAGAAGAGGGAAGCATATGGCTTCTTGCCCCATTTATACTTTTTTCCGGTTAACCAGGCCATCTTGCCAACCCTCGTGTTGTGATGTGTGCCATGAATGCACCGGGACGCTATGGTAACACCACAATAAGCGCCCGGCAAGGGCAGAATTGTGTTGCAGCAAGTTGAACGATGAAATATGCCTTTTGTTGCCACCAGATTCCATCCCGCGGCCGATACAAAAACTTGCTCAAGCAGGTTATAAAGCCGCCCCTAACCCGCTAAAGCGCGTTTTATATGGTGGGCTGCCTGGCACTGCTCACCAAAACTGCACAACCGAAACCATCAGTTGCATGAATAGAACATTTGTACTATCATCCTGACTGGGCGTAATGAAGGAGCTTATGGACGGTTCAGAATTGATTGTGGCTTTGTTTGCTTTGGTGTTCCTGGCCTTTTGCCTGACGGCCATTGCTGTTATTGCCATGAGTAAAGATAAGGATGACGTAGCCGACAAAAGCGTCTCCGCTTTACGCCGGCTTAAATCTGAGTATTTGCGACCAACAGCAAGTCTGGAAGAACAAAAAGCCTCTGAAGAGGACGAAGAGGGCGGAGCGCCCCCTTAAAAACGGGAGATGGGGAGATTAATCTCGATTTCTCCCCATCTCCTTATCCCCGCCTACGCCTCCGTTTTGGGCGCGTTCTCGCCAGTGGCGGGCAGGGGTTTGTGCCCACTCAGGGAGCGCTTCAAGGTTTCTTCAGCATCTTCCGCCAGTGTGGAGTGCAGCACTTTGCCTTCATATTGCCGTAGGGCGGCCAACGCAATATCTACATTAGCCGAGCGTACCACAATGAAGAGAGCAGATGTGCCTGGTTGAATAGATTCGCTGACGTCTTTGATGAAATTGTTATCCACACCCCGGTTCATCAATGCGCCCACTGCACCACCACCCAAACCACCTACCAACATCATGCCGATTGGCCCGCCAAATAATGCGCCAACAAACAGGCCAATCAACCCACCGGCGGCAATGCCTTCTTTCGTGGTCTGGTCAACGGCATTACGGGCATGGACTTCCCCTGCTGCATCTTTGCGCACGACAACTGTATCTTCCAGGCGCATATAACCTTGATGTTGCACGTTCTTGATGCTGTTTAGAACCTGGTCTGCCTTATCTTCACTGTCAAAGGCAATCACAATCATTTCTCTGCTCATCGTTTAATCCTCCAAATCGTAATTTTATATCCCTGTTCCAGGAACATTGTACATCTTTTACTATCAGGCAAAAACATTTGCCGGGCTGTTACTCCTGGAAAGCGGCCAGGTGGTCACGAATGTGCCAGAAGCTGTTTCCGGCTACGTTTAGCCAGACGGGTTGATCAGGATACCAGGCGACGCGGCCAGGTTCGATTAAATCTTCCTCAATCATGGTGGCCACAACGGCCGTCAGCCCTTCACACGCCTCCCTATATTCCGCCAGAATCGCGGCCGCTGGCATATCCTTGTGCGTTTCAAAAATGTGGTCGTTCAGCCGGTTCATAATCGCTTCGTCGGCCGTTCCCTCGCCGGTCAATTCGTATCCGGGCATGTACCGGGTCACCGGTTCACCGTTGATCGTTTTTTCCAGCCAGCCGGTTGCCAGCTTCATCCAGGCGGTAATGTGGGCGAGGGAATCCTTCACCGACCAATCCCCACCAGGGCCGGGATCAGCCATTTCCTCCTCGGTCAACGTTGCCAAAAATGCCTCTAACTCTTCATTTGCATTCGACATTTCGCTCAATAGTTCAAACTTGTTCATTTTCTACTCCTTCAGGTTATCCAATCCCGATTATGTTTGTCCCAATCACGATGGCGATAACTGCGCAGGCACTCTTTACAAATATGTGCTGATTCGACTTCACCGCTGCTACGCCAACGCCAGCGTACTGTGCCCAAATGAAAACGGCAGGTTGGCTGGTAACAAACCGGGCAAATTTCCCCTTCGGCCAACCCTTCCCCGCCGTACTGCCGCCGGGCATTGGGGTCTTTGTTGCAGATGTAGCATTGTTTGACAGACATAGTGAGATTGGAGATTGGAGATTAAGCAGGCCTATTTAATCTCCAATTTCTACTCTCCTTTTGGATAAATGTAAAAACCTTCGCCTGTTTTGCGCCCCAATTTACGGGCGGCAACCATGCGCCGCAGCAGTGGCGACGGCCGATAGCGATCCTCGCCCCATTCATTAAACAGTCCGGTTAGCGTACCCAACACGGTATCCAACCCAATGTAATCACCCCATTCCAGTGGCCCAAACGGATAGTTGGTTCCTAATTTCATGGCGGTATCAATATCTTCTGCCGTAGCAACTCCTTCTAGTAAAGCACTACTGGCTTCATTGATGAGGCAACAAACCACACGCGCCCGCACCAACCCTGGCCCATCAGCTACCAACACTGGTTCCTGGTTCAGCTGGCGGGCAAAGGCCATGGCTTGCTGCAAGGCATCCTGGCTGGTTTGCAGCCCGGCCGCCAATTCAACCATACCTTCTCGTTTCAAGGGCGGCACCACGCTAAAACCAACCACCCGCTCCGGACGTGGCACCCAGGCGGCTGCCTGGGTGGTGCTGGTAGCCAGGGCGGAGGTGAGCAGTAAGGCGTCGCGGGGGATAGAGGCGGCCAATGAAACGAGCAGTTCTTCTTTAGCAGCGGCCGATTCGTTGTGCAGTTCAATGGCGATGTCCGCATTGGCGGCGTCAGCCATGGCCCAACCACTCTGCACGGCCGTGTTAAAATCCTCCACCAGGTACAACACCACATCATATCCGGCCTGTGTACACAGACGGCCAATGCCTTCCACAAAGGGCCTTTCGCCCGCCACCACTACCTTCATAAACATGTCCTCTCAGAGCAAAGTTGCCCAAGTATACCCCACCTTTTCAGTTTGAGAATCTAAACGGCCGTGTTATGCTTAGGGCATTATCCCATGAACGAATTACAGGCCATCAATGCCCAACTTTATATGGTGGAAGGGGTTTTGCAAGAGGGAACTGCTCCTGGTTTGCTGGCGCAACAAGCCGCCGTAAAACCGGCCCGCGGCCGCGAACGGGACTACCTCTTTGTGCATCTGACGTTGACCGGGGCGTTGGCCGATACGGCCGACCTCAGCCAACGCCTGCTGACCCTCATCAGCCAGAAGTATTACCAGTCTGGCGGCAGCGTTACGGCCGCTTTGCGTGGGGCGGTGCTGGAAGCCAACCAACAATTGTTGCGCCACAACCTGACCGTTAAAGGGCAATCCCGTGAAGGGGCGATTTCGTGTGCGGTTTTTCACCAGGGAGAATTGTTCACCTTGCAAGCAGGTGAAGCTGTGGCCTTGCTGGGGCGCAATTTTGGTATTGAACGGATGCCCCCCCAACCGCCAGCCCAACTGACACCATTAGGGCGCAGCGCCAGCCTGGATATTCGTTATTATCACCATCGTGTGCAATCGGGAGATACCTTGTTGCTGGCCGACCCGCGCATCAGCCATCTGCCCACCGATGATTTTCAGGCAGCCCTGGTAGAAAGCAATGTAGACCGAGGCATAGCGGAACTGGCAAAGACGTTAAGCGGCGAATCGGCACGCCTGCTGCTGGTGGAGTTTAGCAGTGACGCCCCATTGGGATTGCCGGATAGCGCGTCGCCGCCGGTGGCTGTGCCTACGGCCGTGCCTGCCCCCCAGCCACGCCGCGCAGGAGCGGCAACCGCCGTAGCCACCGCTGCCGCCCCTGCCGATCTGAAACCACAGCCGCAACGTACCCGCCCCATCCGCCAACAGCCCGTTCCCCCGGCCAACGGTGACCCGGCAGACCGGCCAACAGTGGAGCGCCACGCCCGCCAGGCCGGGGCACAGGCCGCGTTGGGCGCGTCTCGTTTCACCGCCTGGCTGGCTGATTTATTGGCGCGATTGCGGCCGCCACAAAGTAGCCGGGTGGAAGAACCGGTAAACTATACCTCGGCGGCCGTGATTGCCATCTTTATTCCTATTCTGGTGGCGGCCGTTGTGACGGGTGTTTATGTGCAGCGAGATCAGGGGCAGCAATTGGCCCAACTGAAAACGCAAATGGCACAGGAGTTGTCATTAGCTGATTCGGCAGCAACAGAAGCGGAAGCGCGGCAGCATTATGTGGCTGTGCTGGCCCTGGCCGAGCAGGTCAACACCCAATTGCGCCCCGGTGAGGCGGCCGTGGCGCAAATGCAAGAAACGGCTCGTTCTCAGCTAGATGAATTAGATGGGGTGACGCGATTAACGGCCGTGCCCCTTTACCAGTATAGCGAAGGTGCGGTTTTGCAGGCGGTGGCCCTGCGTGAAGGTTCAAGTGGCGGTATTTTCACATTGGATGCCGGTAACGGTTTTGTGTATGAGCATGAAACGGACGAAAGTTATATGAATCTGATGATGCCCGAACCGCTGCGGGTCTTGTTCAATACCCAAACGGTAGGTAGCCATGTGGTAGCGAAAATAGTGGACTTTTTCTGGCGGCCGCAAGGGTTTGCTGTGCAGCGGGAAGGGCTGGCGGTGTTAGATGGTGGCGGAGCGTTGTTGACCTATCAGCCGTCGTTAGCCAGCTCCTATGCGGTGCCTTTAGACCTGGCAGCGGAGTGGGTGAACCCGGTAGCAGCCACGAGTTTTGGTGAACGGCTGTATATTCTGGATACAGGCGCAGAACAGATTTGGAAATACTTTCCGGATGGCGAGAATTTTATTGCCCAGGCGGACGAACGGGCGATTGTGTTTGGTGAGGATGCCGATTTGGATCAGGCAGTGGATTTTGACATTTACAGTGAAGATGGCAGTTTGGTGATTGTGTATGCAGACGGCCGTATCCGCTATTACGATACCCGCAACGGCCGTGTGGAGTGGGACGAGAACACATTGTTGGCGAATGGGCTGACTACACCATTGGTAAATCCAACATCTGTGGAGATTGTGGGGCGGGGGCTAAATGCCACCATTTATATAGCTGATGCGGGCAACGGCCGTATCGTCCAGGTCAGCCGCCCCACCGGGCAGGTCTTGGCCCAGTTCCGCGCCACCGGCGAAGATGGCCACGAACTATTCACGGGCCTCTCTGACTTTGCCATTGCCGAACTACCACTGCGGGCGTTTGTAACGGTTGGGGATACCCTTTACAAGGCAACTTTGGAGTAAAAAGGCAAAAAAAATGAGATGCCCCATGAGCGGGCGCTCACAGAACATCTCTCGGGGGGGAGCCAATTTCAAGTGTAGCAAACTTTTTCATTTGTGCAAATTTTTCATAAAGAAAATTGAAGCAATTTACAAAATTGGGTTAATCACAAGAGGTTTTATACGATGTCAGATACCAAAGCAGGGGAAATTAAAGCCAGATTGAGCCAGACGCGGGCCACGTTGTTGGACTATTTACAGGGATTAACGGCGGCAGAATGGGAAACGGCCGTGCAATCTGAAGATGCCCGCTGGACAGTAGCCGACATTGTGCGCCACCTGGTTAATGCTGAAAAAGGAATGATCGGCCTGATTGAGCAGTTTCAGCAGGGGAACGATCCCGTTCCACCCGACTTTGACCTGGCCCGGTTTAACCAGCGCGGTGTGCAAAAAAGTCAGGAAATACCCCCCCCTGATTTGCTGGCGGCATTAAACAGTAACCATGTGCGTTTGTTGCAAGTGATTGATGGCCTGGCTCCCGAAGATTGGCAGAAAAAAGGGCGGCACGGTTCTATGCGTATCCTGACCATTGAAGAGGTGTGCCAGGTGATTGCCACTCACGACAACACCCATCTGACGGATATTCAGAACGCGCTCAACCAATAGAAATTTGAAGCGCGGACAGCTTGTCCGCAACGGGCAGGCTGCCCGCGCTCCAACAGGGAACTTATTTCTGGGCGCTCACTAATTACCGATTGCGGGGGTACAATCTCTGGCTGCCAGTGGAAGGCGTGGGGTTCTGCGCCCAGCACGGCCGTGACATCATACAAATAGTCCCCCTCTGCTTGAGCGTAATAGACACGGCCATCGCTGGTTGAACTCATCATCACCCCATACCCGTCTTCTGACCAGACAGCCATCGCGGCACCGGGCCAAAATTGCACGGGCGGCGACGCATTGATACGTTCTGGCGTTTCACTAAACGAGGTCAGATGGTAGGCACCCGCGTCCAGATGGGGCTGATCGCTAAAGAGAACATAGGCAAAACGGCCATCGCGCAGATGTTGCGCTCCGGCTGCACCCCAATTCTGGTTGGATAACACCACCGTTTCTTCCTGCACTATCGCATTTTGGTCTGGCTGGAAACGCCACAGTTCCATCTGCGGCCGTCCTACCTGCCCAACCTCCTCTTCGGAGCGCAACAACAGCAGGCGATCATCGGGCATCCAGGATACTTCCGGTGGAAATATGTTGGCATAAATCCAGGTATCAGGCACATCCACTAAGGCACGGGTGGGCACATCAAAGACCGTCCGGCCACTACCTTCCCATCCCCCCTTCGCCAACAAGAGGTAACGGCCGTTATGGGCCCACGAAATCGGCAAATAGACGGCAGTCTGGCCTACATCAGCGGTTTGCTCGTCAAAGGGGTGATTCTGTATCAATTGCTCTGACTCCTGCGCTGCCAGATTTTGCAGCCAGACGGCCGTGCTGTCATTCCACACAAACAAATTATTGTCCGGGTGCCAGGCCAGGCTGCCACAGAAACCTTCGCAGGCGGCCACATCTGTGATGGGGCCAGGTGTGCCCCCGCCAGTTGGCAAAAAATAGACGTGCAAAATCGGTTCACCACTCTCCTGCATGGCATAACCGCCATCCAGACTGGCCCCTTGAAAAGCTACATGGCGGGCATCTGCTGATAAGGCTACCTCGCCCAAATTATCCACACGGGACACAATCCGCCAGGTCTGGTTACTGACTAAATCCATAAACCACAATTCATGCTGCGTATCTATGTCCGGGTATTGGTGGCCCTCACCGGCCGTGTTGGTGCGGGTAATAGGAGTCGAAGCGGTCAAACGGGCAATCACCGCACGCTGGCCGTCGGCGCTGACGGAAAAATCGGTCAGATCACCCACCACTGGATTCGACTGGCTGGCATCTTCGCGGATACGGGAGGATGGCACGGGGCCGGGCAACAACACTTCAATCTGGCCCGTGTTGTGATTCCAGCGCTTGAACGCGCCATCGGCCAGAAAGAGCAAGTCCCGGCTGGCAGCAGGCATTGTCCCACTGGTGATGGCCTGCACCGGAGGATCAGTAACGGGTGTGGCCCCCGGTGTGCTGGTGGCAGTTGCCGTCGCTTCCAGCGTAGGGGTCAGTTGCAGCGTGGCATCTGTGGTGGACACGGCCGTACCGCTGATCATTTCTCCAGGCACTAAGGTGGGGGATACGGCCGTGTGCCCTCCCCCACCCGGTGTACCGATCTCCCCCACATGCACATTAGGCGGTGGCAAAATAGGCGTCGGTTCCACTTCCGGTTCCGCGCTACAAGCTGCCAGGAATGTTACTGCCAACATCCAGGCTAAAACGAATAGAAATCGCAAAGAGAATGATTGTTTCATGGTCCGTTGCCCCACATAAACTGAGATATACTCAGCGAGGTCGTAAAGTTACATTTTATTGGGTGGCAAGTTGCATGTGGCAAGTGGCAAGTTACTCTGGCAAAAATTACCTGCAACCTGCAACCTGCTACTTGCAACCAAAAGACAAAATGCCAGTTTATGGCTTTCGACAGTATAAATTTGCGGCTACTTGAGTTGTTGCTCATGTTCGGCCGCCCCCCAACGAGGCTTAATCATCGAAAAGGCTCGCTCGATCCTCTGGGCACATTCCTTAAGTTATGGCGTAATAAGCTTTGGTAAGAGCGTAACCGTTTATGACTATCTTCCGCCAGGAGCAAGGTGACGCCAAAGCCAACCAGAACGTTAGTAATGAGGAAGAAGACCAACTCTTCCACCGGCAATACACCACCAATCAGAAGGCCGGTGGATTGCGCCGGGTCAATTGTCCAGGTGCCCCAACCAATGGCCAGAGCGTCGGCGGCGCTAAGGTAGAGTACCAGGGGCGCAACCGTCCAGAAAATGAGCCGGCGGTAACGCCACAAAATATCCGCGCCAAATGCCAGTTGCAGCATGATGGGCACTAATGCCCAGGCCAGTTCCAGCCCCAGGTACGTGCCCGGCTGCCAGCGCACCACCAGGATGATCACCGCGATGACCCACACCACCGCCAATACCGCCACCGACCACCAGCGCAGCGACGGCCGTAACGCTTCTGGGCTGGCTACCACTTTCAAACGCCGCGCTAAAAAGAGCAACCACAACCCACCCAAAATGGGCTGCAAGACAAAAAAGGTGTACTCTTCTATCGGCACCCAGCCAATGACAATGCCCGTCACCAGCGCCGGGTCATACCACCAGACGCCGGTGGCTACCAGATAGTTGTCCCAGGGGGTGGTATAGACCAGCGCCAGTAAGATGTGCAGGGCAATGGCCGCATAGGGGGGCCAGGATTGCAAGGAGGGCGGTAGAGTACGGCCGTGTCGCCTGTCCCACACCTCAATGCCCACCAGGATCAAAATGGGTATCACCAAAAAAATCGCTAAAAAACCAAAATAAGTCATTGATTATATTCCTCGTTAAAGACATCCGATTTCTCAAGCAACCTTTGGTTGTCGAAATCGGATGTCTAAATCACACATTCACCGTACTAACCGATTCTTCCACTGAATACCCCGCCCCAACAGACGGGTGAGCAGCCCCCAACAGGCGGCTGCCTGCACAAAGGTCGCGCCCAACGGGGCCAGCAGGGCGTTAGCCATGCCGCCAAAACGCCGCCCCCAGGCGATAAAACCGGGGATGGTCAGAAGCCAGGTCAGTGGCAGCCAACGCCGGTTCACCAGCCGCAGCAAAATGAACAAGGGGGCCAACAACGGCATCATGGCCCCGGTGATAAAAAAGGCGGTGCCAAACGCGCCCGCGCCTGAATACTTGAGCGAACCCGACCCCAATCGGGAAAAGCCACGCCACATATGGGGCAGGCTTTCATACATATAAACAGTGGCTAACGCTTCGCCGCGCAGTATAGGCACATGGTAGCCTTGCTGCTGCAAATGGACGCCCAGGGCCAGGTCTTCGAGCATTTCATGGCGCACGGCCGTCATCCCCCCACTTTGCTCATACACTTCCCGGCGCAGCAAGATGTACTGCCCGTTCAGGGTGGCGCTGTGTAGACGCTGGCCGGCAAACAGCCCGGCAAACCCAACCATCAACGCCGCCCGGTCTACCATACCCTTTGTCGCCTGACGGGGAAAGATGCTCAGGCCATCCAGCCCGTTTGCCAAAGCGTAACTGACGGCCGTGACGGCACTGGCCGGGTGGTGTTCCATATCTGCATCGGTGAAGAGCAGCCAGTCGCCTCGTGCCGCCAACGCCCCCTGATGCACGGCGTTTGGTTTGCCCAACCAGCCCTCTGGTAAACCGTTCAGCCGCCGCACACAAACGCCATAATAGTTGGCGACAACGGCCGTGTTGTCCTCCGAATTATCATCCACCACCAGGATTTCCAGTTCGCCGGGGTATTGCTGCGCCCGCAAGGTGGGCAGCAGGCGGTGCAAATTAGCCGCCTCGTCACGGGCCGGGATGATAATGGAGAGGGAGGGGTACGGCCGTTTGGAATCCGCCACCGCTGGACAAGGCGCTAACACCGGCATCCGCCGATACAACCACTCCCCCCGCAGCGCCAACGGAATAGCGGCAAAGGTGAAGAGGGCCATGGTGAAGTCGTGGTAGGTCATAGGCAACAAACCGTAATCCGTGATGCGTAATCCGTGAACCGATAGTCGGATGACGGATTACCGATAACGGATTACCATCCTCACCCCCGGCTTCGGTTCCAGCGTCGCGCCCATGTAGGGTTTGATTTTTTGGCCGGGGGCGAGTGCCAGGGTGAATTTTTGTAAGATGCGGGCCAACACAATTTTGGCCTCAATCTGGGCAAAGGTCGCGCCAATGCAATTGCGCGGGCCACCGCCAAAGGGCACATAAGTCAGTGGCGGTCGCTGGCTACGCGCCGTTTTGTCAAAGCGGTGCGGGCAAAATTGATCGGGGTTTTCCCAATGTTTTTTGTCTCGATGCGCCAGGTAGATGGAGTACATCACCCGTGTGCCCGCTTTCACTTCATAGCCGGTCACGTCCAGGTCATGGGCGGCCATGCGGTTGCCTACGTGAATGGGTGGATAGAGCCGCAGCGCCTCTTTGAAGGCCATGTCCAGAAATTCCAGCTTGTTCAGGTGGCTTTCGCCGGGATCCTCATCACCGACGACGGTATCTACTTCGGCGACGGCCGTCATCATCTGTTCCGGGTGCTGCGCCAGCAGATAGAGCGTCCAGGTGAGCGAGGCGGTGCTGGTATCATGCCCGGCAATCAGCATAGTCAGCAGTTGGTCGCGGATCAGGCCATCGTCCAGCCCGGCGTGGATGAGGGCGGTTAAGAGATCAGGTGAGCAGGTGAGGGGGTGAGGAGGTGAGGAGGTGTCAGGTAATCTCTCAATCTCCCAATCTCCAATCTCCAATCTCCCAATCTCCTCTCTTCGCCTGGCAATCAACCCATACAGGTACTCATCCATCGCCTGCAATGCTTTTTTGTAGCCGGGGCGGGGCATGGTGGGCCAGATGATCCAGAGGCCGGGGGAAATGTATTTGATCGTTTTGAGAATGGGCGTCCACATGCGTTCCAGGTCAGGCCACATATCTACGCCGAACGTTGCCCCCAGGAGGATGAGCAGCGCCAGGCGGCGCATCTCTACCAGCATATCCACCGTGCCGCCATTGACCCATTGAGCCGTGAGTTCGTCCGTGTAACGCAGGATGGTGGGGAGGTGAGGGAGAAGAGACGGCCGTTGCAAAACCGGTTCCATGATGTGCCGTAGACGGCCGTGTGCTTCGCCATCCTGCACCAAAATCCCCTGCCGCAGCAGTTTACAAACCGGGTCCTTCTCGTTCCGCCACAAAAACTGCTCCCGATCCGAGACCAGCACATAGCGGTTCGTCTCCGGCCCTACCAGCACGGCCGGCTGGAAACCGGGCAGCGTAATCTGGAAGGCATCGCCCACATGCTCGTGCATCATCTCCAGCGCCACCAGCAGCGAACGCTCCCGCGCCAGCCGTTTCAGCACTTCCAATCCCAACTTTTCGTCCGCTACCGGAAGAGGTTGTGTGTCCATAAAGAAAGATCAACGCGGAGGCGCAGAGACGCAGAGATTTTATCCCTCTGCGTCTCCGCGTCTATGCGTTAAGAATTTGTAATCAACTCTTCGGCGATCTTAGACGAAGAAAGCACCCCCGGCAAACCGGCCCCCGGATGGGTGCCCGCGCCCACGAAGTAGAGGTTGGCAAAATCTTCCGACCGGTTGTGTGGCCGGAACCAGGCCGATTGTGTCAGGATTGGCTCCACCGAAAAGGCCGACCCCATATAGCTGTTCAGGTTATTTTGAAAATGCAACGGGTCAATGTAATGCTCCACCACGATATTCTCCTGCAAATCGGGCAGATAGTTGTCTTCCAGAAATTGCATGATGGCGTCACGGTATGGCTTCGCCATCGTCGTCCAATCCACATCCGCGCCTAAATGGGGCACGGGCGAGAGGACGTAAAACGCTTCACACCCTTCGGGGGCCATCGTCGGGTCGGTGAGGGTGGGCATGTGCAGGTAGAGCGAGAAATCATCAGCCAGCACTTTGTTGTGGAAAATGTCGCGCAGCAGTTCCTGGTAGCGTTCACCCAGGATAATGTTGTGATGCACCAGTTTGCCGTTGGTATAGCGCCGCTTCGTGCCAAAGTAAATGACAAAGAGGGAATTGCTGTAGCGGGTGAGCTTTTTCCAGCGCATGTCGCTGTTGCGCAGGCTGCGATGTCTGGCCGGGATGAGATTCATGTAGGTGAAAGCCACGTCGGCGTTGGAGATGATGTGGTCGGCATGGTGGACTGTACCGTCCATCAGCCGGATGCCCGTCACCCGTTTGCCTTCAACCAAAATTTCCTGCACCGGGGCGTTGTAATGGAAACGGCCGTCCAACTCTTCGGTCAGCTTTACCAGCGCATTCACCACTGCCCCCGTGCCACCCAACGCATAGTGGATGCCCCATTCTCGCTCCAGGTAGTGGATCATGGCATAGATGGAGGTGGTGTCAAACGGGTTGCCGCCCACCAGCAGCGGATGGAAGGAGAAGCAGCGGCGCAGGAATTCATTTTCTACAAACTGGGCGGCATAGTTGTAGACGGTTTTGTAGGATTGCAATTTGACCAGGTCGGGAATGACGCGCAGCATATCGGTGATGTGCAGGAACGGTTTGTCTGCCAGTTCAACGAACCCTTTTTCAAAGATGGCTTTGGTAGTAGCCATAAACCGCTCGTAACCGATTTTGTCGGCCGGATTCCACTGCTCAATCTCGGAGAGAATGAACTGATGGTCGTCGTTGTAATCAAAGCAGCGCCCTTCGTGGTTGAAGATGCGGTAGAAGGGGTCACACTGGACAAATTGCACGTAATCTTCGCGGCGGCGGCCGGCCAGGGCGAAGATGTCGTCGAACATGAAGGGGGCAGTAATAACGGTGGGGCCGGCGTCAAATTTGAATCCTTCTTTTTCAAAGACGTAACCGCGGCCGCCGGGTTTGTCTAATTTTTCAAATACGTCTACCTGGTAGCCGCGGGCGGCCAGGCGGGCGGCCGCGCCCAGCCCGCCAAAGCCGCTGCCGATAATAATGACTTTGTTTTTTTGATTCATATGTGTGAAATGGCCCCTGTTAAAATTATGAATTATGAAGGATGAATTATGGATTTTCTGGGCTTTTATCCGTGTGGTAGCCTGAACAAATGTGGTACAGGTTATTCTTAATTGGTATACCCGTGCCAGCGGGCGCGCCACCAGATGCCGGGTAATTTTTGCAGTTTGGCACGGCCGTTCAGATGGGCGCGCCGGGTGAAAACATCGTAGTTGTGGGTTTCAATGTCGTCCAGGATAGCGCGGTACAGTTCGGCGGCGGCGGCAACGGCAAAACGGCCGTTGACGTTGAGCAACCTGATGCCGGGCATGGCCTGGGCATACAGGTCACGGGTGCGGGCAATCTGGAAGCGCATAAACTGTTGCCAGCGACGGCCGTTGTGCTTCTCGGCAATGTCCGCTTCTGTCAGACCAAAGGCGGCTAATTCGTCTTGTGGCAGGTAACAACGGCCGTTGTCCCCATCCTCGGCCACATCACGCAGGATATTGGTCAATTGCAGCGCCACCCCCAATTTCACGGCATAGGGGATGGCCTCATGGCTGCTGAAGCCGGTAATGTGCATAGACATCAGGCCCACCGTGGAGGCGACGCCGTAGCAGTAGTCGGCCAGGTCGGCAAAGGTTTCATAACGGGCAAAGCTGAGGTCGCGGGCCACGCCATCCAGCAGTTGTTCAGCATAAAGGCGGGGGATGGCGTATCGGGCGCGAGCATCGGCCCAGGCCACGGCCGTCAGGTCATCTTCGGGCGGCGTGCTGCTGAGTGCGTGCTGCCGCCACTGGCGGAATTGGTGCGAGCGGTTGTCTTGCTGGCGATCAATCAGGTCATCACTGACGCGGCAAAAGGCGTAGAGGGCGCGGATGGCACGCCGTTCGCCGGCGGGCAACAGGGCCGAAGAAGTGTAGAAGGTGCGGCTGTGTTGGGCAGTAACGGCCGTGGCGTGAGCATACGCCTTTTCCAACAATAAATAATCATGCACGGCCACGACTTCCCCGGTAATCAGGTTTTCCAATGGCGCATACGCTTGGGCTAAAAGACGGTTTTCCCAGGTGGCGGTTATTGTCATCGCTTTCCCTCCTTAAATTTTTGCAAATGATAGTAACAATAAAGAATTTACGGCTGGCCGGGACAGATAGATAGGTGTTATGTGTGGGCCTGGTGCGAAGTTGAGATGAAGGACACAACAACAATTCTAACCCTGACGTATTGATTGACCAACCTGCCAGACATCATGACAAACTATACCGCGCGTACACTATTTTGTCAAGTATATGTATATATTTTGTCCATTATTTGAGGTCTGAAAGGGGAATTGAGGCGCGATGCGTGATCCGTAATCGGTTATCGGGTTACGAATACTGGCCGCGTATCAGGCATTGGGTATGATGGTAAGCAGCCAGCAGATACGGCCGTCGTCCGCCCACTGCACCTGCCATTCCCCCGCGCCAAAGGTGCGGCGCACGCCGCGTAAGAGCTGCTGCAAACGGCGCAACTGGTGGGGCTGGGCAGCATCCGGGCGACGCCAGCCGGTAAGTTGGGGAAGCGTGATGGTGTTGCCGGCGTAGGTGATGGTGTCGGTGGGTTGGTGGGCGGCGGTCACGGCCGTGCCTTCCACTTGAATGGCGATCATCTCTTGTACCAATAAGTCATGGCGGCTTTCTTCACCGGCGGGCGCGGCCTGCCAGAGTTGCCCAAAGGCCACTGCCAGGGCGACAGGATCAGACATATTCAGGTGCAGTTGCGGAGATACGGCCGTGCCAAACAGGGGACGAATGATGCACGGTTTGTCCAGTTGGGGGAAACGCACGGCCGTGTAGAGGAGGTCATAGAGGGCGGGGGGGGAGAGGATGTGGGCACGGCCGTCCACCAACTGTACAACAGCTTCCTGTACCGCCAGCCAATAAAAATAATCCAGCAAAATGCCGCCATTGGGCACAGGCAAACCAGCACGAGCAGCCATATCCAGCCGCCACCCCTCTTCCGCCACCCCATTCTTTTTGGCCCGTTTAGAACCCAGCCAGACGAAGTGATATGTAGTCATAAATGCTATGGCGCCACGGCCGTGCAGCTCACCTGCGCCAGGGCATCCTCCGGGAAAACGGGGGCCACGTAGAAGGCATAGTCGCCGCCCGGCTCGTTGGCGTCGCGGGGGAGGGGGCAGGTGAAGGAAATGTCACGGCCGTCTGGCCCAATCACCTGGTTCACTATGGCCGTCTCAAACGGACAGGCCGTGCCCACTCCCAACGCCGCGCTGGTTTCACAAATGCGCAGCGTTTGCGGCTGGGCATTGGCCGAGATGGAGCAACTCAGTTGCACCGCCTGGCCGGGGGTGCAGCGCAAAGATGTTTGTACCGCCTCGTCTCCATCCGTCGGCGTTGGCGTGGGCAGCGGCGGTAATGGTTGCAAGCTAAAGCCGCAGTTGCGCAGCGGGCCAAGTTGCCCTTGGGTGCAGGGCGCGGTCACAAAACTGCCCACCGCTGGAATCACCAATTCATGCGACCCTTCATTGTTACTGTCCCACCCCTCCACAAATCCACACTGCGGCCGGCTGATGGGCAGCCCTTCGGCCGTGCGCTCGCCCGTCGGCTCCCACATCAATTCCCCATCCTCATTCAACACCGGCTGGCCCTCGCACAAAAAGCCATTCTGGTTAAAGCGGAAGATCAGCGGCATCGTCAACGTGTCGTTTTCAAATTCCAGGTCGGTAATGTCAATCCATTGGCAGTCCAGGCCCGATTGGTACTCATCCACCCACCCCGCCTGAATACCCTGATTATTACAGGTGAAATCATGCGTCAGCGGCGATAGCTCATTGTTACTCAGGCGACTGGTGCTTTCCACACAAAACGCCTGTTTACTTGGCTGGTTGTTTAGGCCCAATTGAAATTCACCAAAGTTGGCAAAGTGGTAATGGTCATGGCAGGAATTGTATTGAAACATGGTGTTCAGCGGATTGCTGCGAATGACCCGACCGATGTGTAGCGCCTCCGTGCCCAGGTTATGCACCATGGCGTCAAATTGCAGCAGCCGCCGCCAGCCATCCCCATTGATACACGCTTCCTGAGCGGCGCAAGAATCAGGTGGGAAGTATTGGTACCTGATACGATTAACGGCCAGTTCATCACCCACCACCGTCAAATCAGGCGCGCCGAAGCTCAACACCTGCGCCACGCGCACTTCATCAGCCAGGTCAGCGTCCCAGGGCAGCCGTTCAAACTGCATCTCCGTCTCCACCATGCCCACCCGCGCACCCAACGCTTCCAGGCAAGAGAGGGTAGGCAGGCGGCTGCGGTGGCAGCCAACCGGCCCGGCGCTATCGGCCGTACAGGTGTAATCATAAAAGAAAGCAACGTTTTCTGAGTCGTAGCCGTTGGGAGGGAACCCGCTTTCATTGACACAGGCATTATCGGTGCGCTGTATGAGTAATTGGGGGTCGCCAGGCAGCACAAAGGGTTCCGTCCATTGGCCCCCTTCCTGCCCCAACAAAAATTCAGCCTTGCCCGGTGATTCAGGGTCGGTGAGCAAGACACTGGAAAAAGCGTAATCAATCAGTACATAGTCGTGGCCGCCAATGGTGGTGCGGCGAGGGCCATCTTCACCCAGGCTAATTTCCCAGACGGATTCGGGCGGCAGAGGCAACTGGCCTTTGAGCATTTCATAGAAAAATGGGCGAAAGTGTAGCCGGTTATAGGTGAGTTGCACCTGCTGGCGCGCCAGTTCTTGCCAGTAATCATCTGGCTTTTGCAAGAGGGTGGTCGCCACACGATCGCGCGATTCCTGGGGAATTTCATCCAACAAAACGCCCACCCTGCTGCTCATGTTCAGGCGAATGAGCGCACCCGGTTGGCCCGTCGGTGATGAGGTGATGAGGGTGTCCGGCGATGGGGTGAACGTAAAGGCGGGTGTAGGCAACGAGGATGCCGGGGTGAGGGTGGGCGGTGGTGGAAGTGTGGGCGGCGATTTGGAGGGTGTGATTGCCGTAGCAGTTTGGGCAGGGGGCACGGCCGTAGCCCGTGTGGTAGCTGTCCTGGTAGGGGCAGCCGTGGCCAAGGCCCCGGTTTCGGTTGGGGTTTTGCTGGGGCGTGGCTGCACCTGGGGTACGGTATCCGGAGCTTGCTGGCAGGCGGCCAGCCACACAAACAAAACAAACGTCACAAAAAGTAAGCGCAAAAACGAAGGGGATGGTAAACGCATAATGGCTGGATTGTAACCCTGCCGGGGTAATTGACAATTACCAATTATCAATTGCCCATTATCAATTGCCCATTATCAATTGTTCAACAGGTCGAGCAGCGCCTCCCGTGCATCGGGGTATTGGAAGGTGAAACCCAGTTCTTGCAGGCGGGTGGGCAGGGCACGACGGCCGTCCAGCACCATGGCCGCCATCTCCCCCAACATCAGTTTCAGAGCAAAAGCGGGCGCGGGGATGAGCGACGGCCGTGACATCACCTGCCCCAACACGCGCCCAAACTCTTTTTGGGTGAGTGGGTTGGGCGCACACAGGTTAAAAATGCCCGCCGCCGTTTCGTTTTCCAGTAAAAATTGGATGGCACGGACTTCGTCGGCCAGGTGAATCCACGGCCACCACTGCCGCCCACTGCCCAATGGCCCCCCGGCAAACAGTTTGTAGGGCAGCATCGTTTGTGGCAGCGCACCGCCATCCAGGCTGAGAACCAGACCAGTACGCAATACCACTCGCCGCACGCCGAGGGATTCCACAACGGCCGTAGACGCTTCCCACTGTGCCGTCACATCAGACAAAAAACCGCTGCCTTTGGGTGAGGATTCGGTGACGGTCGTGTCGCCGGGCGCATCCCCGTAATAGTCAATGCCAGACATCTGGATGATCACGCCTGGTTTCACCGTTGCTGTCTGCACGGCGGCCGTCACTGCCTGCCCGGCATCCAGGCGGCTTTGCAAAATGCGTTGTTTGCGGGCTGCCGTCCAACGTGGCGGCGGAAAGCCGCTGCCGCCAATGCTCTCCCCGGCCAGGTTGATGATCGCCCCGGCACCATCAGCCAGGTGCGCCCAACCGCTGGTGGTACGGCCGTCCCAAGGCACGGCCGTGATACCTGCCGGCAGGGTATGTTTGGCCGGGTTACGGCTGAGAACGATGACTTCATGGCCGCTGGCGGCCAACTGCTGGCTGAGTGGGGTACCGATCAGACCGGTACCGCCGGTAATGAGTATGCGCATGATAACCTCCGGGCGTGATTGAGTGATTGAGTGATTTAGTGTTTTAGTGATTTAGTGTTTTGGTGTTTTGGTGTTTTGGTGCTCGGGTACTTGAACACACAAACACGAAGACATAAAACACCTCATTTGGATTGTATGAAGGAGGGCGGGCAGGGGGTACGGCCGTTAAGGAATTACACAGGTAACAGGGAGTGGGGTACGGCCGTGTGTGGTATAATTCGCCCATGATGAGCATGGTTAAAGTTGTGCGTAAAGTACCCATTGATCAACAGGAACGGGATGTGACCTATTGGCGCACACAGCCGTATGAGGCGCGTCTGGCGGCGCTGGAACAAATCCGACGCGAATATCATCAGTGGCGATATGGTACTGAACCAGGATTTCAAAGAGTTTATACAATCGTTAAACAATAAACAGGTACGTTACCTGATCATTGGCGGGTATGCAGTTGCATTCCATGGTCATCCCCGATACACCAAGGACCTGGATGTGTGGGTGGAATTGAGCCAGGATAATGCCGCTCGACTGGTTGCTGCTTTGGCTGAATTTGGCTTTGGATCGTTAGGCTTACAAGATAGTGACTTTTTAGAGCCAGACCAGGTTATTCAACTGGGTTACCCACCAAACCGCATTGATGTGATTATGACGCCAAAAGGGGTTGACTTTGCCAGTTGCTACGCCAAACGTGTTATTGGCGAAGCAGATGGCATCACATTCAATATTATTGACCTGGAAAGCCTGTTACAGAACAAACGCGCCACCGGTCGCCACCAAGACCTGGCAGATGTGGAAAATTTAGAACCGCAACGATGAGGCGTCTAAGCTGGTTGGCGTTGAGAAGATTCAACCGATCACCCAAGTCGGAGCTGACTAACAACATCCTGCTCTGGTCGCGCCCACTGTGTTAATCCCTCGTAAAATGTAGCCAACTTTACACCCCAATTCGGTGAATGTCTGCAGCAACTTGGATATAATCGCGCCTGCTCGGACGGCCGTCATCCGTCATCGGCCATCGGTTCATGGATTACGGGCTACGAATCACGATTCAGCAAATGAACGTTACACAGGAAATTAAAAGCCGGTTGGATATTGTAGATATTGTCTCTGAGACCGTGACATTACGGAAATCAGGGCGCAATTATGCTGGCTTTTGCCCCTTCCACGCCAACAGCCGCACCCCCGCCTTTTTTGTCTTTCCCGAAACGCAAACCTGGCGCTGCTTTGGCGCCTGCGCCGAGGGCGGCGATGTGTTCACCTTTGTGATGAAACGGCAGGGGTGGGAGTTCAAAGAGACGCTGGAACACCTGGCACAGCGGGCGGGCGTGGAATTACAAGAATTTACCCCCGAAGAGAAAAAACGGCGCACCCATGCCGACAAGCTCACCGATTTGCTGGGCGCGGCCGCCGATTATTTCCATCAACTATTTCTCCATGCGCCACAGGCGGAACATGCACGACAGTACATCAACGGCCGTGTTCTCACCGAAACCACCATTGCCGCCTTCAAACTGGGGTACGCTCTCGATTCCTGGGACTCCTGCCGCACCCATTTCAACGCCCAGGGTTACACCGACCAGGAATTGGTGGAAGTGGGATTGCTGACTGAAAACGAAGAAAAAGGGTCGCGGTATGACCGTTTTCGTAACCGGTTGATGATACCGATTCGGGATGGCGACGGCCGTACCGTCGGTTTTGGTGCGCGTACCCTGGACAAAGACGGTCTGCCCAAATATCTAAACTCCCCACAAACCCCGGTCTTTGACAAAAGCCACCTGCTCTTTGGCCTGGATATGGCTAAACGGGACATCCGCGAAGCGCGGCAGGCGGTCATTGTCGAAGGGTACATGGATGTCATTCAGGCATGGCAGGCGGGTTTCCGTAATGTGGTCGCCCAAATGGGTACAGCCCTGACGGAAGCGCAGTTGCAACAGTTGAAGCGGTATACCAAACGCTTTGTGCTGGCGCTGGATGCGGATGCCGCCGGAGCTAAGGCTACCCTGCGCAGCCTGCAAGTAGCCCGCCAGACGCTCGACCGCGACGTGGAAGTGCGCTTTGACGCCTACGGCCTGGTGCAGCAAGAGGGGCGGTTGCAGGCGGACATTCGTATTGTCACCCTGCCCGCAGGCGAAGACCCGGACAGCATCATTCGCCGCGACCCGGCGCGGTGGCCGCAGCTGGTAGCCCAGGCGCAGCCGGTGGTGGCGTATGTGATTGGCGTGGCCACCCAAGACCTGGACATGCGCGATGCCAAGGCGAAAACGGCCGTTGCCCAACAGGTCATCCCCCTCATCAAAGATATTGCCAACCCGATTGAGCGTGACCACTACTGGCAAGAGTTGGCGCGGGCGCTGCGTGTGGACGAACGTGCCCTGCGCCAGACGCGCCTGCCAGAAACGCCTCGCCCGGCGATCACCACGCAACCGACCAAACCGGCGGCCACGCAACCGAATGGTGGTACGGCCGTGCCCCGCCCCACATCCGGCCAGACACAAGGCAGCGGCATGCGCCAGGCGCATTATTTGAGCCAATGTTTGCACCATCCGCACCTCTTTCAGCAGGTAAATCAGCGGCTGGCGCACTGCGGGCAAACGGCCGTGACTGAAAAAGATTTCCTCATCCCCGAAGACCGGGCCATCATGCAGCTTTTCCCACAATGGCTACAATCGGGCAATCGGGCGTACCAGCAGGCGGTTGTCACCATTGACGAATTGTGGGATAGTCTGGACGAAGCGCCACCCGCGCCACTTATCACTCGGGCGCAACACCTCCTCTCCTTGCCACTCCCGCCCGACGTAGAAATGGAGCGTCTGGCTGACCAACTGATGTTAGCCGTGTTAGATTGGCGCCTGGAAAAAACGCGCGAACTGGTGAATGAAGTGGAACAGTATTACAAAGAAGCCCAAATTGAACACGATGCCGAAGCCGTGGCTGTTTATGAGCAACTGAAACGAGAATTGCCAACGGCCGTGTGGCAGCTTAACAAAGCCCGCAATGCAATGACAGCCGCCAACCGGCGGCGTATGACGGACAAAGTTTGAATTGCAGCCGAGATTAGAGATTGATCCTATCTCCAATCTCCAATCTTCAGAAAGTAAACGTAAGCCAGGAAAGAAAAATGAATGAATTAGCGCCCGAACTGGAAAGTGATGATTTTGAAGAAGTGGAAGAAGATGTCTTTGGCGGTGAGGAAACGCTGGATATTGAGGCGCTTGTCAAAAAAGCCCGCCGCTCCCGCCAGATAAACGAGTCAGAAGTCCAGGCATTGCTGGCAACGGCCGATGAAGAACAGGCGGACAAACTATACGCTCGCCTGCAAAAGCTGGATGTGCGCGTCGTCAATGCCGAGGGCGAGGTGCTAAATGACCTGGGCGAGCCATCCAATTTCCTCGATTTAGATGATGAAGATTTATTGGCCGATGATGGCGCGGATTACATGGTCACGGCCGTTGAAGATGACCCCGTCCACACCTACCTCAAAGAAATCGGCCAGGTACCCCTGCTGACGGCCGAACAAGAAATCTGGCTCTCCACCCAACTCACGGCCGCCTCGGCTTTGGAAAAACTGAGCCTGCACGCCGCCGAAGAAGGGGATGATTCGGAAGAAGAAGTGGACTTCCGCGCCATGATGCTCAATTATCGCCGTTTGCTGGAAAATGCAGCCATCGCCCAAGAAGTAAGCGCCGCCATTCAGGTAGCGTCGCCGGAAATGCAGCCACTCATTGCCGAAGCCCGTACTTTGCGGCGCGGCTGGCAGGAGCAGCATACCTCCTATTTGCGCGACTATTTGAACCAGGGCATCTGGGGCCAGGACGATGCCTGGACAGACCTGGCGCAAACCTGTTTTGCCATGTTCACGGCCGTCTACCTGATCCCCCCCGATATTGCCCGAAAGGTGGAAGAGAGGGTGCGGCAAGACGGCCGTTTGCCTGATGAAGACACCGTCTACCAATGGCTCTCGGCCGATAAGGTTGGCCTTAAATACAACGAATATGAAATTTACGAACTGGCTGAAGATGCCAAAATAGCCCTCACTGGGGCCAACCTGCGCCTCGTCGTCAGCGTCGCCAAGCGGTACATGGGGCGGGGCATCCACCTGCTTGATCTGGTTCAGGAAGGCAACGTCGGCCTGCTCCGTGCCGTCGAAAAATTCGACCATACCAAAGGCTTCAAATTCAGCACCTACGCCACCTGGTGGATTCGCCAGGCCGTCAGCCGGGCCATCGCCGACCAGGCCCGCACCATTCGCATCCCCGTCCACATGTTTGAGACGATCAACAAGATCATCAAAATGCAGCGCGACCTGGTGCAGCAGCTTGGCCACGAACCATCCGATGAAGAATTGGCCTTAGAACTGGATTTCCTCACCCCGGAAGAAACCTACGCCATCAAAGAAGCCATCGCCCACGACCTGCCCATTGACCCTGTTCTCAACCGCAAATGGCGGCAGGCCGTCTCCAAAATCCGGGAAATCAAACGCATCTCCATGGATCCTATGTCCCTGGAATCCCCCGTTGGCGCCGAAGACGCTACCGAGATGGGCGACTTTATCCCTGATGAGAGTGCGCTGGAGCCTGTAGACGCCGCTTCAAAAGAACTTTTACGTGAGCAAATCCGGCAAGTGCTGGGCTACCTGAGCGAGCGCGAGCGGGAAGTGCTGGAAATGCGCTTTGGCCTGAATGATGGCAAAGACCACACGCTGGAAGAAGTGGGCCGGGAGTTTGGCGTCACCCGCGAACGTATCCGCCAGATCGAAGCTAAAGCGTTGCGCAAACTGCGCCACCCCAGCCGCAGCAAAGCCCTGCGCGACTACCTCTCTTAGTGAGCGTCTAAAAATTACTTGCCGGTTTGGAGCGCGGACAGCTTGTCCGTAGCGGGCAGGCTGCCCGCGCTCCAACAGGGAACTTATTTCTGGGCGCTCACTTGGTAACCGTGCAGTAATTATGTAATTGAGTAATTAGCCGCTTCAATTACATAATTACCCAATTACCCAATCGCTAACTTATTTGCAAACGATCACTGAATACCAAACGTCCCCATAGGGTAAGTTGTCAGGCAACGATATTCACCAGCTTGCCGCGCACCACGATCACTTTGCGCGGCTCTTTGCCGTCCAGCCAGCCCTGCGCTTTGTCGGAACTGAGGGCGATTTGTTTGACGGCCTCGTCATCCAGGCCGGCAGCTACTTCCAGTTTATCGCGCACACGGCCGTTCACCTGCACAATCAGCGTAATCGTCTCTTCTTTGGCCACGGCCTCGTCCCACTGCGGCCAGGGCTGCTGGTGGATGCTGTACGCACGGCCGCGCTGCGCCCATAGCTCTTCGGTGATATGCGGGGCAATGGGGGCCAGCAGCAGCAGCAGGTTGTCCACCGCTTCGTCCCAGGCAGCGCGGCTGACGTTGGCCGCTTTTCTGGCCTCGTTAATAGCATTACGCAATTCCATGATGGCAGCCACGGCCGTGTTAAACGAAAAGCTCTCCATATCCTCCGATACACGGCGGATGGTCTGGTGCGTCTTGCGGCGTAAAGCGCGCGTCACGCTTTCATCTTCTCGCTGCGGTTGGTACTGGTGCCGTCCCATTTCCCAGACATCATGGAGCAAACGCTGGGGACCTTTGATACCGTCATAGTTCCAGGGCCCGCCTTGCTCCCATTTGGCAAAAAACATCAGATACGCCCGCACCGTGTCCGCGCCATACTTCTGCACCAGCGCATCCGGGGCCACCACGTTGCCGCGCGACTTAGACATCTTCTCGCCATCTTCGCCCAGCACCATGCCCTGGTTGTAGAGGCGGATCATCGGTTCGGAAAAGTTCACCAGCCCCATCTCGCGCATCGCCATCGTGAAAAAGCGGGTGTAAATCAGGTGCATGGTGGCGTGTTCAATGCCGCCCGTGTACTGGTCAACGGGCAGCCAGTACGCGCCCTCTTCGGGGTCAAAAGGATGCTGGTCATCCAGCGGGCTGAGGTAGCGATATTGGTACCAGCTTGAACACATGAAGGTGTCCATTGTATCCGTCTCGCGCAAAGCGGGTTGACCGCAAATGGGACATTCCGTATGGATAAATCCCTCATGGAATTTGAGCGGGCTTTCACCGGTGGGCATAAATTCCACATCTTCCGGCAGCAAGACGGGTAACTGGTCATCGGGCACGGCTGTTGCCCCATGCTCCGGGCAATACACCACCGGGATGGGCGCGCCCCAATACCGCTGGCGGCTGATCAGCCAGTCACGCAGCCGGTAATTAACTGCCCCTTTGCCGATGCCCTTTTCTTCCAACCAGGCGGTCACTTTGCCAATCGCTTCGCTGACGGCCGTGCCCGTAAATTCGCCAGAATTGACCAGATGCCCTTCAGTTTTGGAGGTATAGGCCGCTTCCAGTTCCCCATCGGCGTCCGTGCGGCCAGGCATCCGAATCACTTCCACAATCTCCAGGCCAAATTGGCGAGCAAATTCAAAGTCACGCTCATCGTGGGCGGGCACGGCCATAATCGCCCCAGAGCCATAGCTCATCAGCACATAGTCGGCAATCCAGATGGGGATACGCGCCTGATTAACCGGGTTGATGGCGTAAGCGCCGGTGAATACGCCCGTTTTCTCGCGGTCGGCCGTTTCCCGGTCAATGTCGGTCAATCGTTGTGCCTGCTGAATGTAGGTGTCTACCGTGCCACGCTGCGCATCCGTCGTAACCTTTTCCACCAGCGGATGTTCCGGGGCCAGCACCATGAAGGTGGCCCCCCACAGCGTATCCGGCCGGGTGGTGAAAATCTCAATCGGGTCACCCTGTTCGGTGTGGAACGTGACATCCGCGCCGGTGGAACGGCCGATCCAATTCGTCTGCATCACCTTCACCCGCTCCGGCCACTCAATCTGGCTGAAATCGAGCAGTTCCTCAGCGTAATCGGTGGTCTTGAAAAACCATTGCTCCAAATCTTTTTTGATGACCGGCGTGCCGCACCGTTCGCAGTGCCGGTCGTCGCCCCACACCTGTTCGCGGGCCAGGGTGGTGTTGCAGTTGGGGCAAAAATCTACGGCCGCCAGCTTGCGATAGGCCAGCCCCAACTCCATCAACTTCTTGAAAAACCACTGCGTCCATTTGTAATAGCCAGGGTCAGCGGAGACAGCTTCGCGCTCCCAATCAAACATGGCCCCCATGCTGCGCAGTTGGCCGCGCATCCGGTCAATGTTGGCGAATGTCCATCGGGCGGGGTGGGTGCGGTTTTTGATGGCGGCGTTTTCAGCGGGCAGACCGAAGGCGTCAAAGCCCATCGGGAACAGCACGTTGTACCCCTTCATGCGCATGTAACGCGCCCGCGCATCGGAGGGGGTCATGGCGTACCAGTGGCCGATGTGCAGGTCGCCGGAGGGGTAGGGCAGCATGGTCAGGGCGTAATGTTTCGGCCGTGTCCGGTCAATCACCTGCCGGTACAGCTTCGTCTCTTCCCACTTCTGCTGCCACTTCGCTTCAATTTCGTTTGGATTGTATGTACTCATCATTCACTCTTCCCTATGTTATCTCTGGAGCATAAAGGCTTCAGCCTTTACACACTTGTTTTAACGCGGCGCACAAATGACCAGTTCATAGGTCTGCCCCGATTCAATCTGGAACTGTTGCGGTGGGTTGAGGGGACGGCCGTTGAGCGTTACGGCCGTGCCCCTTCCCATTTCGCCCACCTGCACTTCTGATAGCCCTACGGCCGGTATGGGCCGGGGCAGCACCAACACCATCACATCGCCACGCATCACCAATTCATAGGTACCGGCCCCGGTAACAACAGGCACATTGATACTACCACCCGGTGGAATGGCCTCCGGCAGCGATAACAGCGATTGGATGGCCTCCGGGGCCGGAATGGGCAGGGGATTGGAACATTGGTTATAGACGACCAGTTCCGGTTGGGAATTACGCACCAGAATAACCCCCACCACTACACCGATGACGACCAAAACCAGGATGCCAATGAGAATTTTAATCACCAAGGAGAGGCCACCGCCAGTAGCGGTAGAGGCTGTGGCAGCGGTGAGGGCAGTGCGGGTCACGGCCGTGCGCCAGTTTTGTTGCACGGCCGTTGGCAACCTGGGGTACGGCGTCACCGACACAATCTCATACTCGTACAGTTGGTAAGGCAGCGGCAAGGCCACCAGTTTGCCCGCCTCTTTTTGAGGCAGCCCCAGCAGAACCTTCACACTGCCTGCGGCCGTGGCCAGGATCATCACCTCATCAGCAGAAATGCCCAGCAGTTCCGCCAGCTTTTGTTTCAAATCCGGGCGGCTCTTGATCTTGTCATTGGAGAGTACAAGCTGGACTTTTTCATTCGGCCGGCAGCTTGATACCTGGGCCAATAATTTTGTCAGCCATTCATCCGGCCGCTGCCGGATGAGTTCGGCCACCAGGCAGCCCATCTTGTTATGCCGCTGAAAGTAGACGATGAGTTCACGAGAGAATTCACTTTTGGTGGCGTGGGGGAACTCTTCATAATCTAGCCCCAGGTCAAAACAAAGCGTTTTTAGTTCGTCCAGACTAAAACGCTCGCTGATAAATTCGCGCAACTTTGCCCGATCTTCACTGGTTAGTTGAGACATATGACCTGACAGGTGCGACGCACTTTTGAAGTGCGTCGCACCTGAACGCTTGAACACTTGAAAACAAAAAAGCCCCATTTCGTTCAGAGACGAAAGGGGCTTCCGCGGTACCACTCTGTTTGATGGTTATAAAATCTGTGGACCTGAAGGGGCTCGAACCCTTGACCTCTACAATGCCATTGTAGCGCTCTCCCAGCTGAGCTACAGGCCCATTTGTAACGGGCTGGAATTCTACGTCAAAGCACCCTGTGGCGCAATGGCAATCCAGCTATAAAACCATCCACTCAAGTACGTAACGGGTACGGCCGTCGCCGACTACTTTAAGAAGTGAGCAGTGAGCAGTCAACAGTCTACTGCTAACTGCTAACTGCTAACTGCTTACTTCTTACTATTTTCACCGGCGCAGCTCACAGGCGAGTTCGGGAAAAATTGTTACGCTTCCAGCCCTGGCGCAACTCTCTGAATCAATCAATAAACTGCCAACTGCTAACTGCTCATCGCTTACTGCTTACTGATTCCCTACTACTCCTGCTCACAGCTTTTCTTTTTCGGTTGTTAACAGTGGACCTGAGGAGATTCGAACTCCTGGCCTCTACAGTGCGATTGTAGCGCTCTCCCAGCTGAGCTACAGGCCCGTACACCCAAGCGGGCTGGATATTAGCCCAGGGAAAGCGGGTTGTCAAGGCGAGGCCGGCCGACGGCCGTGCCTAAAACACACGCCCCCTGCCTCCCAACCGCTCCACATGAACCGGGTCATAACAATCACCAAAGCGTGTTTTGGGCATGGTCACCTTTTTTGCCATAAGCCGCTCATATTCCGCATCCTCTACTATCGCCACAATTCGGGCAATGCTTGCTTCACCATCTACAAAACGCCAGGGGAAACAACCCACTGTCACCCGCCGGTTTAGCAGCAAATCAATATCTCCACCCACACATTCCGCATGAATGATCCCCTTGTCAAATAACCACAGGTGCATCATCTGGTACATCTCTTTAGTAAAATAGTCCGCCAGCGGTTTTCCATACTTCAGCCGAAAATGACGGTCGGCATCTTCCGCCTGCGCGGGCATCCACTCCCGAATCTTGGTATTCATCGGGTGGTCGGCGCTGCCGCAGTCCACGCCAATCCATTTGATTTGGCGGTTAATACACCATTGCGCAAAACGGGCATCCGGGCCAGGGTGCATCACCATGTAGCGCACCTCATTGCCATACGGCTGATCCCAACCGAAATGGTGATAGCCGGTGTGTATGATGAGGATGTCACCGTCCCGAACCTCCACCCGCGCCTCAATCATTTCCGGCGTGTATACATCATAATCGCCACACACGTCGCTGAGGTCTACGACGGCCGCTTCCCCTGCCAGAAAGTTAAAATCCAGTTGAGCAATATCTTTGCCCGGCGTATAAAAATGAATTTCGCCGTCCAGATGCGTACCCACATGGTTGCTGTGGCTCACTAATTGTCCGTTAGCGCCATTTGGCGCTAACCGTTTGAAATACTTCACTTGCAACGGTTCATACGTGGGCCAGGCCGGTGTGCCAATGCCCAAAGGGATCGTAAGATCGATAAATTTCATAAAACCTCCTCGTGTTTGTTGGCGTCCAATGGGTTTCAGGCCAGAGAACGGCCAACGGCCGTTGCCACCGCCCGCACACTCTCCACAAATTGCGGTAACATCGCCAGCGGCAGCGACTGTTCCCCATCAGACAGAGCCGCTACCGGCTCAGGGTGAAACTCCACCAGCAGCCCATCGGCTCCGGCGGCAACGGCCGCCCGTGCCGCCGGCAGCACCAGACCGGCACGCCCGGTAGCATGGCTGGGATCGGCTATGACCGGATAAGTGGAAATTTGTTTGAGCAAGGAGATAGCGTTGGTGTCCAACGTGTTACGTGTGGCTGTTTCAAAAGTGCGGATACCCCGCTCACACAAAATGATGCGCCGGTTACCCCGGCTGGCGATATGTTCGGCCGCCTGCACCCACTCGGCAATGGTTGACATAAAGCCACGCTTGAGCATGACTGGTTTGTTCAGCTCCCCTACCCGCCACAACAATGGGTAATGCTGCATATTGCGGCTGCCAATCTGAATGATATCTGCATATTCAGCTACCAGCGGCACATGCTCCACCGCCAACGCTTCGGTGACCACCAGCAGCCCGTATCGGTCGGCCGCATCGCGCAATATCTCCAGCCCTTCCACGCCCAATCCCTGAAAGCTGTGCGGTGACGTGCGCGGTTTGAATGCGCCACCACGCATGATCTTAATCCCGGCAGCGGCCAAATTTTCGGCGATCACGGCCGTTTGCCCCACACTCTCCACCGCACATGGCCCGGCCATCAAAACGACTGCCTCACCACCAATTGTTACTTCCGGCGAAATCATTATCGGCTGATACTCGTTCATTCATTACCTGATCCGCGAATGACGCGAAAAATGTGAGGATGTGTCAAAGGTAAATTTGTGCGATTCGTGTCATTCATGGGTTCTACCACAAACTTTCAAAACGTTTTGAACGAATTGTAGCAAAGAGGGGCGGTTCGTGTCAATTTTCACAAACAAAACCTTGTGCC
>CAZOPF010000003.1:58684-76883 GCA_964581605.1 uncultured Ardenticatenaceae bacterium
AAAATCATCGCCACCCCGGCTGACTGTAGCAACATCTGGCGGGTCTATTGGGAAATCCAGAGTGTCTACCAGGCCACAGGGAACATTTGCCTGCGGCACAGAACTGTGAAGAACTGTCACACGGGGGTTGCCGGCGATGGTAAGGGGCACGGCCGTTGCTGTGGGTGTTGCCAATGGTGTAGCTGTCGGGGTCACGGTGGGGATCTCCGTGGGCTGGATTATAGGTGTGGCAGTATGTGCGGTAGTGGGGCTGGGAGATGCTGTGTGTGCAGGTTGTGGACGAGTGGGGACGGCCGTTGACCAAGTGGTGACGTTACCTTCGCAGCAAGCCACCGAAAGAAGCGCAGGCCAATTGAAAGCCGTTATCATCAGCATAAAGGGGTTGCTGATGCGTTTGAGGATACTCATCATACCCTGATGATAGAACAGTTTTGCATTAGCTGGTAGCCACGATTCCTGAACTAACCGTGGCAACTGCATTTGGGAACTATCAGCCTGTTCCTGTCGTTTGATGAATAATTGACTTGCCTGGAGGATCTGATGAGAAGAAAAAGTGGCTGGATAACCACCATGTTCCTATGTTTATTCATCACACTGGCTGCCTGTGGCGGTGAGGAGATGGCACAGGAAACCAATGAAGAAGCCAGAACCGACGTGGAAGCGACGGGCAGCGAATCGGTGGGTGATGTTCTGCCCACGCCCATCACCGGGGCCAAGGCATTACCCACACGAGCGAACGTAACCGGCCTGAGGCCGGACATCTTGATCATTGCCCCATCCACTGCATTAACGGCCGTAGACCTGAACACCATTTCCACTCAATTGGCGCTGCCCAATGCCCGGTTTGCGCTGGCCTTGTATGGAGATATGGCCCCCATCGGCGTTTTTGATTTTGCAGAGGAGATGGGGGAGTTGACGGCCGCGGCGCCAACGGCCGCGCTCGCCACCCCCGAAGCCCTCATATCACCTCTCACCTTAGCCGATGCGTTGGCAGATGGCCTGGCATTGCCCGGCTGGCGGGTGGATAGTGAACCGCGTTTGATTGTGTTGGTGGTGGATGACACACAACCGGATGAGGGGATGTTGGCGCTGGCGGCAACGGCCGTCTCCCAAAACATGCAACTCGCCATTGTGCAGCCCCCGGAAGCAGCAGATTGGGCAGAAGTAGCGGCAGCGGGAAACGGCCGTGTACTATTGCTCCCAGAAACCCCATCCCCAGGTGCAGTGGGTGGTTCAATTTTCACTTTGATTACGGAAGCGATCACAGCGATCACGGAAACAGCGCCATAGGGCAGGAGGCAGGCCATGCACCGCCAGAAATTATTCCAGATAAGCGTGTTTTTGATAACGATGGGCATTTTCACATTTGTCGCCTGCCAATCAGCCGAACCGCAGGTGGTGGAAGTCACCCGTGTTGTCACCGAAACGGTGGTAGAAACGGTGACAATGGAAGGCGAAGAAGCAGTGATAGAAGTGACGCGGGTCGTCGTCGAAACAGTAGTGGGTGAACCGGAAATCGAACCCCCCATTGACGAGCAACAAACCCAGCCCGGCGATTCCCCCTTTTCCAGAGGCAGCGAAGGCGACGCCATCCCCCTGCCCACTCCGGCCACCGGCCCCAAAGTCGAGAACGGCATATCACCGTTGGCTGCCACAACCAACGATGGGGTACGGGCGGCCGTAGACATTCCCCTGGCCGAAAGCAGCCGCCTCAGCGCCGGGGTGGTGAATGACAATGAACAGTGGGCCGACTATCTGGCCTATCTGCAAGCATACCCTGCCGCCGACATCATCCCTCTGGATGTCAGCGAGCGGCACACCATTCAACTGCTGGATGCGGCGGGGCAGCCCATACCGGGGGCGCTGGTGCAGATCACGACCAATGGCGAATCGGTGACGGCGCTGCGCACGCACAGTGATGGTTCAGCCCTGTTTTTCCCGCGCCTCTATGACCTGCCAGCGGGCAACTACCTGGCAACGGCCGTGTATGGAGAGCAAACTGTTTCCCTTCCCCTGGCAACCGGCGGCGTTGGCGACACATGGCAACTGGTCTTAGGCGCGGAACAGGAGGCGGCTACGGCCGTGCCTCTGGACATCCTCTTCCTCATAGACGCCACCGGCAGCATGGATGACGAGATCCGCCAGCTCAAAGACAACATGGTGGCCATCGCCATGCAAATCAACGCCCTGCCTTCCCAGCCCGATGTTCGCTTCGGTTTCGTCACCTACCGCGACCGCACCGACGATCTACTGCTCAACGTCCATCCATTCACGGCCGAATTAGAATCATTCGTCGCCGCTCTGGCCGACATCGAAGCCTACGGTGGCGGCGACTACCCAGAAGATTTACACGCCGGGCTTTTCAGCGCCATCCAGGCAATAGATTGGCGGCAGGAAGGCAGCGTCAGCCTCATCTTTCTCATTGCCGATGCCCCGCCCCACCTGGATTACCCCGACCAGGATGATTACACCGTCCATCTGCGGCAAGCAATGGCCCAAGGGATCAAGATTTACCCCATCGCCAGCAGCGGATTGGATACGCAGGGGGAGTACATTTTCCGGCAGTTGGCACAGGTGACGAACGGCCGTTTCATCTTCCTCAACCCCGGCAATCCCGATGTTGGTACCGGTGATGAATCAACTTTTGTCGTTACCAATTTTGCCGTGGCTGACCTGGATAACCTGATTGTGCAAATTGTGACCGAAGAATTAGCCCCGTTGAACCCCTGAAAAGAGTAAGAGGCCAAGCTCTCGCTTGGCCTCTTGCTATGGAAGTAAACGTATAACCTGTGAAGTAAACCAGGCAGGGCGCCCGCTTTACAACAACCCGATTCAACAACTCGCCAGGGCCGCCACCGTGGACATGGCTTAGGCCCAATACCCCTGGCAGGATATTAGCGCCACCCCGATCAAAAAAATGTTAAGTGAAGCCGTCTAAAAGCGCCGTCGGAGAGTTCAACTCTACCACTTATCTTTGGCTGCCGGGACTGCTCCACAGAGCCGTCACCAGGTCAAACCTTTTTATTTACTTGTTTGACTCGTCGCGCCTGCTTTGTTACGGCGGCTTCTAGCTCTAATAATATGCCAGAAACCTGGATTTCCTAAGTGTCAGATGTCATAGCGAAAATATGACATTTGTCAATCAGCCATCTTCCGATGAAGAATCTTCGTGACGGCCGTGCCGGATGCCAGAGAGGAACGCTTTGGCCCCGGTGGTATACAGTGTACGGCCGTCGCGTAATCGCTGCCGCACCCTTTCTTTAGATTCAGCGGGTACGGCCGTTGCCGGCAACTCATAAAGCTCCACCAACACCCCACCTGTACCCTTCGGATGCACAAACGCAATCTTCTTCCCATCCGCACTCATTGTCGGCTCTTCGTTAATCAACGGCACATTCGCCTTCTTCAACCGGGCCAACGTCGCCGCCATGTCATCCACCTCAAAACAAATGTGGTGCATCCCCGGCCCCCGCTTCTCCAGATACTTTGCCACCCCGCTGGCCGGATCAATCGGTTCCAGCAGTTCAATATCGCTCTCCCCCACCGGAATAAACGCCACATCCACCCCCTGTTCCGCCACCCGCTCCTGATGGCTGACCTCCAACCCCAACGCCGCCGCCCAAAAGCCGGTCGCGTCCTCCAATTTCGGCACCACAATCGCAATATGGCTGATTTTCTTAATCATCGGTTTTTCCTGCTGTCACGCGATTTTGCAAAATCGCGTTACAAATCTATATTCGGTTGATACTCCCCCCACACACCGCGCAGCGTATGGCAAATTTCGCCCAACGTCACATCCTGTTCCACGCACTCCACAAAAAGCGGCATCAAATTTTCCGAAGACGAAGCCGCCTGCGCCAGTTGGCCGCGCAGTTCCGCCACCTTTGTGTTGTCTCTTGCATCCCGCAAAGCCGCCAGATGCGCCCGCTGCCCGGCCTCCATTGCCGGGTCTAACTTCATCATCTCAATGCTCAACTGCTCATCGGCCTGCACAAACTTGTTCACGCCCACCACAATCTCCTGTTCCTCTTCCAACGCCCGCTGGAATTGGTAGGCTGCTTCCTGAATTTCGCGCTGCACATAGCCCGCTTCAATCGCCGTCAACATGCCGCCCATCTCATCAATGATTTTGATGTATTCGGTGGCGCGGCTTTCCAATTCATCCGTCAGGTATTCGATGTAATACGAACCGGCCAGCGGGTCAATGGTGTCCCCCACGCCGCTCTCGTAGGCGATGATTTGTTGGGTGCGTAGGGCAATTTGGGCGGCTTCGGCGGTGGGCAGGGCCAGGGCTTCGTCACGGCCGTTGGTGTGCAAACTCTGCGTCCCCCCCAGCACCGCCGCCAACGCCTGCAACGCCACCCTTACCACATTATTCTCCGGCTGCTGCGCCGTCAACGTGCTGCCCGCCGTCTGCGTATGGAAGCGCAACTGCCAGCTTTTAGGGTTCTTCGCGCCAAACCGCTCGCGCATGATCCTGGCCCACAAACGGCGGGCGGCGCGGAATTTGGCGACCTCCTCCAAAAAGTTGTTGTGCGCATTAAAGAAAAAGGAGATTTGATCGGCGAAGTTGTCCACATCCAGCCCGGCATCAATGGCCGCCTGCACATAGGTAATGCCATCGGCCAGTGTGAAGGCGATCTCCTGCACGGCCGTGCTGCCCGCCTCCCGAATGTGATACCCCGACACGGAAATGGTGTTCCAATGGGGCACTTCGCGGGCGCAATAGTCAAACACATCGGTAATCAACCGCATAGACGGCCGGAGCGGGAAAATATACGTCCCCCGCGCAATGTACTCTTTAAGAATGTCATTTTGAATCGTGCCACGCAATTTGTTGGCGGGTACACCTTGCTGTTTACCCACCGCAATCACCATCGCCAGCAAAATGGCGGCCGGCGCATTGATGGTCATGCTGATGCTCACCTTATCCAGCGGAATGCCATCCAGCAAAATTTGCATGTCGCGTAAACTTGGGATGCTCACGCCCACCTTGCCCACCTCGCCCAACGCCATCGGGTCATCCGCGTCATAGCCAATCTGCGTGGGCAAATCAAACGCCACCGACAGGCCGGTTTGCCCCTGGGCCAGCAGGAATTTGTAGCGTTGGTTGGATTCAACGGCCGTGCCAAAACCCGCATACTGCCGCATCGTCCAAAACCGCCCCCGGTACATCGTCGGCTGCACCCCCCGCGTAAACGGGTATTCGCCTGGAAACCCTAGCTTCTCTTCATAATCAGAGTCAGGGTGTGACAGCAAATAAATGGGGGCAATTTCAATGTTGGAGGAGGTTGTAAACGGGTTTTTCCTTTCAGGGAAACGATGTCGAAAAGGGTTGAGAACGTTTTGTTCCCATTCTGTCTGGCGCTCTTTTAGTGGTTTCATAGATGTGATTATACGCCAGATGAGGAACACGGCGATAACACCATAAGTCAACGATTTGGGGTGCAATTTGTCAATAAATTCCCTCTTGTAAAGCAGTTTACATAGCGGATGTAGTAAAGCAACATATCAGGATTTTTATCTTCATTGTAAGATATGGTCATCGTTCAAAAGCAAGAACGATGAACCTCAAAAATCCAATTTTCCTCCTTTTCTCCTTCTTCTCCTCTTCCCGCAAAAAGCCTCGCCCCGCGAGGCTTTTTGTGTTTCTGGCTTGTTTGTCGTTGGCCAGGCTCCAGACTCGAAAGGTTTCAAAAACCCTCCGGTCTTCTAACAAGTTGGTTCAACCAATGGGAAATAGCTATACTTGGAATATGGCAAATTTGCGAATCCTTCTGGTAGATGATCATGAAGTGGTGCGATTGGGGTTGAAGAGCTTGATTGAACGGCACGCCGGTTTTGAAGTTGTAGCGGAGGCGGCCTCACAGCATGAGGCGGTGCAAAAGGCGTTGACGTATGATCCGGACATTGTGGTGATGGATATTCGGCTGGCCGGTGGTAGTGGCATTGAGGCATGTGAGCAGATTATGGCGCAACGGCCGTCTACCAAAATCATTATGCTCACCTCCTATGCTGAAGACGAAATGCTCTTTTCCGCCATCCGCGCTGGGGCTGTGGGCTACGTCCTCAAACAAGTGGGGGGAAATGATGTGATTCGCGCCATTGAAGCCGCCGCCCGCGGCGAAGCCACCCTGGACCCCTCGCTGACGCAGCGTATTTTTGACGAGATGCGCCGTTCCATCAAACAAGAAGAAGCAACCGCCTTCAACGAGTTGACTTCTCAGGAAATGCACGTTCTGGCGCTTATTGCCGAAGGCAAGACCAACCGCGAAATCGCCCAGACACTTTATCTCAGCGAAGGTACGGTACGCAACTATGTCAGTGGCATCCTTTCTAAGCTGCAAGTCTCTAACCGCGCTGAAGCAGCCGCTTATGCCATTCGCCATCATTTGAAGGATTATTTACAAAGCTAAACCTGACAGGTCAGTAGAGACCTGTCAGGTTTTTTGTTTTGATGAGCAACGGCCGTACTCCCCACGACATTCTCCGCGCTTTACATCAGGCCACCCTCTCGATTGCGGAATTAGATGATCTGCACAAAGTGTTACAGCGCATTGTAGATGCCGCCCGTGACCTGGTGGGTGCGCAATATGCTGCCTTAGGAGTGCCCAATAATGATGGTTATCTGGAAGCATTTGTCCACAGTGGCATGGCCCCGGATATCGTTATGCTCATTCCCCATTTTCCCAAAGGGTTAGGGCTACTGGGAGAAATTATTCACACTGGCCAGCCTATTCGCATCCCTCGCATTGAAGACGATCCCCGCGCTGTTGGTTTTCCACCTGGGCACCCGCCGATGATCCCCTTTTTGGGTGTGCCGGTGATGGCTGGCGAAGAAATGTTGGGCAATCTGTACCTGACGAACAAGCTGGAGGCAGCTGAATTTACGGTCGAAGACCAGGAAATAGTGGAATTTCTGGCGGCTCATGCGGCTGTGGCTATTCAAAACGCCCGGCTGTATGAACAAGTGAGCCGGTTGGCAATTATTGAAGAACGCACACGCATTGGCATGGATTTGCACGATGGCATTATTCAATCCATTTACGCTGTCGGGCTGACGTTGGAGTCGGCACGGCTGGCGCTGCCGGGTGCGCCAGATGAGGCGGACATGCTCCTGCGCCGGGTGATCGAAGGGCTGAATGACACCATCCGGGATATTCGCAATTACATTTTAGATTTGCGGCCGCATCGTTTTCGAGGTGATTTGCAGGAGGGTCTGGAGCGGTTGGTGCGAGAGTTCCAGGCGAACACTATGATTCCAGTAGAGTTGCAGGCCGAGGTAGAAGATATGCTCACGATGCCTACGGCCGTTGCACGTGCCCTCTTTCTCACTACCCAGGAAGCGCTGGCCAATGTGGCCCGCCATGCCAATGCTTCTCATGTCATCATCCGGCTGAGGCGGCGCGAGTCGGTCATTGATATGACGATACGAGATGATGGCCAGGGATTTAACCGTGCGGCCCGGAACTATTCTGTTGGACATGGTCTGTCTAATATGCGTGCCAGAGCAGAAGATTTGGGGGGGAAATTTTCGATTCAGTCAGCACCAGGGGAGGGCACGACTGTGCAGCTCATTCTCCCAGATCGCTAAGTCATTAGTCAATTGCCAATTGTCCATTTTATTCGGCCAATTCCTCCGCCGCCCATACCAAAAAGTCAGTCACCGTAACAATGCCCACCAGCGTGCCGGCATCTACTACCGGCAATGCGCCAAACTTATAAAGAGCTAACATTTCAGCGGCTGTGGCCGCAGGTGTGTCTGGCGATACCGTAATTGGATTAGGGGTCATGCAGCTTGCGGCCGTCACTTTATCCAGTAATTCTTCGTCCTGCCAACGGCCGTGCAGCAAAATCGGCGAATTCATCACCAGGCGTACATCCCGGTCTGTGATAATGCCCACCAGGCGGCCGTTATCCAGCACAGGCAGTTGGCGGCATCCCTGCGACTTCATCACACCCACGATAGTGCGCAACGAGGTATCTGGCGTGACTGTACTGGGAATGAGCGTCATTAAATCATTGACGGTTAACATGTGGTTGTCTCCTCAAACAGTTTATTTGCAGTGTAACGAATGTACCTGGCTGTAAGTGATTGATAAATGTCATCAACGGCCGTGACTTTGCTCAATCTCCCCATCTCTCAGTGTCATAATCTTATACAAACCCTGATTTCAACACGTGCATATAATTTGCCCGTTCAAAAGCAGCCGGGTCAGCAACATTGGGTTGGCTCATACGGCCGTGCAATGGCTGTAACGCCTTATGCCCATGCTCATCTAGCCACCAATCCAACTCCGCCAAAATGGTGGAAATATGCTCCACACCATGTTCCAGCAGCACAGAAGCCACCTCCACTACCCTGGCACCAGCCAACACACATTTCAGCACATCCAACCCTGAATGGGCACCACCCGTCACTGCCAGGTCGGCTTTTACATACTGTGCCAATATCGCCACCCAGCGTAGACGCAATCGTAACTCTCTGGCCCCACTTAACTCCAGGCTGGGGATCACCATCTCCGTTTCTGGGTCAATATCTGGCTGATAAAAGCGGTTAAACAGCACCAAAGCATCCGCGCCGGCCTGATCTAGCTGTACGGCCGTATGCGTCATCGCCGTAAAATATGGGCTAACCTTCACCGCTACCGGAATCCGAATTTTATTTTTCACACTACGCACCAGATTCAGGTACATCTGTTCCACCTCCGCCCCTGAAATGTGCGGCTTAGTCGCCAGATGGTAAATGTTAAGCTCCAACGCATCTGCCCCAGCGGCCTCTATGAGCCGGGCATATTGCACCCACCCCCCACTGTAATACCCATTCAAACTGGCAATAATCGGAATGTTTACCGCCTTTTTGGCCTGGTAAATGTGTGCCAGATACCCACTGGCGCCCTGATTGTATTCCTCCATCTCTGGGATATGTTGTAACGTCTCTGGCAGCATAGTCTGGTTCGCGTTATGCACATCGTGAACGCCCATATCCCGAAGTTCAATTTGTTCCTCAAAAAGCGACGGCAACACGACGGCCGCGATACCAGCACTCTCCATCTGGCGAATCGTATGCACATTAGCCGAAAGCGGTGATGCGGCCGCAATTAACGGGTTCTTGAGAGTCAGTCCTAGATAAGTGGTCGTCAGGTCAGCCATAGATTTCTCCTAAAACAATTTCCCAGAAACCTGGGTTGCCGGGAAACAGATCATATCTGCTCCTGGCAAACCGTCCAGTTGTTTGTGATAGATGTCAGGTGCGAGTAATTACAATACGCACTCCTTTCCTGCATCTATTTGGCTAGACTTCAAATGGGGCCGTATAGAGAGATTTGGAGATGGAGAATCATTATCCGAGGCAAAAAATGGCAAAACAGGCAAAAATGAATACACATAAGCGCAAGACAAATTGGTGGGTGATAGGCGGGGTCATTGTGGGCGGCGTACTGTTTGTTGGGTTGCTGGCGCTGGCTTTGCGTGGGCCAGAAACATTACAACTAGAGCGGTACTGTGAGCAGAATCCAGAAAATTGTCTGGCCGAAGGAGCGGAGAATGCACCAATCACAATTGTGGAAGTCTCTGATTATGGCTGCCCACACTGCCGTGATTTTAATGAAGAGACGGCCGGGCAGATTGCCGAACAATACATAGAGACCGGTCAGGTGAAATGGGTGGTGCTGCCCTTTGCTTTATCGAACCAGACGGTGCCAACGGCCGTAGCTGCTCTCTGTGCTGCCGAACAAGACAAATTCCCGGCCTATCATCAGGCTGCTTTTGCCTTACAAGATTCGCCGCTGTTTAACACGACCGAGGGCTTACAGGCAGCCGCGAAAAGTGCAGGCCTGGATACGGCCGCTTTTGCTACCTGCCTGGCAGACAACGAATATGAACAGGTGATTCGCCAAAACATGCAAGCGGCCGTCAATGCTGGCATCAACAGCACCCCTAGCTTTGCTATCGGCACAGAAATCATCAGAGGTGCCCTCCCATTCGCCGTCTTCCAGCAGCGTATTGAATCTCTGCTGCCTTAAAAGAAAAGATTGCCCATTTTTAAGGGTTTTGCTCCGGGTTCAATTGTCTTGGAGAATTTCATATGGAAAGTATGTGGCAGGATTGGCAGTTGCGCCTGATTCAACCAATAGCTGTATTAGGGTTGCTGGTCGCCCATTATTTGCTGTTGTTTCATCATGGTGTATTGGTCGTGGCCTGCACCGGTTCAGGTTGGGATGATTGTGGCGCGGTCAGTGGCCCCACGGCCCCTTATTCTGCTGTTGGGCCTGTTCCGGTTGCCCTCATTGGCCTGCTAGGCTATGCAGTTTTATTTGGGTTGACCTGGCTAAAGGATTGGTCGCCACTGCGGGAGAGTTATTTACCGGAACTGTTGGTAGGTGTGGCGGCAACAGGTTTTTTATTTTCTATGGTGCTGACGGGCCTGGAGGCATTTGTTCTCCACGCTTTTTGCCGTTATTGCCTGGTATCGGCCGTCTTGATTACCATCATCTTTATCTTAGCCAACAGCTACTTGCGTGCTGTGCAAGCAAGCCATGAACCTCACAAGAGCAACAAGAGCCCATAATTCATCCTGCACAATTCATAATTTTCATAGGGTAACTGAGCAGGCTTTCCCAATCACCTGAGCATCCTATTCGTCCTGTTCCAGATTGCTGGATGAAACGGCTACCACCTTTCCCAACGGCGTTACGCGGAACTCCACTTTTGGCAGCCCCTGGGGCGGGACGCCCACTTCGCCCTGGTGAATGACAACGGCCGTTATCCCCAACATCTGTATCGCTTCTTGCATCAGACGGCCGGGTTCCACACCACCAAAGCTGGGCCGGTCTAGCAGGATAACGCTGCTCTCAATGCCTTGCCGCGTCAGGTGCAGCAGCTGGGGCAGCCAGGCAGGGTCAACGCTGGGCGTGATAATCACGGCCGTACTATGCTTTTCAGCCACATGCCCCACATCCCGCAGGGCAACTGCCAGGTCTGCCTCCCCATTCGCCTGCACCAGTGCCAGCGCTCGCATAATACGCCACTCCTGCCCTTGCCCCTGGCCTGGGGGAATAACCTGCGGAATACGGCCGTAGCCCGCTACTCCCACTGCTCGATTTTGCTGCAAAGCCCGTGCCGCCAAAGACGCTGCCAACAATACGGCATGTTCTTCCGTACCAGCCAGGCCAACCCCCAATTGCGGCGCCGCCTGCATATCCAGCACCAACCAGATGTCACCCGTCGCGTCCAGGTCAAACTGGCGCACAAACAACTGATCATGCCGGGCACTGGTGCGCCAGTGAATCCAGCGCAATGGATCACCTATACAGTATGGACGGGTAGTCGCCGCGTTGATAGTGGCCTGCAAACTGCGCTGCCGTGCCCGCTGCCGTCCACTACTCTGCCCGGCAGGCAGGTTGATGGGCAGCCGAACGTGAATCGGCGGATGAATGATAATTTCCCGGCTTTGCGGAAAACGGCGTGTGATGACAAAAATGCCGAAAGGGTCTCCTGCGCGAATCCCCCAAGGGCCAAGCCGGTACTGCCCACGCTGTTGGCAGGTGGCTGTTTGCCGCCAGCGATCAACACGATCCGTACCTGGGCTACGCACAACGGCCGCCTGATAACCGGGTACATTAGATTCGTCTATCACCTCTACCCAAAGCGCCGGCACCGGACTGTAATTCCATAAGTCAAAATGTTCAGCCAGACGGTCACCCACGGCCACCCATTGCGACTCTGTCTGGCGTTGGGCATACAATCCTTTACCCAGAAACCACACCCAGCCATAAGCCACCACAAACATGCCCCCCAAGCCAATGAGCAAGGTGTTCCAAACCCGATCTGGCAATACAAAAGCCGCTGCCCCCAGGAGGAGCAGCGAAAGGGCAGGTAGTCGTAGCCGTAGGGTAATTTCGGTATTGGCAGGCGCAGGAAGAGAAACGATTTTCATAACCAGAATTGTGCCATAGGCACGGCCGTTGACAAAACAATTTGACGGCAACATACACATGTTTCATCGTGTTCACCCTTGCCATACAACCATATTACGCCATGTCATAGGGAGATGAGAACGGATTGTATGTTACAACGTCGAAACCGGGTCAATATCCACCAGCCACGGCCGTGGCACCGGGAAATCCTCTAACAGCCGCACCGGGTCAGGAGAACGGACGAGGAGTTGCCAGCGGTAACGGCCGTCAATGCGATTAAAATAGGGCGGCGTCGGCCCCAAAATCTCCGTCGCCCCCAACGCCTTCTCCCGAATATGCAGCCGTAGCGCCTTCACCAGCTTCTCCGCCTCCCGCTCGCCGCGCTCATTCACCGGGTCAATATAGAGCAGCCGCGCCAACCGGCGAAACGGCGGCAAACTATGCTGCGTGCGAAAGCGAATCTCCTCAATATAAAACGAGGCAAAATCATGCGCCGCCGCCGCCTGAATGGCATAATGCTCCGGCTGATACGTCTGCACAATCACCCGCCCGCCCAGCAGCCCACGCCCCGCCCGCCCCGCCACCTGCGCCAAAATCTGGAACGCCCGCTCCCCGGTGCGGTAGTCCGGCAGCCCCAACGACACATCGGCTGAAATCACCCCCACCAGTGTCACCAGCGGCAAATCCAACCCCTTGGCAATCATCTGCGTACCCACCAAAATGTCCGACTCATGGTTGACAAACGAAGCCAGCAGCGTCTCATGCGTATTCTTCCCCGCCGTCGTATCCCTGTCCCAGCGCGTCAGCCGCGCCTCCGGCCACCGCTGCTGCACCTGCTGTTCCACCTCCTCCGTGCCCAGGCCAAAATGTTTCACACGCTTAGAATGGCACTGCGGGCACTCGGCAAAACTGCGCTCTCGCCGGCCGCAATGATGGCACATCAGCATCATATCCGGCCGGTGATAGGTGAGTGGCATGTCACAACGTGGGCAGCGGGCCACATAACCACAATCCCGGCAAAAGACATAGGTATTCGTCCCCCGCCGGTTCAGGAAGAGGATGGCCTGTTCACCACGAGCGAGCGTTTCGGTCACGGCCGTGTCCAATGCCCGGCTAAAAATAGAACGATTGCCCGCCCGCAACTCCTGGCGCATATCCACAATCTGCACCGGCGGCAGCGGGATAGAAAGGGCATCATCCGGGTCATCCGGGGCATGTTGGTAATGGCTCATCGCCTGCACCCGGTCTGCCTGGCTCTCAATGCGCAGCCGGTGCCCCATCACCCGGCGCGGCAGTTCCAATAGCTGGTAACGGCCGCCCCGCGCCTGATGGTACGTCACAATATCCGGCGTGGCACTGCCCATGATCAGGATGGCGTTGAGAATTTGGGCCAGGGCCACGGCCGTTTCCCGCGCATGGTAATAAGGCGGCGGTACTGGCGGCGTCTGCTTGTAGCTAGGGTCATGCTCCTCATCCAGAATAATCACCCCCAAATTCACCATCGGCGTAAACAAGGCGCTGCGCGGCCCCACGATAATATCAAACAGCCCCTGCCGCGCCCGCCGCCAGGTATCATACCGCTCACCGTCGCTCAGGCGGCTGTGCAGCACCGCCACTCGCCCCGGAAAGCGGGCGGCAAAACGGCGCACTGTCTGCGGCGTCAACGCAATCTCCGGCACCAGCACAATCGCCTGTTCCCCATCCGCCAACGCCTGCGCAATGGCCCGCATGTAAATCTCCGTCTTGCCGCTGCCCGTCACGCCATGTAGGAGCAGAGGAGCAGAGGAGATGGGGAGCAGAGAAGACTCTTCCTCCTCTGCCCCTCTTCTCCCCTGCCCCTCCACCCCTCTTCTCCCCTGCCCCTCCACCCCTCCGCTCCTCCGCTCCCCTGCCCCGCTGCTCTCCAACTCCACTGCACCCATCATCTGCATTTTGATGCGCCCCCACACCCGCGCCTGGTCGGGGGTGAGCAGGGGGGGCTGGGCGGGCACAAAGTCGCGGTCGGCCAACGGGTCACGCCACACCTCCTCCGCGCCAAAACGAATCAGCCCCAGCTTTTCCAGCTTCTTCAAGTGGGTCAGATTTGTGTCCGTTTTTGCATAGATGTCGCTGATATTGACCGGCTGCGCTTCCTTTTCCAGCAGCGCCAGGATGTCGTAATACCGTCTGGCCCCCCGCCGCGCCAACAACTGCCGCAGCGCCTCTTTCGGCGCCACCGCCAGATGCACCGTTGCCGGCATCTGGATGGCTGGCGAATGGTCAATGGGCAATGGTGAATGGTCAATTGTCAATTGATCATTGACCATTCGCACGGTTTGGGCGGGGGAACGGCCGATCAGCCCGGCAGCGGCGAGTTCTTGTAACTGTTTTTCGGTGGTAGTGGTGGCGGCGAGCACGGCCGATTCCGCCGGCAACGGGTCATCACTTTGCAGCAAATAGGCCAGCACGTCGGCCTGCTTGTTGGCGCGGCCCAGGGTGATTACGCTGGTGTGCCAGCGTTCCGGCGCGGCAATCAGTTCGGCGGTGCGGATGGTCTTGGGGCGGATGCGCGGTGGGTCGAGGACGGTGGCTTTACGCAGGATATTGCGGCGGGCGAGTTGGGTCACGGCCGTTTGCCAATCCCCCTTCTCCCCTGCCTTACGCAGCGCCGTTTGCAACTGCCGCCCGCGCATATCTCCCTTTTCGCGCACAATCTCAACGATTTTACTTTGCAGGTCGGTGAGACGGCCGTGGCCATCCCAATAGGGATCCAACGCCACCGTTGTATCCGCCCAGCGCGTCAACCCCGGCGGCAACATCAGCCGCAAACAACTATTGAGGGGGGCCAGATAACGTTGGCTGAGCCACTGCGCCAGTTCAATTTGCCACCAAAACAAGACCGGCTCCGGGTCCACCAGAGCAATAACTGGCTTCGTCTCCTCCACCGGCGCCGTATCATCAAAAGCAATAATCACCCCCTGCGCCAGCCGCTGCCCAAACTCCACCTCCACCAGATGCCCGACGCGCAACAGGCGGGCCATATCTCGCGGCACATGGTAATGGAAGGTGCTTTCCAGCGGTGCTTCAATGTTGATGACCAGTTCAGCAAACATACGTTCTGAGCGGACAATATCATTCGGCGGAGCAGCGCATCCTCAGATGCGGCCTATCTGGCATCTGAGGATGCCAGACTCCTCGTTGTCCAATTTCTAGTTGGTGTCTTTATGAGTAATCAGGCAATTACTCAATGACATCTCCTATGCGGCCGTCCAACCACCATCTAACAGTACGGCCGTACCGGTGACAAAGCTGCTAGCGGGACTGGCAAAAAACAGGATGGCCGGGCGAATTTCGTGCATCTCGGCCCAGCGCTGCATGGGCACAACCCGTTTGATAAAGGCATCACCCTGGGCGTTGCCAATGAGCGGTGCGTTGAGTTCGGTGGCAAAGGGACCTGGGCAGAGGGCATTCACGGTAATGCCCGTTTGGGCCAATTCCAGGGCTAATGCTCGCGTGAGCTGTAACACGGCTCCTTTAGCGGTGCAGTAATTGACCCGATTTTCCAGCCCTACCAGGCTGAGCGCGGAACCCATGTTGATGATACGGCCGTAACCCGCCGCCTTCATCACCGGCACCACCGCCCGGCACATAAAAAAGACGCCATCCACATTCACACTCTGCACCCGCCGCCAGGTTTCGTCGGAAATTTCAGTGATGGGTTGGCGGATGTTGATACCGGCGTTATTGATGAGGATGTCAATGCGGCCGAACTGTTCGGCAACTTGTGCAACAAAACGGTTCACGGCCGTTGAATCCGCCACATCCAACGGCAGACCAATAGCCCGAACGCCCGTTTTCTCCGCCACCTCTGCTGCTGCCTGTTGCACATCCGCTGCGGTGCGAGCAGCCAACACCACATTCGCCTCCGCTGTGGCCAGCGCGAACGCCATTTCCAGCCCCAACCCCCTGGAACCACCGGTGATAACGGCCGTTTGTCCCCTTAAACTAAACATCTCATTCATACTATTCACCACCCACTGCTCACTGCCCACTACTCATTGCCCACTGCTCACCGCTCACTGCCTCCCACTTCAAACCCGGCTAAATTTTCCAATGCTTTTACGAGCGCGTGGTTGCCTTCTGCGCCCAGGCCCTGCTGTTGCAAGGTGCGGTAGAGATTGAAAACGGCGCTGGTAGCCAACGCAGGCACACCCAGCGCATCGGCCGTTTCCAGCACCAGCCGTAAATCTTTTTGCTGCAAATCAATGGTGAAGCCAGGCCGCCAATCGCGCTGGATGACCTGCGGGCCACGATTGGTGAGCATCCAGCTGCCGGCCGCACCGCCGGATACGGCCGTCAACACCTTCGCCAAATCCAATTTTCCCGCCTGGGCAAACAGGAGGGCTTCGCTCACGCCGAGCATGGTCACCACCACCAAGATCTGGTTCACCAGCTTCACCATCTGCCCCGCGCCTGTTGGCCCTACGTGGGTGATCGTTTTGCCCATTGCCTGGAGAATGGGCAAAGCCCGTTCAAAAGCCGCTACCTCGCCGCCGACCATGATGGAGAGGGTGCCTTTGGCCGCGCCTTCGCTGCCGCCGCTAACCGGGGCGTCCAACATGTGAATGCCTTTTTGCGCCAGAATCCCGGCGAACCGCTGCGTGGCCTGTGGGCTGATGGTGCTGCAATCAATCACCAGGCTGCCTGCTGCGGCACCAAAGATGACGCCGTTTTCATGCAGCAGTACGGCTTCCACGTCTGGTGTATCGCTGACGCAGGTAAGGATGATGGTGGAATGGGCAGCCACGTCGGCTGGGCTGCTGGCGGCCGTTGCGCCTTCGGCTACCAACATATCTTTTTTGGTATGTGTCCGATTCCAGACACGTAAAGGAAAACCAGCTTTGAGCAAATTGCGGGCCATGCCTTGCCCCATAATGCCTAAACCGATAAAGCCAATGGTTTCTTGCATGGGATGTTTCCTCCTGCAATGCAGAGCATGATGCGTGAAGAACACCTATCACCCATCACGTATCACGGATGGCAGAATTATCTCTCACCTGTTCTAATTCCCAAAATTGGCCTGGGTGTTTGCTGCCGGGGAACGGCCGCTGCGCCACCTCACCTCTCTGTTATCATCACCTCTGTCCATCTGGCCGCTACACACTCTTTCCCAACCCCCTATCTACCTATACAATCAACCACATGGAACGGAAAATATACCTGGAAGATATTCCACTGAATGAAGCGTGGGCAATCTGGCAAACCGCTCTACAGGCGGCGGGTTTGTGGCAGCCGTTGGGAGTGGAAGAAGTAGCGGTGGCACAGGCCAACGGCCGTACCACCGCCACCGCCATTTGGGCCAGACTCTCCTCGCCTCACTACCATGCCAGCGCTATGGATGGCTACGCCATGCGTGCCCAGGACACCCACACCGCCACCGAAACCCACCCCGTCCGCCTGACGCTGGTAGAAGATTTTGATGCCACCGATGCAGATTTGAAACCGGCCAAAGCAGTCAACACCGGCCATCCCTTGCCCGCCTGGGCCAACAGCGTGGTAATGCTCGAACACACGCAGCCCACGACGGATGAGCACGGCCGTGCCGCTATCGAAATCCGCGCCGCCTTACCCCCCTGGCAGCACATCCGGGCAATGGGCGAAGACATGGTGGCTACCGAACTGGTGCTGCCTGCCAACCACACCCTGCGCCCGGTAGATTTGGGCGCACTGGCCGGGTCGGGGCACACGGCCGTGCCCGTCTACCGCCGCCCTTGCGTGGCCATCATCCCCACCGGCTCCGAACTCATCGCCCCGGAAGTTGTGGCCCCCGGCGGCCCCTCTCCCGGCCAGATCATCGAGTACAACAGCCTGGTGCTGGCCGCCCAGGTGGAAAATTGGGGCGGCAAACCTACCCGTTGGCCGATAGTGCCCGATGAGTTTACCGCGATTGAAACGGCCGTGCGCGAAGCCGCCCTCACCCATGACCTCATTCTGCTCAACGCCGGCTCCTCCGCCGGTTCCGAAGATTACACCGCCCAGGTGGTGCAATCATTGGGCACATTGCTCGTTCACGGCGTCGCCGTCCGCCCCGGCCACCCCGTTATCCTGGGAATGATAGAGCAGGGGAGCGGGGGAGAAGAGGAGAAAAGGAGCAGGGGGGAAAAGGAGCAAGGGAGAAGAGGAGAACAAGACAAAATCTCCTCCACTCCTCCGCTTCTCCGCCCCTCCGCCCCTCCGCCTCTCCGCTCCTCCGCCCCTCCGCCTCTCCGCTCCTCCGCCCCTCCGCCTCTCCGCTCCTCCGC
>CAZOPF010000003.1:76983-123965 GCA_964581605.1 uncultured Ardenticatenaceae bacterium
CCTCCGCCCCTCCGCCTCTCCGCTCCTCCGCCCCTCCGCCTCTCCGCTCCTCCGCCCCCACGCCCATCATCGGCGTGCCCGGCTACCCGGTCAGCGCGGCCCTGACGGGCGAGATTTTTGTAGAGCCGCTGCTGGCACGGTGGCGTGGACAGCCACCCCACCACCCGCAAACGATTACGGCCGTGCTCACCCGCAAAGTCGTCTCCCATACCGGCGACGATGATTTTGTGCGCGTGGCGGTGGGCAAGGTGGGCAAACGCACACTGGCCACACCTATCAGCCGGGGGGCCGGGGTCATCTCCTCGTTGGTACGGGCGGATGGAATTGTGCGCATCCCCCGCTTTAGCGAAGGGGCGGATGCGGGCACGGCCGTGACCGTCCACCTCTACCGCCCCCCCCACGAAATTGAAAATAGCATCCTGTCTATCGGCAGCCATGATCTCACGCTCGATTTACTGGCTCAATTTCTGGCCGAATGCAGCAATCGGCGGTTGGTCTCCGCCAATGTGGGCAGCCTGGGCGGGCTGGTCGCCCTGCGGCGCGGCGAAGCCCATCTGGCCGGGTCTCATCTGCTCGACCCGGAAACGGGCACATACAACATCAGCGCCATCCGCCAATACCTGCCTGACGAAAAGATTGTGCTGGTCACACTGGTTGGGCGGGAGCAGGGCTGGATGGTTGCCAGAGGTAATCCCAAAAGGGTGAGCGGTTGGGCAGACGCGGCCAACCCGGACGTGCACATTGTAAACCGACAGCGCGGCGCAGGCACGCGGGTGCTGCTGGATTATGAATTGGGTAAATTGGGGATTACGCCGGAACAGGTGCAGGGTTACGGCCGTGAAGAGTACACCCATCTGGCTGTGGCTGCGGCCGTTGCCTCTGGTTCGGCCGACGCCGGGCCGGGCATTCGCGCCGCCGCCCGCGCCCTGGAACTGGAGTTTGTGCCCCTGGCGTATGAACAGTATGACCTGGTAATCCCCCACCTACATTATGAAAGTGATTTGTTACGGCCGTTGTTGGATTTATTGCACGATGTGAATTTTCGAACGGCCGTCGCCGCCATGCCCGGTTATGATGTAACCCCCATGGGGCAAACACGGCCGGCCACCAGTTGATGACCGGCGCTGCGCTGGCAAAGTTGGGCTATCATTGGGTGGCTGGCTATGGTGCATACGGCCGTCGCCTTTACCCCCTGGAACCATACCCTGCGCACTCTTTCGGCCATGGGGTCCACCGTTATGCACAATCCAGCAATTCGAAATATGAAATCAATGAACTGTAGGGGCGAGACGGCGGGGGTTGAACTGGCTCTGATAGCGGCCCTTTTGCCCGCGCCGTCTCGCCCCATGTGGCCGCAAAACGGGGTGAGACAGGCGGGAACTACTTCCTTTGTGCAAAACCAAAACGTGGCCCGCCTGTCCCACCCCTACGGTTTAGACCATATTTCGAATTGCTGATGCACAATCCCATGACCGTGCAGATTACCATTTTGGCGGTATTATTTTGGGGGGGAAACAGTGAGCGGCCGTGAACTGTTCGGGTTGGCTAAGTAACCGTACAATCATTATGTAATCGAGTAATTGGGTAATGAGCCGCTTCAATTACTTAATTACCCAATTACCCAATCGCTAACTTATCTGCAGACGGTCACTAAGGTACTGATTCCTACAGGAGAGTTCCATGAGACGTTGGAATGGATGGGGAGATCAAACAATAGAATTTCCGCTACAGGCAACTGCGGCACCATTATTGGCGGCCTGGGTCGGCGACGGCCGTCCGCCACAAGACATCACCCTGAGCCAGGCAGTAGCGGCCGTGCCCCCCTCGCGCCTGCCTGCCCACCCCCTGGTGCAAACCGACCCGGAACTGAGGCTGCGCCATGCCCGCGGCCAAAGCCTGCCCGATATGATCGCCCTGCGCAGTGGGCAGATAGGCACATTTCCAGATGGTGTTGCCATACCCACCGATGAAACCGAACTGCAAACCCTCCTTCAATTGGCTCAGAAGATAGGGGCAACCCTCATTCCATATGGCGGTGGCACCAGCGTGGTGGGGCATATAAATCCGCAACCCGGCGAAGTTCCCGTGCTGACACTCAATCTCCAACGGCTCAACCAGTTGCACGAGCTAGATGAAACCAGCCATCTGGCAACTTTTGGTGCGGGCGTGCAAGGCCCAGACCTGGAAGCGAGACTGCGGGCGCAGGGGTACACGTTGGGCCATTTTCCGCAATCCTTTGAACTATCCACGTTGGGCGGTTGGATCGCGGCTCGTTCCAGTGGGCAACAATCATTGGGCTACGGCCGTATTGAAAACCTCTTTGCCGGGGGGCAACTGCTGGCCCCGGCTGGTATGTTGGAACTGCCTCCATTTCCCGCTTCAGCGGCCGGGCCAGATTTGCGCCAATTGGTTTTGGGCAGCGAAGGGCGGCTGGGCGTCATCACCCGCGCCACGGTGCGCATCTCGCCATTGCCAGAGCGGGAAGAGTTCCATGCTATCTTTTTCCCCAATTTTGAACCGGGGCTAACGGCCGTGCGCCAGATTGTGCAGGCCGGGCTGCCGCTTTCCATGATGCGCCTGAGCACGGCCGTTGAAACGGCGACTACCCTGGCCCTGGCCGGGCACGAACGGCTCATTGGCGCATTGGAAAAAATACTCACCTTGCGTGGTGCCGGCAGCGACAAATGTATGCTCCTGTTAGGATTTACGGGCACAGAAAAAATAGTCAAGGCCAGCCGCCAAGAGGCGCTGGCTATTACCAATGAACAAAAAGGGGTGCATGTGGGGCAGCAGTTTGGCAAACAGTGGCACAAAGGGCGCTTCCGTACCCCCTATCTGCGGAACAGCCTGTGGGAACGCGGGTACGCCGTAGATACGCTGGAAACGGCCGTACCCTGGCGTGCTGTTCCGGGCATGATGACCACCATTGAAGAAGCCATTCACACGGCAGCGGCCGCCTTCAATGAAAAAGTGCATGTCTTCACCCACCTCTCCCATTTATACCCAACTGGTGCCAGCATATACACCACCACTCTTTTCCGGCTAGGGCATACACCAGACGAGACATTGCAGCAGTGGCAGGCCATGAAAACGGCCGCCAGCCAGGCCATCGTCGCCGGGCGTGGCACCATCAGCCACCAACATGGCGTAGGGTTAGACCATGCCCCCTACCTGCCCACCGAAAAAGACACTTTGGGCATGGCCGCCCTGGCCGATTTAATCCACCGATTTGACCCACAGGGAGTGATGAATCCGGGCAAATTGGTGCTGTAGGAGCAGCAGATGTGGCACCAACAATGGCGTGAGAACAGCTGGCAGCAGCTTGACCAGGAGTGGGACATATTAATTATTGGTGGTGGCATAACCGGAGCCGGGATTTTCCGGGAAGCGGCGCGGCTGGGGCTGCGCGTGCTTCTGGTGGAGCAGCGTGATTTTGGCTGGGGCACCTCCAGCCGCTCTTCCAAATTTGTGCATGGCGGGCTGCGTTATTTGAAAGAGGGGCAGTTGGGTCTCACCCGTGACGCCGTCCATGAACGGGAGCAGTTATTAACCAGTGCGCCAGGGCTGGTTGAGCCGATTGGCTTTCTACTGGCAACTTATCAGGGGGATAAAATGGGGCGTATGGTGTATGGGGCTGGCCTGGCAATTTATGATTTGCTGGCTCTGCAATGGAGCCACAAATACGTCAGCCCGGCCGATTTCCAGCTTCTCGCGCCACGCATTGATCCTACTGGATTGAAAGGTGGCTACCAATACCATGACGCCCAGACAGATGATGCCCGGTTGGTGCTGCGGGTCATTCAAGAAGGAGCGGCCGAAAAAAACGGCCGTGCCCTCCCACTCAATTATGTTGCCGTAACGGAGTTGCTATGGGATGAGGATGGCCAGGTGAGCGGCGCACGTCTGCACGAGATGATCACCGGGCAGAGCCAATCAGTGTCGGCGCGGGTCGTTATCAATGCCACTGGCGCGGAAGTGGATATGCTGCGGAAGCAAGTGGGTGGAGAAGAGCGCATACGGCCGTTACGGGGCAGCCATCTCATCTTTCCCGGCTGGCGGCTGCCAGTGGCCCAGGTGCTCACCCTTCTCCACCCCCTTGACCAACGCCCGGTGATGGTTTTTCCCTGGGAAGGGGCAACCCTGGTGGGCACCACAGATGTAGACCACCCCCACGGCTCCCAGGCAGAGCCGTGCATTTCGCCAGAGGAAGTTGCTTATCTGATGGCGGCCGTGACGGCCGCTTTCCCATCGCTCAATATCCAGCTTGTGGATGTTATTGCCACCATCGCCGGGGTGCGCCCCGTTATTGGCACAGGCAAAGCTGACCCCTCAGAAGAGTCACGGGAGCATGTGTTATGGCAGGAAGCTGGCCTGGTAACGGTGACTGGCGGCAAATTAACCACGTTTCGGCTCATCGCGCATGATGCCTTAAAAGCAATACGAGAGCGGTTTCCCGACTGGCCGCCAGTTGATGAGCGTGCGCCGGCCTTAATGGGCGTCTCGGCTGATGCGCTAATCGGGCTGGGGCTGGACGAGCGCTTGCGGCGGCGTCTGGTGGGGCGATACGGATCGGCCGCGCCGGCACTGGCGGCCGCAGCCCTCGCTGATGAATGGGAACAAATTCCGGGGACGCACTTTATCTGGGCAGAGCTACGCTGGGCGGCGCGGGCTGAAGGTGTGCAGCATCTGGAAGATTTGCTGCTGCGTCGAACGCGGGTGGGGTTGTTGCTGCCCAAAGGAGGGCAGGCACATCTGCCTCGCGTGCGGGCTATTTGCCAGCCGGAATTAGGGTGGGACGACGGCCGTTGGCAGATGGAAGAACAGGCTTATCTGGCATTGTGGCAACGCTGCTACTCTTTGCCGCCGCCAGAATCTATTCCCGATTGGAACGCGATGCTGGTAGAAGCGGAATCGGCCGTCACTATTACCACGCGGCGGCCGTATCAGCGCCGATTAGCGGCAGCTATCCTGTTGGCCCTGGCTCTGGCGCTGGCGGCCGTCTGGTTATGGCAAAAGTCAAAAGAACAGGAGAGTTCATAAGTGATCGTTTGCAAATAAGCTCGCAATTGGGTAATTGGGTAATTAAGTAATTGAAGCGGCTCATTACCAAATTACTCAACTACATAATTACTACACGGTTACTAAGAAACTGATAGCGGGTGGTTCATGGTTGGTGGTTCGTAGCTGGTTGCCTCTTCCACCCACGAACCACCAGCCACCATTCACCTTGAAGGAATTTTGGGTATGGTAACAAATCTGTGGCGATTGATAAGCGGCAGCGTGGTGCTCGTCATATTAACAGCCTGTGTAACGGCCTGTGCTTCACAGCCGGCAGAATCGGTCGAGTTAGTCTCTGTAGCCGATACGGCCGTGCCCGCCACCATACCCATCCTCCCTTCTGCCACCCCATCCCCCCCGCCCCTTATCACCTCATCACCTACGCCCTCACTCACCCCTTCACCCATTCCCACCGCCACCCCCAGCCCACCGCTCATTGTGGCCGCTGCGCCGGAATGGCAAACGGCCGTCACCACCGTCCTCAATGAGCTATCCACCGCTCAACAACCCTGGCAGTTTCAGGCAACGAATGATCCGGCGGCCGCCCTGGCTACCGGAAAGGTGCATTTCGCCATCAGCGATGATCCCGGCGGGGCGATTATTTTCCAAGAACCACTGGTATTGGCCGTGCGCATGGACGCCAACTGGCAATACATCACTCTGGCCGACGCCCAAAATATCCTGGCAAACGGCCATCAGATTGTCACCGTCCTGCCCTGGCGGAAGATGACGCCGGACTTGAAGGCGCTGCACGTGGACGGCATCCGCCCCAATGAGCCGGGCTACCCCTTGCATACGTCACTGACACTCACGGCCGTACCGGGCCTGGGCACGGCCGTCTCCCAACTGCTCCCCCTGCTGCAAACAGAACTTCAACCCCCGCCGGTCATCCAGTTAGCGGCCGTCGGCGACATAATGATGGACCGCGGCCTGGGCTACAACCTCACGCAAGGCCACCTGACCTACCCGTTCGCCCAAGTGTCCCACCTCTTCCACGCCGCCGACATTACCGTGGGTAATGTGGAATCGGCATTAGGCACAGGCGGCGAACCAGCCCCTAAAAGCTACCCCTTCCGCGCCCCGCCAGAAGCGGCCGCAGCGTTAGCTCTGGCCGGGTTTGATGTCGTCTCGCTGGCAAATAATCATGGCATGGACTACGGCCCGGAGACACTGCTGGAAGGAATCGGGCTGCTCAACGCGGCGGGTGTTGCCCCCATTGGGGCGGGCACAAACCGCGCCGACGCTCATACCCCTTTCATCACCACCACCAATGGCCTGACAGTTGCCTTTTTGGGCTATGTAAACGTGCCGGTAGAAGCCCTGACTGCCTTTGACGTGAAAACGTGGGATGCGACGGAGACAACTCCCGGCCTGGCCTGGGGTGAACCGGATGTGGTGGCGGCCGATGTCACGGCCGTGCGCCCCCAGGCTGATCTCGTCGTCGTCGTGTTGCACAGTGGCTACGAATACATTGAAGAACCGAGCGAACCACAGGCGGCCGTCGCCCGCGCCGCCATTGATGCTGGCGCCGATCTGGTCATCGGCCATCATGCCCACATTTTGCAGGGCATCGAGTATTACAACGGCGGTGTGATTGTCTACGGACTGGGCAACTTCGCCTTTGAAATTGACGGCGACCCCAGCACCGTCATTTTGAATGTCTGGCTGGACGCGGACGGTGTGCGTGAACTGGAATTGATCCCGGCCATCATCCAGTTTGGCGGCCAACCCCGCCTGGTGGAAGAGTGGGAACCCTTCCCGGCGCTGGAGCGTGTTTATTATCTAACGCGCATTTTGAACAGGTGGTAAAATGCAACCGGGGGCATGGTTCAAAACCATGAAAAAGCATCTTTACAATTGAATGAGCAAAAAGGGTAATCTTAAACAGGCTAAAGCCTTGGGCGAAACAGCCGAATTCGTCACCAAACAGATTATCGGGCGAATGGCTACCCGGCAGGATAGCCAAACAGGGTCAGCCAATCATCTGCTCCGGGGTCAATGCCGGCCAACTGATAGGGACTTTTACCTTGACGCTTACCGCGTTCAAAGACGCGCATATTGTGCCAGAGAACGAACAGATTCAAATACAGTTGCAGTGCCTCCGGGCTGCGAAACGCTTGATGGTTATGCCGGAATTGCTTCAACAAACGATTGACCCCTTCCATCATACTGCTGGCACGACAGGCGGCATCGAGCAAGGCCAACAGTTGTTCGGCCAGGTGCTGCCGTTGATTATCGTCAGCAACCAGTAAATGAAAAGCACCGGCTGCTTCTGGCGCTTGTTGCTGGTCAGCTTGTCGGTCATCTGTCACCTGGGCCAGCAGAATGACCGTCGTGACCGGGTCAATGACCAACAAGAGAGGCTGGCCCTGAAAGAAGGTTTCATCCCGCGCCGCGATGACTACACCTAACGGCTGGGTGTCCACACCTGCCAAGACGTGACCCGCTTGTTGGCCAGCAGCCATGAGCAACTCACTAATCCAACCCACAGCTTGTTTGGCTGCATCAGGTAAGGCCGGTGGTGCCGCTTTCGGCAACAACCGGTGCTGTACCCGCCTGGTCAACGCATACAAAGATGGTCGGCAAAGAACAAAGACCTCAGACAGCCAGGTGGCAATCCCCCACGGTCGTTGCTGGCGTGGCAGGCTCATGATGGTCGTCATGAACAGAATGTCGGACAGCTCTCAAGGCGGCAGCCTGGGCGCCAGGCCACAGCCACAGTCACCGCTGTTAAGGTTCGTTGGTCATAAAATGAGCCATGCCAGAATTTTCTAACGGCCGATAACTTCCATGTGGTGGCAGTCTTTGTCCGGCAAAAGCAGGATGCCATGTTTGTGCTTTTGGCTGATACCGCCGGTTACAGAACCAACGGCCGTGCCCCCACGCAGCAGCACTTGCCACGGTTTCGTTGCTCCCTCAGCCTGTATGTGCAGTGTATCCCCTGTGCGGTGAACGTGCAGAGTCACAGTGGTCTTCCCTTTTTGATCTGGCACAGAAACGGACACGGCCGTGCCCTCATCCAGTCCAAACACATGAAACATCACCCCATCGGCAAAGTCATAATCGGGGCGGGTATCGTTTGCGCCCACCGGAATGATGCTGTTCGGCCGTACAAAAAGCGGCAGGCTGAAAAAGTCGTAGGATTCTCGCCGCCAGCCGCCACCTTCCACCACTTCCCCGGTCAGAAAATGTGTCCAACGGCCGTGTGGCAGATAATAATCCACCATGCCATCCTGCCGGAAAATGGGGGCGACCAGCAGCGAGTCGCCCAGCATGTATTGGCGATCCAGGTAGTCACAGCCAGGGTCATCGGGGAATTCCAGCATCATGGCCCGCATCATGGGCAGGCCGGTCTGGTGGGCGGCAACGGCCGTACACCACAAATAGGGCATCAAGCGACATTTCAACCGGGTAAAGTGGCGCAGCACGTCCACTGCCTCCTCGTCATAAAACCAGGGCACACGGTAAGAACTGTTGCCATGCAATCGGCTATGTGAGGAGAGCAGGCCAAAGGCACACCAGCGTTTGTAGACATCGGCCACGGCCGTTTGCTCAAAGCCACCCATATCATGACTCCAAAAGCCAAAGCCGGAGAGCGCCAACGATAGCCCACCGCGCAAACTTTCGGCCATAGACTCAAAGGTGGCCGTGCTGTCACCGCCCCAATGCACCGGGAACTGCTGCCCGCCCGCCGTGGCCGAACGGGCAAAAACCACCGCCTCGCCCCGCCCCCGCGCTTCCTCCAAAACCTGGAAGACGGTCTGGTTGTAGAGATGGGTGTAATAGTTGTGCATCTTGAGCGGATCAGAGCCGTCGTGGTACACCACCTCGGTGGGGATTCGTTCGCCGAAGTCGGTTTTGAAGCAGTCCACACCCATATCCAGCAGCCCGCGCAGTTTGTCGCCAAACCAGCGGCAGGCGTCCGGGTTGGTGAAATCCACCAGCGCCATGCCCGCCTGCCAGCGATCCCATTGCCACACGCTGCCGTCAGCCCGTTTCACCAGGTAGCCGTAGGCCATGCCTTCGTCAAACAGGGCGGAACGTTGGGCGATGTAGGGATTGATCCAGAGGCAGATGTGCAAGCCACGCTCCTTGAGCCGCCGCAACATGCCTTCAGGGTCGGGAAAAACACGGCCGTCCCACTCCAGATTTGTCCAGTGAAACTCCTTCATCCAGAAACAGTCGAAGTGGAAGACGTGCAGCGGCAGGTCGCGGTCGGCCATGCCCTGCACAAAGCCGGTGACGGTGGCTTCGTCGTAGTCGGTGGTGAAGGAGGTGGAGAGCCAGAGGCCAAATGACCAGGCGGGTGGCAAGGCGGGCCGCCCGGTAAGCGCCGTGTAGCGCATCAGCACCTCTTTGGGCATGGGGCCGTTGATGAGGAAGTAGTCCAGCGATTCCCCGGCCACGCTGAACTGCACCCGCGCCACCTTTTCCGATGCCACTTCCAGCGAGACGAGTTCGGGGTGGTTGATAAAGACGCCATACCCACGATTGGTGAGGTAAAACGGCACGTTTTTATACGCCTGTTCGCTGCTGGTGCCACCATCTTCATGCCACAAATCTACCACCTGCCCATTTTTGACAAAGGGTGTGAAACGTTCACCCAGGCCGTAGACACATTCACCCACACTGAGACCAAGTTGTTCGTGCATGTAACGGCCGTCGGCCGTGTCCACATAGCCCATACCCCGCCAGCCGCTTTGGGTCAACGGCCGTTCGCCATCCAGAAATTGCACCAGCCAGTTTTCGCCCTTGTCCACACGCACGGTGAGGTTGCCGCTGCGCAGGCTGGCGAAGGCTGGCTCGTTTTGCAGGTGCAGATCGGGTGTGGGCTGGGTGTGGAGGGAGAAGGTGGGGGTGGACGGCCGTATCCCCTTGTGATGCGTTAATTGCACCCGGATCACGTCCGGCATGGGCGAGGAAAAGCGCACCGTGAGTAGGCCCAGGTTGAGTGTGTCACCACGATGGTAGAGCCGCCGCGTGGGGCCATACACCACCAGCGCGTCTGGCTCCACGACCACATCATGCACATGCACCGGAAAATGGGGCGTCAAGCCCGGCCGAAAACCCCAATACCCATCTGTAAATTTCATATGTCGTACTCCTTTGGGGAAATAATCCACAGATTACGCAGCTTTCACCGATTAAGAAATCTGTGGATTTTCATGGCCCAATTTTGCCACGAAAGTTGGCGGGGTACGAGGTAGACAAAACCCGGCGATTGAAATCGCGGCTACAAGAGGCAAAGCCCACCTTCGTGGGCTGCATACCAGTCGGCGAAGGCCGACTTTGCCTTTTGTTGGTGCAGATTTATCTGCCGCCGCAAGCCATATTTCGAACTGCCGGGTAAAGGGAGCAAGTGGTGGCGTCACGGCCGTTGCCCCACACCAACACAAAAACCACCCCACCGCCAACCTGCAAACTCTGGGCAACCCCCGCCTCCCCCTGTATCCTTTCCGTCAAGCACACCTGTGCCCGGCTTGAGAACGTCTGATGAAACAAGTGGCTGAAAAGCTGATTGACTGACAAAACTTATCTAACCGCAGAGAACGCGGAGGGCGCAGAGGTTAAATAAAAGAGAAATCTCTGCGTTCTCCGCACCCTCTGCGGTTGAAAATGAAATTTGCCAGTCAACCAGGGCTGAAAAGGATAAGTTGCTACATTTTCCAGATATGGGGCATTGTTGATATATTTTGTATCGTTGTACAACGAGTCAGTCGAATAAATAGTTGGGCGGTTTACTTGTTATGATGACTAAAGTTTCAACCATCGAATCAAAAAACCCTCCTTCTCGTGGAGCGAATAATCAACAAGTTGCACGTGCCGGGGAGCATTTTGTAGCTGCTGAATTGAATAAACGAGGCGCGTATGCAGTAACTTTCGCCGGTAATATGCCAAAGATTGATCTACTGGCATGTAATTCAGATCAAAGCCGTACCGTCCAGATTCAGGTGAAAACAAAAAAAGGTGGTTTGTCATGGCATTCAAGTATTGTTGATTGTATGGCAATGGAGGAGCCACCAAATCCAATGGATGTAATAAAATTCTGGGCCTTTGTCGATTTAGGTGAGTATAGTGCTGCGCCACAGTATTGGATTGTTCCTGATTGGTGGATGCGAGATGATATTTACAGGGCGCATCAGGAATATTTAGGTAGACATGGCGGTAAGCGTGCTAAAAATCCTGAGTCAACGCATCATTCGATTCAAGAAAAGCGATTGGTAATGTGGAAAGACAAATGGGATATCTTGGGAATCTTCAGACAGTAGCATAATCTTTTCAACTCGCCATCCGACAACCTGTTCTACCCAACCGCTCTGGAGGAGGTAGGACACGGCAGTTAACCTATCCATTTTTTCACCGGCGAAATGGGAACAATTGGTAGGATCACATGACCCATGTAGAGAAACAAAGCGGAGATTAAGATGACTAACCTTCAACCGGGGCAAATGCTTGGCCCCTATCGGATTACCAATCAGGTCGGCAAAGGCGGCATGGCCACGGTCTATAAGGCTTACCAGGCGGCCAGGATTTCTGCCCCTTAACTGCCGAAAAATCCCTTCTCGAAATTTTCGCCGGGTCATGCTACAATGTTTGACATAAGCGATAAATGATGCACCTGACAGGAGAGGACACAAGATGAACCAGGCATTACAAGAGGCAATCGCCGCCACCCGCGCCAATGACAAACGCAAAGCCCAACTCTTGCTGGCTAATAACCTCAAAGAAAACCCGGAGGATGTGCAATCCTGGTACCTGCTCAGTATGCTGGTGGATTCCAAAGAGAAACAGGCGCTTTATCTGGGCAAGGCGTTGGCGCTTGATCCCGGTCACGCCAAAGCGCAGGAACGGCTGACCCGTCTGCAAACGGCCGCGACCATCGCTATTTCGGACGAACCGCTGGACTTCCTGGCGCAGTCAGAAGGTGACACGTTGCCGGAATGGTTGGCGGGAGATGCGGAGGCGCTGCAAGTGGAGAAAATGGGGATGCGGGCGGCCCCTGGGGCGGTGGAAGAAGTGAAAGAGGAAGAGGTGGGCGTCACGGCCGTAGCTACCGCCCCCGCCAAAGATGTGCCCGACTGGCTGCAACAGGATGTCAGCCCCAGCTGGGTCACGCAAGAACCACCCACGCAGGTCTCCCCCTTCCCCGCCGAGAAAAAAGCGCCGCCCAAACCCAAACCGCAGCCGGCCCCCGCCGCCAAAGCCAAACCGGTCCCCCGCAAAAAAGCACCAGCCAGGAAAAAACCACGCACCAAACAGCAAAAGACCTCTCAACTCAACTTCATCATGGGTGTTCTGGTGGTTTTCTTCGTATTGGTTGTGCTGCTGCTGGCGTATCTGGCTTTTGGGTAAATGGTGTTGCTACGGCCGTTGATAGTCAGAACATTCATTGCAGTAATCGGTAATCGGTTGTCAGTCATTGGTACTGATTACCTTCTATGGGTTCCCCAGCCAGGAGAGCCGCCCTTCAGTGGAAGTCTCATCGGCAGCACCTACAGCACGCAGGAAAACATCCTCCAGCGTAGCGTCGGTTCCGTGTTCGGCCTGGGTGCGCAGTTCATCCATTGATCCTTCGGCCACCAGACGGCCGTCGGCAATCACCCCCACCCGCGAGCAAAGCCGCTCTACCACTTCCAGGATGTGCGAGGTGAAAAAGATGGTCGCCCCCCGTTCCCGCAGCCGCCGCAGCACATCCCGAATGACGCGCCCGGAAATGGCGTCAATGCCCTCAAACGGCTCATCCAGAAACAGAACACGCGGATTATGGACAATAGCCGCTGCCAGCGCCGTCTTTTTGCGCATCCCGTGGGAATAATCAATAATGAGCTTGTCGGCGTCATCCGTCAGATCGAGCAGGGCCAACAACTCTTCGGTGCGCTGTTCGGCATCTCGTTTGGGCAAACCGTACATGACGCCAGAAAAGCGGATAAATTCGCGGGCGCTAAGGCGTTGGTACAAATGGTTGCCATCAGGCAAAACGCCCAACCGCTGCTTGGCGGCCAACGGGTTGGCCCACATATCTATGCCGGTGATCAGACATTGCCCGGCGGACGGCCGTAACAGCCCCACCAGCATGTTAATGGTCGTAGACTTGCCGGCCCCATTTGGCCCCAGAAAGCCATAAAATTCGCCTTCGGCCACCCGGAGATCGAGGTTGTCTACGGCCGTTTTTTTGTCAAAATAGCGCGTTAGTCCCCGTGCCTCTACGGCCCATTCACTCATGGTCACTCCTGTTTTTGAACGCAAAGGCGCAAAGAGGCAAAGGGTTTAAGAGAGGGAAGAAGAGAAAAAGCCTTCGCGTTTCTTCGCGCTCTTCGCGGATCATATTTGCTGTACGGCCAATTCGGGTAAGGCGTTGCTCAAGGCTTCCAACGTGGGGATGAGCACGTCGTAGTTGCTACGCAGTAGTTCGATCAATTCGTGGATGGCGCGCATGGCCCAGGCATCATCGTTCCCGCGTATCTGGTACACGCTGGCGATGTGGGCCACCAGCAGCTGGTCAACGGGCACGGGTGTGCCCACCGCCCGCAAAATCAGGCGCAGGTAGCCCAGATTATCGGTAAAAGCCCGTACATCATCGGGATCGGCCACCAGTTCCACCGGGTCCAGGTTGAGCGGCGGACGCGGGGGTAAGGTGTGGTGCAGACGGCCGTTCCATTCATACCCCACCGCCATCACACTCATCTCCACGGGCAGGATGCGATTTTCGCGCTGGTCTTGAATGGCCGACGGCCGTGGCGACTCCGCCAGCACCAGCCGCCGCACCAACGGGTCATCGTCAATCAACATATCGTAAATGAGGCCGTAGATCGCTTCACGTTCATCTAACGGCCGTGCCCGCACCAGCCCGCCAAAGGCCGGCGCCCGCAACTGCCCCACCCGGCAGCCCACCGCAAACCCGGCCGTACTCGCCCGCAATATCCGCCCAATTTCTTGATTCGTCATCACATTTTCCCTTATGGGGCAATGCCCAAAATCAAAACAGGAATGTCAATATCTGACACACCGCGATGCTCTAAATCCCACACGATCTGCTCAAAGTAGGAAACAGTGGTTGTTCTTGCCATTCATGCGGGATTTGGGCCACTTTTTCTTTGCCAGTTGGTTTGTGAACAGGCTTGCCCATGGGCCGTAGTTTCAACGTGCCATTGAAATATGCCTGTAAACGCTCACGGGCAATGTTGACATAATCGCCTTCTTGTTCGCTGCCTATGGCCCGCCGGTTGTGTTTCACGGCCGCCACCAACGCCGAACCCACCCCGGCATAGGGATCAAGCACCCAATCACCCTCATCGGTTAAAGCCAAGACACACCGTTCCACTAATTCCACCGGGAACTGGCAGGGGTGTTCCGTCTTTTCGGGATGATTCGATTTGACATTAGGGATTTCCCAAAAAGCAGAGCCCCATTCTTCGGCTAACCCTTCCCATACATCCGAAGGGTTTTTCCCATTGGGGTTGCCGGATGGTTTACCGATATGGGGGCCTTTGTAGTGGCGTTTGCCGGGATATTTTGAAGGGACACGCACAGGGTCCAGGTTAAAGGTGTAATTTTCGCTCTTGGTAAACCACAATAGGGTTTCGTAACGGCCGGAAAAGCGTTTTTGTGTATGTAACCCATGCCCAAAATGCCAGATGATGCGATTCCGCAGAAACAATCCCAACTCTTTGAACATAGGATAATAATAAATGTCGAGCGGAAATACCTCCCCCTTCTCTACAAAGTTGCCTACCTGCCAGCAGAGGCTGCCTTGTGGATGGAGGACGCGATGCAATCTGGCGATAGTGTGTTGCTGCAATGCCAGATACTTTTCAATGGAAACCTTATCTTCATACGCCTTGCCGAGGTTGTAAGGCGGCGAACTGATGATCAGTTTCGCTGAGCCATCGGGCAGCGTATCCAAAAATTCGTTGGTATCGCCGTGAAACAACACAATTTCAGCATCCCTTGAATAAGTTGGGGAAATCTCTTTTGGTATACTAAAAAGCGGTAAACTCATTCCATCAATCTCCCAATCTCTCAATCTCATAAGCCTTTATGCCTGGTTTTGCCGCCGCGGGCGATGTTTTTGCTGGCTTGTTTGGCGGTGATGGTGTGGTTGAGGCCGTACCGTTCCATGATCACATCAATCATAAAGTTGAGTTGTTCCTGGTCGCGGTAGGTGACCACGGCCGTCTCGTCTGCCCTTGCCAACACGTAGGGATAATCGCCCAAAATCTGGCATTGGTCGTAAACGAGGGCGTGTACGGCCGTGACCATCTCCTCCACCTGCGCCACCCACATGGGAATATCTACACGGGCTACCTGACGGCCGTGTGTGCCTGGATTCAGATAGAAAAAGCAGACCTCATTGGCCTGGTCTTGGGCGGCAAACTTGTGGTTGGGGTCAGAAACGGTCACAAAAACTTTGCTGCGCTGCCCCGGCCCTAAAAGCTGGCTGAACAGATGCCCATCCGTCAGCCCCCAACTGGCCTCGCGCTGACCTAACGATTTCCAGTCAAAATCTGGTTCGTCGAGCGCCTGGAGGGAGCGCAGCAGGGTGGTGACGTAGCCGGTGGCGGGGCGGTCAATATAACCCGCTAACAAGGCACCGGCTTGCCGGATCCTGGTCATGCTTTCGCCCCATTCGGTGACGGCCGCATTTTCCGCCACTCCCGCCGGGCCAATCGGCCAGTACAAGAGCCGCTGGTCGAGGATAGCAAAAATGGGGGGTACGGCCGTCTGGTACTCCTCTGCCTTTTGGGCCAACATGCCAATTTCGGCCAGGTCGCGTTCAATGCTGACCGTGCCGCCGGTATCGTCGAATTTGTTGTCACGGCCGTCCGCCTGCGGGTAATGCAGCGTGGGCGTGGAAAACTGGTCGGGGGCACGGCCGCTGCCGTGATGGTAAACCACGCCGCCGATGTTGATAAGGTAATACAGGTAAGCGGCATGGCGGTCGGGGCGAATTTGGGAGCCGTCGGCGGCGATGAGGGTGGCGCGGGCGGGCGGTGGCGGGGCGGGGATGGTGGCGTTGAGTGGCTCAGTTTCGTTGAGCGGCCGTGCCGAGCGGTAAAATTTGGGGTCGGCCTTCTCATGCGCCTCGGCCAACGCCTGGCGCACGGCCGTCCAATCCTGCGCGAATTGATCCAACAACACCTGGGAGTTATCTCTGGCAGCTTCGCGCTGGGATAGCCGTGCGGCCGTGGCCTGGGCCATCTCGTCTAGTTTTACAGTGAGCTTTTCAAATTCCAGTGCCATTTATTGTGAGGCAGAGGCGTATTGTAAGAGAGACATACGCCTTTACCATGTTGTCAACAGCTTGATCCAATGGGCATCAATAGCCATATCAGGTAAATTTTGATTCAGTAACCAGCCCATCATCGTAGCGCAGTCCTGGCTAAACCGCTGACTATCATTCATTTCCACCCTATTCGGTAAATTCCACTGTGTGTGGCAGCCAGATTCTGCCGGAGCCAGGACAAGAATTACATCATGCAGCAAAGTGTCCTGATTAACAATATGAACAGAAATGGGATTTTCGGCGTGAATAGCATATCGGTTTACCAGCACAAAACCGGCCGTTTGCAATGCTTTGGTCAATGCCGCCCACCCCTTAGGGTTCCGATGATGAAAGGTGAAAATGAGACGGCCGTTTTGCTTTAATACCCGGTGGCACTCAGCAAAAATATCACTTAACACGCGGTCAAATTGGCCGTTACCGTTCGCTTGCTGGTCTACGGCCGCTTCATCCAACGCATAATGCCAATTCACATCCGCCGGTAATAGTTGTTGCAGCCACACCCGAAAATAAGCAGCTAAATCACTGTACTGAACACTATCAAAATAAGGCGGGTCCGTCACTACAAAATCTACCGAATTATCCGGCAAATTCAACCGGGCAGAAGAGCCTTGCAGGAGCATAAAACGTCGGCTGCCCGCCGCTAATTCATTAAAATCAGTCACTTCTGTGCCCGCATCCAGTTCCCCGGTAATGATCACCCGCTCTGCCTTCCCGTTGACGATACGACGCTCTTCCGGCCGGGCCGCCCATTGCCGCCCACGTACAATGCGGCTGTAAAAGAGGTTTTGTAGGTTACCGGACGCTTTTTGGGGGTGTAACGGATTATTTTCTACGGCCGTAGATGGGAATGAGTACGCATGGTGAGAAAAGGTGTGCCGCACAGCACCCGGACGACGCTTTTGTGTCCCTTTATACCCGCAAAGCAAGGAGTTAAATTCAAGCGACGTGGAGAGCAATAAAGCCAGATTCAACCGGATAAGTGGTTCAAATTGGGGCAAGATGCTGATGGCCCTATCCATGACCAGCAACTGCCGACTGCTGTAAACATCCAAATAGCTTTCAACTTTTCTAGCCAACAAACTTTTAGACTTGGGGCCAGGCAAGATGCCAAAATCGGCTGGTGAAAAATTCAAATTTGCCCGCTGTTGATTGGCGCAGGTGATGGCCTCTTGCTCCCGCTGGCTTATGCTGTTGAAAAACAGCCCATGCACCTTACATTCACCCGCTACCGCAATGGGGACGTATCGCTGAAAGTAAGGGAGGTGCAGTTTATCCTGGTACGGCCGTAAACATCGTTCACACGTCTGGTTGCCTCTTTCCACCAACGGCAGACGGTACGCCTGGTCATCCGTTGCGCTTATCAGTTGGTCATCCTGAAAGATAGCATGAGTGGTGGGGTCAATACGGATGATGGAATCATCATTGTGGTGGCGCAAAACAAATGAGTCCACCACCAGCACCTGCCGACAGGCACAATGGCGTTGCAAACCATACAACATATATTGCCATTCTTGTGCCTGGGCACAGCGGGGGCATGTTGTCTGGTATAACTGTGCCAGGCCATCGTGCAAACTATTATGGAATTGCTGGAAAGCGGCCGTCAACTCTGGCAAGGACACGGCCGAAAGGGTTGCTCTAGCCTGCAAAATAGGAATTGGGTCAATATCTGCCCCCACCACGTTAGCGCCCAGGCGAAGAGCTTCATGAAGTGTGGTACCGCCACCCATCATGGGATCGAGAATGATTGTATTTTCCAGACCACCGGCCGTGTAATAATCTTGCCGGGTTTCATCTGTCACCAGGTGTTTGAGTATGGCCCGAAAGGTGCTGCCACACCGACGCGCCCACCATTTATGCAGGTAGCTGTTTGGCCGGTACAAATGTTTGTTGTACGCTTCAAGAGTAGCCAGTGCATCGGCAAACGTGGCATCGAATTGTTGGTCAATACGCATGGAAAATAGTGTAGCAGGAATGAGCCGGGGAGGGTAATTGGTTATTGGTAAGCAGTTACCGGTTATCGGTCATCGGTTGTCATTGATCATCGGCATACAGACCCGGGGAGACGAAGGGGGCCAGGGCGTAGGCAACGGCCGTCGCAAATGCCTCTCCTCTCACTACCAGATTATTAGTCAATGCGCCGACCGCGCCCCCTTTTTGTTTGGTGTTGTGGTCGTTCAGCACATCATCCATCACGTGGCCCAGCTCTTCACCGTTTTGCACCCGCCGGGCGATGTAGCCGGGCAGGGGCAGACGGGCACAACCGCCCAGACCGGTACGGCCGTCGCTTGCCACAATCGCCACCCACCCTTGCAGCACCCACCCAAACGGTTCAGGGTGTACACCCCCTTCCAGGCCAATACCCATGTCCGCGCCGACGGCTTCACGCGCTGCCCGCGCCCGGTTTTGGGCGCCGATAATCGTTTCCGCATCGCTCATAGGCATGGCGCTGACGCCGCTGGGCACAGCCACCGGAACCACCTGCGCTTCCGGCCAGAGGCGGACACTGTGGGTGGTCACGGCCGTGACTTTGACGGGGTTGGTGGAACCGATGGCGATAAGCATTACCCTATCTCAATTCGTGTCACTGCCTCAAAATCAATGGAATCCGCTTTGCCCAGCACCGTCTCCAGTGCCATCTGGGCAAACTGGAAAAAACCTTGCAAATCAGCTATGCGTTCCAGGTAGTATTCGGCCAGCTCACGTTCTTCGGGGGTCAACTCCGCCTGGGCGGATTGCAGTTTGGTGATGCTTTCGCTCAGGACTTGCAGCGCCATTTGCACCTCACGCCGTTCACGGCTGTTGAGAACGCTGCGAATGACCTGCCACATGTCCGATTCGGCCTGGTAATACTTCTTGCGCTCACCACGCATCCATACTTCTTTGGCCATGCCCCACCGTTCCAGGTCGCGCATGTTCATGCTCACCGACCCTTTGCTGATTTGCAACTGGTCAGCCAGGTCATCCAGCGACAACGGCTCCGGGTTCAGCAGCAAAGTGCCATAGAGCCGCCCCATGACATCATTAAACCCAAAAAAGCGGGCCAGCCGCCCAATGCCAGCTACGGTACTCTCGTTTACACCAATCAATGTGTCGTGCATATCTCTCCCTGCGTTCAGAACGTTTTGAATGTCAGGGAATTATATGGAGCAAGCGGCAGGTGGCAAATGGCAGGTACTACGGGTCATGTATCACGTATCACGCACTACTGACTGCCCATTACCGGGAAAACTGGGCCGTGCCCGGCCCCCATTTGCCAGGTGGCCCCGTTTTGAATGGCCTGATGGGTGAATTGGTGGGCCAGGTAGACGGCCGTATCCATCCCCGCCCCCCTGGCCAATGCCACACAGATTGCGGCCGAGAGGGTGTCACCGGCCCCGTGTCTGTTTTCTGTCTCGATGTATGGGGAGCGCAATTGATAGGTGGTACGGCCGTCATAGAAAATATCCACCACATCTTCCCCTTCTCGTCCCCCTTTGAGTAACACATTTTTGGCACCCAGCCGGTGCAATTCTTGAGCCAGTTGCGCCAGCCGGGGGAGATCATAAGGGTCAGGAACGGCGCTGTTCAGGAGCACGGCCGTTTCTGCCACATTCGGCGTCAACAAGTCAGCCAATGGCAGCAAATAGCGTAAATAATGAATCCGCACCGCCTCGGCGAACATCGGCTGCCCGCGGTGGTTCACCAATACCGGATCGATGACTATGTTCTGGCAGCCATGCTGCTGTAATTGGGCGGAAATGGTGATGATGAGATCACTCTGGCCGATAAAGCCGGTTTTGATGGCGGCCGTGCCATAATCAGACAATACCGCCTCCATTTGGTCGGCCACCAATTCGGGCGATAGATAGTACACCCGGTTTACAGAGATGCTGTTTTGGGCGGTCACGGCCGTGAGCACACTCATCCCATACGCCCCCAACACCGCCCATGTGCGTAAATCCGCCTGCAAGCCTGCCGCACCCCCGCTATCCGATCCACCAATCGTCAACACTTTGGGTGGTATTTCTGCAAAATCTGGTTTTGTAAACATGCGACAAATCTCCCAAAAGCCATTAGAATTAAGCAAGGATACGTCTCAGATGTCAGGCGTCAAGTATCAGGTTTAAGCACCTAAACACCTAAACACCTAAACACCTAAACACATGAACACCCATGGAGAGTGACAAATGGCAAAATATGTAGGCATTCTCACGGCCGGCGGCGACACCCCTGGCCTCAATTCCGCCATTCGCGCCATCGGTAAAACCGCTTTGGGCATGGGCATGAATGTGATCGGCTTTCGTGATGGCTTTCATGGGCTGATGGCCGACCGCACCATGCGCCTGGATGGTGACACTTTATCTGGCATCCTCACCGTTGGTGGCACCATTTTGGGCACCAGCCGCGACAAACCCCACAAAATGCCCATCGGTGGCAAGGAGCTAGACATGACCGACGCCATGATGGACACGTACCGCAAACACAACCTGGACGTATTGGTCTGTTTGGGTGGAGGAGGCACCATAAAAAACGCTTATCGCCTCATGCAAAAGGGCATGAACATCATCAATCTACCCAAAACCATTGACAACGACGTGGCCTTAACCGATGTGACCTTTGGTTTTGATACCGCTTTGGGTATTGCCACCGAAGCGATTGACCGGCTGCACAGCACCGCCCATAGCCACCATCGCATCATCGTCGTGGAAACAATGGGGCACAATACCGGCTGGCTGGCCCTGGGCGCAGGATTGGCCGGTGGGGCAGACGTCATACTCATTCCAGAGATACCATACAATGTGGAGATTGTGGCGGAAGCGATTAAACGGCGGCATCGTCACGGCCGTGGCTTTAGCATTGTCGCCGTTTCCGAAGGGGCCATGCCTCAGCAGATTGCCGCCGACCTGCAAGAGGCGGAGAAGGCGCTGGAAAAAGCTAAAACCAAACAGGCCCGCCAGCAAGCCAATCAAAAGCTGGCTGAAGTGGAAGCGCACCGCGCCCACAGCACCTTGCAAATGTCGGAACAGTTAGAAAAAGTGACCGGACTGGAATCCCGTGTGACGATTTTGGGGCATGTGCAGCGCGGGGGAACGCCTTCGGCCGTAGACCGCCTGTTAACCACACATTTAGGTTCTGCCTGCGTCAATAACATTAAGGAGGGGAAGTATGGGGTGATGGTGGCTGTGCGTGGTCAGGGGACGACGGCCGTGCCCATTGCCGATGTGGTGGGCAAACGCAAAGTGGTGCCCCTGGATCATCCCTGGGTGCAAAGCGCCCGCAATTTAGGAACCTGTCTGGGGGATCAATAGGGAAAATGCCAGGCACTTTTGAAGTGCCTGGCATCTGATGTATTGCTACATATTGTCCACAATAGCCTGCCCAAACTCCGAACAGCTTAGTTTTGTGGCGCCTTCGATCTGGCGATGGAGGTCATAAGTTACCGTCTTGTTTTCAATGGTCTTGGTCATCGCCTGCACAATCAGATCGGCCGCTTCTTGCCAGCCCATATACTCCAACATCATCACCCCGCTCAGGATGAGGCTGCCGGGATTGACCATATCTTTACCGGCATACTTGGGTGCAGTCCCATGGGTGGCCTCAAACAATGCCACCCCATCGCCAATGTTGCCACCAGGGGCCATACCCAGGCCGCCCACCTGTGCGGCGGCCGCATCGCTCATATAATCGCCATTCAGGTTTAAGGTGGCAATCACGTCATAATCGGCCGTGCGCGTCAGCAGTTGTTGCAACATGTTGTCGGCAATCACATCTTTGATCACGATGTCCATACCGGTGTTGGGGTTGCGGAGGGTGTGCCAGGGGCCTCCATCCAGCGGCTGCGCACCGAACTCCTCCCGCGCCAATTCATAGCCCCAGTCACGGAAGGCGCCTTCGGTAAACTTCATAATGTTGCCCTTATGCACCAGAGTAACACTGGGGCGGTTGTGGTCAATGGCGTATTGGATGGCCTGGCGCACCAGCCGTTTGGTGCCAAACGCGCTGACCGGTTTGATGCCAATGGCGGAATCTGTACGCACATTTTTGCCTAGCTTCTCATTCATAAAAGCGATGATGGCTTTGGCTTCCTCGGATTCAGCCGGCCATTCCACGCCAGAATACACATCTTCGGTATTTTCGCGGAAGATAACGATGTCCATCAATTCCGGCTGGCGCATGGGGCTGGGCGTGCCGGGAATGTAACGCACAGGGCGGACACAGGCATACAAATCCAACACCTGCCGCAAGGTCACGTTCAGGCTGCGGAACCCACCGCCGATGGGCGTGGTCAGCGGCCCTTTGATGCCCACCAGAAATTCGCGCATAGCATCAAACGTTTCTTCGGGCATGAAGTTGCCATCGTAGAGAGCGGCCGCTTTTTCACCGGTGTAGATTTCCATCCAGGCGATTTTGCGTTTGCCACCGTAGGCTTTGGTTACGGCCGTGTCCCACACATGCAGCGACGCCGGGGTAATATCCACGCCAATACCATCACCTTCAATGTAGGCCACAATCGGGTTGTCTGGTACGTTAAGTTTGCCACTTGTGTAAGTTATCTTCTCGCCTTCCGGCACTTGTATTTTTGCAAAAGACATTTTTAGTTCTCCTGTTAAGGGAAGTGTTGGGTTATTGGGTACGGCCGTAAACGGTCGAATAATTGATGATTATATCGTTTTGCGCCCTATGGGGCGACAGAGAAGAATCGCTCTTTTTGTGTATGGCCGTGCTGCCGGCGTTCCTATTTGCCCGTATAATACGTACGCTCCGACTTGACCGGAGCCAATTTGTTAATAGCAATTGATTTAAGAGGATTCAGTTTGAAAGTGACGTTTTTGGCCACACATAGCCTGGAAAGCCCCGGCGGTGGCGGCCGTTTTTTCCCATTAGCAAAAGCTCTTGCACAGTGCGGTTATGATGTGACCATGATTACGTTGCACCATGATTATGCCCGCGTGGAGCAGAAACAATTTGTCCAGAATGGGGTGCATATCTGGTATGTGGGGCAAATGCACGTAATGAAGGCCGACGGCCGTAAAACCTATTTCAACCCGTTAAAACTGATCTGGGTGACGGCCGTAGCCACTCTGGCACTGACATGGGCCGTCTGGTGCACGCCGACTGACGTGATTCATATCTGCAAAGCGCAACCCATGAATGGTCTGGCTGCCTGGATTCTCCATCAGTTGAAACGAATACCTGTCTACCTGGATAGCGATGATTATGAGGCTTTTAATAATCGTTTCTCTGGTCGTTGGCAGCAAAGGCTGGTTGCCTGGTTTGAGGATTGGATTCCCACTTTTGCCGCCGGGATCACCGTTAACAACAGTTTTATTGCCGACCGTTTTGTGGCGTTGGGATACCCACGTGAGCGCATGGTGCTGGTGCCAAACAGTGCGGATCGTGCCCAATTTGGTGTGCTAGATGCTTCCAATGCAACTGAAAAAACAGTTTCTTTGAGGCGTTCATTGTCAATTCCAGATGGGCATCAGGTGGTGATTTATGTGGGTAGCATGAGCCTGGTGAGCCATGCCATTGACCTGTTGCTGGAGGCGTTTGCCCTGGTGTGGGCCAGGCGGCCGCAAACCTGTTTGGTGCTGGTGGGGGCAGGGGAAGATAAGGATGGGTTACAACAATTGGCCCAACAATTAGGGTTGGCAGCGGCCGTGCGTTTTACCGGCCGTATCGCCTCTCCCGATATACCTTTCTACTATGCCCTGGGAGATGTATCGGTTGATCCATTGCGCGATACGGTGGCGGCCGCGTCTAGCTTTTCATTGAAGCTGACTGAGAGCCTGGCCTGCGGTGTGCCCTGCGTCACCACCGATATTGGCGACCGTAAAGCGGCTGTGGGGGCGGCGGGCACGGCCGTGCCACCTGATGATGCCCCGGCCCTGGCCGCCGCCATCCTCGCAATTCTGGAAGACCCCACAGTGGCGGCAGGGATGCGGACGGCGGCCAAACAGATGCGTGAATCGTTATGGTGGGATGTGCGGGCGCGCGCTTTTACCAGTTTGTACCCGACGAATCATAAAGCAATGGCAGGCGTGAACTAAGATGGTCGCATTTGCCCGGCAATTCCTTAGTCATCGGCTGCTCAAAAATATCGGCGCGTTGTTTTCAGGCACGGCCGTTGCCCGTGTATTGTCGGCGTTAGCGCTGTTTGTGCTGGCGCGGCAGTTAGGGCCGGATGAGTTTGGCCTGTACATTTCGGCGATCTCCTTAGCCAAACTGACATCTGTCTGTTTTTCGTTAGGGCTGGATACCTGGTTGCTGCGCAACGGCCGTACACCGCCCTGGTCGTTGCCTCTGGCGGCCGGTCTTTGCCTGAGCCTCAAGTTAAGTATAGGGGTATTGTGGCTGACGGCCGTGTTTTTGGTATCTTCCTGGTTAAACCAGGATATTTTCCCACGTTCCATACTGATCCTGGCCGCCTTTTCCATTTGGTTTGATGAGTTAGCCAGCACCGGTTGGAGCGTCTTCAAGACGGCTCTGCGCAATACGGTAACGGTCTGGCTGATGGTCGGGTCGCAAGGGCTATTTCTGGTAACTGTTCTCATTCTGGCAATAAATGACATGGAGGTAGCGCAGTCGTACATGGCAATACGAGTAGTCGTGTCTATTCTCAGTGCTGCGGCCGCTTTATGGCTGGTAGTACGGCAGGTGGGGTGGGAGTGGCAGTGGCCCTTGATGCGGCCTGTGTTGCGCAGCACGGCCGTCTTTGGTGTGTCGGAAGGGTTAGCTATCATTTATGAGCGGGCCGATGTCGCCATCATCGGTTACTGGCTGGGCAAAACGGCCGCCGGGTTATATGCGCCCGCTGTTTCTTTGATGACCACCTTGTTCCTGATCCCCCAGGCCATTTATGAGGTGATGCTGCCTGTCACCAGTGAAACATATGCGCGCAACCCTCTGCTCATCCGGCGGCAGGCTTACCGCATTATCCTGTTGAGTACGGCCCTGGGCATTGGCATGGGGCTGGGCCTGGCAGTCATTGCCCGGCCGTTGGTGTGGTTGGTATACGGCCGTGAATACGCCATATCGGGCGAATTATTAACCATTCTCAGCGCTATCCTGGTTTTGAAGAGCGTCAGTTTTGCCGTGGCGGCCGTGCTGACGGCCGTTGGCTGGCAAAATCGGCGTGTCATTGTCCAGGCTGTGGCTGCGGCGTTGAACATTGGCCTCAATATGGCCCTGATACAAACTGTTGGGCTGCCCGGTGTGGCCTATGTGTATGTGCTGACGGAAGCAGTTTTGATGGTGGGGTATTTACTGTTTTATCTGCGTTGGCAGCATGGCTATCCTATACAAAGTGTGGCTCAGACATGAAAATCTTGATTGTCAATTTGCACTCTTCGCGTAATGCGGGGGATGATTTGCTGACGCGGGTGACGGTGCAGCAATTAGTCGGCAGTTTTGCCGGGGCAGAGCTGACGCTGTCTATGAATGATCCCGCGAGTTATGAGGGGCCGGGCACGGCCGTAGGCTCCTTTTTCACCTGGTTCCGTCGCCAACATGACTCGATTGCCCTACATCATTATTTTCTTTTCGGGTTGCTGTTTGTAGAGACCATGCTGCTGGTAATGGTGTATCGCCTGGCAGGACAGCGGGCGCTGTGGCTGGCGCCTCTCCGCCATCGTCCACTGCTGGCGGCCTACTTCACGGCCGATCTGGTGGTCAGTAGTGCGGGCAATTTTTTGTATACCAGTGGCCGTGGTGGGCTGACCTTTGTTGTAGCTATTTATTCTATGTTGTTTGCCTGGTTTTCCGGCAAGCCGCTATATACGATGCCACAAACCATCGGCCCGCTTAAGCGTGGTTGGGAGCGCTGGCTGGTGCGGCTGGCAGCTAACCGCGCACGTTGGGTATTTGTGCGCGACAGCTTTTCATTGGTGGAATTGGAGCATTTGCAGTTGAGGCATAACCGGTTTACGGCCGTGCCTGATCTGGCGTTTGCTTTTCCCCACTGTCCTCCAGAAATGGGGATGCGTCTGCTGGCGGAATACGGTTTATCTCTTCCGGCTACACGGCCTCTGTTAGGTGTAACGCTTATGAATTGGGGGGCACAAAATCCGGCGTTTGGCAACCAGGCAGGGTATGAGACGGCCGTAGCTCACGTCATTCGTACCTTTGCCACAACCCAACAGGGCCAGATCGTCTTGTTTTCACAAGTATGCGGCCCCACAATGGCCGAAGATGATCGTGTTCCCGCCCGCCGTGTCAAAGAGCAGTTAGCCAACCTGGGTACAGATGTGATCTTCATTGACAAAATAGCCAGCACAGAAGAGCTAAAAGCGGCCTACGGTCTGATGGATATCTTTATGGGAACGCGCCTCCATTCCAACATCTTTGCTATCAGTGAAGGCGTGCCGGCGGTAATGATCGAGTATCGTTACAAAACCCGCGGGGTAATGCAGATGTTGGAGTTGGAGCGATGGGTGATAGATATTCAAGATGTGCAGGCAGATAAGCTGGCAAGCCTTTTCTGGCAATTATGGGATGAACAAACGGCCGTAAAACAACAGATGCAAGAACGCTTACCCGCCATCATAGCGGCCGCGTCTCAAGTTGGGGCACACATTGCCACCGACTTTTCGCAGATTGTGCCATGAGTAAAGTTCGTGTCTTAGAAATAATCTCTGGTTTTGCCATTGAGGGGCCGTTGGGAGGCATTGAACGGTTTGGTATTGAACTGGCGCAAGCTCTTGACCGATCAACCATCGAACCGATTGTATGTGGTATGTGGTCTTATGCCACACCATATGAACAAAATTGGGTGGCGTTTTTGCAAGATCATGGAATTGATGCTTTTATCGCCGCTCCCTGGCAGGAAAGCCACCCTACCGCCAGCTTTTGGAATGCGTATAAGGGAGTGAAGCAGCGCAATCTGCCATCCGTTGACATCATTCATAGCCATTGTCAGTTTGGCGATGTGTTGGCGCTGCTGCTGAAACGGCCGCTAAAGGCCAAAGCTTTGGTGCGCACCGTTCATAACGAGCGCGAATGGGCTAAACGGCCGTTACGCCGCTTGCTACTTACCAATGGATTGTACCCCTGGCGATTTGACTGTGAATTGGGGGTGGCTCAGAAGGTAGTGGATAATCTGGATCAACGTCTGGTCGCCCGCTTCTTAAAACAGCGAGCCATTCGCGGATACAACGCCCTGAACCTGAATCGCTTTACCCATATGGACGTTAACCTCCCGGCCAAACGGCAAAGTTTAGGTATTCCTTCTGCGGCTCCGGTAATTGGCTCTATTGGTCGGCTAACAGAGCAAAAAGGGTACGGCGTGTTGTTGGCGGCCGTACCCCAGATTTTACGGAACATCCCGGATGCCTTTTTTTTAATTGTTGGCACCGGTGAATTGGAAGAGAGCCTGCATCACCAAGTGCAGGAATATGGCCTGAACAATCGTGTTATTTTCACCGGCGCACGTCCTGACGTGGAAGAATTGCTGGCAGTGATGGATGTTTTTGTCAATTCGTCATTATGGGAAGGGCTACCAACAGTGATCATGGAAAGTATGGCTGCCGGTGTCCCGGTGGTTGCCACGCAGGTGGCCGGTAATCTGGAACTGATTCAACCTGGTGAAACCGGCCTGTTGGTTCCTGCCCATGATGCACCGGCCCTGGCCGAAGCCATCATCCAACTGCTAACCATGCCAGAACTGATAAAGGCGGCAATGGTAGCGAGGGCACGGCGTTTTGTGGAAGAGCATTTTTCGATTACGGCCGTAGCCCACCAGCACGACCACCTCTATCAGCAGCTTTCTCGCCCCGCATAATCACTTCGAAAGTGATTGATTACTCCCATAGACGCAAGTTCACCTGAATCGTTGACATATCCAAAATGTTATCCGCTGCGGCCGTCCATACCCGTGCTTTGCCAGATAGGTCTTCAATTATCTGGTAGTCATTTATTTCCGGATTTCCTATTACTAACACGTAATCCATGGCGGGTATATCCACAAAAGCAAAACGGCCGTCACTGTCTGAAACGGTATGGGGGCTAAATGCCCCATCCAACACAAATGCGCCGTTCCCATCTTGATAATACACTTCCGCCAAAGCGACCGGCGCATTAACCACAGGTTTACCACTGCCTTCAGATATGATAACACCCGTTACTGTGGCTTTGCCTGGCCCTGGCGGCAGCACTTCTGCATACCATTCTTCACCTTGAGGTATTGTTACAGGTTCTAGTGGCGGAGCCGCCGGGTAGCCGGATTGGACACTGACCGCCATGCATCCGGCCAGATACCCTTCTCCTGGATAGGCCCCACTGTTTGTGCAGGGTGCCGCATTACTACCACTGCCATCAGAAGAAATGCCGGGTAATGCCACATCAGCCGCTGAGGGTACGGCCGTTGGCGTTTGCATATTTTGGCAGGCGGCCAAAAAAAACGAAAGCATGAACAAAATACTTGATAATTGTTTTTTCATTGAGCTGAGTTCTCCATTTTTCACTCCTGCCAAAGTCTTCAATCCTACAGCAGATCAGGATGGGTACAATAGTAATGAAACTACTGATTCCCGACAATGACATTCACTTGTTGTAAACTGCCTCTAAACTGGGAATAATCCAGAAAATACTCCGTAAGGGTTATTGAGGCAACACCATTACCGGCGTAGAATCTCCTTCAATGAAAGTTAGTCTCACTATAAAAATAACAAAAGGAGAGGTTTTCATGAAACGTTTGAGACTTATCATATTATCTTCTATTTTTGCTTTGTTTGTTGTGAGCGGGGTGGCATATGCGCAAATTGCCTACAACGCCAGCTTCACTACCTCTATCACCTATCAAAATGTTGGTGATGCCGATGCCAGTGTGCTGTTCCAGTTCTACCCGGAAAATAACGGCACCCCCATTGAAGTCAACCGTACCTTGCCTGCCAATGCTGGCTCTTCCTTGTTCGTCGGCAGCTTGACCGAGATTGATCCTGGATTTAATGGTTCGGCCGTCATGTCCTCTGATCAGCCTATTGTTGCCACTCTGGTACAAATTTCTTCAGATGCTGCGGTGCGGAATCGTGGTTTGTCCAATGGGTTTAGCGCCGGTTCCTCTAGCGTTTTGCTGCCCACCGTGTTGAAGAATCAATTTGCTACCACCTCCCGTTTCTCCATTCAAAATGTTGGTTCTGAGGCTGTTAACCTGACAGTGAACATTTACAATGCTTCTGCGCCGTCTGATCCGCCGATTGTTGTAACCCACAATAATTTGCCGGCCGGTGCTGCCAAGTATTGGGATATGGGCACATTGTCTGCCATCACAGCTACTTCGTTCAATGGTTCAGCGACTATCACGGCTGTACCCAGTGACGGTAGTGGTGATGCCGTTATCGTAGGTTCCGTAATGGAACTCTCCACCAATGGTGCTGCAAATTCAGCTTTTGAGGGTGTGAGTGGTGGTTCTGACACCGTTTATATGGCTACTGGCCTGTGCAGTGCTTTTGGCGCTTCCAGTTCCTATGCTGTACAAAATGTTGGTGCTGCTGCTGCTACTGTGACCGTTACCTATGCCACTGGCGATACGGATGATGCCGTCATTCAACCTGGAGCGAAAAACAGTTTTATCGCTTGTGATGTATTGGCAGCAAACACCAGCACATCGGCCACCATTACGGCCGTAGAAGGTAGCAACCCCGGTAGCATCGTCGTCATTGGCAAAGTCTTCGGTTCTGGCAACTCCACCGCCTGGGTAGGTGCTAACGCCGGCGCCGAGAGAGTAGCTCTTCCCTACGTTCGTTTCACAATGTCTGGTTGGGCTAACGGTTCTCGCCAACGCGGTTATATTGCCATCCAGAATGTAGGTGCTGATTTGGCCGCAGGTGAGGTCGTTCTCCATTACCTCGACTTGAACGGTGATGAAGTTGGCACCCATACTTTGGGCGCTCTGGTCAATGGCGCAAAAGCAAATTCCAATGCCCGCCATCCAGATGTGGTAGGTAATGCTGCCGATTTGGAAGAATTTGGTTATATCGGCGGTTTTGGTGGGTCGGTAGTCGTTGAAGGCCCGGCTGGAAGCGAACTCATTGCCCTCGTCCGCATTCAATCCAATGTGGGTGGCGGCAATGTGGTGGGCGAAGACGCCACGGGTATTCCGACCAACTGATTGATGGGTTAATCCCATAAGTAGTGAGACTCAAAAGGAGGCGTATGAATTTACGCCTCCTTTTTTTATCGTTTTGTTTGAATGAACATGAAATCTCAAAATCTTGTTGCGTATTGGAAAAATTTTCAAAAGCTACTGCCTCTTTGGTTCAAAGATAAACAGGCTGCTTCACTCATTCGTCAGGTACGTGCAGAAGGGCTTACATATTTAGAATCAGCAGCCCTTGTTGACCTTTACTCACGGGTAAAGATGGTAGAAGCACAAGGATTAAAGGGGGTGATTATTGAGGCAGGTTGTGCCCTTGGTGGTTCTGCAATTGTTATGGCGGCGGCAAAAATGACCAACCGTCCCATTTATCTGTACGATACTTTTGAAATGATTCCTCCACCTTCGACCCGAGATGGCGATGATGCACATCAGAGATACCACGTCATTGCTTCAGGGCAAGCCAGCGGCTTAAAAGGAGGTAATTATTATGGCTATCAAAAAGATCTATTGACTCAAGTAACCAAAACCTTTGCGACTTACGGTTTCACTGAGGAACAACAACACCTGCACTTTGAGAAAGGCCTTTATGAAGATACCTTGATTATCAACCAACCAGTGGCATTGGCCCATATTGATTGTGATTGGTACGACTCGGTTATGACCTGCTTAGAGCGGATCACACCAAATCTGGTTTCTGGGGGTGTTTTGATTATTGATGATTATGCAGATTGGTCAGGTTGTCGCCGAGCCGTTGATAGTTATTTTGCTTCTCGGCAAGAGGAGTTTGTTTTTGAAACGAAATCACGTCTGCACATTATTCGCCGTTAAGTTTGTCGTAGCTGGTAAGCTAAGTAACTTTAGTTTCTGTTGAACTTTTTTCCAGGAAAATTGTTCATCTTGATTCAGATGGCGGCTTAAATCGTCTTTCAAGTTTTTTTCGAAATATTGATTAATTGCCTCTGCCAGGGCCACTAAATTTTCCGCTGGCACCACAAGTCCCGTACGGCCGTCCACCACCACCTCCCCCAACCCTCCCACATTTGTCGTAATCACCGGTTTGCCCCGACCAAAGGCCAGTTGGATAACCGCGCTCTGTGTGGCTGAACGATAAGGCAGCACCACCACAGCACACCGGTCAATGCAGGCCGCCAGTTGTTCATCCGGTATGTACTCATTCCAAATAGTAACACTATCATTTAAGCCAAGTCGGTCAATTTGCTGGCGGTACTGGGCTTCGCCACCCTGCCAGAATTCACCCGCCACCAGCAGGTGCAACGGCCGTTCCCGCACCGCAATCGCCAACGCCTCCAGCAATATATCCAGCCCTTTATACGGCCGTACCAACCCACAAAACAACAACAACGGTCGGTCATCGGGTAACTTCACCGGTAACTTAATATGGCTGGTATCAGCAATCCCCAACTCCGCATACGTCGGCAGCGGCGTCACTTGCACCTGTGCCTGGGGCAACATCTCGTGCAAAATTTGCCCGTCTGCCTGAGAATGGACAATAAACCCATCTGCCCGACCACATGCCAGCCGGAACAGGCCCGGCAGCAGGCGTTTGCTAAATTTGCCCTGCTCATGCGGCAAAACATTGTGACAGATAAAAATCAAACGAGGGGAGCCAGGCAATCGTTTAATGCCCCGGCTCAACACCGCCCATACCGGCACAAAATAGGGATGCCACCAGGGTATAACCACCACCTCTGGCTGCCAATCGCGCAGCCGTTTCAGCGTTTTGCCCCAGGTGAGTGGATTGAGCGGATCAAGGAGGTATTCCGCTTCGGTTTGCAACGGCCGTTCACTTGGATCCCTGTCGCTCTTTCCTGGAAATAACCAACCTGGATATTGCCGCGAAAACGAAATGAACAAAACCTCATGCTCTTCCCGCAAATGGCGCGCTAACAACGTGTTGTAATGGGCAATACCACCCCGGTACGGATAAGTTGGGCCAATCAAGGCAAAACGGGTCATGGGGAAGATTATAGGTGGCAAGTGGCAGGTAGCAAGTGGCAGGTGTGCAGGTGTTCGACTGTTTAGGTGTTCATGTGGTTGGGTGATTGGATAGTTTTTACGTAATGGGTAAGACGCAATAGAATTCTGGGCATGATTTTGGTGACAGGTGCAACCGGTTTCATCGGCCGTTCCCTCATGGCGCGGTTGGAACGAGAAGGGGTAGAAGCACGGCCGTATGACGGCCGTCTCATTACTCACCTCAAACTGCGCGAACAGTTGCAGGGCGTCCACACCGTTGTCCATCTGGCGGGGGCAGAAAGTCGCGGCCGTAACCGCCTGTTGCAACATGTGGACGTGGAAGGTACGGCCCAACTGATTGACGAATGTCGCCGCGCCGGGGTGCAGCACCTCATTGCTCCCAGCCATCTGGGGGCCAATACCGCCGCTATGCACTCCCTCTTACGTGCCAAAGGGGAGATGGAGCAGTTGATACGGCGCAGCGGCATCCCGTATACCATTCTGCAAACGGCCCCGCTTTACGGCCGTAATGACCGTTTCACCGAAATCTTCCTGGCATTGGCTATCTGGACTTTCCCCTTTGCCTGGCTGCCCGGCGGTGGCAATATGCCCGTACAGCCCCTTTGGGTAGAAGATTACACGCGCTGTCTGCATCTTATCCTGCAACAACCAGCCCGTTATGTCAACCAGACCATGGCCATTGCCGGTGAAGAACGGATGACCTATCGGGAGATGATGCAGCGCATATTGGCTGTCAACGGCCGTAAACGGCTGATGACGCCGCTGCCCCTGGTGCTGGTACGGCCGTCAGCCCGTCTTCTCTTTTCCTGGTGGTATTGGCCCCCCCTGACCCAATACGCCATTGACCGCCTCTTTGTACCTGCCATCGTCGAACCCGGCGCCGTGCTGCGGCATTTTGGTTTTCGGCCCGCCCACTTCACCGGGCAAATTGTCTATCTACGCCGCTCCGGTCTGGCCTGGCGACTCTTCCGCCGGTAAAGATGTAATTGGGTAACTGGGCAATTGAGTAATTGGATCGCTCACTTACTTCCCCCAATCTCCACACTTCCCACAACCACCCGATCTCCCCATTCAGAGTGAGGCCCAGAAACCGGCAATCGCTCACCAGATTCCAGCCGATACAAGCCAACTTCAAGTTGATAAGTTCCCGGTGGCACGTTGGGCTGCCAGCGCCGTTCATCGGCAATAATTTCGCCTGATGACCAGTATGAGGTAGGGTAACGGCCGTCCAGTGGCTGCCCATCATTCCCCTCTGCCAACGTCCCGTCTGGGTTCAGCAAATGCACAAAAACCGTGAAATCTTCCGGTACCACCGCCAGAGATTCCCATACCAGCGTCATGTTCAACATTTCCCCAGCGGTCAAATGTTCTGGCACAACGACCTGTCGCAGCCGGATCGCCTCGCCAAAAATTGTTCCCAGTGTCTCCGGCGCATCCGACGATGGTGGAAGAGTTTTGAGGCGACCCACAGGCACGGCCGTTACGCCGGGTGCATCATGTAATGACACCGTTTCTCCGTCAGCCGCCCGCTGCAAACCCACCCACACGGTAAAACCGGCCGGGGCAGGGTACTCATCCACCGGCAAGTGGTAAACATCCCGCACCAGTTGCCCCGCTTCCCAATGGCTCGTGCTCATGTAACCCGGCGCATCATTTACCACCGTATGCAGCGGCACACCTTGCGCATCGGCCAATGTCACAGTCACCGCATAACGATGTGCCGGCGCCGCCACCGCTTGCCAATACAATACCAATGTATCTGGCGACCGGGTTTCATAAGCTATCAATCGAAGTTCGTTATTGAAGTTTCCAAAGTCCGGCGTCATCTTGCCGGGGACACGGCCGTCCACCGGATGCACCACCAGCGGCGAAACAGCCCGATCAAACCAGACGATTTTGCTTCCCAACAGGAGCAATAAGATGAACGTAAGCGGCACAACCCATCGTCCGCCAGCCATCTTTAGGGCAGCCATCGTTTCTTTTCGGCGCATGGCGTGCCGCCCCCACACCAACAATCCGCCTGCAACGACTAGCCCCGCCACCGTCAGTCCATCTGCCAGCCAGCGCACCGGCGTGCGCCTGAATGCCAGTTCCACCCGGTGGCTGCCGGAAGGGATGTTGAGTTGGATACGGCCGTCCCCATCCACCCCCATAACCAGTTTCTCCCCATCCAACCGGGCCTGCCAGCCAGGAAAATCATGCACGCTCAATGTCATCGTTTCCGCCTGGGACAAATCGGTCTGCCATATGGCCCGCCAGGGGTCGCCGGCAACGGCCGTCACTCCTTCTGGCGTGTCTAAACTCTTTGCATACAGCGGAACCATCTGGTCTGCATCGGCAAACGGCAGTGCCAACGGCCAGTTGCGCACGCTGGCCGCACTGTACTCCCCCCAGGCTGTCAGCCCAAAAATGCCGAACTGCTGCTGCACGGCCGTTGCGTCTGCCAGTGTCAATTGCGCCGGCAGTGAATGGATACGCGGTGGATACAGATAAGGCAACACATTGGCAAACGCCAGCACTAGACCAGCAATAACAACGGCCCATCGCCCGGCTACCCATCGAGAACGGCTTTGCAGAAACGGCGCGTATAGCACAAACCCACTCGCCAGCGCCAGGCAAAACGTGGGTATGTCCAACAACCGCCAGGGAAACTGTAAACTTTGCAATGGTGGCAGCCGCATCCACAACCACGACGCAGAAGGCATGGCTACAATCAATACTATCAGTCCCATCAGGCCAGACACGGCCGCCACCGCTACCGGCACGGCCGTCGCTCCCCGCCGGCCGCGCCACCAACCAATTATTGCCCGTGCTGTCCCCCCTGTGCCCAGGGCTATTTGCGCCAGCCCCGGCGTTTTGGGCAGGCCAGGATTATGCACCCCGGCTACCATTTGCTCCGGCCAACGCAACACATCGGCAAAATAATCCTGGTAAGCCACCTTGCCCGCTTCCTGAGCATAACGAGTATCGCCAATCTCCGCTAACGCAGGCAGCCAGGAAAAGGCGGAAAGCGCCAACCCCAACGCCAGTGTCAACAAAATGGCTCGCAGCGCAGCCCCACGTGGTGAAGGGGTAAACCACACGGCCGTACCCGCCAACAGGATCAACGGCCCTAAAAACAACAAACTGGCGGCCGTATGTGCCAGCATGAGCAGGGCAATAGATAGGCCCGCCAGGCAGATACGCAGGGGTGACGGCCGTATCGTTACCGCCAGCATGCCCCCCACCACCCAGGGAAACAAAGCCATTGCCAGGGCATTGGAACTGCTACCCCGCGCATAACTTTGCGCCACCAGATGTGGCGCCCAGGTGTACAAGGCGGCTGCCAGCACCCCACCGGCCGCGCCAAAGAGCCAGCGCGCCAACAAAAACATGCCCACACAGCCACCGGCCAGCGCCAATGCCAGCAGCCCATTCCAGGCAACGGCCGTTTGCTGATTAACCAGCAAATAAAACGCCGTGAGCAAATACGCACTCAGCGGCGGGTAAAAGTTGAACAGCGGCGAACCGTGCCCCAAATTCAGTGTGGGCAGCCAGCGGGCAAATGGCACACCATTTTCCCACAACGCCAACACCACCGGGATACGGAAAATGTGCAGGCGCATATCGTCCCCATACGGCGGCGCGCCCCCCAGGGGCAAGACGACCACCAGGATGATGATCAACACTGCCAACCAGGGCGCAAAAGCTACAGCCTGATTACCTTTACGCATAACCGGGATGTTACCTGAACCCCCTTGATTGTAGTAGGCAATTCATCACCCACTCCAAACCAGACATTTATGCAACACTAACACGGCCGTACTCGTAACCCGTTATCATATGCGCATGTTGTGTGCGGCCGTCAGGATACACGGCCACCCCACCCGGAGTTATTGAATGGAATTATTATCGGAAGGATTGTTACTCTTTATCGTCTTTTTTCTCATGCTGTTGGGGCTGGTCGGCATTATCATCCCCATGCTGCCCGGTGTCTTTTTCATTTGGCTGGGAGTGGCCGTTTATGTCTGGCAAACGGGCTTTGAAATTATTACTATTCCCCACTTTTTGCTCATTTCCGTGCTGGTTTTGTTTGCTGGTACCAGTGATCTCTGGCTGCCCTACTTTGGCGCAAAAAAAAGTGGCGCAGCCAAACGTTCCTACCTGCTGAGTACCATCGGCGCGATTATCGGCTCCTTCTTGTTGCCCGTCATCGGCACGATTATTGGTTTTGTGTTGGGGTTGTTTTTAGGGGAGTATTGGAAACATCAGGATGCAGGCACGGCCGTGCGCGTCAGTTGGGGCGGCCTCAAAGGGTGGGGCATTGCCACCATCATCCAGCTTGTCATTGGCGTTTTGGTGATCGGCCTTTTTTCCTGGCTGGTAATCAACGGCTAATCAACCGTCACGCTCCCGCAGATAAAAATAGACGGCCGCCACAATTGCCGTCACCATCACCGCCCCCCCACAAAGCAACAAAACAATAAATGTCACTCCCATCATGGTTTATCAAAAGATTAGAGATTAGAGTTTGACTGACCAATCTCCCATCTCCTAATCTCTAATCTCCACTACTGTCCCCGCTTCTGCCCACTCATACAACGCCTGTGCATTTTCATTGCTGATGAGAATACAGCCATACGTCACCGGCGCACCCAAATTGTTTGTCCAGAGCAGATTGTATCCATCACGAGTGGGAAAGCCATGAAAGCCATTCATAAAATCAGAGTTCGGCACGGGCCGGTAAATGCCCATGAAGTTGGGCATCCATAAATCCCAGTTAGCGGCATAAGCATTTGGCTCATGCGACTGCACCTGGAAAATACCCGGCGCGGTGGGGCTGGAGAATATGCCCGTGCTGGCAGGCCAATCCCACTTGAGCTGCCCATTTTCAAATACCTGCACCCGCTGCTGGCCGATGCTAACGATAATGCGTTTGTGCGGCACCACCGGCAATGGCAGCATCTCATCCACCGAGGGAATGGTAATCACCTGCCCTGGCGACAGCCCGCCCAAGCCAGGGTTGTCCCGCTGAATCCAGGGATACGGGATGCCCACCGCCCGGCCGATACTCGCCAAGGTATCCCCGACCTGCACCACGTAGCTGGTGGGATGATGGTACAGTTGGGCTGTCACCGTTGTTTCCCCGTTGCGAATGGCTTCCGCCAGTTGGCGCAATGTCTCATCAGTTTGCAGGTAACGGCCGTCGCCCAACTTACCCGCCTGTTCATCCAGATAAACACGGGCAGGCGGCGAGTCAAAGTTCCAGCGCAGCCAGGTGGGGTTTTCAGGATCAATCGCCACCGCCACCCAATTTCCCCACACATCTGGCGGCAAATTCCAGGTGAACGTTTCGTCACTCGCCGGGTCATAACCCTGCAAAACGAGGGTACGGCCGAGCAGTTGATTTAACTGCTGCAACACGGCCGTCACATCCGTAATCGCCGGGGGAATGAGGGTGTAGCTGAGGGGCAAACGGCCGTGCGCCAGCACCGCTTCCTGATACTGCTGCAAATAAGCCACCGTCGCCACCACATTCAGCGATTGCCCATTCACGGCCGGGGTGGCCTGGGCCTGTCCGTCGCTCACATGCACCGTCGCATTCACCGGGGCGCGTTCCAGTTGGGGGGCCAGAGATTCTAAATAGGCGGTCGCTACGGCCGTGTCCAGTGTATAAACCGGCCTCACCATCAGCCGCCCGGTCGTCACCCATTCAAACAGACCATCTGGGGTACGGCCGGCCGCATGTGCCCGTTCTGCCGTCGCCCAGACATCCAGTTCAATCCCTATCGCCTCTGGTGAGACGTTCCATGTCTCTGTTTCACTTTCCAGCATCAGGCCCGATTGCTGCCACTGGTTGCTGAGGGTCACGGCCGTTTCACTCACCGACAATCCACCTACCTCCACTCCCATCACCTGCGTCCCCGGCAGCAGGAGTGGGCTGGCATAAAAAAGCAGGGTGAATCCGGCTACGGCCGTAGCCATCATCAAGCCAAACAACACCAACAGCCACAACCACCGCCGCGAAGGGTGCGGTCTGGCGGCCGTAACCGGAAAGTGTAAATCAACCGCTTGCTGTGCCGGAAAATAGAGCGTTGGTTGCTCATGGATAACCTGTTGTTTTCTCATACCGCTGCTTTTCATCCCATTACCAACCTGATAGTTACAGCATAGTGCAAACACGACCCATTGTAAGTAAAACAACAGTGAGTTTACTCTACGGCCGTACCCCCCTCATCCCACCTTTCCCCCACGCCTTTTACAAACACATTACACTCCCATTGCAACTTTTTCAAATCTGCCCGGTAACTTAAGGCATGGAATGTAATTGAGTAACTGGGTAATTGGGTAATTACGTAATTACCTAATTACCCAGTTACAAAGGAAGGTCTCAAATGGCAGATGTATACACCGTTACCTTTATCATCATCGGTATTTTGCTCAGTGTGCCCGCGCTGCTGGTCGCCTTTAATTTGCTCATGCCCCAGGTAACACAGCGCGCCTATACCCGGCTCGACCACACCCCGGTCAAGAGTTTCTTGCTGGGGCTGCCCATCACCGGTTTCATCATCCTCTACTCGCTGGTGGCGTTCCAGGCCAGCGCCGGACTGCTGCAAACCACCGCCTTCATCGTCGCCATTGGCGGCCTGGGCATTGGCTCCATTGGCGGCGCCGGCATGGCCCGCCTGCTGGCCGCCCGCCTGACGCCGCTGGCAAACCCCAACTCCCGGCTGACCAACCTGCTGCGCGGTGCTGTATTGTTTGAAATGGCCTGCCTGGTGCCCTTTGTGGGCTGGTTCCTCTTCATCCCCATCGCCGGTATCACCGCCATGGGCGCAGCAGCGTTTGCCCTTTTGGGGTGGATTCCAAAGGGGAAAGTGAGTAGTGAACAGTTAGCAGTAAGCAGTCCAATGGTGTAACTGTTCACTGCTCACTGCTTACTGCTCACTGATTTGGAGACACCATGTCCCTTTCCCGACGCGACTTCCTGAAATTGGGTGGCCTGACGGCCGTTGCTGCCACTACTACCGGTTGCAGTGTCATCGGCCGTGAGGTTTCCCGGCGCGAACTGCCACAGACGTTGGTGCTGCCGGGCGACACGGCCGTATCCCCCCCCCTCCTCCGCCTGCTCAACCGCGCCGGGTATGGCCCCTGCCCTGGCGACCTGGAGCGTGTGACGGCCATGGGATTGGCCGCTTACCTGGAAGAACAGCTCAACCCCGCAGACATTGACGATACGGCCGCCGACTTGCTATTGCGCTCCCTCACCATCTACCACATGGATACCAGCCAACTGGTGGAACAAGATGAACAGGAAGCAACGGTGGAACTACTCACCGCCACCATCTGGCGGGCGCTGGCCTCCAAACGGCAGCTTTACGAGGCGATGGTCGAGTTCTGGTCAGACCATTTCAACATCTATCTGGGCAAAAACAAGCACATGCCCAAACTCAAAATTCTGGATGACCGGGAGGTGATTCGCCCGCACGCTCTGGGCAAATTCCGCGAGCTGCTGGCTGCTTCCGTCCACAGCCCGGCCATGCTCGTCTACCTGGACAACCAGGAAAACACGAAGGAGTCGCCCAACGAAAACTACGCCCGCGAACTGCTGGAACTGCATACGTTGGGCATCCATGCCGGGTACACGCAGAGCGACGTGCAAGAGGTGGCCCGCATTTTGACGGGTTGGACGGTGCAGCGCAACGGCCGTCATAAAGGCCAATTCACCTTTAATTCTGACCAGCACGACTTTGGCGCGAAAATGGTAATGGGGCAGGCCATTCGCGGCGACGACGGCGAGACAGAAGTAGCTGCACTGCTGGCACTGCTGGCCGCGCATCCAGCCACCGCCCACTTCATCGCCACCAAACTGGTGCGCCGTTTTGTGGCCGATGAACCACCCGCCGCCCTGGTGAACCGCGTGGCCCAAAACTACCAGGAGACGGACGGCGACATTAAAGCCATGCTGCGCGTCATTTTTCTGAGCCAGGAATTTGCCGCCGCACCAGTGAAATTGAAACGGCCGTACACCTACCTTCTCTCCCTCCTCCGCGCCCTGCACGCCGATGTGCGCCCCACGCGCAAACACGAAATTGGCCGGGTGCTAGCCCAAATGGGGCAGTTGCCCTTTCATTGGCCGCCGCCAGATGGCTACCCCGACGATTCCGCCGCCTGGGCCGGGAATCTGCTGCCACGTTGGAATGTGGCCCTGGCCGTGTTGCACGGCGAGTTACCTGGTGTCCGTTTTCCGCTGGAACAGATTATCACCGCCGGCAACGCGCAAACGCCACGCCAGGTGTTGCAATTATTTGGTGGATTGGTCTACGGCCGTGCCCTTACCCCCACCGAATCAACTTTGTTCACCGATTACGTGGGCAGTGGCTCATTAGACAATCACGAAACCCAACAACGCCTACGTGACGCCATCGCCCTCATGCTCGCCAGCCCGGCCTTTCAATGGACATGAAGGTGGCAGGTTGCAAGTGGCAAGTGGCAGGTGAAGACCTGCAACCTGCCACCTGCAACTTGCCACACCGGAGGTAATTGATGAATACCCAAACCTGTACCCATTGTGCCGAATACGGCCGTGTTAGCCGCCGAAACTTTCTCACAACCGGCCTCACCTCGGTAGCGGCGTTTGCGTTGGGGCCGAACATCGTGGCCCTGCCGCGTTGGCTGCCGCGGGTGGCCTTTGCCGATCCACACGTTGGCCCGGCGGGGGATGCACTCGTCTGCATCTTCCTGCGCGGCGGGGCGGATGGGCTGAATATGGTCATCCCGCACGGCGATGAGGAGTATTACCGGCGACGGCCGTATCTGGGCATTCCGCGACCTGACGATAACCGGGCGAAGGACGGCGGACCCGAAGCTGCTTCGGGCCGTGTGCTTGACCTGGACGGCTTTTTTGGCCTGCATCCCGCCCTGGCCCCCCTGCACGAGATTTACAGCGCCGGGCAGTTGGCCGTCATCCACGCCACCGGCTCACCCGACGAAACCCGCTCCCACTTTGAGGCGATGGATTTGATGGAGCGGGGGGCGACCAGCAACGGCGATTACACCGGCTGGCTGGCCCGCCATCTGGCCACGCTGGACACCGGCAATGATTCTGCCCTGCGTGCCATCGGCGTGGGCGATATGCTGCCCGCCGCGCTCACCGGGGCCGTCTCCGCCACCGCCCTGCAATCCATCGCCGACTACCACCTGCGCGGCGTGGATGACCGCATCGGCGAAATGACCACTTTGCTCAACGCCCTCTACAACCAGCAGCCTGACCTGCTGACGGCGACGGCCAACCAGACCTTTGCCTCGCTGGAACTGCTGGCGCAACTGAGCCGCGAGCCGTATGTGCCGCACGGCCGTGCCTATGCCGAAAGCGATTTTGGCCGGGCCATGCAAACGGTGGCGCAACTGATCAAGGCCGATGTGGGTGTGGAAGTGGCCTGCGTGGATTTGGGTGGCTGGGATACACATGTGGCGCAGGGGGGCGTGAATGGGGCGCAAGCCAGTTTGATGGCGGAATTGGCAAATGGGCTGGCTGCGTTTTATGAAGATTTGGGCGAACGGCGGGCGGGGGTGACGGCCGTTGTCATGTCTGAATTTGGGCGGCGGGTGCAGGAAAATGGCGGCCTGGGTACGGATCATGGGCACGGCAACATGATGATGGTGTTGGGTGGGGGAATCAACGGTGGGAAGGTGTACGGCCGTTGGCCCGGCTTGCAACCGGAGCAGCTTGTTGGCCCCGGCGACCTGGCCATCACCACCGATTACCGCGATGTGTTGGGGGAACTGCTGCGCAAACGGCTGAATAATGGGGGAGTGACGGCCGTGTTTCCTGGCTACACCGTCAACGAAATGGGGCTGGCTGTACCCCGATGACTTGGTGCTTCTTTTGCGTAACGTTTAAAATGGTTGAATGAATTGGCCCTGTTTGTAGGAGCCTACTTTGCTACGTTTTAGGCTTGATGTGGGTCAATAGAGTGCGAGCTAATTGTTGAAAATACTCCACAATCTCATCCCAGGGAAGGGGTCGGAGCATACGCGGGAATTGCGAAATGTGGCTGATGCGTTGTAGCGAATAGGCCAAATATAGTTCAGATAATCCCAGGTCTTTTTGTTTCGCCAGTTGAAATAGATAGTCAAATGTGAAGGAGGTCTGATGCAAAATCCAATACAGGTCAATAAAATCTTTGGCATCAGTACGGCCAAAAACGGCCAGAACCTTATTGCTGCCAATATTTTCCAAACTATCAAGGCGCGTGTTCGCCTGTGCCGTCACATTGCCAAAATGTATGGGAATATCCTTCACTAAATCTACTTTCAGGGTAATACCGTCGGCATTTGTGAAAATGTATTGCAGAAAAGTGTTGGTTGTTACCTGGCTGGTGATGGTTAAATCGAGCGTCTGAGCTATTTGTAAAACAACCCGATTGGCAACATTGAAGTCTAGTTCCTGATTGTTTGTGAAGAGGTCAAGGTCTAAACTTTCCCGATGGTGAAAGTAAAAGCGTGCCAGAGCCGTGCCCCCTGTCAGGTAGAAATCGGGGGCGAGGGCGGTCGAAAAAAAGCGATTTAGGAAATCATCTTGCAAAACGAGATTATCGTTCATCCACGTCATCGGCAGCCCAAACTTGCAGTGCAAAAGCCCACACCTCGCGTACCTGGGGTTTCAGTTGCAGTTTGGGAAACGTTCGGCGCAGTTGAGCCAGGGTCATATATTTCCAAACATCTTCGTAACGGGCACTTTCCAGAATCCGTGACATGAGCCAGACTTTTTCCGTCTCATTTTCACCCTGCAAAATGTGCTGCACATCGGCTTCGCTTAGGTCGTAATCCCACAAAAAGTAAGGCCTGCTTGTGATCGTTTGCATCGCTTTGTATTCTCCCTGACCCGGACATTATACAGATTTTGTGGATGGATGGGAAAACGGCCGTACACTTCATCACCCCCTCACCTGCTCACCTCATCATGGAAGGGCTACGGCCGTGACGGGATTGGTCGGTGGGGGAGACGGCAGTTGACTTTCCACCCCGCTTTCCATCTATAACCTACGGCGTCCAACTATGTGTCATCTGTCACTTATTCCAATTCTCCATCAGCCGTTAAACTTACCAGGCAATTCTTGATGGATACTTTTACAGAAAAAGATTTGCATTATCAATACGAAAGGGGATTTCCAGGTAACTGCCGTAACGAACCCCACCAGATTATGACTTGCCCTCCATCGTACCCTGTGTATACCAGAAAGCTCCCCTATCCATGACCTTCGGCTTTTATCTACGTGTCATCTGTCACTAATCGTAATTCTCCCTCCCCCTTACGATCTACAAGGTTTAACAGAAATTATACGAGCCTCCAGATATTACCTGGAGGCTTACTCTAAATGGGAGAAATACGATGACAATTTTAGCGCCAACCGCAAAGCCAACCGCAGAACCAACCCTGGCCAAACAGCCCAACGGCCGTAAGCCCACCATCAAATACGTCTACCTCTTCAACGAAGTAGAGCAGGCCGAAGGGTACGTCGGCGGCACGTGGGACGGGGTGCGTGCCTTGCTCGGCGGCAAGGGGGCCAACCTGGCCGACATGACCCGCCTGGGTGTGCCCGTGCCGCCTGGTTTCACCGTCACCACCGAAGCGTGCAACGCCTACCTGGAAGCCGGCGAAAAATTCCCCGAAGGCATGTGGGAGCAAGAACTGGATGCTGTGCGCGCCATTGAAGAACAGACCGGCAAGAAATTCGGTGATCCACACAATCCGCTGCTCGTCTCTTGCCGCTCCGGGGCCAAATTCTCCATGCCCGGCATGATGGACACCATCCTCAACATCGGCCTGAACGACGAAGTGGTGGAAGGCATGGTCAAGCTGACCAACGACGCCCGCTTTGTCTATGACCTCTACCGCCGCCTGGTGCAAATGTTTGGCAGTGTGGTCATGGGCGTGCCCGATGAGGTGTTTGAAGCGGTCATCACCCGGCGGCGCAAAAACGCGGGGGTGGATAATGATTCTGACCTGACGGCCGCCGACTGGCAGGTGGTGACGCGCAAATTCAAGGAGATTTTCCGCACCTTCACCAACAAAGATTTCCCGGCCGACCCCTATGAACAATTAAAACTGGCCACGGAAGCGGTGTTCAAAAGCTGGAATGGTAAACGCGCCATTGATTACCGCAATGCCGCCAGGATCGCCCATAATTTGGGCACGGCCGTGAACATTCAAACGATGGTCTTTGGCAACATGGGCAACAACTCCGCTACCGGCGTGGCCATGTCCCGCAACGCCTCCACCGGCGAGCCGGAACTGGAAGGCGACTTCCTCATCAACGCCCAGGGCGAAGACGTGGTCGCCGGTATTCGCCTCACCCAACCCCTCTCCGATTTGAAAGTGGAGATGCCCACCCTCTATGCCGAATTTGCCGAGATTGCCCGCAAGCTGGAAAAACATTACCGCAACATGCAAGATATGGAATTCACCATTGAAGCAGGCAAACTGTGGCTGCTGCAAACCCGCGACGGCAAACGCACGGCGCAGGCCGAGGTACGCATCGCCAGCGACATGGTGGATGAAGGTCTCATCACCAAAGAAGAAGCAGTGAAGCGCGTTAAGCCGGAGCAGGTGGACTTTTTCCTGCACCCACAGTTGGATAGTACGGCCGTGCGCGAACACAAACCCATCGCCACCGGCCTGAACGTCTCACCGGGGGCGGCCGTGGGCATCGTCGCTTTTGATGCGGACACGGCCGAACGTTGGGCCAAAGAAGAAGGCAAAAAGGTGATCATGGTCCGGCCGGAAACCAAACCCGATGACGTACACGGCATGTTAGCCGCCCAGGGCATCCTCACCAGTCGCGGCGGCCGTACCAGCCACGCCGCCCTCGTCGCCCGGCAGTTTGGCAAACCGGCCGTCGTCGGCGTCAGCGAGTTGGAAATAGACCTGGTCGGCCGGCGTATGAGCATTAACGACGACGTATTGATTGAAGAAGGGGACTGGATTTCCCTCGATGGCGCCACCGGGCAGGTCTTCCAGGGGCAACTGCCCACCGTCGTGCCCGACATCAACAACCCGTACCTGCTCAAAGTCCTCAGTTGGGCTGATGAAATCCGCAAATTGGGTGTGTGGGCCAACGCCGACTACCCACGTGACGCCGAACGTGCCCGCGAATATGGCGCGCAGGGCATTGGCCTCTGCCGCACCGAGCACATGTTCTTTGAGACAGAACGGCTGCCCATTGTGCAAAAGATGATCATGGCCAAACATGGCGTTGACCGCAAAGAGGCGCTGGAACAACTGCTGCCCTTACAACGCGGCGATTTTGAAGGGCTGTTCCGGGCCATGGATGGCCTGCCAGTCATCATCCGCCTGATTGACCCGCCGCTGCATGAGTTCCTGCCTGCTTACGAGGAGTTGGTGCAAGACCTGGCCGACCTGAAAGTGCGCTTGCAGCATTACCACACCCTCAGCGAAATTGACACCGCCCTGGCGGAAGTGCGCGTGAAACAGGATTACCTGGAGCGGGTGGTGGCTTTGAAAGAGCAAAACCCAATGTTGGGTACCCGCGGTGTGCGCCTGGGCATCCTCGTCCCCGACCTGACCAAGATGCAGGTGCGGGCCATCTTTGAAGCGGCCTGCAAATGCGCTAAAGAGGGCGTGGATGTCCACCCGGAGGTGATGATTCCGCTGACTTCGCACGTGAACGAGTTGGGAGTGCAGCAAACGGCGTTGGAAGCGGTGGCCAAAGAGGTGATGGAGGAACAAGGTATCACTGTAAACTACAAATTTGGCACGATGATTGAGATTCCACGCGCCGCGCTGACGGCCGGAGAAATCGCCGAAATCGCTCAGTTCTTTTCCTTTGGCACCAACGACCTGACGCAGACGACGTTTGGTATTTCCCGCGACGACGCCGAATCAGGATTCCTGATGGATTACCTGCAGAAGGGCATCTTGAAGGAGAATCCGTTTGCCAGCATTGACGCGCAGGGTGTGGGCCGGTTGATGGAGATTGCGGTGACGGACGGCCGTGCCACCCGCCCCGACCTGGAAGTAGGCATCTGCGGCGAACACGGCGGCGACCCCGCCAGCATCGCCCTCTGCCACAAGATGGGCCTCAACTACGTTTCCTGCTCCCCCTTCCGCGTCCCCATTGCCCGGCTGGCCGCCGCCCATGCGGCTCTGGCGGACAAGAAGTGAGATTGGCTGCTACCCGATATCCGATTTCTTGAGGAGATTGGATGTCTAAAACAACAGACGCCAAAATAAAAAGCCCTTCGTGATGAAGGGCTTTTACGTATCATTTACCAGATTACTAATCCAGCATCTATAAGAAATCAGGCGTCGTGGGCCACCATGAGCTTACTACCATTGTTACCTGGCAGCAGCTATCAGTTTGACCAGGCGCTGGATACAGATGAGAATAGGATAAAGTTGGAGGTCTGGCAGAAACGGGTCACGGCCGTATCGTGTTTCCTTATGTGATCCGCGAAGGACACGAAGGGGCGCGAAGTTGCGTCAAAAAAATGGCCTGGAGGAGACTGAAGGCCGTGAAGTGATGGATGGATAAATGAATGAAACTTCATAATTCATCCTTCTTC
>CAZOPF010000004.1:0-51545 GCA_964581605.1 uncultured Ardenticatenaceae bacterium
CAACTGACCCGCGTAGAACTGGAAGTAAACACCGACAACCCGGCGGCCATTCGTCTCTATGAAAAGTTCGGCTTTGTCATTGAAGGCACCCACAAACTACACGCTTATGGCGACGGCCGTATGGCCGAAAGCCACTTTATGGCCCGGCTCCATTAAAAGATGGGTCTCCTATAAACGCTAACACGGAGATGCAAAAACGCGGCGTTACCAGAGAGCGACCGGCGCGATAAGAAGACATTTATCCCGGCACAGCCAGCACTACCTTACCCACATTCTCATCTCGCGCCACATACGCATGGGCTGCCTGCGCCTCTTGAATGGAGAATACGCGGTCAATGATCGGCCGTAACTCTCCCGTATGAAAAAGATGCCAGAAACCAGCTTCAAACTGGCGGGTGATCTGAATTTTTTCCGCCGGCGGCCGGTTTCGTAATGTGGAGCCAATGATGCGCAGCCGATTCCGCAGGAGAAGCCCCATATCCAGTTCGCCTCGCCCACCGCTCAACAGGCCAATGTTCACCAGACGGCCGAACGGCCGTAACGCCCGGACATTGCGCTCCAAATAGGCCCCGCCCACCGGGTCTAGAATCACATCCACCCCCTGCCCATCAGTGGCTGCCAGCACCATTTCCAGAAAATCTTGCTCTTTGTAGTTGATGGCGACGGCCGCCCCCAATTCCCGGCAGGCAGCCAGCTTATCGGCCCGCCCGGCTGTAATGATGGCCGTGGCGTTGGTCACACCTGCCAGTTGAATAGCGGCCGTGCCTACCCCACTGGCCCCGGCATGAATCAGCACCGCCTCACCCGTCTTCAAATCCCCTTCCAGAAAAAGGTTGACATAAGCGGTATACCACACTTCCGGCACGGCCGCGCCCTGCTCAAAGCTCCACTGCTCCGGCAGCCGCAGCAACATGCCGGCGGGAACAGCCACCTGCTCCGCATACCCACCCCCCGGCAGCAAAGCACACACCCGGTCGCCGGGCCGCCACCCTTCCACCGCTTCACCTACCGCGTTGATCACCCCGGCCACTTCCAGCCCCAAAATCTGGCTGGCCCCCGGCGGCGGTGGGTAGCCCCCTCGTGCCTGGAGCAAATCGGCCCGGTTTACGGCCGTTGCCCGCACATCTACCAGCACCTCGTCCGGCCCAAACGTCACATCCAACACCTCTTCCCAAGATAAAACCGGCCGCCCCTCCACCTGGTTAACCGCCATTCCTTTCATTGATCACTCCTTCGAAAATAACTTAACGCAGAGGTTTAGAAGCAAAATCCGCGTTATCCGCGTTCGTCCGCGTCCTATTTTCATTCTTCGTGGTGCGCGGCCGCCCATGGGAACTCCTATGCAAGGTGGTGGTATCAGCCACCAGCCACCAACCCCTAACCATTATTCCCTCTCGCCTGCCAGGTCTGGTAACGCAGGCCGGCTTTATAGGCATACTGCCCGGCCATCACCAGCGTTTGGGCCAGGTAAGGCAGCCCGGCGCGGCGCATAGATTGGCGCAATGATGGCAAAAAAGCTTCGTTCAAATAAAGCGGCCGCAGGTGGGCTGATGGGTTTCTTGCCAATGCCCGGTTGAAATAGTATCCACCCCGGCCGTAACGAAACTGCTGCCTGATGTGCCCCCACGCCGACAAATGGTGGTAATGCCATATCTGCGCCGACGGCCAGATGCGCTGGCGATACCCGGCCGCCAGCAGCCGGTAACTGAGTTCCATATCCTCTGCGGCCGCCAGCGGAAACGACTCATTAAACCCGCCCAGGCGCAAAAATAGCTCTCGCCGGTAAGCCACATTGTTGGAAATAAGCAGTAGCGCATTGCCGGCGTCGTCTTGCATAAACACATTCAAAAAGTCGGTCAGGTGCTGCCAGGCACGTTCTGCCCGGTTCTGCAAAAAGGGAGATAGTGATTGGCCGCCCAGAGCGTGCCAACGGCCGTCCGCAAAACCAGCCTCAAATGCTGCCAGCCAACCCGGCGTGACCTGGCAATCATCATCCGTAAAGGCCAGGAATTCGCCTCGTGCCTGCCGCGCCCCCGCATTCCGGGCAGCGGCCGGCCCTTTATGCGGCACCGCAAGCAGTTGCAGTGGCAGGCTGTTAAGCAAGTCGTCTGATACGGCCGTAAATGAATCCGCCCCGCCATCATTCACCACGATCAACTCCCAGGCCCCGGCCGGATACTCCAGGCGCGACAAACTTTCCAAACAGGCCACCAACGCCGCAGGCCGGTTATACGTAGGCACCACCACGCTAAAAGTCGGCCGCAAGGGAGCATCACTCATGGTAAACCCTTCCAATTACCCAATTACCCAATTACCCAATTACCTGATTACTCCACATCATACCCCAACCGCGCCATTGTCGGCCCTGCCACGGCCACTACCTCTGCCAATTCTGCGGCCGTCAACCCATCCCGGTATTTGCCAATGCTGCTATCGTGCAAAAGCTCAGCCCGGAAACCCTGAACCGGCACGCCTAACCAATCCGCCAATTGTGATAATTCCTGAGCCGGTTGGGTGATCAATTGCTCATAACGCACCAGATACCCCTGGGCAGCATATTTTTCCATCGTTTCCACATCTTGCACCCAACGGCGGGCAATTTTGGATGCCGAATCCATACGCTCGGCCCAGGGCTGCCCTTTCCAATCAGTGCGTTTTTTTTCCAAATACGAGCTGGTCACATCCCGGCAATCCCGGTAAATAATAAGCAGCCGCACCTGCTCTTGTGCCGACAACTCAGCCAGGTAATTACGATATTGCGGCAGCTTGTCGCCGACCAACACTTTGCGCCGGAAAATACGCCGTAACCCGGCTTCCACTTCGGAATATCCAACCTTATCGCTGCCCTGCCAGCGCAAGGCAGCCAGATAAGCTGTGGTGAACATGATATTGCCCAGATGGTTTTGCCAGGCAGACGGCCGTGTAAACACAAACCCCCACCCACCATTCACCTGGCGGGTGTATTGCCACAGGGCGTGGGCATAGTCGGCATACGGCCGTCCCACCTCCAGCAGCAGCCCCGCCTCGTGCGTCACCGCCAACGCCGGATGCCGATGGCACAAGTAACGCAGCATTGTTGTGCCCGACCGTTGATGGCCGGTAATCACCAGCATCATCAGGCCACCTCCTTGGGCGGCTGCCCATTCACTTTATCCTTCACCGACAAATCCATCTGCCGCCGGTGCAAATCATACAGCCGGGCATAATGCTGGTTCAAAGCCATTAACTCCTCATGTGAGCCGCTCTCCACAATGCGGCCGTGTTCCATCACCAAAATCCGGTCAGCCATCCGCACCGTCGAGAAACGATGCGAAATCAAAATCGTCGTCCGCCCTTCGGCCAACTTCCGAAAATCATTAAAGATACGATACTCCGCCTGCGCATCCAGATTCGATGTTGGTTCATCCAAAATGAGCAGGGCCGCCTGCCGGGCAAAAGCACGGGCAATAGCAATTCGCTGCCATTGCCCGCCAGACAAATTATATTGCCCAAACAAACGGCCCAATAAGGTGTCATACGCCTCCGGCATCTGCATAATCAGATCATGCACACCCCCTTGTTTCGCCACCAATTCCACCTGCGGCCGATCCTGTAACAGCCGCTCCCAATCGCCAAAAGCGATATTATCGGCGGCCGTCGCCTCATAGCGGCCAAACTGTTGAAAGACAAAAGAGAAATGTTGGTGCAAATACTCCACCGGCAACTGGCGCATGTCACGGCCGTCCAGATAAATCGCCCCCTCTGTTGGGTCATACAACCGGGCCAACAACTTCACCAATGTCGTTTTGCCCGCGCCATTTCGCCCCACTATCGCCACCGACTCCCCGGCCTGGATATGCAGCGAAATGTTCCGCAGGGTGGGCTGTGCCGCTCCTGGATAGGTAAACGTGACACCTTCCAGCTGGATTTCGCCCCGCAAAGCAGGTATGGGAGAAACGGCCGTATCCCCCCCTTCCACTGCCACATGAATCGTGGGCGTAATGGCAAAAAAATGCTTCAAATTGGCAATATGCAGCGTACTTTCCAGCGCCTCCGTCACCGTCATGATGGTATTTTCCAATGATCCGCGCAGCCGGGCCATGGCCCCACCATACACCGCCACATCCCCAATCGTCAGTCCGCCGCTGATCGCCTTCAACGTCACCTGAGCAAATGTGATAAAAAAGGCAACGGCCGAAATGGTGGCAAAAGACGCACTACCCACATAAATACGCCAAAATGCCGCCCGGTTTTCATCCCGAAACCCCTCCATCAAATCCCGCGAACGCCGCCGCAGCAACGGCGACAGCCCCAGCATTTTTAACTCCGGCACCAGCTCATGGCTGGTAAAATGGGTCACAAAATAGCGCGTCCAACGCCATTTAGTGATTCGGTTAAAAATCATAGTGTAGCGAGATTTTGCCAGCCGCCATTGGAAAAACAGGTACGGTAAGGCAATGCCCATCAATACCCAAATAATCAACGGCTCGATGGCTGCCAACACCAACACCAAAGAAACCATCTGAATCAGATAGGTCAGCACCCGCAGCATCTGGACAATAAAACGGGTAAACCGGCTGGGCGCATTATCCTGCGCCCGATGCGCCACATCCTGAAAAGCCGGGTCTTCAAAATGGGCCAGATCTAGCCGGGCGGCATGGGCCAGAATATCATCCAACACCTCAATGTTTAGCTCATCCTGCAAACGCTGATACAGGTAATCAATGGTAAACCCGCCCACCGTCTCTACCAGGGTTATCAGCAAGCTAATGCCCAACCAGTAAACAATCACATCCTGATTCGCTGCCCCGTGCAACGCATCAGAAACACCGTTCACCACATGGCGGATGGCGGCCGCCTGCCCGGCCGGCACCAGCCCTAACAATACCGTGACGAAGCTGACCGCCAACAGCAGCCCTTTGTGTATGCGCCAGGTGTAGCGGAATGTCCAGACAGCGCATGTAAACAGCATCCGCACATTGGCACTACTGGCGGCCGCCTTGCCGGCGTTGGCGGCCTTGTCGGCGTTGGCCGCCTTGTCGGCGTTGGGCAGCTTTTCTGCGCCTTCCAAACTTTCTTTTCCATTCATAGCTGAAAACCCAATGCGCCCCTCAGTGAAAAGCAAAAGCGAGGCTGGCGCGAATAAACCGCCCCCAGGCCCGCAGCACCGTCCAGTTCACACCCAAACCAGCCAGGCGGCGCAGCGCGGCCCGGGCGGCCGCCCCTTGCCGCCCCATCGCTGCCTGCCCGAACAGTGTTAAATATAAAGCGGCCACTTCATCAGCCATGGAAGCGGGGAGCAGTTCTTGAGTAAGGATGTTTTGCCAGACGGCCGTCACCTCTTCCACCCCCACCCTTTCCGCATCCATCACAATAGATATTTTCAACAGCATAATTAGTTGTTCTGCCGACAGGTGATGGAAACGGGCGGCATCTAGCGGTTGCCGGGCAACAGCGGCCATGCGCCAGCCATACGTCCACCAATCCAGCCAGGTTGTCAGCGAAAATTGGGGGGCTTCCACCGTCCGTTGACCGGCATTTTGCCAGAAAAGCCAGGCCTGCTGCGGATGGGAAAAGGCAAAAGCAGGCACTGGCTGGTTCGCCTGCCACCAGTTAAGCAGCTCGCTCAACAACGGCCGTAACGCATCCGGCACGGCCGCAACATCCAGCATGAGTGGCAGCAAACTGGATAACGATAGCACATCACGGCCGTCCAGTTCCGTCCAGCCCGCGCACAAATGCCACCATTCCAACACGGCCAGTTCGGGCGCTTTGGCCGCATACACAAACGCCTGCTGCAAATGGGGTTGAATGGCCTCGGCACGCGCCATGCGCCAGGCGTGCCAGGCCAGCCACACCTCATCAAAATAACGCACGGCCGTTTCCTTGCGCCGCACCACTTCCGGCAGGCCCGGATGGGCAAACAGCTTATCCAACACCGCCGGTAAACAGGCCGACTGCAACTCCGCCTCCCGGTGCAGCGTGCTGCCGGCATGTACCCGATAACAAATGGTTGGCCGATAAATCCATTCCGCCTGGCAGCCCGCCAACAGCAGCCGGAATATCAGGTCAACATCCTCCGCATGGCGCAGCGACGGATCAAAACCGCCCACGCTATCCAGCCACGCCCGCCGGAACATCATTGGCCCCAATTTAGCCGCCCGCCGATGCACAAACCGCTCCAGAACAATTTGGGGCAGTTGCCGCCAGGGTTCCACATCCTGCACCAGATTCCCCTCTTCATCTATAATGCGCCAACCGCTATGAACCAGTCCCAGCTGCGGCCGGAGCATCAGATAGGCCACTTGCTGCACCAATTTACCCGGCAGCATCACATCGTCCGCATCCAAAAAGCACACAAATTCCCCCCGTGCGGCCTGCAAGCCGGTATTGCGGGCGGCCGCCGGCCCCCCATTTGGCTGGCGCAGCAAACAGACTCGGCCAGCCTGAGCCGCCACAATTTGCGGGGTTTCATCGGTAGAGCCGTCATCCACCACAATGATTTCCAGGCTGGCAAACTGCTGGGCAAACAGACTGTCTAATGCCTGCTGAATATAGGGGGCGGCATTATAGGCGGGCATAATGACGCTCAGTTGGGGTGTGCCAGATTGTGTATGATGCAAAAAAACCTCACTAAAACTGCTTTGTTTTCATTACATAGCGCCAGGAATTACGGGCAAAGTCAGCCCATGCCTGCCGTGCCGGGGCAGAAAAGCCCTGCCGCAGCGCCAATCCTAAACCGCGACGGGCGCGTGCCCATTGCCGCCCAAGCGTGCTCTGCCCAAAAAAGGTGAGATAAATGCCGGTAACGGCCGTTGCCTGCTCCGGCGGTATCATGCCCAACTGCATGGCCTCCTGCCAGAATTGGGTCAGCCGTTCTGGGGATGCCTGGGTACAGTCGGCCGCTAATGCCAGTTGGGCCAGTTGCACCAACGTTCGCGCCTCCAACTGGCTAAAACGAGCGGGCAGTTCCATCTGCACTTTGCGCCCATCCCCTTGCAGAGCATACCACCAGACATAGGCCCACCAGGTCATTAGCTGTTCCGGGGTTATGGGCGCGGGCAGGGGGTGGGTAACGGCCGTTTGCCAATACCCCCACAGCAGCCAGAGATCATTAAACCGCCACCGCTCCAAGGCCGGGTTTTGCGCCGCCCACCAACAAAACAGGCGGTCTACCACCTGCCACTGCGCCTCCGCCATTCCGGCCGCCTCGCCCAGCCAGGGCCATATCTCCTGCAACTGCGCCAGCGTAAAACCCTCACTGCGAAACCAGTGCAAATACACCTTCAAAATCTCAAAAACCGTTTGCACAGGCGGCCAGGGCGAAAGGGCAAAAGCCTCTTGCAGCGGCAAAACCATCTCCCGCCCATTGCCACAAGAATAAAGATGCCAGCCCAACCAGACCAGGCTGTGATAGCGAATTTCATTTTCCTGGTGGCGCAGCTTTTGTGGCAGGCCAGGGTAGGCATAAAACTTATCCAGCACACCCATGGCATAGTGATATTGCTTCAGGGCATCTTTGCGAATGGTGCTACCAGGGTACACCCGGTAATTGAGCGTGGGGCGGTACATCCACTCCATTTTGCACCCTTGCAGCATCAGCCGCAGCAGCATATCAAAATCTTGCGCCTGCCGAAACTCAGGGTCAAACCGGCCAATGCTTTCCAGCCAGAGGCGGCGAAACATCATCGAACCCATACGCACCGGCTTGTAACGCAGCCAGGTTTCCAGGTTCAGGGTGGGTGCCCACTGCCAGGGTTCAATGCAGCGCAATTGTTCGCCCGCTTCGTTGATGATGTACCAACCACTATGGACGGCCCCAACCGACGGCCGTACTGCTAAAAATGCCACCTGTTCCCGCAATTTGCCCGGCAATAGCTGGTCATCCGCATCCAGAAAAACCACATACTCCCCCCGCGCCACATCCAATGCCGTGTTCCGGGCCACCGCCGACCCGGCATTTGCCTGGTGGAGAAGGTAAATTCGATCACGATAAGGTTGCAGCACGGCCGTTGTCTCATCCGTTGAGCCATCATCCACCACAATCAGTTCATAATCCGCAAAATTCTGGCAAAAGACACTCTCTAATGCCTCTGGCAAGAAGCGGGCGCTGTTGTATGTGGGGATGATGACACTCACCTGGGGAACGGCGGCGGATAACAAGTTGCTATTACTACTCATGCAAATGAATTCTCCACGATTCAACCTATCCAATCTGCCTTACTCCCCAAATTACCAGAGAATGAGCATCCTCACCACCTGACCATAGTCCAACCCTGCCCAACAGTAACTTTTGCTATAATCAATTTCACTTACCCATCATCATAGTCAGCCATCGAGTAAAAACCCGGACAACTGCTCATGATCATTCGCTTCAAGTATCTTCTCTCCAGTTTCATACCCTCTTTATTATTGATTATTTTGCTATGGCCGAATTTTACCCGTGCCGCATTCATAAACGTACCCTACCAGACCATTGCCCCCATTGATGAACCATTGCAGCAGGCCATGGCGGCCACCCCTCCCGGCCAACTGCTCCGATTCCTGCTCATTTTCCCGCAAAAGGAGACCCTGGCCCCGCTGCCCGACGGGCTGACGGATGTGGAACGACGTGCCCACCTGATCCAACAACTGCAAACAGCGGCCGTATCCGCCCAGGCAGCCACCCTCTCCCAACTGGCAACCATGCAAGCCGACGGCCGTATCCGCACCATTCGCCCCCTGTGGATCATCAACGCCATTGCCGTCAGCGGCACGGCCGACGCCATTCTGGAACTGGCTGCCAACCCGGATATTGCCGCAATCCGCCTGGACGCTATTGTAGACCGCGTCCAGCCAGACGCCGATGATCCCAAAACAAGTTTGCTGCAAACAGGCAGCGACTCCTTCGCCGCTCCAGAAGGTGGGTTGCCCATGCCCTGGGGTATTCGCCGCGTCAACGCCCCGCACACCTGGCATGGCCTGGGCATTAGCGGCACTGGCGTCACCGTCGGCATTATGGACACCGGCGTAGATTATCAACATCCCGTCCTGCTGGAAAATTATCGTGGCTATCTGGGCGGTGGCCTGTTTGAACACACCGGCAACTGGTACGACGCCGCCTCACCCACCGTCACCGTGCCGGTTGATACTTTCGGGCATGGCACACATGTCGCGGGCACGGCCGTCGGCCAAAACGGCATCGGTGTTGCCCCCGGCGCCAACTGGATCGCCGTCAACATCGCTACCCCCTTCGGCCTGATTTATGCCAGCGACGCCCATGCTGGTTTTGAGTGGCTGCTGGCCCCGGCCAATGACCCCGCGCTGGCCCCCGATATTGTGAATGGCTCCTGGGGTGGCGATGGCGGTATGACGGAATTTTTGCCCGACATCAACTTGCTGCTGGATAGTGGTATCTTGCCCGTATTCTCGGCCGGCAATATGGGGCCGTTTACAGCCACCGTGGGCGCGCCGGGCAGCTACCCTGGGGTATTAGCCGTTGGGGCCAGTGATGATGTAGACGAAGTGGCCTGGTTTTCCTCGTTAGGGCCATCGCCGCTCACCAATGAAATCAAACCGTGGCTGGTTGCACCAGGGGCGCAAACCCTCTCCTCACTGCCGAATGGGTTGTATGGCTATTACAATGGCACCTCCATGGCTGCGCCGCATCTCTCTGGCGCGGCCGCGCTGCTGCTTTCGGCCAACAACAATCTATCTATCGAGCAAATTCGGCAGCGGTTGGCAGAAACGGCCGTGCCCATTTCTACCACCCACCCCAACATGGTCAGCGGCTGGGGGCGGCTGGATGTATATGCGGCCGTGCAGCCCGATGTGGCACACGGCCGTCTGGTGGGCAATGTCACCAGCAACGGCCAGCCCGTCGCCCACGCCACCATCACCATCACCACGGCCGCCGGGCAATCACTGCCCTACCAGACCGATGCCGCTGGCTATTACGAAGCACACCTCCAGCCGGGCCTCTACGCCATTTCCGTCATGCACTTCGGCCACCAATCCTATCAGGTCAACAATTTGGGTGTGCAACAAGACCAGACAACAACCCGCCACATTTCCCTGGCCCCCCTCCCCACCGGCAGCGTAACCGGCCAGATAGTGGACACCCACACACAACTGCCGTTGCCCGGTGTATCCGTGTGGGCAGCGAATACGCCGATTCAGGCAGTAACGGGGAACGACGGCCGTTACACCCTCCATCTACCCGCCGGCACATATGCCCTCACCGCCCGCGCCGACCATTACCGATTGGGCCATTCAACAGTCAATGTGGTGGTTGGCGGCAGCGCGGTGCGTAATTTCTGGCTGCCGCCCGGCCCCATGACCTTGCTGGTGGACAGCGGCCAGTGGTATTACCGCTCCCAGGCTGCCTATTATCAGGCGGCGCTAGAAGCCATTGGGTATGCCTATGACACCGTTATGGTACGCCACCCCTGGCGTGATGTGCCCACGAAAGATGATCTGGCCGCTTATGAGCAGGTGGTCTGGGCCGCGCCGTTGGATTCGCCCGGCATTTTGGGCGCGAACAACGTCATCACCCACTATTTAGGGCATGGCGGCAACCTGTTGGTGAGCGGCCAGCGTGTGGGGCAGTTTGATGGCGTCGGCTTTAGCACCCAACTCTATTGGTACGATGATTTGAACGCCAGCTATATGGGCAAGGGTACGGTCAGCGATACGATCAGCGCCGTACCTGGCAATCTGTTCAATGGCTTATCGCTGACGCTGAACGGCGGCAGCAGTGCCAATAACCAGTTGGAACCAGATGCAGTTGCGCCTATGTATCGGACGCTGGCCGAAGAAACGTTGTTGTATGCTGACGGCCGTGCCGCCGGGCTGGTTTCCAGTTTGTGCAAGCCGGGGCGGATTGTCTATCTGGGCTTTGGCCTGGAAGGAGTAACGGAAGCGGCCGGCCGGCACGAATTACTCAATCGCAGTTTTACATTCTTTGCCACACCCCGCCAGCAATTTGGGGCGCATTGGCTGCCGGAGCGGGTGGATGATTTTGCCGTGCCTGGCGACCATATGGTATATACCCTGACGGTGCAGAATTTGAGCGAGATATTGACGGACACTTTTGCGCTGACGGCCGTGACCACCCATTGGAGCAGTTCGCTGGTCACACCTACCCTGACATTGGGGCCATGCCAGAAGGGCCGTACCGTACTGCATCTGGATATTCCGGCCAACGCGCCTGATGATTTTTTCCACAGCACAACGGTAACGGCCGTCTCTGGCAACAACCCTGCCACACATAACCACACCATCCTCACCCACAAAACGCCCGGCCAGATTCTCTTTGTAGATGACGACCGTTGGTACGACGAGGACACGCATTTGACCAACGCTCTGGATGCAATCGGATTGGAATATGACGTTTGGGAAACGGGCTGGAAAGATGTGGAGCGGCGTGGCCCACCCCCGGCCCATTTGCTGCCAGAATATGATTTCATCATCTGGTACACCGGGTATGATTGGTTTGCGCCTGTGCTGCCTGCCGAACGAGATGCCCTGACGGCTTATCTGGCGCAGGGCGGGCGGCTGTTCCTCACCAGCCAGGACTTTTTGTATTACCATCACAACTCCCCGTTGGCAAAACAATATCTGGGGGTGTGGGATTATCGGGAAGCGGTTACACCTACACACGCTTTTGGCGGCAACTCGGCGGCCGTTGGCCCTGATCTGGCCGGCCCGCTGGAGTTGGCTCGCGGCCGTTACCTGAACAATGGCGATGGCCTCATTCTTACACCCGCCAGCCAGCCGTTTTTCTGGCATAACAGTGGTATGCCCGCCGGGGTGGCCCATAGCGGCCCTGTCTGGCGCTCTGTTTTTTGGGCTATCCCCTTTGAATGGCTGCCCGATGCACAGGAAGCGGCCGCTATGGATCGTATCATGGGTTGGCTCAGTGATCTCGGCGATTCGACGTTTGCCGTAGATTCACGGGTGAACACGGCCGCCGCTGCCCGCACCTACACCATCACCTTACGCAACAATCCGCTGGCACCCGCCAACCAGGTGCAGATGGTGAATGCGTTACCCCCCGAACTGACCCTGTTGCCCGATTCGATTCAGGGTGGGGCCGTGTATGACCCGGTTTGGCACCAGCTCACCTGGCAGGGCAGGCTGGCCGCTGGCGGTGTGCGCCAGATTGTGTACCAGGCAACGCCCCAGCCGGGTTTGGCGCCGGGCACGGCCGTTACCAATACCCTTTCCATTCATTACAACCGGCACAACCTGACGTTCCACCGTACGGCCGTGTTTTGGGTTGATGCGCCCGACCTGGCTGCGTCTACGCTGGCGGCCGTTCCCAACCAGCCACAGGTTGCCACAGAGGTTGCTTACCTGCTCACGGTGCGAAATGGCGGCCTGGCAACGGCGGGTGCAATTTCCGCCTCTATGCGCCTGCCGGATGATCTGGCCGTCTGGCCAGGCACGTTGCGGGCCACCGGCGGCCGTGCCTGGCTGGAAGGGCATCGCGTATTCTGGCAGGGGCACCTGGCCCCCGGCCAGGAGGTGCTGGTGCGTATTTTGACCAGCCGTGAGGATGATGAACTGCATCAAGATTGGTGGCTGCCGGCAACGGCCGTGGTGCAAGACGGTGTGACGGGAACTGTCTTTAAGGAGCACATTTTGCTTCTTCCCGCCTACAAACAGTACTTCCCCGTCATTTCGCAAAACTGACGGTCTGGGATAAGATCAGGCAGGAATTTTCACTTTTCTGGTAGAAAGAGGATGATCAACAAGAACCATAAACAAATTCAAGTGACCTATGTAGAAGATGAACCGAATATCGCCCAGCTACTGGTTAGCGGGCTGGGGTTGTTTGGCATTCTGGTGCGCCCGGTTTATATGAGCGCGGAGGATTTGCTGGCCCGCATTGACGAGCCGATTTTTACCGAAGCGGATCTCTTTTTCTTTGATATTCGGCTGCCCAAGATGACGGGTGTGGAGCTGGCAGAGGAGTTGCGGCGGCGGGGAGAGAAACGGCCGTTTGTGTTGGTAAGCGCCTGGCCCCGGCCGTCTGATGAAATTCTAAACCGGATCAACGCCGCCTTCTTGCCTAAACCATTTGATTTTCCCGATGTCGTGGAAACCATTCAGACGTTAACCGAAAGCCATCCAGCCGATTGAGGGTAGCAGATGGCACATGTCGCCAGCCACCCACCACCAGCTACCTGCCACCTGCCTGCTCCGATACATCTGCCACCTTTGCCCCCGTCACCTTTACCAGATCAGCCACCTTTAATTTCACATCCAGCCCCCTCTGCCCGGCACTGACCAAAATATGCTCAAAAGCGGCGGCCGTTGCGTCCAGATACACCCCAAAACCTTTATTCAGCAGTGCCAGCGCAGAAATGCCACCCACCTGCAACCCGGTCAGGGCCTCCGCCTCCTTGTGGCTGGCCATCTGCACTTTTTTAGCCCCTACTAGCTGTGCCACCTTTTTTAGATCAAGCTGCCGGTCGGCTGGAATCATCAGCAGCAGCGGTTTGGCGGCACGGCCGCTGGTTCCGGGCGGCAAGACAACCAGCGTTTTGAAGACCTGGCCGGCCGGAATCCCTAATACGGCCGCAATCTCTTCCGCATCCCGCATATGTTCCGGGTAAGGGATTGTTTCATAAGGGATTTTCTTTCCTTCCAACAGCTTCATCGCCAATGTTTTGGTATAAGACATCATCCACGCTCCTGTTGCAATAGTGACTGGTGACTGGCGGCCCCTACCAGCCATCAGCCACCATTTTATCCTTCTTCCTGTTTTGACAACCCCCCCTCTTTCGTCTACAATCCGCCAGCCGATGGAGAAAAACCGCTTACCCAACAAATCCAATTAAACTCAAATAGAAGAGGTTCTTAGCGCATGAAAGAGTATAAGACAAGTCAGATTCGCAACGTGGCTCTCATCTCTCATAATGGCGCGGGCAAGACGACCTTTGTTGAGCGGGCATTGTTCAACACAGGCGCTACCACGCGCATGGGCAATGTGCAAAATGGCACGGCCGTAATGGATTTTGAAGAAGAAGAGATAGCACGCAACAGTTCGGTGGCTACGGCCGTTGCACCTATTGAATGGCGTGACCACAAACTCAACATCCTCGACACCCCCGGTTTTGCCGATTTTATTGGCGAAGTGAATGCCGCCCTGCGCGTCGTCGAAGGGGCAATGGTCTTTGTCGAGGCTGTCGCTGGCGTGGAAGTGGGCACAGAACAGGTATGGCAGGCCGCTCTGGAACGCCATTTGCCTCGTGTTGTCGTCATTAACAAAATGGATCGGGACAATGTGCGTGCCCAACGCGCCCTCAACAGTGTGAAGGATCATCTAAAAGGTAATTTTGTGCCCCTGCAATTACCCATCGGCGAAGGCCCCTCGTTCAAAGGGGTGGTAGATTTGCTTTCTATGGAAGCACGCCTGGGCGATAAAGACGCGCGTGGGCCTATACCGCCAGACCTGGTGGAAGCAGCCGAAGCCGCCCATATGGCCGTTATTGAAGCGGCCGCTGAGGGCGACGATGCCCTGATGGAAAAGTATTTTGAGGAAGATACCCTGCCAGATGAAGATATTGTACGGGGTTTAAGATTGGCAATGAAACAAGGATTGTGTATCCCGGTGTTATACAGCGCCCCACAATCCGGCATTGCCGTGGTGCCGGTGTTGAATGCGATGATGCGTTTGCTGCCGGGGCCGGATGAGGTGGGGGCGTTTACGGCCGTCAATGCGGCCGGCGCAACGGTCGAATACCCCGTGAGCGACACATCTCCCCTGGCGGCATTTGTCTTCAAAACACGCGAAGACCCCTATGGCAAAATGAGCTTTTTGCGCGTCTACGGTGGCATCCTTTCCTCAGACAGCCGCGTGTGGGACGCCAATGCCGACGCCGAAGTTCGGGTAGGGTCATTACAAATCCTGCGCGGCAAAGAACAACTGCCCATCGCCCATTTACACGCTGGAGACATCGGCGCTGTCGTGAAATTGGGCGAAACCGGCACAAACGACACCTTGTGTGATCGTGGCAATAAGCTGAAAATGGCGAGTATCCAACAACCACCACCCATTGCCCAGGTAGCCATACATCCCGTCAGCCAATCGGACGTTGCTAAACTGAGCCAATCCCTCAACCGCCTGGTTGCTGAGGATCTCACCTTGCACTGGCATACCGAAACAGCTACCCATGAAACAATTTTGGCCGGTATGGGCAATACCCATCTGGAGATTGCCGTTAAAAAGGCACAACACAAATTCGGCGTCAACATGACCACCAGCATCCCGCTCATTCCTTATCGGGAAACAATTACCCGCACCGCGCAGGCCGAATATACTCACAAGAAACAAACCGGCGGCGCAGGTCAATATGCCCGTGTTCTCTTGCGCGTGGAATCGCTGGATGACGACGCCACCTTTGATTTTGCCTCCGAGATATTTGGAGGGGCCATTTCCGCACCATTTGTAGCCGCCACAGAAAAAGGGTGTCGGCAGGCATTAGAATCGGGGCCAATTGCCGGTTATCCGGTGGTTGGTGTGAAGGCCATTGTGTATGACGGCAAGGAGCACCCGGTGGATTCTAAAGAAATTGCCTTCCAAACGGCCGGGCGCGAAGGATTCAAAAAAGCGATGATGGAAGCAGGCCCGGTGATGCTGGAGCCTATTTACCTGGTGACGATTTCCGTACCGGCCGATAATATGGGTGATATTATGGGCGACTTGAATACCCGGCGGGCACGAGTGCTGGGGATGGATCAGGATGGTATTAAAAGCATCGTGAAAGCGGAAGTGCCTTTGGCGGAGATGCAGACTTATTCTGCTGACCTGCGTTCCATGACGCAAGGGCGGGGTGTGTTTAGCATGGTCTTTCAGAATTACGGCCGTGTCCCCACCCATATGCAAGAAAAAATTGCTGCCGAAGCCAGGGCGCGTCGTGAAGAACACGCCATCCATTGAGCAAAGAAAAAGGGCGCTGAATCAGCGCCCTTTTTGATTCTCTCCTTATTCCTTGAGCAAATCTCGAATCTCGCGCAGCAGCAGCACATCTTCAGATGGCGTTGCCGGGGTGGCTGGTAGCTCTTCCTTTTTGCGGGCCAACTGGTTGTAATAGCGCACCACCAGAAACACGACGAAAGTGATGATCAGAAAGTTGACGATGGCTTGCAAAAAATTGCCATAGGTGACAGTCGCCTTACCCACCTGCACCGTCATGCTGGCAAAATTCAGCCCGCCCAACAGGATGCCAATGAGCGGCATAATGATGTCATCTACCAACGAGCGCACAATTGCTGTAAAGGCAGCACCCAAAATCACGGCCACTGCCAGATCAATCACATTCCCACGATTCAAAAATTCCCGAAACTCTTTTAACATCTTTTTCCACCTTCATAAATGTAGTGCGATTTTGCCAAATCGCACAATGGTTTCGAAATAGGGGCTGGTGGTTAGTGGCCCGTACCAGCAACCATCTCCCTATTTTCATTTATCGTGCTACGTCACCGCCCATGTAAACTCCGGTGTCATGCCTCCACCTGGTGGTGTAACCATTGCACCACGGGATTATTCTCTCCAGGCAATGTGGCTCTCACGGCCTGATAATAGGCCCGCATATACAGATCAAGCCATGCTTGCGGCCAGCCGTGATTATCTATCAGTGCCAGCAGCCAGCTTAGATTTTCATCCAATACCTCAATACGGCCAAACTTAAGGGCGGCGCTTATGTCCCGACCAAAATAGCCGTTGATTTCAGCCAAAAAAATCGCGGGTAAGTCGGTGCTGGCGAGATTATCCCATACGGCCGCTTCGATAACCGCCCGTCGTTGGTCAAATAGTTGTGATATTTCTTGATAAATAAGGGGCAATGCCGGCGGCCGTATTGGCTCCAGATCATTGGCAAAAATACGCTGCACCTGTCTGGGGGCATCGGCAATTGTTGCGCCCAGAAAATAGCCCGGGATATGTTCTACAAGTTCTGGTATGAGGTTAAACACAAGGCCACCATAGGCAAAGGGGATATGTTGGCTTTCTAGAATACGCACAATATCAAGAAGGGTAACGGCCGTAAACAGTTGTTGGGCCGTAAAAATAACCAGGGCCGGTTTCGTTATCCTGATCGTTTCGTCCAGGTGTGCCGTAGGCACATCAGCCCCCAGGTAAATCACATCCCACCCATACCGCCGCAGCAAAAATGTCAGCAAAAGCGAACTGAATGTGTGCGTATCTTTCGGCGCACACCCAACCAATATCCGTTCAGCACGTGTGGCTGGTGGTTGGGCGGCCACCAACATTTCCAACCGCCGCATCGCCTGCGCGGAAGCAAAATGCTCCTGCTGCACGGTTACATTTCCTTGATACCAGCCCGAACCCATATCCCCCAACCCCTTTTGCAACAATTCTAAACAGATGACCTCTGAAGGAAAACGAGAAAATGCCTCTGTCATCACCTGCTCAATGCGAGCTTCATCAAATGCCAGGCAGGCCTCCACCCAGGTCTGGCGCAGATCAGCCAACTGCTCCCCGATTCCACTGGGCAGGGTGGCCGCCGAGGTGATGCCGGAAACGGGCGATCCCGTTGTCAAGGGGTCCTGTCCATCAGCTTCCAGACCGCGCCAGATGGAAACGGCCTGGCTGATGGATACACCTTCCTTTTGGCGTGCTAACATCCACTTGAGCATATCAATATCACGTTGCGAGTACAGCCGGTGTTTGCCAGAGGTACGCTTTGGCTCTGGCAGCCCATAGCGGCGTTCCCAGGCGCGTAACGTGACCGGCTTTAGTCCGGTTTCCATAACAACTGCTTTCAAGTTATATGTATTTGTCTGATCATCCATGCTTTGCCTCTTTGGTATCCTCCCTAACCATAGCACAATATGTCCGGTTTGTCATCATTTTGTATAGGTCACGTACACTGTATATACGTCTTTTAGCGTCAGGGCTTCCCATACGGCCGCCCACCTCTAGAAAGTGCTACGGCCGTGTGGTACTATTACTTTATGAGCCGAGGATCTGCCAGCGTTTTACCCATTTCGGGCCGCCCTCCCCCTGCCGCTGCTGCCTGGCAGGAAGAACAAGGTTTTCTGTTTGAGGCCGGTGTTAAAAGCGCCAAGACTGAATCTACTTACCGTAGTGGATTGCGGTTGTTCGCCGATTGGTTGCAGCATTACGGCCGTGCCAGTTATACCCTCAACGACCCCTGGCCCCTCTCCCCTCAGAGCCTGACTACTGCTGATGTGCTGAATTTTCGCAACTGGCTGCTGGCCCATCGTTCCCGTGCTACCGCCACCACATACATTTCGGCCGTTATCGGCTACCTGCTATACCTGGATGGGCAAGACCATTTACCCGCCGGGGTGCAACTGGGCAAGCTTCAGCAGCAAATTGCCCGGCGGCAGGTCGAACAAAACCCCGCAGCCACTGTGATTGACCACGATGAAGCCCGGCAAGGCATTCCGCAAATTATTTTGTATTACGATTCACTGCCTGTTCCGACCGAAAATGACCAATACAACCGGCGGCTTTCCCTGCTGCGAGACCGTGCATTGGTGCATACATTATATGCCACGGCCGCCCGCATTTCTGAGGTTGTGCGGCTGAACCGGACACATGTGGGGCACGGCCGTGCGGCTCACACCACTGTCACTGGCAAAGGGGCCAAACCACGCACCATCTACATCCGCCCCTACGCCCAACACGCCATTCAGGCTTACCTCAACGAGCGCACGGATTCCAACCCCGCATTGTTTGTGGCCCACAGCCGTAATGCCCAATGCGCCCGCCTCTCTATCACGGCCGTTCATAACATCGTGAAAAAAGCTGTACACGCCCTGGGGCTTGACGAATCGCTCTCGGCCCACGACTTTCGCCATTATCGGGCTACGCAGTTACTTCGTGAAGGAATGCCATTGGAAGTGGTGCAAGAATATCTGGGACATGCCGACATTGCCACAACGCGAAACATTTATGCACCTGTTCTAGGTGTGCAAATTGTCAGCGATTGGCTAGATCAGGTGGACCAGCTACCACCTCATCTTGACGCATGATGCCTATTGAACTACCTTATAAACCTTATGTCATATCGCCGTTTCGCGCTTTCCCCACTATAATTCGCGGGGAACGTTCGGCCCGACCGCTTTGTTATGCAAATTTGTGCATTCAACGACCAATCAAAATCGGTCTAATTTGTGGAAATGATTCGTTACCTTTGCTTCATTAAACCTATCAATCAGAGCAGAAATAATAGTGTCTACTCCAACCGAACTTGAAGAAGCCATCGTCGCCATTGAGTCACAGCGCGGGGTTTTATTCGAGAATGACATTGTAGATGTTGCGTTACTGGCCTTGCAAGAGAAGTTGGCAGCGGTGCAAGCGCCCTCCACCATGCAGCAGCATGAAAACATTTGTGTGCTGGTGGCAGATATGTCAGGCTTCACTTCCATGTCTGAATTTTTAGATGCGGAAGAGGTGCGTGATGCTATCAATGCGGTGTGGCGCAAACTCGATCGGGTGATTGTCAATTGGGGCGGTGTGATTGATAAGCATCTGGGTGATGGCATTATCGCTTTGTTTGGTATGCCCCAGGCTGAAGAGGGGGATGACCGGCGGGCCATTCTGTCTGCATTGGATATGCAGGGGGAACTGGCAATGTTTAATGAACAGCAGGCACGTCGCACGGCCGGTACCGGGCCATTCCGGGCAGAGCGGCGGATTCAGATGCGGGTGGGGCTGCACGTTGGCCCCGTTTATTTTGGGCAGGTAGGAGCGACCGATGAGGTCACGGCCGTAGGCGATACTGTTGCTATTGCCAACAAGCTAGAACAGGCCGCCCCCATTGGCGGCATACTCATCTCTCCTGAATTATACGAGCGCGTCCACCCCTATTTTGAAGCCGACGAACAGCCTCCCATTGCCATCAACGAGCACGATCCTTATTACCCCACCTACGTGGTGCGCCGCGAAATACCTCAAACCACCTTTGCCATGAGCGGAGATTCTGCCACGGCGGAAACGCGGTTTGTGGGGCGTGGCGATGAACTCAACACCCTGCAACAGGCATTACAAACAGCCATTGATAACAGTCTCGCTCAAATCATCACCATCGTTGGAGACGCCGGCATAGGCAAATCTCGTCTACTTTATGAATTTGAACGGCTTATTGCGCTTCTGCCCGAATCCATTTGCGTGATGAAAGGTGTGGGACAGGCTGAAATCACGGAAAAACCATACGGATTGTTCCGCTCTTTGTTAAGCCATCGCTACGAAATCCATCCACAACACAGCCCGGCCGTAGCCCGCGAAAAACTCATCCTCGGCCTGCTCAACGAAATGAACCATGATTTTGACCGGGCCAAAGCCGCCACTGAAAACATCGTCCAACTCCTGGGCTTTGAAACTGAAGAGGCGGTGCCCCAAAAAGCGGTAACAAAGCCTCTGACACTCTATTGGGAAGCCTCATTAGATCAGCGTGACGCCCATCCCCAAATTCGTGGCGTTGGTTTTGAAGACATGGCTTATCTCTTTACCACTATCGCCCAAAATTATGCAGCGACTGTTATCTTTTTGGAAGATTTTCATCTCGCCGACGAAGGTTCCTATGATTTTCTGGATTATCTGGCGCAGTTACACCGTGAGCTGCCCTTGCTCATTATCTGCCTCACCCAGCCATCCTTATTTGACAAACGGCCGTCCTGGCGCATGGTGGAAACAACGGAACGGCATGAAATCCACCTATCTTCTCTTTCACTCATTGATACCCGCCACCTGCTTACGGAACTGCTGCAAAAACTGGATATGATGCCTATGCGATTGATGGATGTGATCGGCAATGCTGCCTCCGGCAATCCATTCAACCTGGAAGAGATGGTCAGGCTTTTTACCAGTGCCGGCGTTTTGGAAGAGAACGAGATGCGCTGGCAAGCCAATATGGGGCAGCTGCTGGAGTTGCCTTCGCCACCCACCGTACCCAACCTGTGGCGTGGTATGCTGGAAAAATTACCCGATACCCAACGCTACATTTTGCAGCGAGCGGCCGTATTTGGCCCGACGTTTTGGGATGCGGGTTTATTGGAATTGACGGCCGACCACCTGATCATTGGCGCCGTTGGTTTGGAAAATGGGCTGCAAGCCTTGTTAGAAGCCAGTTGGATCCGGCGTGCGCCAGTGGTAGCCGTACCCAATACCCACCAATATCATTTCCGCTCACGCCACCTGCAACAAACCATCTACGAAACCATCACCGCCGAAACAGCCACGGCTTACCACGCCCAGGCTGCCGCCTGGTTGGCCGCCCAATCGTTACCCACCACCACCCGCCTGCTGCGCCTCATTGCCCATCATCTGCAACAGGCAGGTGAACTGGCTAAAGCGGCCGACTGGTACGGCCGCGCCGCTACCCAATCCCGCATAGACCTGGCCCTTGAATCCGCCACCTCTTACTACCGTCGTGCGCTAGAACTGCTGCCCGCCTCCCCCTCCACTTCAACTTCTCGTATCAACCTGCTTGAAGGCGAAGCCGTCGTCCTGCGCAAACAGGCCCGCTTTAATGAAGCTATTGTGGCTTACCAGACCATGCAGCAGGCAGCTACCCAAAATGGCACATTGGATCAGATGGCCGTAGCCCGTGCTTATAGCGGCGAATTTCTCTGCCACTTTCTCAGCGACGAACTACGTAATGCACTGGAAAGTATCCGCCCTCTTGAAACGATTGCCCAAACCAGCCACGACCTCACCTTCAACACCATTGCGCAAACAGCCAGAGGGTGGATCGCCCTGGCAGCGGGGCAGTCAAAAGTGGCTGGAGATATGGCCAGGGAAGTCTATTCCAGTAGCCGCACCTTAGAACCATCGCCCGGACGTGCATTCAGCCGGGCCTTTGTGGGCGATCTGGCCCGCGAGATGGGGCGATATGATCAGGCACAGGAAATGACCCAACTGGCCTGTGATATGTTTGCCTCCTTCGGCGAGACCATGTGGGAAACATTGATGCACGTTCAGATGGGGCATATTGCCTATGAACAGTGGGATTTGCACACGGCCGTCGTTCATTACCATCGCGCTCTGGATACTGCCCGCAATGCTGGGGATCGCTTTGGCGCGATACTGGCACTGCACAACCTGGGCAGGCTTGATTTCCTCCAGGGCGATTACCAGCACGCCGAACTATTTTATCAACGGGCACTTTCCCTGGCTGAACGCGGCCAAAACCAGATTTATCTGGCCTACCTGGCCAACGCATTGGGCCAGTTGCATCTGATCCAGGCGCTCAATGCTCCCCAAACGGCTCAAGACATTGCCCAACAGGAGGAACATATAAACCAGGCGTTACGCTGGTATGAACGTGCCGGGCGGTTGGCGCGTAAAACGGATAAACCCCTCATCCGGGTTGCTTCGTTAGTAGGGTTGGCCCAACTAGACCTGGAAGATCATGCGCTGACTGAAGCCCAAGAAAAAGCCCGCGAAGCGGTCATTTTAGCAGAACGCACCTTGCAGCAACGCCCTATCAAACAAATTAAATTAGAAACGGCCGTCGCCTGGCGCATCCTGGGCAACGTTCTGGCAAAAGTGCCCCAGAAAAATCAACAGATCACCATCGGCAGCAAAACAGTAGACGCCATTGCCTGTTACGGCCGTAGCCGACAGCTACTTGAAGAAACCGGGCCAGTCGGCGAATTGGAAAAAACACATACCTTACGCGCCTGGGCCTTATTAGAAATGCGCCGTGACCACATGGCTGAAGCAGCACCTTTGGCCCAGGCCGCCCGCACACTCCTGGCAAAACTGGGGCGTCAGCATGAAGCCGACCGCATACAAGAGTTAATATCTGGAAGCTAAAAGTGTGAGATTGGTGCAAGATTTAAGTTCAAACCAATCTCATTATCCGGCATGGTAGATCGCAAACAAATCCAGAAAGCCATCCATACCATTGAATCCCAACGCACCGCTTTGGGCGACCGTGTGGTTAACACTACCGTTGCCGCCTTACAAGAGTTGGCCCAACGAGGATCGGCCCGTTCTCTGGAAGCACCCCCTTCTCGTGACGCACAACGCAAACAAATTACGGTTATCTTTGCCAAAGTGACAGGTTTTACGGCCGTAACAGGCGGGGCGCAGGAAACGGCCGTGCTTAATCTCATCAGTGCCCTGTGGCGGCGGCTGGACGGAGCCATTACCCAGCAAGGCGGCGTCATTGATAAACATCTCGGCGACGCCATCATGGGGCTTTTTGGTGTGCCCATTGCCCATGAAGACGACCCCGAACAGGCCATCCGCGCCGCACTGCAAATGCGTGCTATCCTTAGCGATTTTGTAAGCGAACTAAAAAGCTCACTGGATGAGGAGATGTTAAACCAATTGCCCGATCTGCAATCATTACGCCTTTCTGTGGGCATCAACACCGGCCCGGCCATGTTAGGGCGTGTGGGCGATAGCGACGAATACACCGTGATTGGCGATACCGTGAATGTTGCCAGCCGCCTGGAACGCGCCGCGCCGCCCGGCGGCATTCTCATCTCCCATGATACCTATCTGTTAGTCCGCGACACCTTCAATGTGGAGCCTCTTGGCCCTGTGCCCATCAAAGGGCGCACCGAACCCATTCAGGTTTACCTGACCATTGGTATGAAACCACGCATTTTTTATGGCGTTGGGCGCGGTGTGGAAGGCGTGGAAACACGTATGATTGGGCGCGATACGGAACTGGCGGGCTTAAAAGCGGCTTTGCAGTTAGCTATCACCAGCCAAAATGGGCGAGCCATCGCCATTATTGGCGAAGCAGGCGTGGGTAAGTCTCGTCTGATGCACGAGTTTATAACATGGACCAAAACGCTGCCGCAGGAGGTACAGGAACTAAAAGGGCGTACCTATCAACATATGCGCCAGATTCCGTATGCTCTTTTTCGCAATTTGTTGGCTACTTTTTTTGGTATACAAGACAATGACTCGGCGGCCGTTGCCCGGCAAAAACTGATTCAGGGTATTGGGCAATACCAACCGGGGGAAGCTGAGGAGATTCGGCAGCGTGCTTTTATCATTGCCCAACTGCTGGGGTTGGATCTAGGCCCAACGGCCGTGCCTGATGCCACCCACCCCCTCCCCGAAGACGATGAAACCGCACCCCAATTACGTGACCTTGCTTACCAATATATTGCCGAACTTTTGCAAGGCATGACGGCCGTCTCGCCAGCCACCCTCTTATTTCTGGAAGATTTGCATTGGGCAGACGAAGGCTCACTGGACCTCCTGGAATATCTATTGCCCGCCTGTCGCCAGATGCCTTTATTACTCATCCTTCTTACTCGTTCGCTGGATGTTTCACTGGACAGCGACCAGCCGTTGGCGCGACATGGCAAGCTTATGGGGCAGGCTGGCGGTGTTCAGGCCATCCAGCTACAGTCGCTTAGTGAAAGCCAGAGCCGTGAATTGGTGCTGGAAATTCTGCGTAAAGCGCCAGAAATTCCGGCCGACCTGTCTGACCTTATTGTTTCCCGTGCTGAAGGCAACCCCCTGTATGTGGAAGAAATGATCAAAATTCTGATTGAGGACGGGGTCATCATCGCCGGGCAGGAAGAATGGCAGGTGCGGCGAAACCAGATTCCATCGGCACGGGTGCCGCCACATATCAACGGTGTCTTACAGGCGCGTTTAGACCGGTTGTCAGAGTTGGAACGAGCCACGCTCCAGCGTGCGGCCGTGATTGGCCGTGTTTTTTGGGACAGCGCTGTGATTCATATGAATGAAACGGCCGCACCGCTTATCCCTCCGGCCGAAACACACACCGCTCTGCAAGCCCTGGAAAAGCGGGAAATGATTTTCAAACGGCAGATCTCCGGTTTTGCCGGTACCCAGGCCTATGTGTTCAAACATGCCATCCTGCACCAGGTGGCATACGAAAGTGTGTTGCTGCGCTTTCGCCCTGGCTACCACAAACAGGCCGGTGATTGGCTGGCCGAACAAAGTGGCGAACGCATTGCCGAAAATGCCGGTCTGATCGCCGAACATTATGAAATGGCCGGGGAACGCACGGCCGCCGCCGAACTGTATGAAACGGCCGCCCAACGCGCCCATCATGCCTATGACACAGAACTGGCAATAGATTATTACCGCAAAGCATTGGGGCTGCTGGCCGAGCAGCTACATTATGCCGAATGGCTGCTTCGTTTGCAGGAAGAATTGGGCAAGCTGCTGCACATGCGGGCACGTTTTGTGGAGGCGGCTCAGGTGTTTATGACCATGCGCTTCACGGCCGAAGAAGATGGCGATCTGGCCGCCCAGGCGCGGGCCTGGAACGGGCTGGCGGCTATCCAACATGACCAGGGCAAATACCAGGCCATGCTCGGCAGTGCCCAGCAGGCGGAGCAGGTTTCCTGGCTAATTGGCGCAGAAACCGAATTGATTCGCGCTCTGCTGCGCCAGGGTGAAGCCCACTTGTATCTGGGTGATCTGCCTCAGGCATTGACTGTCATTGAACGTACTCTGCATTTGAGTGAACGGCAGGAAGAGATTGTGGCCCGCACCCAAAGCCTTTATTTACTCTGTCTGGCACATATCCGCAACGGCCGCTATGCTGATGCACAGCACAGCATCTACCAACTGCAACAACAGCTTTCTCTTTTACTCACCCTGGATGAACTGCGGGCGGCGGCCGCCACCCACTACGCGCTGGGAAATTTGCAAAACCGGTTGGGCCAATATGACGCCGCCACCTCCAGCCTGCTGGCCGCTCTAAAAATTTTCCGCAATTTAGATATTCAAATTGAAACAGGTTGGGCGCTTTATCAGTTGGGCGAGACAGCACGCCATCGGGGGAATTTCCATGCGGCGGTGCCCTTTTATCGCAAGGCACTATCGGTAGCGAATGGCATTGGGTATCGGTACGGCCGTCTGGAAGCGGACGCCGGCATGGGGCGCGTGCTGGTCAATCTGGGCAATTACGATCTGGCCGAAGAGATATTACAAGAGGTCCGTGAGTTTGCCGAAAATGAAAGCCAAATGGCCGACTGGCGGCGACTGCCTGAACTGTACGCCTTCTTGTCACTCATCCATCTGGGAAAAGCTGAAATGGAGGAGGCCGTGCAAAAGGCACGCCGCGCCCATGAACTGGCCCAGCGCTTAGGCGATTCCGAAGTGATCGGCCTGACATGGCGGATAGCAGGGCGGGTGACGGCCGCCTTGCCTGCCAATAAACAGTGGATACAGTTAGGCAGCGAGCGTTTTGATGCGGCCGCCTGTTTTGCCCAAAGTTTGCATGTTTTTGAAACGCTCAATGGCGGCGGCATCGCTTCACACCGGGACCAGGCGCTGACGCTGTGGCACTGGGCTTTGTTTGAATCGGCAAACGGCCAACCAGAATTAGGCGAACGGTTGCAAAAACGGGCTGAAGCACTGGCCGAAACGCTCAATCTGGCGCTGGTCTAGGGGGGTAGGTGGTTCAATTTAAGCTTTTTTTGTTCACCATCGGCATCTGGTTGAGCACCATTCTTGTATTAACAGTTTCGATTGGTATTGTGGCGGGTGTGACGGCCGATGTTTCGGCCGCCCAAATGGGGCTGCCGGTGCTCTGTTTGGGGGGAATCACTGTTTTTACAGTGGCAGCCGACGTTTTCTTATTGGCGCGTCTGGCCCAGCCGGTGGTGGATGATGGCTTGCGGCGGCTATGGATTGGCGCATTTGTCGTGTTGGAATTGGGCACGGCCGCAGCTATGATGCTCATCACCCTGGTTGTATTAAACCGTTAAGCTATCCCCTTGAGCGATCTTCTGACAGTTATCACCCAAAATATACTGCCCATTTTTTTGGTGGCCGCCTTTGGGTTTGCCTTGCAGCGCTGGAAGCGGCTGGATAAGCAGGCGCTTTCCAGGGTAGTATTGAATATTTTTAGCCCCTGCCTGGCATTTTCGGCGCTGGCCAATTCACAGCTTTCGGCTCAGGCTTTGGGGGAAATGGTTTTGTTTACGGCCGTCGTTATTTTTCTCATGGGTGGCATTGGGCTGGCTGCTGCCTGGCTGCTGCGGCTAACCCGGCAGGAAACGGCCGCCCTGCTGCTGCTTATCATGTTTGTCAATGGCGGCAACTATGGCATGACATTAAACCAACTGCGCTATGACACCGCCGGGCTGGCCCATGCCGTTGTCTTTTACCTCACCTCCACCATGCTGGTCTATACGCTGGGCATCTTCATCGCTTCCACAGGCCATTTATCCTTGCGGCCGGCAGTCCGAAAACTGTTTTCTTTTCCGGCCGTGTATGCAGCTATCGCGGCCGTCGTGGTTTATCATTGGCAGTTGTCTGTGCCCGCCCCGTTTATGCGAGCTATAGAAATCGCCGGAGCGGGCGCGATTCCCCTGCTGCTGGTGGTGTTGGGAATGCAAATTGCTGACCTGCGCGATGTGCCCGACGGACGGCCGCCGCTGCGACTGGCCTTACCTGCCATCTCCATACGGCTGCTGGTGGGGCCGCTGGCCGGCATTCTGGCGGCCACCTGGTTAGGCATGACCGGCCTGAGTCGTTCAGTGGGTATTATTGAGGCGAGCATGCCACCGGCGGTATTAGTCATTGTGTTAGCCACCGAGTTTGGGTTAGTGCCATCGGCCGTGGCTGTGATTGTGGTGGTGGCCACCTTGCTCAGCCCACTCACAGTGGCGGCCGTTATTACGCTGTTAGGATTGTAAATGGGTAAACGGGTAATTGGGTCATTGGGTAATTGAGCAATTGGCCGCTGCAATCACCCAATGACTTCCACTGGTTCTGGTTATGAAATGGTTGACTGTGGGTTGCTTAATCTGGCTCTTGCTGGCGCGGCAAGGCGGCCAGTTTGAAAGTAAGGCGGCCGTCACCTTTGGGCAGCAGGTGGTATTTACACTCACGGCCGTGACCGATGAACCGCCGACGGCCGTCTCGCTCACTTTTCAGCCATCGGGTCAGGCAGAGCAGACGGTTCTGCTACGGCCGCCACCGTTGGCCGATGGTCGGTGGCAGGTGCAGTTCACTTTAGAACCCCAGGCGGGTGGGCTTTCCCCTTACACCACCCTTACCTATAAATGGAGCGTGACGGCCGATAGCGGTGAAACCATCACAGTGCCCGCGCAAACGGTGGCCTATCAGGATGATCGTTTTGCCTGGAAACGCATTAACCAGCGCGTGGCGAATACGGCCGTCAGCATCTTTTGGCCGGGTGAGTCTGATAAGCCAGGGCAGGAGGCTTTTATCATTGTGCAAGAAACGGCCGCCCGGCTGCACTCCCTTTTGCCACTGCCACCAGAAACGCCCCTACCCATTTTTTTATATCCCTCTACGGCCGATTTGCGTTCCGCTCTGCGACTGAATGGGCATGATTGGGTGCAAGCGCATACAGACCCGGCCTTGGGCGTGGTGCTGGTGACGGCCGTCAACAGCAAAACGGTGGCTGCTGATTTGCGCCGAACTTTGCCCCATGAAATGGCCCGCTTTTGGCTGTATCAGGCGGCCGGGGCACGATATACCCAAATCCCTTACTGGTTCAAAGAAGGAGTGGCGTTGTGGGCTGCCCAGGCCGCTGGCAAGGGAATGAGCACACCTGTACCCCTGGCAGACCTGTGCCAGGCTGTGCCACCGGAAGCGGCCGACCAGCAGGCAGTGGTCGCTCAAAGTGGGGCAATGGTGCAGTTTGTGGATGAGTGGTACGGCCGTGAAGCATTGGCCGCGCTGGCGGCCGCTTTTGCCGGCGGTGCAGATTGTGAAACGGCCGTGCAAACAGCATTAGGGCAATCGGTGGCCGAACTGGAAGCTACCTGGCTAAAAACAGAACAACCGCGCCCGGCGGCCGTGCGCTTTGTGCAGCAAAATGGTGGTTGGTTGCTCCTGGCGGCCGCCGGTTTTCTTTTTATGATGCTCCTGCTGGCACAGCCAACCCGGCGCTAACTGGTTGCCCGATGTAAGCTCTCTTCTGGAAATAGTATTTCCACTCATTTGTGGCAGACATCCGGTTTCTTTTCGAAATCGGATGTCTGGTAGCAACCCAATCACTTATCTGGCATGATATCTGGCGGGTAGTTCCAGAAAAAAAGTGGCCCCCTGACCTGGAGAACTGTGAGCATAAATGTGACCATGATGCCGTTCGACAATGCGTCGGCAGATGGCCAGGCCAATACCAGAGCCTTCATATTGGCTACGGCTGTGCAGCCGTTGAAATGCCTGGAATATCCGTTCGTGATACTTCTCGTCAAAACCAATCCCGTTATCTTGAATGGTGATGCGATAGATCAGCGGGTGTGCCTGAATTTCTTCACAATGCACAGACACAATGGCTGGTTGGTCTGGCTGGTGAAATTTCAGCGCGTTGCGCAAGATATTTTGCAGTAACAGATTCATCTGAAACTCATCCGCTTCCAACGTGGGCAAATCTGCCAATGTCACCTGCGCCTGCGCGGCCTGAATCGTCGGAGCCAATTCTTCTAAAATGGCACGAACCACCCCGTTCAAATCTACCTTTTGCAGTGCAAGCGGTTTGGTAGTTGCCCTGGAAAACATCAACAAATCGTATATAAGTGTTTGCATACGGGATGATGCGTTTTGCATTCGCGCCAGATAATCTTGCGCTCGCTCATCCAGTTGGTCGTGGCTGTATTCTGCCAGCCGGTCAGCAAATACCCGAATTTTACGCAGCGGTTCTTGCAGATCATGGGAGGCGATATAGGCAATGGCTTCCAATTCGCGGTTGCTGCGTTCTAATTCGGCCGCATATTGTTTCAACTGCAAATTGGTCTGCCTCAGGTTTTCGGTGCGCCGGGCCACTTCATGTTCCAGGTCGGCCGCATGTTCTTGAATTTGCTCCACCAGTAAGGCGCCTGACAACACGCTGCTAATCTGGCTTTGCAGCAGTTCATACTGGTAAAGCCGTTCCATTTGCAGCGGCACAAAAAACACGACCAGGCCAATCTGCTTGTAGTTCTGATAAAGAGATTGCACAATGACTCGTTCAGGGTGGCTGGCGGATAGGAATGAATCAACCAGGTGGCGGCTGGAAACTGGCTCAGGGGAGGGAACGGGCAAACCCTCTTTGGTCAGCGAAGGCAGCAGCCGGGCAGTGGCCGGTAATACACAACTGCCACCTGGGGAAGAGGGAGCAGGGTCATATACGGCCGTGAAACATTGTTCAATACCCAGGCGTGGCAAAAAGACGGCCAGCACCCGTTGCAGCTGCTTGACATCAAAAGAACGGTTGATATGCTGGATCACCCCGCTTAATTCCACCGTCTGCCGCGCCAACTGGGAACCACGCGCCGCCTGATTGCGATAAGCTGCATCGGCGACCAATACCCGCGCCTGCCGCCATAAATGAACCGCACGATTTCTGGTTTCTGGGTCTTGGCAAATGGGCAATCCCTCCTGATGAATAACCGTGATCAGATTTTGCCATTTGTGCGCGGGCAGGCCGGTATGTGCCTCCTGGCGCATAATTTTGGTCAGCGTGGGCAGGAATTTATTGGTCACAGGTGATTGTGCGTCAGCCAGGCTGAGGGCTACCAGTTCGTTGATGATAGAGCGTGGCAGCGGCAAATCATCATTATGGATGACGGCCGTTTCCAATCCCGCTTTCAACACCGATTGAGACAAACAGCCACATGATTGCCGCACGATAAACTGGCTGGGCAGGAGAACGGATTTTTCTACCGCACGGCCGTGAACCTGATCCAGCACCATTTCCAGCGCCCGCTGCCCCATTTCAACCAACGGCTGCCGCACCGTGGTAAGCGGGCTGCTACCTACCTGCCCCTCCTGCACATCATCAAAACCCACCACCAATATGTCATCCGGCACATCGTACCCACGCTCTTGTAAGGCCTCAATCGCCCCCAAGGCCATTTCATCGTTGGCCGCAAAAACGGCGTCTAGCTTGCCAGAAAAGGTGTCCAAAAGCTGAAACATCGCCGTTTTACCGGACGGGCGAGAAAATTTGCCCTGTACGCGCAGCTCCGGCAAGATGGGCAGTTGGTAGCGTTGCAGGCTGTTTCGATACGCCTCTTCCCGTATCAGCGCATCCGGGTGTTCATTTGCACCAGCAATAAAGGCGATGGTCTGGCAATGGTGATGGATGATTAAATGTTCCAGCATCTGCTCGGAACTGATTTTGTTTTCCACTTCAATCGAAACGCCAATCTCGAAGGGCAGCCCAATGCGCACGACGGGAAGGTGCGCCAGGTGGGTTACCCACGACGGCCGTTGATCGGCGGCCAACCCCTCCATTTCACCGGCTTTAAGCAAAATAACGCCATCTAACACACCTGGCCAGATAAATTCAAACAGGGTATTGGGCGGTGTGAGAGGCTGGGACAACAGGCCAGTGACAAAGGTGAGCAAATGAACGCCCCGTTGTTGGGCTGTTTCGGCTACCCCCGCCCACACATTTTGATGATATTGGGAGGCTAGCTGTTCAACAAAGAGGCCAATTTTTAGCATAGGATACTCTTTTCGTTTGGAACAGCACTACCGGTAGCGTTACCTCAAGCATATAAGATGACAATAAACCGTTTCGGGCCATGGACACCGATGGCCATCGTTTGTTCAATGTCGGCCGTTTTGCTGGGGCCGCTGATGAAATTGAGGTTAGCCGGTAGTTGCCGGTTGAAAGCGGCCGCCCAGGTGAACAAATCGGTGGTCAGGGTCGAAATGGGCACAAGGGCAATATGCACAGGCGGCAGTAAGGAGGCCAGACGGCTCTTGCCCGGCCCGCTGGTGACGATGATGGTGCCTGTTTCCGCCAGGCCGGCATCCGCGCTGGTCAGCCCAACGTCGGCGTTGGCGCAAAAGTCGCGCAGTTGTCCATCTTCCTGGCCAACTTGATGGTAGGTGATGTGGGGCAGGCGAGGCAGATTGTGCAACGGCCGTTCGTCATTCAGCACAACATTCTCCGCTTCTAATTGCCGCAAGAGATGGTTGGTCAGTTCATATGCGGCCGCCAGACTTTCCACGTGATGCACTTCGCCTTTTGCGGCCGTCAGCGCCTGCGCAAATCGTTCACGCAAATCGGGGAAATCCCGCCGTGACTGCCAGGGCAGGGGCATCGGTTCGTCTCGCTGCGCCTGTTTCAATCGTCCTAAAATGTCGTCACGTGCATTCATTTTTCGTCATCCGTGAGCCGTAAACGGATTGCGGTTCACGGATTAAGGCTCACCATTTAGTCCAAATCCCCATCCGCCCACATGTTGCGGAACGGTTTGGGCGCCAGGGTGGGCAGGGCACGGCCGTCGCCTACCTTGACAGGTAATTTCAAGCCATCGTCGCGCTGGAACGGCCGTTGGCCCCAACGCCCCAGTTTGGCAAAAAAGTTCATCCGCCCTTCGCTGCCCAGCACAAAGGCGGCGAACTCCTCTGTTTTTCGTTCGTGCCAGGGCAGCAGGTGGGCAGCCACCTCATCCTGGCGCAGGTGCAGCAGCATCCGGGGAATGTCAATGCGCGCCGGGCAGGCATCCTTGCACGCGCCACAAAGGGTGCTGGCCTGGGGCAGCGCCGCGTACTCCTCCAGACCAAAGAGCAGCGGCGTCACCACCGCGCCAATCGGCCCGCTGTAGGGGCTGCCATAGGCGTGGCCGCCCACTTTTTTGTACACCGGGCAGACGTTCAGGCAAGCGCCACAGCGGATACATTGCAGGATTTCTTCATAGGGAGTGCCCAGTTGCTGGCTACGGCCGTTGTCCAGCAAAATGATATGCACTTCCTCCGGCCCGTCCGGTTCGTCGGTGCGGCGGTCGCCGGAACGGCGAGGGCCAGTGATGGCAGTGGTGTAGATGGACATCGGCTGGCCGGTGGCGCTGCGGGCCAGCAGAGCCAGCCAGGCAGCGGCCGCGTCCCAATCCGGGCAGATTTTTTCGATGCCCATGATGGCAATGTGGATGGGGGGGGCGGAGGTGACGAGACGGCCGTTGCCCTCATTTGTCACCAGCACTAGCGAGCCTGTTTCGGCAATGCCCAGGTTGCCGCCGCTAATGCCCATGCCCGCCGCCAGGAATTGGGTACGCAGCAGCCGCCGCGCTTCGGCGGTGAGGCCATCAATGTCGTCGGGGGACAACGGCCGTCCCACCTCTTTGCTAAACAGTTCCGCCACTTGCTGGCGCGTCTTGTGGATGGCCGGGCCGATGATGTGCGAAGGCGGTTCGCCCGCTAACTGGATGATCCATTCACCCAAATCTGTTTCCACCGGAGCAATGTCGTTAGCCTCCAAAGCCTCATTCAGGTGGATTTCTTCGGAGGCCATAGATTTGCTTTTGGTTACCAGCTTCACGCCACGCTGCCGGGCGATGTCTAAGACGATGTCTACCGCGTCTTGCCCGGTTTTGGCCCAATGCACCTGCGACCCGGCGGCCGTGGCTCGCTGCTCAAACAGTTCCAGATAATGGGCCAGGTTGGCAAGGGTAGCAGAGCGGATTTTTTTGAAATGGGCGCGTAAGGCGTCGGCGTCGAGCAGTTCGGTCAGGGCGGTGGCACGGCCGTTGGCAAACTTATTTGTCGCCCCAGTTAATGCACTTTGCAGATGAATGTCGGCAACGGCCACGGTGGCGCTGTGCCGAAATTGGGTCATGGTTGCAGACGAATGAGACATATAACCTCATATCCAGAGAAGACTCTATGAGAAAGAGGAGAGTGGCATCCTCAGATGCCAGACGGGACCCATTTGAGGATGCGCCACTCTGCCAAATGAGATTGGCCGACTTTTAATTGGATAATCCCATTGAATCTTGCCTTCATGCCCGGCAATTGTAATGGGCAATAGAGATTTTACAAAACGAGTGGAGGGGTAGACATTCTGTCTCCGTGATATACTCGCCCGCTAAGAGACCCGCAGGGTTTCAAAAACCCTTCGGGTCTAATCAATTATCTACTTTTGGAGACTCTCACATGGATTCCTGGACGCTAATTTCTCTCATTTTTGCTGTGTATGTGATTGTTGTAGCTGTTTTTGTCATCACCGAAAACAGGTCGCCGCAATCTACTTTTGCCTGGTTATTCTTATTTGTTACCTTCCCGTTGTTGGGGGTGCTGATTTACATCTTTTTTGGGCGCGGTGCGCATACCTTTAGCCAGGAACGGACCATTGCCCGCACCAAATTGATGGATGAATTTGTGAAAGATTTGGGGGATTTAGCCCGCCGCCAGGAGGAGTATATCCAGCGTATTGCCCAGGAACGGCCGTCTTCCTACAAACGGCGGCTGCTGCGGCTGGTGCAACAAAGTTCCAGTTCCATCCTCACCGGCATGAATGAGGTGGAAATTTTGCAAGATGCCACCCAAAAATATCCCCGCCTGCTGGCCGACATTCGCGCCGCGCAGCATCATGTTCATCTGAATTATTACATCTGGACGGAGGACGACTTTACACTCCAGGTGAAGGAGGCGCTGATTGAACGGGCTCAAGCGGGCGTGGAAGTGCGCTGCCTGTTTGATGCTTCCGGCGGGGCGATGAGCAAACAATATCTGCAAGACCTGCGTGACGCCGGGGTGCAAATTCACCCATACATGGAGTTCCGTTCGCTGAAGATGCTGCACACGGCCAACTATCGCAGCCACCGGAAGATTGCGGTGATTGACGGCCGTATCGGTTATGTTGGTGGTCTCAATCTGGACAAAGAGCAAATTGACCCGCCCGCCTTCGACCGTTGGCGCGATACCCATTTACGTATGATTGGTGAGGCGGCCCATGGTTTGCAGGCCAGTTTTGCCGTGAGCTGGGTGATGACCACTGAAGAAAAAATTACCGGCCCCTCTTACTATCCTCCTGTAATGGTAGACGCCTTCCTGCCGGTGCAGATTACGCAAGGTGGCCCCGATTCGCAGTGGAAGGCAATCCGGCAGGTCTATTTTTTGATGATTAGCTCGGCCGAAGAGCGGATTTATTTGCAATCCCCGTTTTTCATCCCCGACGAGAGTATTCTGGAAGCATTGAAGGCGGCCGCATTATCCGGGGTGGATGTGAATCTCATGTTCACACCACGCGGCTCAACTTATCAGGTGCCGTACCGGGCTGCGCACACCTATTTCAAGGAAGTGGTGGAGGCGGGGGCAAGGTCTATTTGTATGAAGGGGGCTATTTCCACCCCAAAACGCTGAATATAGACAGCGCCGTTGTCTCCATTGGCACGGCTAATATGGACATCCGCAGCTTTAACCTGGATTATGAAACGAATGCGATTATCTATGATGAAGGCAAAGCCAAAGAGATGGAAGCACAGTTCATGGAGGATTTGAAAAGTTGCAAGCAGTGGACGCTGGGCGAATATAACAGCTACTCCGTAGCCCACCGATTTGTGGATTCTGTTTATCGGCTGGCGTCGCCATTGCTGTAATGCGATTTGGCAAATCGCGTTACGGTCAGGGAGGTTACGATGGCAACTTATGAGGTCCCCCCCCGCGCCATACCGGCTAACGACGCGGGTTATTTTGAGACGATTACCCAGGCGGTGTTTCAGGCGGGGTTTAGCTGGCAGGTAATTCGCCAGAAGTGGCCCAGCTTTCAGAAGGCGTTTGCCGGTTTTGATATTGACCGGGTGGCGGCGTTTACGGATGAGGATGTGGAGCGGTTGGTGGAGGACAAGGGAATTGTTCGCAACGGCCGTAAAATTGCCGCCACCATTCAAAACGCTCGCATCTGCCAGAACCTTATTGCCGAACACGGCAGTCTACACGCCTATCTGCGCTCCATGGACGGCCAACCCTACGCCCAACGCGAAAAAGCATTAGGCAAACGCTTCAAATTCATGGGGCCAATGGGCGCCTATTTCTTCTATTGGTCGGTGGGTGAAGAAGTGCCGGAGTACCATGAGTGGCGTGCTTCGCAAGAGAAGTAAGTAAGCCGTAGGCAGTGGGCAGTAAGAAGTAAGCAAACTGCCCACTGCCCACTGCTCACTGCCCACTGCCCACTACTCACTGTTCACTATGAACTTCCTACCCAGTAACCAGCTTTCCCCACAAACGTGGAGCGTCAGCGAACTGACGCAGTATATCCGCGAGTTGTTTGAGATTGATTACCGCTTGCAGGATGTGGAGGTGAGCGGCGAAATCTCCAACCTTACCCAGGCGCGTTCCGGGCATTTGTATTTCACCCTGAAGGATGACAAGGCGCAGTTGAAATGTGTGATGTGGCGCACGGCCGCCGAGCGACTCCGCTTTGTGCCTCAGGATGGGGATGCGGTGGTGGCTCACGGCCGTATCAGCATCTATGAAGCGCAGGGCATCTACCAGCTTTATGCCGAACAGCTAGAACCGGCGGGGCGGGGCAGTCTGGCGCTGGCCTTTGAACGGCTGAAGGAAAAGCTGGCGGGCGAGGGGCTGTTTGATCCGGCGCATAAAAAGCGCATACCGGCCTTTCCACGCAAAATTGGCATTGTCACCTCAGCGGATGCGGCGGCGCTGCGCGATATTTTGAACGTGCTACGGCGGCGCTATCCGCTGGTGGCGGTGCTGATTGCGCCGACGCTGGTGCAGGGCAATGACGCGCCACCGCAAATTATCCGCGCCCTGCAATGGCTGGACGGCCGTGACGACATAGACACCATCCTCATCGCACGCGGCGGCGGTTCAATGGAGGATTTGTGGGCCTTTAATGACGAGGGGGTGGCCCGCGCCATTTTTGCCGCCCGCCACCCCATCATCAGCGGCGTGGGGCATGAAGTGGACTTTACGATGACGGATTTTGTGGCCGACCTGCGGGCGCCCACACCCTCAGCGGCGGCGGAACTGGCAACGCCGGATGTGGCCGAGCTACGGCCGTATCTGGCCGGTTTGAGCAGCGGATTAGTGCTGGCAATGATGGATGTCATCGCCCACAACCGCCAGCAGGTGCAGCATCTGGCGCGGGCGTTGGGGCATCTCAGCCCCCGTGGGCGGCTGGATAATAACCGGCAGCGGTTGGACAATCTGCACGGCCGTCTGGACAGCGCCTTGCAGCGAATACTGACGGAACGACAAAACCGGCTGGCGATGGCTGAAGTGGGGCTGACGGCCGTTGGCCCTCTGGCCACGTTGGCGCGAGGATATGCCATTGTGCGGGATGGCGACGGCCGTGTGGTGCGTTCTGCCCAGGCGGTCAGCCCTGGCGATGTGTTGAACATTCAGGTGGTAGATGGGGAGGTGACGGCCGTCGTGGGAAAAACACAGGGTACAATTGAGAAATGCAATTAAGCGATGAGCAGTTTGAACAGCTGGTAGCGGAGGCGGTAGATAGCCTGCCGCTATTTTTCCTGGAACAAATGCGGAATATCGAAATTTTGGTAGAAAAGTGGCCATCGGCGGCCGTGCGGCGGCAGATGGGGCTGGGGCCAGGCGAGACGCTCTTGGGACTGTATGAGGGTGTGCCCCTCACCGAACGCACTGCCGGTTATATGCTGGTGGCCCCGGATGTGATTACCATTTTTCAAGGGCCAATTGAACAGGCGGCCGGCGGCCAGCCAGAAGCAATCCGAGAGCAGGTACGCCACACCGTTATCCATGAAATTGCCCATCACTTTGGCATCAGCGATGAGCGGCTGATGGAGTTGGGAGCTTATTGATTGTTTTGTTTGTTGTCCAACCGGCTTTGTACATCTCGTATCCACTCTGGCAACTTAAGTTCATGGGCTAATAATAAAGCTCGCTGCCACTGTTGCTGGGCTTCTTCCGGGCAGCCCAGAGCTGCCAGACAATCCCCCACATGGTAACACACGAACATGATGTATTGTTTGTACCCGATTTCTTCAAAGATAGGCAGGCAAAGGGCGGCCTGATCCAGGGCAGCTTGATGTTCCCCGGCCGATTTATGGATGAGCAGGTATTGAAAGTGAACCAATGCCTGTGATTTGTGGTCCCCGATTTTCTTCAGCAAAGTCATACTACGGTCGGCCGCCTGGCGAGCAGCCGCCAGTTCGCCGAGCCGCCATTGAATTTGGGCCATCCCCCGGTGAGCCATCGCCAATTCGTTGATATCGTCCAGCTCTTCAGCCAGGGCCAGGGCACGGCCATTGACGGCCGCTGCCAGCACATAATCACGGTTAGCAATGGCGATAAAGGTTTGCAGCCTTAACGAACGCACCAGCCCGCGCTGCTCGCCCAATTTCTCTTGCATGGCCACGGCCTGCTGTGCCCATTGCCACGCGCTGCTGTTATCCCCCTGGCGGTGGCATAGGCGGGCTTGCAGATAAAGTATCTCGGCCGTAATGGTTTCATCGGCCAGCACATGTTGGCTCAGGTGCAAACTCTCGTCGAGTAAGGCCTGCACCTGGTTATAACCGGCGTGATCCAGCGCAATGCGGGCCAGATTCCGCTGCACGGCCGTTACCCCCCCCTGGTTCTCCAGTTCGCGGTATTGGGCCAGGCTTTGGGTCAATTTTTGCCACGCCACGTCAAAATCTCCCTGCTCTAAACTGGCAATACCGTTATATAACCAGGCATCGGCAACGGCCGTATCATCTTCCAGCATCATGGCCGCCTGTTCGGCCCAGGCAAAAGCCTGGCGGGCAAAGGTGTAACGCCCGCGCGCAAACCACGCCTCGCGCAAGATGGCCGTATATGCCAAAACCATCGGCCACCAATGACGACTATACGCGGCAGCCACACCGGCATCCAGGTTTTCCCATTCGGCACGCAGGGCAGCGACATCTTGCCGGTGGTTGGTGGCAAAGGTGAGGAAAAAAGCGGCCATACGGCCGTCGGCCGCTGTGTACGCCGGGCTGTTTTTTGCCCCTAATTGCTCGCGGGCAAAGTCGGCCAGCAAAGCATGTTGGCGATAGCGCGGTAGGTGCGCTGCTTCGGCCGCCTGGAAAGGGGTGAGCAAGGAGAGGCGGGCCAGCTCATCCAACCTATCAAGCAAAGGATACAGAGGCATTTCGGCCACAGCAGCGGCCGCGTCTGGGGCAAAGGTGCGGCCGTTGAACACGCCTAACATCTTAAAAACGTGTCGTTGTGTTTCATCCAGCCCTTGCCAGCTAATGGCCAGCGTGGCCCGCACTTCGCGGTCGTTATGATCCAACCCCAGGCGATTGGTTTCATCGCGTAGCTGGGCCACAAAGTTTGCCAGTGGGCGGTTGGGGCGGTGGCTCAGGTAGCCGCCGGCCAGCGCCAGGGCGAGCGGCAGGTTTTGCAGCAAGTCGCAGATGGCGGCCACGGCTTCCGGAGCGGCCGCCGCCCGGTGCGTGCCGATGTGTTGTGCCAGCAGGTGACGGCCGTCTGGGGGGGCCAGTTCCGCCAGCGCTATCGGTTGCACGCCCAGATTGTGCAGCGCCTCTTCGCGGCGGCTGGTGCAAAGAATGGCGCAATGGCCGGTTTCGGGCAGCAGAAGCCGGATGGGTGAAGCCACGGTGACATCATCCACTACCAGGAGGGCCGTTTTTTCAGCCAGCATGGCGCGGAGGGCGGCGCTACGTTCGGCCAATGTGCCTAACCCGGCAAAATCGTAGCCCAGTGCCGCGGCCCAGCTTTCGGCCGTTTGCAGGGGGTCGTCATTGACGGCCGTTGCCCATAACACGCCATCAGGGAAATAGGGGCGTAGGTGGTGCGCCAGGTGGATAGCCAGTGTGGTTTTGCCCACACCGCCCATGCCCACCAGACCCAACCGGACGGGAACAGAGCCGGCGGCCGTGCATACGGCCGCCAGTTCCTCTAATTTCTGGCTGCGCCCAACAAAATGGGGCATGAGCGAGGGGGCTTGAAACGGCCGGGCCGGGGTTGGGGGCGCCGCAGCGGAGGCCAGAGGTTGTAACGGCTGGGTGCGGGTGGGCGCGGCCACTTTGATGGCCTCATAAACGGCCCTTGTCTCCTCGTCTGGCTCTTCACCAAATTCCAGCAGCAGCCGTTCGCGGCATTTTTCAAATTGCTCTAACGCCGCCTGCCGCTGCCCGCTTTGTGCCAGCAGTTCCATCAGTCGGCGGTAAGTTGGTTCACGTATCGGGTCAATGGTAAGCTGGCGGCTGGCGTAGGCAATACCTTCGGCGAAATTTTCGGTATTTGCATAATGATTGATCAACACATCGAGGGCGAGTAGAGCCATTTGCCGCCAATGTTCGCGCCGCACAATCACCCAGTCGTCAAATTCAGGCGCGTCTTTCAACAGAAACCCATCCAAAAAGTCACCGCGATACAGTTCCACCGCCTGACGTAACAGGTTCACATCCCCGGCCGATTCCCCCTGGCGATACCGTAATAGCAGCCGTTCAAATGCTTCGGCATCGCACCAATATGCCGATTCATGGTTGAACGCCAGAGTTGTTTTGGCAGCCAGGAAGTAAGATTCCAGCCCGGCGTTTTTCAGGGCGTTTAGCGCAACACGCAGATTGACCTGGGTCAGTTCATCTGTTTTGTCTATCCAAAATTTGCTGGCCAGGTCGCGCCGGTAATGGGTGTGGTTATTGAGCACCAGATAACAAAGAAGGGCCTGGGCTTTTTTTGATTTGGAAAGGGCCAGCAGCAGATCGGCCGTGCCGCGTATGATTTGCAGGCCACCAAGCATGTGAATTTTCAGCTCGTCCATGTTCAAAAAAGCGGTTGTCGTTTAACGGTGGGTTAACGATGACCTTGTAAGGTGCCAGGTATACGGGCGATGATGAACCAGAATTTCAAAATATCGTTTTCTTCCAGGTTCATTATAGTGCAGCCCAAATTCCTGTCCATGAAAGGATACGGGTGGATGACCAGTGAATATGATACCTATGTGATTCGCATCTGGCCTTACGATGATCGGAAACAGGTGCAGAAGATTGTGGTAGAGAATCCGCATACAGGCAGCAAGGTGCGGTTTAGCAATTGGAGTGATTTTGTAGCGTTTCTGCAAACAAAGCGGGCCAGTTTGGGGGAGGGTTTTCATTTAGAGATAGATTCCAGCCATCCCAACAGTGGGGTAGGTGATGTTTGGTGATGGTATGGCATTGCTGGGTCTTTTGCGATAGATGAGACGGTTGTCGCAAGTTAGCGGAGTTCGGTCGCAAGTAGTTTGGAAGGGCGGTCTTTCTGAGTAAATCAGGGGGCCGTCCTTCTATTTTGGGGGGCTTGCATCTGTTAAAACTCTATTTTGAGCTGTGTGCCGCCCACGGTAATAATGTCGCCAGGGCTGACGACGGCCGTGCCCAAAACGGGCATCTCGTTTAAATACGTACCATTGCGGCTGCCCTGATCTTGTAACCACCACTGTCCATTGCGCCGGGTAATCAGGGCATGTTCGGTTGAAGTAAAGCCATCCGTCAGGACAATGGTGTTATTGGAGGCACGGCCGATGCTGGTGACGGGCAGGAGGGGGAATATGGTATCCAGGGCAATCTCGCCGCTGTCATTGGCCACCACCCGCAGGCCCCCCGACGGCCGTTCGGCAGCGGCTAATAATGCGGCCGTAACCTGCATATCCCGGTAAATAAACCAGGCAATCGCCCCCACAAACCCGATGAGCAGGAGGGCGCCTGCCAGGCGCAGCAGGAACAATACCACAGCCAGGTCCATTAAATTTCCTCGTCAGCAGGGGGCATTAACCGGGTATCGGTGTCGGCCGTGTGGGGCGTGCGGCGTCCGGCGCGTTTGGAGGTGGTCTGCCCTTCCGCGTAGAGCAGCTTGATCTGGCTGAAGGTGATCACATCGCCTGGCTGAAGGACACATTCGGTAATGGGCTGGTTGTTGACACTGGTACGGCCGTGCCGCTGGCTGAGGTCATACAATACAAAATGGCCGTAGCGCCAGCGCAGTTGGGCATGGCGGCGGCTAATGGTGGGCGCATCCAGCACCACATCGTTATCAGCCCGGCGGCCAATGGTCATAATCGGTTTATTGAGGGGGATATGGTGGCGGCCGTCTACCACCAGATAGGCATCCAGGTCATGGATTGCCTGCAAAACTTCACCGGCCGCCACATTCTCAGGGCGTAATTGGGTGGTTTCTTGCTCTCGCCGTTGGCGCATCGCCTGTACCCGCACTTCATGTCGTTTCACATCAGGGTCAGCCGCCAACACCACATGGGGGCTTGCCAGCAGTCGCAGTTGTTCTTGCTGGGCCAGATGCAAAATGAGCGTTTGTAATTCCGTCTCCAGGTGGGGGTAGGTTTGGGTGAGTGCATCCAGGTCTGCCAGGTGCAGCCGCACATGGTATGTATCAGCGATCACCCCGTTCATCAGGCTATCTTCCAATACGCGCGTCAGGCGGGCGGCCACATCAGCCGGGGTCACACTGCCACCCAACAGCCGGCCCAATGATCCTTCAATGATCTCTTGTGCCAGGTTTTCAAACCGGGAAATGGACATTTTCTCGATGGGGCTTTTTTTTGTCATGGTCGGCGGCATTATAAAGTTGCCCCCCGTCAGCGTCAACGCCGATTGCACTACGATCCAGGGTCGAACAACAGACTTCAGGCTTGGGATGATGCCTCACGCATAACCTTCGCTAAAAATGTCAATCATCAGCCGGGCATCGCCTAATGGGTAGAGGATGGGGCAGGTACAGCCGTTGTCAATATATTCGCGCACTTTGGCTTTCACTTCGGCCGGTGAGCCAGCGGCCGTACACATTTGCACCACATCATCGGGCACCAGGTGCATGGCAGCCTCAATTTGCTCATCGGTCGCAGGCCAGGTGAGAACCTGATGCAGGTCATCGAGTAGTTCCTGGCTGACGCCGCTGGCTTTCATCAGGTGTGGCTGCTGCCCCAGATATTGCGTAATCATCTTGCGTGCCCCATCCAACGCACGTTGGCGATCATGATCCACCGAGCAGATCATCAACTGCGGCCGATCAATATCTGCAATCGTTTTGCCGCCCCGCTTCGCCCCACGTTCCAGCGCGTCCAGCGCCTCCAGGTTGTATTTAGGCGCAACCAGGTAGTTGAGAACGGCACCATCGGCAATTTCTCCGGTCAATTCCATCATCTTCATACCGGTTGCACCAATGTAAATGGGGACGTGGCGGGGAGTGGACCGGCCGTGAACCACATCCAGCTGTATACCATCTACATGATGAAACTCCCCATGAAAGGTCACGTTTTCCATATTCAGCAAACGGCGCAGCACGTCCACTGTTTCGCGCATGGCCAGCAGTGGTTTGCGCCGTTCAATCCCTACCTTTTGTGCCAGCGGGTCCCACCAGGCACCAATGCCACAAATAATGCGGTCTGGGGCCAGATCATCGAGTGTGAGAAACGTGGCGGCCAGCAGGCCAATGTTGCGCGTCCAGTTGTTGGTAACGCCACTGCCCACTTTAAGCGTGGTGGTATGGCTGGCAAAGGCGGCCATAGGCACAATGGCATCGCGCACCAACCGGCTTTCCGCCTGCCAGACGGCTTCAAACCCTTTGGCTTCGGCATATTTCACCAACTCTATACCTTCGGCTAATGAATGAGCATCTTGCAAATAAAGGGCGACACGATCTGTGGTCATTTTCTTCTCCTTATAACCAGGGTTTGGTGGCTGGTGGTTCGTGGCTCGTACCGGCCACCAACGGCCACCAGCTACCAATCAGCCGCTGCTTCAGGCGGCAATTTCCGCCCGCAACGCATCGGGGTCGAGGATAGTGATACGGCCGTTTTCCATCAATATCCACTCCCGCTGGCGAAAGTCGCGCAGGGCTTTGTTGGTGCTTTCACGGGTGGCGCCAATGAGGGTGGCAAGCTGGCCTTGCGTGAGGGTTGTGTTGATGTAGACGCCATTGTTGGCGGCACGGCCGTAATCCTGGGCCATTTCCATCAATTTGCGGGCGACTCGTTGCGGCACGGGCAGCGTGGTCAGGGTATCTATGTTGCGTGTGTTGTGGCGCACTTTGCTGCTGAGTTCTTGCATAAAGTTGAGAGCCAACAGCGGATTTTGGCGCATGTGGTCGCGGAATGCTTCCCGATTGATGAGCAATAGGGTGGTGGCTTCCATGGCTACGGCCGTTGCCGAACGCGGCAGCCCATCAATGACAGCCAGTTCGCCAAAAATGTCGCCCGGCCGCCCTAGCAAAATGACCGACGTTTCGGTGCCATCCAACCCATTGATGAAGATGCGCACCTGCCCGGACTTGACCAGATAGAGCACCCGGCCGGGATCACCCTGGCGAAAAATGATGTCACCCTGGGCAAACGGCCGTTCCACCACATCTTCCAAAATGCGTTTCAAAACTCCTTCGCTCAGACCACGAAACAGGTCACTGTTTTGCATAAACGCTAACGTATCCATACGGCCGTCCATTTTAACTGAAACTGGTGTGATGTGTGGCAAAGAAAGTGTTGAATTCATGGGAAAAGCCTCCCGTTTTCCGTAATCCGTATTTCGTAAACCGTAACCCGTTCACCGATTACGGGTCACGGATTACGGGCCAGGGACTACGATTTACGATTTACAAACCGCCGATTACCCAAAACACCAACCCTACCGCCACCGCCAACGAGACACTGGCCAGTAATTCGGCCAGGTACACGGCCGTCTGCTCTGATTCCATCACACGTGGCAGTTCCATCAAAAAGCGCGGCAGCACCACCAGTGGCACCAGATAAAATTGGCCCAGGGCCACAAAAGTGACCATCAGCAGCCGCTCCATCATCGCCGGATATTTGTCGCTGCCGCCGAATTCGGGTGGCCCTCCTTTGACCAGGCCGTAAGCAGTGAATTTGACCATCACCCAGGCGGGCATGGTCACAAAGGCGTAGCCCAGCAGGTAAAGCATGACCGTCTCCTGATTCAACTCTACCACTACCCGGCCGCTTACTGCCTGCATATCCAGATACCCACCACCTACCAGTGCCACCAGGATAACGGTGAAGTGGAAAATCTGGTCGGCCACAAAACGGCCGAGCGGTGAAAAGGGCAGTTTGTAACACAGGCCCACCGCGTCAATGACAAAGTGCGTGACGCTGATGAAAACAGCCCAGGGCAGAAAGGCAGGGTCTACCAGTAAGGCAAAGAGCAGGGTCACGGCCGTGACCACCACACAATGTGCCGCCACCCCTTTCAATTCCCGCGCTTTCCAGGCCGCCAGAGAATTCCACTGCAAAATATAGTCGCCAACCAGATGAGCCAGAATCATTGCCATTACCATCGTACAATACCTCCCAATTTGTGCGGGTGGGAGCAAGTGGCAAGTAGCAAGTGGCAGGTAGCAGGTGGCAAGTAGAACTGCGTTATCGTTCCTGCCGATACCCGATTGATTGCCTGATAAAAGTGGGCTGATTGCTCCCAGCGCCGCTTTTGATTGTGATGCTGGCAGTGTACGGCCCGGCCGTACCCCCCGCTGTGAAATGGATCACAACCCCAGACAAACTGACAAATGTCATACCCTGCTTGTGACATATATCACTAATACACGGCCGTTATGTTGGATAAATTTCGGCCATTCAGAATATGGAGTATGTTGGTCAACAATGTCCATTTTTCAAATCAACCGCCGTACTGATTATGCCGTGCGCATGATGATTGAACTGGCTTCACAGGATGGTAGCTCTCTGCCCGCACGACATCTGGCACAGCGAACAAACGTGCCCAAAGCGTTTTTGCACAAAATTACGGCCGATCTGGCCAGAGCCGGCCTGCTACAAACCCAAACCGGGCCAGGCGGTGGCCTGAGTCTCAACCTGCCGCCTGCCCAAATCACCATGCGCCACATTATAGAAGCGATGGAAGGCCCCATCTGCCTGAACGTTTGTTTATTACGGCCGCATGAATGTCCACGTGATGCGTTCTGCCCAGGGCATGACTTTTGGGGCGAACTGCAAACGATGATCGTGCAGCAGCTACAGGCCACCACATTGGCAGACCTGGCGGCACACGCCCGCACGTTGCAGCAACAGCCCCGCCGCCGTGACCATATTCCTTACCTGATTCCCGGCCAGACTGTATCGGTCATTGATTTGCCGGTGATTGGAGGGACGCCATGAGTGTGACAACAGCGGCACGGCCGTCCAACCCTTTCTTTGCTCCCGTCTGGCTTATTTTTTACGCGCTGCTGGCGGTAGTGGCCTTGTTCGTTGGCGTTTTTGTGGTGCTGCGCCCGGTTGTTGTGCTGCCGCGCATCACCCTCGCGCCCGGTTTCCGCCTGACAGACCAGACCGGGATGCAACTTTCCAACGAGGATTTACGGGGCGGCATCACGTTATACAACTTTACCTACTCCAACTGCCAGGAGGGCTGCCCACAGACCACCCCCGTCATGGCCCAGGTGCAATCACGGCTGGCGAAATTGAATACCGGTGTTATCCCGGTGCGGCTGGTGACAATCTCTATTGACCCAGAAAACGATACCCCCGAAAAGCTGGCGGTTTTTGCCACGCAAGCGGGGGCTGACCCGGCCGTGTGGCACTTTGTCACCGGTTCACCAGTGCAGATCAAGTCAGTCGTGGGTGGTGGTTTTAGCACGTATTACGCAGCTAAAGATGAGGGCATACGTCTTGATCCGGCGTTTATGTTGGTGGATGGCAATGGGCTGCTGCGGGCGGAATACCGCACGGCCGTGCCCAACATTGACATCATCTTGCGCGACATCAATCTACTGGCCGAAGAGGCCCAGAATGCCGATGGCCCCTCCCGGCTGGCATATGAGGCGGCGCATTTGTTTCTCTGTTACCCGCGTTGAAGGGGAAAAGTGAGCAGTATGGCGACTATTGGCGAACACGTAGAGCAAAAAAAGAGTAACCGACACCTGATTATGCTGGCCGTGGCGGCGCTGGCCGCGGGGCTGTTGGTGGGATGGTTGCTATGGCAGTGGGTACGGCCGTACAGCTATCACGGTCTGGAAGTTCAGGCCAGCACGCCCGTTACCAACTTCACCCTCACCGGGCCTGGTGGGCAGCCTACCAGCCTGGTTGATTTCCGCGACAAGATCGTGGTGCTCTACTTTGGCTACACCTTTTGCCCCGATGTCTGTCCGGCCACTATGAGCGAACTGAAAACAGCCATGGCTGAATTGGGACGCCAGAGCGAAGATGTGCAGGTCATCATGGTCTCGCTCGACCCGGAACGGGATACGCCAGAAAAGCTGGCTGAATACATGGCCTATTTCCATCCATCATTCATCGGCCTCACCGGCAGCGAAGATGAAATTATTGCCGCCAGCGCGCCATTGGGCATCTTTTACCAACGGCATGAAGGCACGGCCGCATCCGGTTATCTCATTGACCACACAGCCACGGCGATGGTGCTGGACAGGCACGGCCGTCTCCGCCTGGTTCTCCCATTTGGCGCCAGTGGCGAAGAGATCGCCACCGACCTGCGCCACCTGCTGCGCGAATAAAGTGTGATCCGCGAAGGGCGCGAAAAGCCGCCTGGTCAGCTTACGCGCCCCGCGCTTCATCATTCCTAATTCATAATTCCTAATTCCAACAAGGAGGTTGATATGGACAAGGACAAGAAGGAATACAAAGTACCCGCCGGCACAATCACCATTCTGGTCATTTTTGTGCTGCTGATCATTGCATTGTGGGGCAGTGCGTATCTCACCCTGCTGTCCCGAGGAGCAACTGGATAATGCACATTGATAAACGTGAACGCAACTATATTGGCATTTCTGTGCTACTGCTGCTCATTTTTGCCACCGCCCTGATGGTCAGCGCGTTTGCCTATGGCATTCAAGTGCCTGTGCCTTATGAGCGGGTGGACCCGCGCACCGTAGCCACGCCAGGCGCATCGCCCTGGGGCGACCCGGTGGAAGAGCGCGTACGCGAATTGGCCCCGAACAAATATGAAGCATACATTCTGGCACAGACCTGGGCCTTCCTACCCAACAAGATCACCATTCCAAAGGGATCGTCATTAACGCTTTACGTCACCAGCAAAGATGTGCAACACGGCTTCAACATTCAGGGAACCAATATCAATATGATGGTCATACCCGGTCAGGTTTCCACGCTCACCGCTACCTTTGACGAACCGGGAAGCTATAACATTGTGTGCAACGAGTATTGTGGCGTTGGTCACCAGATCATGTATGCCACAGTTGAAGTGCAACCGTAAGCCGTCAATCGTCGTGCGTAAGCCGTGAGCGGCTTACGCATTACGGATCACAGCAAAAGAGGTGGTAGATGGATACCCTGAATGAGTTGGTGCAACCGGTAACAATACCCCGGTCGTGGTGGCAAACGGCCGTTACCCTGTTCAAATTGCGCGTTGTTTCCCTGCTGCTGCTGGCCGCTTTTGGCGGGGCCGCCCTGGGGGCGCTCGTCGTCGAGTCCGTTTCCGTGTGGGCCTGGTTACTGTTAGCCACCACCGGCATCCTTTCCGCCGGCGGCGCATCGGCCATCAACCAATACCTGGAGCGAGAACGAGACACCCAGATGCGGCGCACGGCGCGACGGCCGTTAGCCACCGGCCAAATCGCCAACCCCAGGCTGGTCTTATTCCTCGGCGTGGGTATGGTGCTGTTAGCGGGTGGGCTGGCATCACTGGCAGGCAATCTGGCATTGGCCTTTTGGGTGCTGCTGGGTGCGGCCATTTACGTGGGCGTCTACACCATCTGGCTGAAACCGCGCACCACGCTCAATATCGTCATTGGTGGAGCGGCCGGTAGCTGCGCCGTTTTGAGCGGCGGCGCGGCCGTTGGCGCGTGGAATGCGACGGGCGTCTGGCTGCTGGCGGCGCTCGTCTTTATGTGGACGCCCGTGCATTTTTGGGCACTGGCGATTGCTTACCGGGATGATTACGCGGCCGCCAGTTTTCCCATGCTGCCTGTGTGCGTCCCCGCCCCGGTAGCCGCCCGTTGGACGGCATTGCATACGGTGTTGACGGCCGTTTGCGCTCTAGCGCTCGGTTTTTGGCCGCAGATGGATGTGGGGTATTTGCTGCCGGTGGGGGTGGTCACGGCCGTGCTCATCCAGCGCACCCTCATCCTGCTGCAAAACCCCGGCCAACGCCACGCCGCTCTGGCCCTCTTCCACCTCTCCAATCTCTATCTGGCGCTTGTACTCGTCGTCATCATGCTGGCGACTTTATGGAGGTAAAATTCATGTACAAAACATCAGACAAACTCACCGCCTGGTACATCGGCATTGGCATGGCCGCCCTCTTTGTGGGTGGCTCGCTGGGGCCGCTGCAAAAGCTAGAACACGTGGGCATCAACCTGTATACCGCCCTCAACAATATCGGTTTAGCCAGCTACTACCAGGGGCTAACCATTCACGCCGTCCTCAACGCCCTGGTGTGGACAACCTTCTTCATCGTCGGTTTCTTCACCTTTATCATCCCCCGCAGCCTGGAAAAACCGCTAACCATGCCCAAACTGAATGTGCTGTCGCTCATTCTCATGGTGGTGGGGTTGGTGATGGCGGCCGTGCCCATCTTGATGAATCTGGCCACCGTCCTCTTCACCTTTTACCCGCCGCTCAAGGCCAATCCCTTCTTTTACATTGGCCTGGTGCTGGTGGTGGTGGGTTCTTGGGTCGCCGGCTATGGCTTTTATGCCACCTACCTCTCCTGGCGTAAAGAACATAAAGGGGAAAAAACACCCCTCATCGCCCTGGGCAGCGTCATCACCATGGTCATGTGGCAAGTTGCCACCCTGGGCGTAGCCATAGAGCTTCTCGTCTTTGTCATCCCCTGGTCTATGGGACTCATCGCCGGCACAGACCCGCAGCTCAACCGCACCTTCTTTTGGTTCACCGGCCACCCGTTGGTTTACTTCTGGCTGCTGCCCGCCTACATTTCCTGGTACTGTATGGTGCCCAAACAGGCAGGCGGCAAATTGTTCAGCGAACCGTTGGCACGGCTGGTTTTCTGGCTCTTTCTGGCGCTCTCTGTGCCGGTGGGGCTGCATCACCAGTTTGTGGACCCCGGCGTGCCGCAAGGCTGGAAGATCGTCCATTTTGTCCTCACCTTCAGCCTGTTTATCCCCAGTATGATCACGGCTTTTACGGTGGTGGCCTCGCTGGAAATAGGCGGGCGAGCGCGTGGTGGCACGGGGCTGCTCAATTGGGTACGTTATCTGCCCTGGGGCGATCCTTCCTATGCAGCCCAAAATCTGGCGATGATCTTGTTTGTCTTTGGCGGTATCGGCGGCCTGACGAATGCCAGCTATAACCTGAACATAGCCATTCACAACACGATGTGGGTGCCGGGCCATTTTCACCTGACGGTGGGTTCGGCCGTCACCCTCACCTTCTTTGGCATCGCTTACTGGCTGGTGCCGATGCTGGCAAATAAGCCCTTGTGGAGCCGCAAGATGGGGGTATGGCAGGCATGGACGTGGTTTGTGGGCATGTTGTTGATGTCAAACGGCCTGCACATCATCGGCCTGAACCTGAGTGTGCCCCGCCGCACAATGTTGGGCGCGGCCCCCTATGCGGCCACTGACTGGCAGCCGATGTTGATTGAAGCGGCTATCGGCGGCGTCATTTTGGGCATTAGCGGCCTGCTCTTTTACATCAATATGATTGGCACAGTTGCGCAAAAGAAACGGCTGGAAGTGCCCATGGAAATGCCGGTAGCCGAGGTTTACCACCCGGAAGAGCCGGTGCCCGGCTGGTTGGATACCTGGCGGCCGTGGGTGGTGTTAACAGTTTTGTTAATTGTGGTGGCTTATGGCCCGGTTTTGGTAGACTTAATTTCAAATATGCAATTGACCTCACCGGGATTCAAGGTGTGGTAAATCTAAAAAGCATGGAGGTTCTTTAATGCGTAAGTTTAGTTTCGTAGTATTACTGGTTTTGGCTCTTTCGCTGTTCCTGGCTGCCTGCGGCGGTGGGGGCGGCGAAGCGGCCAGCGATGAAGCAGCCGTCGCCCCCCGTTCTGTCGGCAATGCGGCCAATGGCGAATCGCTTTACAAACAGCCGGTCATCGGCAAGAACAGTGCGCCGGGCTGTAACACCTGCCATTCGTTGGATGAAGGCGTGGTGCTGGTGGGGCCATCCCATGCCGGGATGGGGACGCGAGCGGAAACGGCCGTGCCCGGCCAATCGGCTGAGGATTATCTGCGTGAATCCATCACCAACCCCAATGCCCACGTGACCGAAGGGTATGCGGAAGGCGTGATGTACCAGAACTATGCCACTGATTTGACCGAACAGGAAATCAATGATCTGGTAGCCTTTTTGCTGTCGCTCCAATAATCACTTAGCGGCAATAGGCGCCGGTCATGACCGGCGCCTATCGCCAATCCCCATGACCCTCCTCAAACCGAAAGACCCCGAACTGCTGCCGGGCGCTAACCCGGAAACTGATTGCCAACCTGCTGTTGAAACCCCCACCTTGCCCCCATCTGATGAAGATGAGGACGGCCATGAACATGCTGTCACCTGGGCGGCGGTGGGCAGTGGGCCGGGTGGTAATACGCTGGATAGCTGGCGGCGACGGCCGTCAGGCTGGGCTGTCTGGCTGGAAAAAGTGGCACTGGCTATCGAGAAGCCAGTGAACCGTGCCATTGGCAATAACCGGCTGAACCCCTTCTACCACACCGGCCCGATTGCCCTCTTTCTGCTGCTGGTGGTGGGGCTGACCGGTTTTTATCTCTTCCTCTTTTTTCAATACGGGTATGAAGCCTCGTACAACGCGGTGGTGCGGTACGACAGCCAGTTCATTGCCCGCGCCATGCGTGCCATCCACCGCTACGCTTCCGGCGCGTTGGTCATCACCACCCTGCTGCACGCTTACCGTACCCTGTTCATGGAGCGGTTTCGCGGGCCGCGCTGGCTGGCCTGGGTGACGGGTATTGTGCTGACGGGCATCATCTGGCTGGC
>CAZOPF010000004.1:51645-58318 GCA_964581605.1 uncultured Ardenticatenaceae bacterium
AAATGGCTGCCGGAGACGCATTGGCTGGCTGGTCTGACGTTGCTGCTGGCGGCGGCCGGTATTGCTTTTCCTCTCACGCTCCTGCCGGCGGCTAATCCGCTACAACTGCCAACGGCCGTGAGCCTGGACCCACTATTTCTGTTTTTCTTACCTGTGGCGGGGCAGGAGACGGCCGTTCTCCTCTGGTCGTCGCTCCTGGTCATAACCGTTGTAGCTCTGGCGCTGCCCTGGCTTTCGCGGGATCGTTCACTGCACACGGCCGCTGCTTTGCCAAAGGTCAATATCATCAAAGAGCGCTGCACCGGCTGTACCAAATGTGCTCTGGACTGCCCTTATGGGGCCATTACGATGGTGGAACGGCACGATGACAAACCGCACAAGTTTATCGCGATTGAAGACCCCAGCCTGTGTGTTTCCTGCGGCATTTGCGTGGGGTCATGCGATGGTGTGGCCGTGACAATGGGCGACACGCCGCCCGCCTTGCTGTGGGATGAGATCGCGCTGCGCCTGTCGCTGGCGCAGGCCAAATCCGAACAGCCGGTGAAACTCGTTTTCACCTGCGAACGACATGCTGTGCATAATGGGCAGGTAATGAGCAACGGGCGCCAGGACACCGTGATTATGGCCCTGCCCTGTGTGGGAGTATTGCCGCCGGATGTGCTGCCGCGAGCGTTGGAAGCGGGGGCGACGGCCGTGCAGATCATCGGCTGCCCGCCAGAGGATTGCCACAACCGGGAAGGCAACCTGTGGACGGCCCAACGGCTGCGGCGGCAGCGTGTACCGCGTCTGAAACGGCCGTATGCCCAGGCGCCAATTACGGCCGTATGGCAGCCACCGAATGAATTTGCTCATGCCCTGCACACACCGCCGGTTATGGCCGCCGATGAGGCAGGGCACATGCAACCCGATTATATGGCCTCGCGCCGTTACCATTGGCCGCTGACATGGCGGCATTATGCGGTGGCTTTTGGGCTGCTGCTGCTGGTGTTATTAGCGCAGATATGGTTGACGGATGTGTGGGTAGGTACGGCCGTGAGCCAATCACCACAACTCCGCCTGATATTGCCTGATCCGGCCGCGCCGCTGGCCTTGCCACCGCAGCAAACCATTACCCTGCATCTGGATGTAGACGGCCAACCCCTTATCAGCCAGCCAATTGGCCTGGAAGAATTGGACAAACCTGTTTTTGCCGCAGAGCCGTTGGCGGCGGGCACTCATCTGGTGCAATGGTGGCTGGAGTTGGGCGGGGATGACGGCCGTGTGATTTTGTTTGACGAAAGTGTGACAATCGCTCCTGGCGAGGTGCTGCGCCTGCAATATCAACCTGAGCAACCAATTCATTGCCGGGCGGCCGTCTGTGCAGAATAACCCTCTGGCCTCCTCCCCTTTCCGGTAGTTGCCCGTTTGCCGCTTGATTGGTCTAATAACATCTGTATCTCACCCTCCATTAAGGGCTTGATGATGCACAACGCAGGTGTGATGACCCTTCTCCGTTTGTTGGCTTTTATGTTGGGATTGATCATAGTAGCAGATGTGGTCATTTCGGCCATCAAAACGTTTTTAGTGCCACGTGGGGTGCAGGTATGGTTGACAGATGAAGTTTTCCGGGTAGTACGCAAGCTATTTACCCTGCGGCTGCTTGGCAAAAATTATGAGGAGCGGGACCATATCATGGCTTTTTATGCCCCACTCACACTGTTCCTCATGCCCATTTTGCTGCTGTTATTAATTCATGTGGGCTTTATGCTGATGTTTTGGGCGGTGGAGCCTCGGCCGTTTTTTGACATTTTTGAAATCAGTGGTTCATCCTTGCTCACGTTGGGGTCGGCCGAAGTGGAAACATTTCCCTCCAAAATTCTGGAATTCACGGAAGCCGCCATTGGGCTGGTGCTGATTGCCCTATTGATTGCTTATTTACCCACGATTTATGGCGCATTTTCGCGGCGGGAAACGGCCGTGTCCGTATGGGATGCCCGCGCCGGTTCGCCGCCAACTGTGGAAGAGATGGTCGGCCGTGCCTTTCGCACTGGCGAATTGGGCGCCCTGCGGGACATCTGGCTGGAATGGGAAGTGTGGTTTGCCGAACTGGAAGAAAGTCACACTTCGTTAGGATCATTGGCTTTTTTCCGTTCACCTGTACCCAACCGCTCCTGGATCACAGCCTGTGGCAACGTGCTGGACTGCGCTGCTTTCATCCTGACCACCGTAGACGTACCCTATGAACCGCGTGCTGCCTTTTGCCTGCGCTCCGGCTTTCTGGCGCTGCGCCAGATTGCCACCTTCTTCAAATTGCCCTATGATGCTGATCCCAAACAGGGCGATACGATCAGCATCGGTCGTGACGAATATGAAGCCGTCTGTGAATTATTAGCCAACGAGGGTGTGCCCCTTCGCCCGGATAGAGATGAAACCTGGCGGCACTTTGCCGGGTGGCGGGTGAATTATGATGCCGCCCTGCTGCAACTGGCAGCCCTGACGATGGCTCCCTACGCTCCCTGGATTTCTGATCGTTCGATAGCGAAACGACCAATAAGTGACCACAAGTTTCACCCGTAAAAATCTGGGCCACCTGTGGAAGATTTCCGGGAAAAAGAGGAATGGAAAAAGTGCAACCACGTAAACAACAGACAGAGGATGAACGGCTGTTAGCCGGGCCAAATCTGGAGCCAATGCCTTATCACCTGACGGATACCTGGCGCATCCTGCGGGTGATGGGGGAGATGGTGGATGCGGTGGATTTGCTGGCGGAAGTGGGCACGGCCGTAACCATCTTCGGTTCCGCGCGGGTAAAACCGGGAGAGGCACAATATGAAATGGCAACGGCCGTTGCCCGCCTGCTGGGCCAGGCCGGTTTCAACATCATGACCGGCGGCGGCCCTGGCATCATGGAAGCGGCCAACAAAGGAGCGCAAGAGGCTGGCGTCGTCTCCGTGGGCTTGAATATCGAACTCCCCTTTGAACAGCGCCTGAATCCCTATATAGACGTAGGCAAAGAATTCCGCTACTTTTTCACCCGCAAAGTGATGCTGCTCAAATACGCCCAGGCGCTCGTCATCTTTCCTGGCGGTTTTGGTACAATGGACGAAATGTTTGAAACGCTCACCCTCATCCAGACCGGCAAAATCAAAAACTTCCCCGTTGTCCTCTTCGATTCCGCCTTTTGGAGCGGGCTGGTAGAATGGCTACGCCACACCATGCTGGCCCAGGGCAAAATCCACCCCGCCGACCTGGAACTCTTCCATATTACCGACTCGCCCAATGAAGCCTGTACCATTATTAGCCAGGCACTAAGTGATCGTTTGCAAATAAGTTAGCGATTGGGTAATTGGGTAATTAAGTAATTGAAGCGGCTAATTACCAAATTACTCAATTACATCATTACGGCACGGTTACTAAAGGGAAAGGTTTAATAGAAACAGTTTATGGACACCATACTTATCTCCCTCGTCCCCTACATCATCGGCAGCGCCGTGGTGCCGGTACAAATCATCATCGGCGTGTTACTGCTGCAAAGCCCCCGGCAGGGATTGTTAAAAAGCAGCGCCTACGTCGCCGGCATGACGGTTACGCGCTTGTTACAGGGGCTGGTCTTTGGCTTTGTTTTCGCCGCGTCCGGCGCGGCCACAGTTGACGGTAGCAGTGGCAAAAGCCTGGTCGTTTCCACTCTGTTACTGATATTGGGCGTTCTCTTGTTAATCGCGGCTTACAAAAAGTGGCGCAAAGAAGAAGACCCCGATGACCCACCCCCCAAATGGCTGACTATGATTGACAGCGCCAGCCCGCTCAAGGCATTTAGCATCGGCTTTTTGCTGCCGCTAATTGCCGCCAAGTTGTGGGTCTTCACCCTTAGCGCGTTGGCGACCATTGCCGACGCCCAATTGGGCCAGCCGGCCAGCACAGTTGTTTACCTGCTCTTTATTTTGCTGGCTCAATCCTTGCTGCTACTCCCCATTTTCATTCGTATCCTCATGCCTTCCCGATCAAAACCTGTTCTTGATGGGATCTCGGCCTGGTTGACCAAAAACAACCGTCCCATCGCCATTGTCGTCTCGCTTGTTTTTGGCCTCTTGTTTTTATACTCAGGCATCACCGGCCTGCTTTATTAAAAGGTTAGCAACTGTAAAGCCCCTCAAGACTTGACAGGTTTTCAAGTTGATTATGGGATGCGCTTTCCTGCTAGAAACCTGTCAGGTCTGAATAGTTAAAGGTTCGCTGTTGCCTCACGGCCGTACCATATGTTACATTTCCCTCATCAATGACCCAATTACTCAATTACTCTATTACCCAATAACCTATGATCCCCGAAAAAATCAACCGTTACGAAATTAAACGAGAACTGGGCCGGGGCGGTATGGCCACGGTCTACGAAGCGTATGATCCCCAATTCCAGCGCCCTGTGGCCGTCAAAATGCTGCCGCGTGAATTTTTGCATGACCCTGAATTCCGCGCCCGCTTCACCCGTGAAGCCCGCACCATTGCCGCCCTGGAACATCCGGCCATCGTGCCGGTTTATGACTTTGGCGAAGAGGACGGCCAACCCTTCCTGGTCATGCGCCTGATGACCGGCGGTTCGCTCAATGACCGGCTGGCAAATGGCCCCATTCCCATTGATGAGGCGTCTGACATTCTCAAACGTATCGGCTCGGCACTGGATCGAGCGCACAAACAGGGCATCGTCCACCGCGATCTGAAACCGGGTAACATTTTGTTTGACCATTACGGTGACGCCTTTCTGGCTGACTTTGGCATTGCCCGTATTGCCGCCGCCGGTTCGCAGCTTACGGCCAGCGGCAGTCTGGTGGGCACGCCCACCTACATGAGTCCTGAGCAGGTATATGGCAACAAGGAGCTAGACGGCCGTTCCGACATCTACGCTCTGGGTGTGATCCTCTACCAGATGCTCACCGGCGAAATCCCCTTTGACGCCGACACTCCGGCACGCATGATGATGGCCCATGTGATGAACCCCGTGCCCCACCTGGTGGACAAACGGCCCGATCTGGCCCCCTGTGACCTGGTGATCAGCAAGGCGATGGCCAAAGAGCCTGACCATCGTTTCTCCACCGCCTCTGACATGACCAACGAACTGACGGCCATCACCCAAAAGATGAAACAGCCGGATTTGACGGCCGCCACGCCCCCTCCACCGAGCACACCGCCCCCACCCGCCGCCTCAACACCATCTGAGCCGGCCCCACCAGAACCCACCGCCGCCACCAGAGCAACAACGGCCGTGCCCGAACCCGCTCCTACCCTACCCCCTCGCCCTACCCCTGGAAAAGCGGGGGCTTCTTTTGAGGAACCTGCCTTTAGCGAAGAAGCCGTCCACACGGGCAGCACAAAGACGCCGGTATGGGTATTGGCGCTATTGGGGATCATTGCCATTTTGTGTCTGGGTGGCACGGCCTTTGGTGGGTATGTGGTGTTCAATTCATTGATGGCCGAGGAAACTGCCACACCGACGGCCGTAACAACTATCAGTGAAGATGGCACGTCCGTATTTGAAACACTGGATGAGGCTACCCCAACAACGATGCCGTCGGCGACACCCGTGCCAACAGACACGGCCGTGCCCGAAGCCACACCACTGCCAACGGATACGGCCGTGCCCGTTCCGGATGACGCCATCGCCACCCGCCAAAGCCTGGAAGCCACCCGCGCCGCCGCGGCCGGCAACCAGAATAACAACAACACCGGCAGCGATGTGGACGCCCAGGCCACCCGCGCCAGTCTGGAAGCCACCCGCAACGCCGAAATCGCCAGCCAGCCTCTCAACCTCTTTGGCGAACTGGACGACAGCGACGCTTTCTTCCCGGCTGAAAGCGGCGAACTGCCCCATGACCCCGGCGATAACACCATTGAAATGTACTATCCTGGCATCAATACTGATAACTTTGTTCTAGATGTCACCTTCCTCAACCCCTACCCCACCGAAGCGGGTGGGTGGGACTTTGGCGTCACCTTCCGCCAGGAAGAGCCGGATGAAGAACTGCGGCTCGTCGTGCGATCCGACGGCGAGTGGAATCTCAACAATCGCAGTTTAGACGGGGATCAATTTGTCCAGGAAGGAGATGTTTCCGACATCCTGGATGTACGGCCGAATGAAGCCAACCAGTTGACGCTGATCGTGACCGGAGATCGCGGGGTTTTCTTCCTTAACGAGCAATTTGTCGCCACGCTCGATTTGACAGCGCGGGTCAATGAAGGTGAGATTGCGCTGGGCACAGGTTTCTACACTGACAATGAGCGGAACAATGCCATCACCGAATATGAAAACTTTGCCATCTGGCCCCTGGAACCGGCATTTGGCCCGGAAAATGGCGAACTGGAACACGCCCTGGATGATTTGATCAAGCTGGATGAAGCGGGTGTGGAATTACGCAATTTTGTCGTCTTTGCCACATTCATGAATCCGTTTGCGGCCGCCGAAAACGATTTCGACTTTGGCTTCGCTTTCCGCGACGACAATGACGGCACCAAATACTGGCTGGTTATTGCCTCCGAAGGGGAATGGGAGTTAGTCGGCCGTTATGGGGATGCGGACAGCGATACCACCCTGCAAAGCGGCAACCTCTCGAACCTGAATCTCGGCGAGGGTGAAAGCAATGATCTGGCACTCATTGTGTTGGGGGAAGTGGGCTTCTTTTTTGTCAACGGCGAATTCATCGAACAG
>CAZOPF010000004.1:58418-112588 GCA_964581605.1 uncultured Ardenticatenaceae bacterium
CAAATCCGCCAGATTCTCCGCCACCGACTTTGGCCCCCCAAAAACGGCACTGCCCACCACCAAAACCGTTGCGCCTGCTCCTACTACCTCGGCCGCATTGGCCGGGCTAATGCCTCCATCCACTTCCAACCAAGCCGTAGGGTTAACGCTATCAAGCATCTGCCGCAGCCGCCGAATTTTGTCCGTGCTGCCCGGAATATAACGCTGCCCGCCAAAACCGGGATTCACGGACATGATCAAAACCAGGTCTACCTCCGGCAAAATCTCTTCTAACGCCACCAAAGGCGTGGCCGGGTTGAGCGTCACACCCGCTTTCAGCCCCAAATCTTTGATCGCCTGAATTGTCCGGTGCAAATGGCGCGTGGCCTCCACATGCACCGTCAGCCGATCTGCGCCTGCCTGGGAAAACTCTTCCAGGAAACGGTCAGGCTCCTCAATCATCAGGTGGACATCTAAGAGCGTATTGGTTTCGTTAGCCAACGGCCGTAACGCCCGCACCGCCACCGGCCCAAAGGAGATATTCGGCACAAAACGGCCGTCCATCACATCCACATGCAGCCAATCCGCCCCCGCCGCCACCGCTTCTCGCGCATGAGCCTCCAACCGGGCAAAGTCGGCCGCTAAAATGGAGGGGGCTATCTTAATGTTTTGCACTCTTGCCAATGTTTCTCTCCACCACTACCAAATACGCCCCGGTTGACATTCTATTGTTAGCCCTCGGTCCAAATCAAGCGCCGGTGTTTGCCCCAGCCGCAAGATCATCACCCCGGTTTGATCCGGTGTGGGAATCAAACCATGCTCATCCCGGCCGGCCAGCGGGCCGCGCCAGACTTCCCAACCCAGCCGGCTATAAAATGCCGTTCGCTCCGTTTCTAAACAGGCAATAGCATACTCATCAGCAATTTCGCCTGCCAGCCGACGCAGCAGGGCGCTCCCGTAGCCGCCCCCTTGATAGGCCGGTAGTGTAGCGACAGCATCTACATAGGCTGTTTTCAAGATCGGATGACCTTCCGGTTGCAGCCAACGGGTTGTCACCAGCGCATGACCCACCAATAGCTCACCTCGATAAGCAAGGAAATGCCAGCCACCCGAAGGGACGTAAGAAAAAAGATGTTGGAAATCTTCTTCCTGATGCGCAGCAATACAAAGCTGGATAATCGCTGTTTGGGTAGCTTGATCTAGCTCTTCCGTCCGGGCAGAAGTGATGATAAACGACTCGGTACTCATGCCTCAACGTATTAAAGCTAACGCCGCTTGGGACACTGCTTCGGCCGTCAATCCCAACTTCTCATAAATGGTTTTGTAGGGAGCGGAAGCGCCGAAACGATCCAGGCCAACGGCCGTGCCGCCATCGCCAATATACCGTTCCCAACCCAGGGTGACGCCGGCCTCAATAGAAACCCGCGCTTTGATGTGCGGCGGCAATACCGTGTTTCGATACACATCAGGCTGCTGGGCAAACAGTTCCCAGGAAGGTATGGACACCACCTGCACCCCAACACCCTGTTCCGCCAACAGCTTCTCCGCTTCCAGGGCAATATGCACTTCTGACCCCGTGCCCATGAGCAAAACCTGTGGCTGGCGGGTGGGCTGTTTGATCACATAGGCCCCGTTGGCCACACTGCCCGTAATTTGCGACTGCACATGGTTCAGCGTGGGCACGGCCTGGCGCGTCAGGACAAGGGCGGTGGGGCCGCTTTTGTTTTCCAGGGCGATTTGCCACGCTTCGGCCACTTCTACAGCGTCACACGGCCGTATTACCGTCAGCCCCGGTATCGCCCGTAAACTCATCAACTGCTCTATCGGTTGGTGTGTAGGGCCGTCTTCACCCAGGCCAATGCTGTCATGGGTAAAGACATAAATGACGGGCAGCCCCATCAGCGCGGCCAGCCGGATGGAGCCGCGCATATAGTCGGAAAAGACGAGGAAGGTGCCACCATACGGCCGTACCCCCCCATGCAGCGCCATCCCATTCATTATCCCGCCCATGCCATGTTCGCGGATGCCATAATGAATGTACCGCCCGGAAAAATCGTCCCGCGACAGCGGCGTTTGCCCTTTGAGCGCGGTATTGTTCGAGCCAGTCAGGTCGGCCGAGCCGCCAAGCAAATAGGGCACATGAGCGGCTATCGCGTTCAGCACCATGCCGGACGAAGCCCGCGTGGCCAGCGCCTTGCCCACTTCAAAGCTGGGCATAATCTCGTTCCAATTGGTGGGCAGGTCGCCATTAACCGCCTGCCGGAACGCCACCGCCAGTTCCGGGTGCGCCTCCTGGTAACGCCCCCATAACGTTTCCCACTCTGCCTGCGCCGCGCCATTTCCGGCCATAAACGGCGGGACTTCATCGGGCACATAAAAGAGTGGCTCCAGCGGCCAGCCCAACGCCTGCTTGGTCAGGTGGATTTCTTCCTCGCCCAGCGGTTCGCCATGCGCTTTGGCGGTGTCTTGCCGGTTGGGGCTGCCATAACCAATGATGGTGCGGCAGGCGATGATGGACGGCCGTGCCGCCCCTTGTGCCTCTTGAATGGCGGCTATCACGGCTAATGGATCGTGCCCGTCCACACGGCTGGTGTGCCAGCCATAGGCCGCATACCGCGCCAACACATCTTCGCTAAAGGAGAGGTTGGTACGGCCGTCTATCGTAATCCCGTTATCGTCATATAGCACAATCAGCTTGTTCAGCCCCAAATGGCCTGCCAGCGAGGATGCCTCACTGGACACCCCCTCCATCAGGTCGCCGTCACTGGCAATAGTGTAAGTGTAATGGTCAATCAGGTCCAAACCGGGCTGATTAAATTGCACCGCCAGCCACTTTTCCGCCAACGCCATGCCAACCGCATTGGTAATGCCCTGCCCCAATGGGCCGGTGGTCGTTTCCACGCCGGGCGTATGCCCAAATTCCGGGTGGCCCGGCGTGGCGCTGCCCCACTGCCGGAACTGCATCAGTTCGGCCATGGGCAGGTCATACCCGCTCAGGTGCAGCAGGCTATACAGCAGCATCGAGCCATGCCCCGCCGACAATACAAACCGATCTCGATTGAACCATTTCGGGTCTTGGGGATTGTGCTTGAGAAATTGCGTCCACAGCACCACTGCCACATCGGCCATGCCCATGGGCATCCCCGGATGGCCGATATTCGCCTTCTGTACCGCATCCATCGTCAGTCCACGAATCGTGTTCGCCGCCAGACGGTGTTTTTCTAAGTTGTAAGTTGTCATGTTTCTCCATTGAAAATGGTTTGTAGTAGGCGATTTATCGCCGTTCGACGGCACTGAAGTGCCTACTACAAACCGTTATTTCGGCGCCATCCGTATCGCCCCATCCAGCCGGATAACTTCGCCGTTAAGCATTTCGTTTTCAATAATGTGCTGGGCCAGCGCGGCGTACTCGTCGGGACGGCCGAGGCGGGAGGGGAAAGGGACTTGTTCGCCCAATGATTGGCGGGCTTTTTCGGGCAGTCCGGCCATCATGGGTGTTTCAAAAATGCCGGGGGCAATGGTCATCACGCGGATGCCGGAGCGGGCCAGCTCGCGGGCCAGGGGGAGGGTCAGTGCCACCACGCCCCCTTTGCTGGCGGCATACGCCACCTGCCCAATTTGTCCATCAAAAGCAGCGACGGAAGCAGTGTTGATGATGACACCGCGCTCACCGGCAGCGTTTGGTTCACCTTTGCTCATGGCCGCGGCCGCCAGCCGGGCCACGTTGAAGGTGCCGACCAGGTTCACCTGGATGACTTTGGTAAAAGCGTCCAGGTCGTGGGGATTGCCGTCGCGGTCAAGTAGTTTGGCGGCGATGGCAATACCGGCACAGTTGATAACGCCGTGCAAGCTGCCAAAAGTGGTGAGGGCGGTAGTCACGGCCGTCTGCACATCTTCGGCACTCGTCACATTCACCCGCACAAAACGGACATTCTCGCCCAACTCGGCCGCCAGTTCTGCCCCGGCCGCCTCATTCAAATCGGCGATAATCACCCGGCCGCCGACCTGCGCCAACCGCCGCACACAGGCCGCGCCCAACCCGGAGCTGCCACCTGTTACTAAAAATGTATGGTTTTGAATTTGCATTACACATACCTCGGTACAAGATGATGCGGGATTTTAACACAATTATGGGGTGTTCAGGTGTTCAGGTGTTCAGGTGTTCAGGTGTTCAGGTGTTCAGGTGTTTAAGTGTTCACATGAACACTTAAACACTTAAACACCTGAACACGATAATTAGTACCATAGTGCCAGGGCTTACCCACCTGACGCGGGCTACACTGGGTGACACAGAATAAGCAAGGCTGTATCGGTTTAAGGGAACAACAACATCATGAAAATAGCCACAACCCCTGGCGGGCAGCCCATATGGGCAGCCGCCAATTCCCCCAAACAAGCCATTTGTCCCCACTGCGGTGGTGTATTAACATTACGCTGCCGCCAGCCGATGAAGAATGGCCCGGTTGTTTATTACTGGCGGCATCAGAGTAATGAAAACCGGCATTGTCAGGCACGGACACGGCCGTTTGCCTGACTTTGTGGGAAGGAGTTGACTATGTGTGGCCGATTTGCGCTTATTTCCTCCACTGCAGAGGTGGCAGATGCTTTAGGGGTGGATAGTGCAACCATTTCCGATATTCCCCCCGCTGTGCCCCGTTACAATATCGCCCCAACCCAACCGGTGCTGGCGGTCTATCTGGATGAGACCGGGCAACGCCGCCTGACTTTTTTCCAGTGGGGGTTGGTACCTTCCTGGTCAAAAGATGTGACTATTGGCTCGCGGCTGATCAATGCCCGGTCGGAAACGGTGACAGAGAAAGCCTCGTTTCGCAATGCGTTTAAACGCCGCCGCTGCCTGATTCCGGCCAACGGTTTTTATGAATGGCAGAAGTTGAACGGGGGCAAACAGCCTCTCTATATTCACGGGGCCAACGGCCGTCTGCTGGCGCTGGCCGGGCTGTGGGAAGTGTGGCAAGAGCCGGAGGGCACGCGGCTGCAAACCTGCACTATCCTGACGACGACGCCCAACGAGTTAATGGCGTCTATCCATGATCGGATGCCGGTGATTTTGGAACCGGAAGATTTTGGCCTGTGGCTGGAACCAGGGGCGCACCCGGACGAGGCGCTGCATCTGTTACGGCCGTGCCCCGCCACCAAAATGAAAGCGTATCCGGTGAGTACGGCCGTGAATAACCCCCGCAATGACACGCCAGAATGTATTCAACCGATGTGATCCTGTGTTTGAGTGTTCAAGTGTTTAAGTGTTCAAGTGTTCACGTACTCACGTTAACACCTGAACACCTGAGCACTTAAACACAAAAACACAAAAACACCCCTATGCCCCCCGCCCTCTTCCTCGACCGTGATGGTGTGATTATCGAAAACAGGCCCGATTATGTGCGGCAGTGGGCGGATGTGGCGTTTTTCCCGCAGGCGTTGGCGGCACTGGCGCAAATGCGGCACACGCCATACAAGGTGATTGTGGTCACCAACCAGTCGGCGGTGGGGCGGGGGTTGATGACGATGGAAACGGCCGTAACCCTCAACGAGCAAATCATGGAGACTGTTCGGCAGAGTGGCGGCCGTATAGACGCCAGTTACATTTGCCCCGATGCGCCCGGCCAGGAAACGGGCTGCCGAAAACCCCTACCCGGCATGTTGCTTCAGGCCGCCCAGGAACATGACCTCGATTTGAGCCACTCCATCATGATCGGGGATGCTCTTACTGATGTGCAGGCCGGCCGTGCGGCTGGTGTGCCTGTTTCGGCGCTGGTGCTTACCGGGCGCGGCCGCCAGCAAGCCGCCAAACCAGAAGCATCCATTTTGTTACCTTTTCCTGTTTTCAGGGATCTACAAGAAGCGATCACAGAGTTAATCGCCACCTGACTGCCCATCACCGCAAAAACGCCTCATGCAGCCCGCCATCCACGCTAATAATTTGCCCGGTCGTTTTGCCCAATTTGCGGCTGGTGAGCAGGTAAGCAGCTTCGGCCTGGTCGGCCAGGGTGATGGGTAACTTCGTCAGTGTGCGTTGGGCATAGAAGTTTGCCAGTTTGTCACGCAGCGCCTCCGTCTCTTCACTCTCGTCAAACGGAATCTCATATTTCACCAGGGAGCTGATCACCCGATCACGGGGGAACATGCTGCTACCTTCGACGACGGTGGCCGGGGCCAGCCCGTTGACGCGCACCAGAGGGGCCAGTTCTATCGCCAGTTCGCGCACCAGATGGTTGGCGGCCGCTTTGCTGGTGTCGTAGGCAACTGAGCCTCTCTTGGCCACGACGGCATTGACGCTGGTCGTCAGCACCAGCGTACCCGGTAAACCCTGCACTTCCCAGATTTTGCGCGCTTCTTCGGCCACCAGATAGCTGCCCTTCACGTTTACGGTAAAAGTCATGTCCCATTGTTCATCGGAAAGCTTGCCTTCTTTGCTGGGCGGCATGAACACGCCGGCCGTGACGATGACATTATCAATGCCGCCGTATGCCAGGATGACCTGGCGTAGCATCGCCTGGATGCTGGCACGGTTGGTGATGTCTGCCCCCAGGCCGATGGCCGGGCCACAGGCGGAGATGCCCGTCCCGGCGACGCCAATACCCAGGCCGTAGGTGTTGGTAAGGGTCACGGCCGTCTCCTTTGCCGCCTCTTCGCTCAAATCCACACACACCACATGCGCCCCCTCTTTAGCCACCCGCTGCGCCACTGCCCGGCCAATACCACTGCCCGCGCCCACCACCACCACCACATTCCGTTCCAGTTCCTTTTCCGGCGGCATCCGCCGCAATTTCGCTTCTTCCAGCAGCCAGTATTCAATGTCAAACGCCTCCTGGCGCGGCAAGCCCTGGTATTGACTGATGGCTTCCGACGCCCGCATCACCTCAATTGCCAGCGAGTAGAATTCGGCCGTCACCCGGCTCTCGCTCTTGTTTTTGCCCCAGGCAATCAACCCCACGCCAGGAATGAGAATCACCGTCGGATTGGGGTCGCGCATCGCCGGAGAATTGGCATGTTTACAGGCTTCGTAGTAGGCGGTGTAATCAGCCCGATACTGCACCAGCCCGATTTCCAGTCTAACCAACAACGTAACAACATCTTCCGTTTGTGGATTCCAATCCACATAGAGCGGCTTGATTTTGGTGCGCAGGAAATGGTCGGGGCAGGAAGTGCCCAGTTCCGCCAGACGGGGCGCGTCGTAGCTGTTCACAAATTGCAATACGCTATCGGTGATATGCACCGTACCTATAAAACGGTTTTGCCCTGAAACCATGCCGCGCAGTTTCGGCAGCAGTTCCACCAACAGATTTTCTCGTTCCGGCTCCGGCAACGACTGATATTTCGCACCGCCAAAGGTTGCCGCACCTTTGTCGCGGGCAGCGATGTAATCAGCCGCGCGCTCAATGAGGGTGAGCGTCAATTCATAACATTCCTTGTCGTCATCGGCCCAGTTGATGAGGCCGTGCTGCCCCATAATCAATCCTTTCAGATGTGAGTTTTTTCGCGCCATCGCCCCCATTTTCAGGCCCAAATCGAAGCCCGGCCGTTGCCAGGCTACCCAGCCGACCTCATCGCCATACACGGCCGTTGTCAGCCGTTCCTGGTCTTTGCTGGCGGCAATGGCGATAGCGGCAATGGGGTGCATGTGGTCTACGTGCCGGGCAGGGATGAAGCCGTGCAGGGGGGTGTCAATGGAACTGGCGCGGGGATTGAGATTGAAGGTGGTGTGGGGGTACATATCCACCATTTGGTCTTCAATCCTGGTCTTAACGCCTTTGATTTCGGCCGCATCGTAAATGGCTTGCAGAGAGAGCAACTTATTCATGTAAAGCGAGGCGAAGTTGGCGCGGGTGCTGGTGCGCAAATCGCCGCCGGAGCCTTTGACCCAGAGCACGTCTACTTCCTCTCCGGTGAGCGGATCGGTCATGTTAATTTTGGCGGAAGTGTTGCCACCGCCGGTGTTGGTGATGCGCTGGTCATCGCCCAGGATGTTGGAACGATAACGCAGCCGCTCGATGGGATCGAGCGCATCAGCTATGGCGTCGTCCCAACTGTAAGTTACGTGTTTATAGGTTTTTCTAGACATGTTTTCCTTTTCTAAACCAGCCTAAAGGCAGTTTCTAAATCGTGGATTTCGGTGTTGCCGATGGGGACGTGGGGGCCGAGTACGGCCGTGTCTATCAACGATTTCGCGCTAAATTCGGCCACTTCCAACCGGTCGAAGGCGTTCAAAACGTCCGTGCCCACCGTCAGCACACAATCATTCTGCACCAGCAGCACTGGCTGGCGCAGCGACACCGTTTCGGCCAGCTTTTCCGGCACCGTGTAAAGGGTACGAAAAGGCAATTTGGGAATGTCCCGCAGCAGGATATAACTTTCGGGAATGGTGCGTGAATGGAAGGGAACGGCCGTGATCGCATACGCGGCGGCGTTGGGCGATTGCGCCGTCATCACGCAGTGGATGTCCGGCTGAGCGGCATAGATCGCCTGGTGCAAATTGACGGCGCGGCTGGGCAGTTTGCCTGTTTCACGGGCACCGTGGCGAATGAGGACAATGTCTACGGCCGTCAGACCGCGCCGGTCTTGTCCGGTGGGGGTAATGAGAAAACTGCCCTCATCCAGCCGGGCGGAAACGACACCAGCCGTGCTGATCATCAACTGCCGGTCGCAGGCGCGATGCACAATCTCCACGATTTGCTGGCGCAGTTCACGCTCGCGGCTGCTGTGGCCGGTGGGCACAAATTCGGGCAGCAGGTGGCCGCGACTGTCAAACAAGTTCAGTTCGGCCGGAGACAGCAATTGCACCTCGCCCAACGCCCGTGCGCGGATGAGGGTGCGGGCGCAAAAGTCCAGCGTCTCCAATTTTTGAAAGGCATCCAGCAAAGTAGACCCGGCGGCCGCCATGCCATGATTTTCCAGAATGACGATGTTGTACCCCTCGGCAAAGGTGGCGGCGATGTTGGCCCCCAGTTGTTCGCTGCCGGGCAGGGCGTAGGGAGCATAGCCGACCGGGCCGCAAACACGGTTGGCCTGGGGGATGATGCGCGTGTCCGGCACTTCACGCACAATACTGAAGGAGACGAGGGCGGGCGGATGGGCATGGACGATGGCCCGCAAATCGGGCCGCTGCCGGTAAATGGCGCGGTGAAAGGGGAATTCGGAGGAGGGTTTGTGTGGCCCGGTGATTTTGCCGTTGGTGTGGATGCGCATGATGTCACGCGGGGCCAGTTTGCCTTTGTCAATGCCGGATGGGGTGATCCAGATGTCGCCGTCCTCGTCCTGGATGGAAAGGTTGCCACCGCTGAGGGTGGTCAGGCCGCTGTGGTAAATGCGGTTCATAATGGCAATCAACTGGTCGCGGGGGGGGAGGAGATCGAAATTCATGGGGAATGTGTTTTGAGATTGAGAGATTAGGAGATTAAGAGATTGAATCTCCCAATCTCCTAATCTCTCAATCTCCCTTAGCCGGTTCATACTTTTTCAGTTCTGCCATTTCGGCCACAATCTGGCGCGCCTGGTGCAGGTCGCTAATTTCGCCCAGGCTGATGAGCTGCACCAGGGCGTTGCCGATGACGGTGGCTTCAATGGGGCCAGCGATGACGGGCAGGCCGGTGGCATCGGCCGTGAGTTGGTTGAGCAGGTCGTTCTGGCTGCCGCCGCCAACGATGTGAATGGTTGAGACGGTGCGCCCGGACACGGCCGTCAACTCCTGTAGCACCTGGCGATAGGCCAGAGCCAGGCTTTCCAGCACACAACGAACGAGTGCCCCCTTGCTTGCCGGGATGGGTTGGCCGGTCTGGCGGCAAAGCTCGCGGATGCGCTGCGGGTGGTCACCAGGGGGGAGGAAAACAGGGTCGTTGGGGTTAAAGACGGCCGTAGCGGATTCCTCCTTTGCCATTTCCACCAGTTCAGCATAGGTGTGCCGTTGGCCTTCCGCTTCCCAGGTAGCCCGGCACTGCTGCAAAATCCACAAGCCCATCACATTTTTCAGCAACCGGTATGTGCCGTAAACACCACCTTCGTTGGTGATGTTGGCGGCTAACGCTGCGGCCGTCAGAATGGGCCGTTCCACTTCCAGCCCCACCAGACTCCACGTGCCGCTGCTGATGTAGGCAAAGTCGGCCGTTTGGGTGGGTACAGCCACGGCTGGCACAGCCGCCACTGCACTGCCCGTATCATGGCAGGCGGGGGCGATGACGGGAATGCCCTCATACGTGCCCAGGCGGGTGCCCGACGGCACAATGTCGGGGAAGATGGTAAAGGGGATGTCCAGCCGGGACATGAGGTCGGTGGCCCAACGGCCGTGACTCGGATTGAACAATTGTGTGGTGGTGGCGTTGCTGAATTCGCACACCTTCACACCCGTCAGCCAGAAGTTGAGCAGGTCGGGGATGGTTAAAAACGTACCGGCAATTTGCAATTGGGGCGATTTGCTATCCACCAGGCTGAGTAGCTGGTAAAGGGTGTTGATGGGCATAAACTGGATGCCGGTTTGGGCAAAAATTTCGGCCTGGGGCACCCTGGCAAAAGCGCGTTCCATCATGCCGGTGGTACGGCCGTCGCGGTAATGCACGGGGTTGCCAATCAGGTTGTCTTGCCTGTCCAGCAGGGCAAAATCCACGCCCCAGGTATCCACGCCGATGCTGGCGGGCTGGTGCGCCTTCCCCTTTTCGATGCCCGTTTGAATGTCGCGCCAGAGGTGGAGGATGTCCCAATAGAGGGTGTGGTGGACGGTGACGGCCGTGTTGGGGAAGCGGTGGAGTTCTTGGAGGTGGAGGGTACGGCCGTCGAAATGCACTGCCATCACCCGCCCCGACTCCGCACCTATATCTACCGCTAAAACTGTTTTCTGAGCCATTTCAACCTATGTTATAATGTCCGTCATCAAGGAGTAAGCTAATGTTTGAATTGAAACTAGATGCTCATATTGTTGATGGGAAAATCGAAATCTCCGAAGAACAACGTCAGGAGTTGAATGCCATTAAAAATGGTGCGCCTGTGGAAGTGATACTGCGAGCCGATGATCTGCAAGTCAGTCATAAGGAATCTAGTCAACGGGATATTCTTCAAGAAATGGCCGAACGTGGTTATGATTCGATTATTGACTATCTTCTCGATTACCCATTGCGTATTGAAGGGACCTATTTAACCAGAGATGAACTATATTCTGGAAAACGATTTGGCGACTAACATGATCTTTCTTGACTCAAACATCTGGCTTTATGCCTTGCTGCCAAATCAAAACGTTGCGAATTCATCTCTAGCCCAAGGGCTTATCAAAAATAACAGCGACCTGATTGTTCTGAGTAACCAGGTTATTATTGAAGTCGCGGCTAATATGCTACGGAAAGGCAAATTCGACGAGCCTGAAATCGCTAAATTCATCCAGAATGCCTATCAAGACTACCCCGTGATTGATGTCTCCAAAACGATCATGCTACAGGCTTCAAAACTTCGTACAAAGTATAGCTTTTCATATTTTGATAGCCTGATTGTCTCGGCTGCTCTGGAAGCCAGGGCAACTACCTTGTACTCGGAAGATATGCACCATGGGCTTGTGGTAGAGAACCAGCTAACCATTGTTAATCCGTTCATCTGATTAGCGTTGTGCCAGAACGGTTTTCTCGTAAGCGCGAATGTCGTCTATGAAGGCATAGCCGATGGGGACGTTTTGTTGGTGGCAGTAGAAATCCCACACGGCCGTACCCGGCAACCCCTTCACCTCCTCCATTAACGCCAGCCGCCCCGTCAAATCACCATTGTTTTCCAGTTCACGTAGCATGGCCGTCGGCTCCAGCAGGGCCATAAGCAAGGCACGCAGGGCATTACGTGTGCCAATTGTCCAGGCCGCCACCCGGTTGATGCTGGCATCAAAAAAGTCCAGGCCCATGTGTACCCGATCTAGAAAATCGCCGCGCACAATTTCCTGCATGGTCGCCTGCAAATCGTCGTTCAAAATGACCACGTGGTCGCTGTCCCAACGCACCCCCCGGCTGACGTGCAGCAGCAGTTCCGGCACATACAGCAAGGTGGAGGAGATTTTGTCGGCGATGCTTTCGGTGGGGTGAAAATGGCCCGCATCCAGGCACAGTAATACCTGCTTTTGCACGGCATACCCCAGATAAAATTCATGCGAACCGACCACGTAACTTTCAGAGCCGAGGCCAAATAGTTTGCTTTCAACGGCGTCCAGGTTGTGCTGCGGGTTAATCGGTGGGGCCAGGATTTTGTCCAGCGAATCGCGCAGGCGTTGGCGGGGGGCCAGGCGGTCGGCGGGGGTGTCTTTAGTGCCGTCGGGAATCCAGATGTTGGTCACGGCCGTGCAGCCCAACTCACGCCCAAAATAAGCGCCAATCTCGCGGCAGGCGATACAATGCTCAATCCAAAACTGGCGTATGCCCGCGTCCGGGTGCGAGAGCGTAAAACCATCATCGGCCAGCGGATGAGAGAAGCAAGTGGGGTTGAAATCCAGCCCGTGCCCGTTTTCTTTGGCCCAGGCCACCCAATTGGCAAAATGCTCCGGCTGAATTTCATTGCGTGGTACTTTTTTGTCCGCTTCCAGGTAAATAGCGTGCAGGTTCAGGCGGTGTGTACCAGGGATAAGGCTGTAGGCTTTGTCCAAATCCTGGCGCAGTTGCACGGCCGTGCGTGCCTTCCCTGGATAATTCCCCGTGGCCATAATCCCGCCGCTCAAGCCACGGTCTGGATCCTCAAACCCACCCACATCATCCCCCTGCCAGCAGTGCAGGCTGATGGGGATGGCAGTTAATCGGGCTATCGCCTGGTCACAATCCACGCCCAAAGCCGCATACCGCTCCTGTGCCAGGCCATATGCTTGCTCAATTTGTGTCGTCGTTGGCTGTTTGTTCATTGTTACCGTCCTAAAATTTTAACGCAAAGACGCAGAGGCGCAGGGAAGTACAAGGGTTAGAGACAACATAAAAGTCAGCGGAAATCTTTAATATCCGCGTTCATCCGCGTCCTATTATTTCCTAATCCAGATGAAACAGTTCTACCAATTCCACCATCATCTTATCCGCATGGCTGCCGTCAGCCGATTCAAAAAAGGGGGCCATGAACGCTTGCCATTGGGCGTTGATTGGCTCTTGAGCCATGCCGTCCAGCGCGGACTGAAAGCTGTGCGGCGTTTCAAAGTAACCAAACAGCAGGCCATCCGGCCGTATGAAAAGGGAGTAATTATGCCAGCCTGTCCGCCGCAGCGCGGCCAACATCTCCGGCCATACTTGCTCATGGTGCTTTTTGTACTCCTCTATTTTGTCCTCTTTGACTTTTAACAAAAACCCGACTCGTTTCATCGTTAACTTCCTTAAGAGTACAACGGATTCTGGAATGAATGGATAAATTTCTTAATCTCAATTCCCATACTGCTGTGCCAGTTCATTCACCACCCGGTAAGCATCGAGCAAGCGTTGGGGCGGAATATCGGGTTGGACGAAGTGGCCGGTGTTAAAAATGAAACCGCCGCCCGGCGCGTAAATGTGAAAGCGTTGGCTGATGTATTCGGCTAAGGCCGGGCCGTCGTGCGTGAGAAGGCCATCCACCACATCCAGCGAGCCGTAAATGACGAGTTTGTCGCCGTAGTTGGCCTTGATGGTGGCGGGATCCATGCCCGAACTTTCTTGAACAGGGTGCAGGCTATGGTAGCCCATGGCCACGAGATCATCCATGATTTGCATGATGTAGCCGTCACTGTGCAGATTGACGAACAAACCCTGGGCGCGGGCATGTTGGACGACTCGTTCGGCATACGGCCGTACCATACGCCGCCACATCTTGGGAGAAAACAACATCGTCTGGTTGCTGCCCCAATCATCCGACAGGGTGACAATATCCACGCCCGCCTGTGCCAGGCTTTCCACCAGCCCACACAACCAATCCGCATAACGGTCAAACCAGGCGACCATCAACTCCGGCTCACCAGCCAGATTCATCCAGCAATTTTCAATGCCAATGAGCGTACTCGTGCCTTCGATGATGTCCCAGACGTGGGCGATGATCGCCCGTTTGTCTCCTTGTTGAGCGACTGCCTGGCGCACATTCACGCCAGCGAAGTCGTAATTCCAATCTGTATGGGTCAACCATTTCTCATCACGCGGGTCGCCCAAATCCACCTGCGCCAGATCGGTCACATCCAGTTTACGGCCGACCTGATTCGGATAGGGCACAAAACCCACAAAAATGTCCACGTTATACTCATCCAAAAACTGTTCGCGGGGGCCATAGACGGCCGTCAAATTCTCCACAAACTGCTTTTGATACAACCAGCAATCAATGGGCGTCCGGTCGGTCGGCTGCCTGTTCAAAGCCGCTCGCACTCGTTCTTTACTGTTCACTGTTCACTGCTCACTGTTCACTGCTCACTATTCACTGCTTACTCCTCTTCCCGCAACTGCAACATCTCATCCCACGTCGCCATGTCCAGCCCGGCCACAAAGCCGCTGTGGAAGCGCTCCAGATAAAGCTGATCCCACACTGGCACGATGGTTTGAATTTCCGGCGGCAAGCCCTGGATGATTTCCGCATAGGCATGTTCCAGCAGCCGATAACCAGAGGTGGGCGAAACGGCAAAACGGGGATGCGGTTTAATGATTCCGTCGGCCACCGTCGTCTCATCCAACACATCGCTCATCTGGTGCAGCAGTTCCAGTTTGCGCTCCCAGCCGGTTGTCAGTTGTACTGCTTCTTCAACCAGGGGCAGCAGCGGGTCAGCCAGCCGGGGCAGCCGGGCAAAGTAGGCCATCAGCCATTTGTCGTAGGGGAAGTATTGTTTGTCCAGCAAAAAGGCCAGTTGGATGCCCAACCGAATGGCGTTGCTGAAGCGGGTGGTAGCATAAAAGTCGTTCCCGCGCAGGATGGCCCGTTTGAGCGCATAGGTGCCCATACCCGAAAAGTACCGGCACCAATGGGCGATGCGCCGCCGCCGTACCGGTTCGGGGTAATAGGCGGCCAGGGTCTGACAAAGGCGGAAAAGACCGTCCATTGCGTAGGCAGCCCGGAAACCAGTACCCCATTCACCGCGCCCATCAATGCGCCCACGCCGATTGCCAGCAGGACGGCCGTAGCCGGGGCCATCTCATTATTCCGGGCCAACTGCGTGCCCACAAAATAAGCCGTAAACCCGACAATTGAACCCACCGACAGGTCAATGTTGCGCGTCAGCACCACCAACGTCATGCCCACGGCCACCACAGCAATCAGAGCAACGCTGGTACTGATGCGGTTAAATAGCCGGGCGTTGTAATAACTCTCAATTTGCGAACCAAAAAAGAGGATGACCAGAATGATGATTACTACCAGGCTCAGTTCGCGGATTTGTTCGGGGCGTAAGCGGCGTTTGATGCTATTCATGCGGCAACCTCTACCTGGCCCATCGCCGCGCTCAATACTTTTTCTTGCGTGGCCTCAGCGCGATCAAAAATCGCCATTTGCCGCCCTTCGCGCATCACCAAAATGCGGTCGCTCATCGCCAGCACCTCCGGCAAATCGGAGGAAATCAGGATGATCGCCATACCTTCCTGTGCCAATTCGCTGATCATGTGATGCACTTCCGCCTTCGCGCCCACGTCAATGCCCCGCGTCGGCTCGTCCAGAATGAGCAGCTTCGGCCGTGTATTCAGCCATTTGCTCAACACCACTTTCTGCTGGTTGCCACCAGACAATTTGCCCGCTTCCAGATGCACAGAGGGGGTGCGGATAGCCAGGCGTTGGCGGAACTGTTCGGCCGTTTCATTTTCCCGCGCCCGTTTCAACAGCCCCAGCCGGTTGGTGTAATGTTTCAGCGTGGGCAGGCTGATGTTGGTGGCAATGGACATGGGCATGGTCAGCCCCAACTGCCGCCGGTCTTCAGTGACGTAAGCAATGCCCAGGTCGAGCGCCTGTTTGGTGTGGTGGATGGTAACGGGTTTGCCATCAATCAAAATGTCGCCGCTGTCGGCCGGTTCAATGCCAAAGAGCGCCAGCCCCACATCCGTCCGCCGCGCCCCCACCAGCCCGGCAAAACCCAGCACTTCGCCCGCCCGCACTTTGAAATCCACGTCGGCGAAGCGGTTTTCTTTCCCCAACTGGCGCACCTGTAAAAAAACATTACCCTGCTCCGTCTCACTTTTGGCAAAAAATTCCTCAATTTCCCGCCCCACCATGTCCCGAATGGCGCTCTCTGGCGTCACTTCCGTTCTCGGTTTGGAGGAGATAAATTTGCCATCGCGGAAAACGGTAATGCGGTCGGCAATTTCAAACACTTCTTCCATGCGATGGCTGATGAAAAGAATCGCCACCCCCTGCTCTCGCAACGAATGGGTCAACTTAAAAAGCTGCCGCACCTCATGCGCCGAAAGCGAAGCAGTCGGTTCGTCCATAATTAAAACGCGCACCTGGAGCGAAATAGCTTTAGCTATTTCCACCGCCTGCTGTGCCGCCAACGTCAGCCCCCGCGCCGGGCTGCGCACATCCAATCTAATTCCCAGTTTCGCCAGGATTTCCTCTGCCTCTCGATACATTTGCCGCCAGCGAATGATGGCCCCCCGGCGGCGGTGGCTGATGAAGATGTTTTCGGCCACATTCAGGTCGGGGAAGATCATTGGCTCCTGGTGGATGGCGGCGATGCCGTATGCCTGAGCATCAAGCGGGTTGTGGATGGAGATGACACGGCCGTCTAGCAGCAACTCTCCCTGGTCAGCCTGATAAATCCCCGTCATAATTTTGATCAACGTAGATTTGCCCGCCCCATTTTCGCCCAGCAGGGCATGAATCTCGCCGGGGTACAAAGTCAACGACACATCATCCAACGCCTGGGTCATGTCAAAGCGTTTAGAAATATGGTTCATCTGGAGAATAGGACTGCTCATTTGGGTTACCAAAACGTACTGCGTAACTTTTGGCTGCTCGCAGAGGGGGCGCATTCTCAAATGCGCCTATTGGCATCTGAGGATTCCAACTACTCTTGCTGCGGGAAATTGTTGAAAATTGTTGAAACTTGTCAAATGTTGGCGAAATAATATCCAAACTGCTAAAATTAGTCAAGAAATGACAACAATTCCCGTTTCAAATAGATTCGTAGGGGCGGGACAGGCGGGAAAACACCTTTGCCCGAAGAAAGACATGACTTCCCGCCTGTCTCGCCCGGTGCGGACAAAACGGGGCGGGACAGGCGGGAAAACACCTTTGCCCGAAGAAAGACATGACTTCCCGCCTGTCTCGCCCGGTGCGGACAAAACGGGGCGAGACGGCGCGCCGAAAAGTAGCGGTGCTGAAATCAAACCTTACCGCGCCGCCCCGCCCCTACGAACATTGCGGCAAGGAATACAGATATGATGACTACATACGAACGCCAACAAAACATTTTGCGCCTGCTGAAGGAGCAGCCAGGCATTAAAGTCACGCAGTTAGCGCAAACCCTGGAAGTGTCTGAAGGCACGATCCGCAATGACCTGGTGGCGTTGGAAGCAGAGGAGCAAATCCGGCGGGTGCGCGGTGGGGCGGTTCTGGTCGAATCTGGGGAAGCCATTTTTCTCAACAATGTGAGTAATGCGGCCGCCAAACAGCGCATCGCCCGCCGGGCGGCCGAAATGGTGCAAGATGGCGATGCCATTCTCCTGGATGCCAGCAGTACCGTGCGTTGCATGGCCCCCTTTCTGGCCGAACGCCGCCAGTTGACCATTGTTACCAACGGCCTGGAAACGGCGCGGTTGTTGGCGGCCCAAACCGGGCACACGGTCATTCTCATTGGCGGCATTGTCAGCCCGGATGGTTTAGCCACCACTGGCCGTCTGCATGATGACCTGATTGAATCCTTGCATATCCAAACTGCTTTTATCTCTGGTGTGGGTTTTACGCTGGACAAGGGGTTAACTGAGCGCAAACTGGAAGAAGCACAATTGAAACAGGCGATGCTGGCCTCAGCGCAGCGCACGGTGGCGCTGGTGGATTCGACGAAAATGGGCAAAGTGGGCTTTGCGCCCCTGGTTGATTTAGAGCAGATCAACCACCTGCTGACGGACAGTGATGTGCCGGCCGAGTTCATTGAGCAGGTACGCCGGGCAGGGGTGAACCTGACGGTTTGTGGCGAAAACACGGTGCGGGCTTACACGGTGCATGAGGGTGCGGCCCGTTACACGTTGGGGTTTGCCAATGAGAGTGAGGAATTGCCGTTTGCGGTGGCGGTGCGGCGGGGGTTGGAACGGGCAACGGCCGTACACCAGGAAATTGACCTCGTTATTGCCGACAACAAACTGAGCGGTCAAGAGGCGCTGCGCGTGGCTGATAAATTGATTGCGCGGGGGGTAGACCTGGTCATCGAATACCAGATTGATTACCAGATGGGCAGCCTGATCATGGACAAATTCCAGCGTGCCAATATCCCGGTGATTGCCGTAGACATTCCCATGGTGGGGGCTACCTTTTTTGGCGTAGACAACTATCGCTGCGGGCATGTGGCCGGCATGGCCCTGGGCGAATGGTTGCAGCGGGAATGGCAGGGCGCGTTTGACCATCTGGTGGTGCTGGAAGAGTTACGCGCCGGTTCTTTACCGGCCGCCCGCATCAGCGGCCAGCTAGACGGTCTGGCAGAAATCGTTGGCCCGTTGCCAGAAGAGAAGCTGATCCGGCTGAACTCTGGCAATACCAGTTCGATCAGTGAGGCGGAAATGGCAAAGACATTACAGACTATCCCCGCCGGGCAGCGGTTGGCCGTCATCTCCTTCAACACGGATGCGGCTATTGGCGCACTGCGGTCGGCTCGCCGTTTGGGGCGAGAAAAAGATGTAGTCATCGTCGGGCAGGGGGCGGATCAACTCCTGCTGCACGAAATTCGCCAGCCGGAGTCGCGGGTGATTGGCTCGACGGCGTATATGCCGGAGCAGTATGGGCCGAAGCTGTTGGAACTGGCGCTGAAGATATTGCGTGGGGAGCCAGTGCCGCCAGCGGTGTATACGGAACATGTTTTTGTCACGGCCGTGAACATTGCCCGTTATTACCCTCAATTCTGATTTCCCCCCTTTTGCGAATAGTTGCATAGTTAATCTCTCTGCTAAAAACTTATCGAGGGTTTTACCATTAAAAATGGAGCAGAATGATGACCACGTTACCATCCGCAACAGTACTGCCGCGGGCGGCGGCGGGATTGCCAACGGGATATTCAGTATGTCAACGCTGGTCGCTGTGCCTCTTGATGGTAATTCGGCCTATGGCTTCAGCACAGCCACCCTCACGAATGTGACGCTTAGTGGCAATGCGGCTGAATACGGTGGTGGAATTCTTAACTCTGTTGGCACGGCCGCACTGACTAATGTGGCACTTAGTGGCAATTCCGCCAATCAAGGCAGTGGGATTTTCAATCTCAATAACCCTACCACCCACTTGACGCTTAAAAACAGCATTGTGGCAAACAGTGCCAGTGGTGATAATGGCGATGGCCAGGCGGCGGACGAAGCCCTCTTTAGCCTGTGGAGCGATGACAGTTGCACTTTTACCGCCAGCTCCGGTAATCAGCCCAATACAGACCCGCTGCTTGGCCCGTTGGCCGATAATGGCGGCTCTACGCTGACGCATATGCTCTTACCCGGCAGCCCGGCTATTGATGCAGGTGCAGATGAAGGCGCACCCACCACCGACCAACGTGGTCTGCCCCGGCCGTCTGGCCTGGCCTATGATATTGGCGCGGTAGAAGTGCAGCTTACTAATTGCCTGTTATATGTGTATCTGCCGGTAGTGGTCAAGCCATGATGTTGACTGTTTATTGTCTTGCCCTGCTGTGGCCTTCTGCTGGCGGCTGCGTGCGATTCTCAGCCCACCTATCTGCAGCAATTCGAAATATGGTCTAAACCGTAGGGGTGGGACAGGCGGGCCACGTTTTGGTTTTGCACAAAGGAAGTCGTTCCCGCCTGTCTCACCCCGTTTTGCGGCCACATGGGGCGAGACGGCGCGGGCAAAAGGGCCGCTATCAGAGCCAGTTCAACCCCCGCCGTCCCGCCCCTACAGTTCATTGATTTCATAGTTCGAATTGCTGACCTATCTGTTCTGCTCTTGACGTTTTGTTTTCATTCTTGTACAGTAACCTTGTACAATTGCGAGGTGCAAAATGGCGATTCAAGTAACTTATTCACAAGCACGGGAAAATCTAGCCCAGTTGTGGGATGAGGTCACTCAAAATAAAGAAACCATCATCATCACCCGCCGCGGGTCAAAAGATGTCGCCCTGGTTTCGGCGGCTGAATTAGCCAGCCTGGAAGAAACTGCCTATCTGTTGCGCTCACCGAAGAATGCCGAGCGTTTGTTAACTGCCTTGTCGCGTTCAAAAGCAGAAGAAGGAGCGGCGCTGACGCTCGAAGAATTACGGGCTGAGGTGGGCTTTGACGAAGAAACGAACTGAAACAGCAAGCGTCAGGAAAACACGCGAAGCCATCTTTTTCCCAGAATTCCGCGAAGATTTGCAGTACTGGGTGAAAACGGATCGCAAGATCGCCCTGCATACGTTGGAACTGGTCGAAGCCATTATGCGCGAACCGTTCACCGGTATGGGGAAGCCGGAGCCACTCAAACATATCCTTTCCGGGGCGTGGTCGAGGCGATTAACTCGCGAACACCGCATTGTCTATGTCGTCAAAGAAGACCGAATTGAGTTTTTACAGGCAAGATACCACTATTGATTCCTGCCTGTCATTCATCTGCGTTCAATTTTCAGGACAGACACAATGAATAAAGTAGTAATTACCCAAAGCATTTATGATCAAGCCCCGCGGTTGTTAGCCGAGGCGGGTATTCCCTATTTTTATCATCAAGGCGAGACCTGGTCTCCGACGGAATTGAAGGAGCAAATTGGGGAGGCGACGGCCGTCGTCTGCCTACTCGCCGATAAAATGACGGCCGACGTCATGGACGCCGCCCCCCACCTCAAACTCATCGCCAACGTCGCCGTCGGCTATGACAACATAGACATCCCCGCCGCCACCCAACGCGGCATCCTGGTCACCAACACGCCGGATGTGCTGACGGAGACAACGGCCGACCTCACCTTTGCCCTCCTGCTGGCCATTGCCCGCCGCATCCCCGAAGCCGACGCTTACATGCGGGCGGGCCAATACACCCGCTTCGCCCTCTTCCCGGACATGATAGGCACGGAGGTGTATGGCAAGACATTGGGCATTGTGGGGATGGGGCGGATTGGTACGGCCGTCGCCCGCCGCGCCGCCCTGGGGTTCAACATGAAGGTGCTGTATACGGCCGATACCCCTAAACCAGACGCCGGGCGCGAATTAGGGGCAATCCATGTTTCCTTTCCCGACCTCCTCCAGGAATCAGACTTCATCAGCATCCACGTCCCCCTCAGCCCCCGCACCCATCACCTCTTCACCATGAACGAATTCCTACAAATGCGCGGCGGCGCGTATATCATCAATACCGCCCGCGGCCCCATTATCAAAGAAGCCGATCTGGTGGAGGCGCTGCAAAAGGGGATCATTGGCGGCGCGGCGCTGGACGTATTTGAAGAAGAACCAAAGATGCACCCTGGCCTGGCGGAAATCAAAGACCGCCTGATCGTCACCCCCCACGTGGGCAGCGCCACCATTCAGACCCGGCAAAAGATGTCCACCCTGGCCGTGCAAAACGTCGTCGCCTTCCTCACCGGTCAACGGCCGTTAACCCCCGTTAATCCCCAGGTTTTATAAATCCACAGCTGACGCAGATTTTTCCTGACCGGTGAAATCTGTGGATCGGAGATTGCCATGAACCCTGATGAAATGAGTTTTGAAGCCGCCTTGCAAGAGCTAGAAACCATCGTCGCCCAACTGGAAGCGGGCGACCTGACGCTGGAACAATCATTGGCCCTCTTTGAACGCGGGCAACTGGTGGCGAAACGGTGCCACGCCCGGCTAGACGAAGCCGGTCTGCGCGTGGAGCAGCTCACGGCCGACGGGGAGATTGTGGAATTGTAACGGCCGTAACAATTGTTACGGCCGTAAAGCCTGTTATACTCAAAGAGATAGGAGATTAGTAACCGTGCAGCAATTATGTAATTGAGTAATTGGTAATTAGCCGCTTCAATTACTTAATTACCCAATTATCCAATCTCTGATTACTGGCGAGGTAAACCATTGTTTAGAAGCATCCGCGACTCACTCAGCCGTACCCGCAACACCGTCTTTGGGCAAATTGCCAACGTGTTAGGCGCCGGCGACATCACCGAAGAAACCTGGGAAGATTTAGAAGCGCTGCTCATTCAAGCCGACGTCGGCGTACCCACCACGCTGGAAATTGTCGAGGCCCTGCGCGCCCGCGTCAAGCGCGACGGCCTGTACAAAGCTGACCAGCTACTGCAAGCCTTAAAAGATGAACTACGCGCCATCCTGAACATCAACCCCACCTTTGAACTGGAGCAGCCACGCCAGCTCACCGTCGTCATGATCGTCGGCGTCAACGGCTCCGGCAAAACCACTTCCATCGGCAAACTGGCCCACCATTACCAGAATAAAGGCAAAAAGGTGATATTGGCGGCGGCCGATACTTTCCGTGCGGCGGCTATTGACCAGCTTGTCATCTGGGGCGAGCGGGCCAACGTGCCCGTTATTGCCGGGCAGCCGGGTGGCGACCCTGGGGCAACAGCCTACGACGGCATCCGGGCGGCGCGGGCGCGTGGTTACAATTTACTCATTGTAGATACGGCCGGCCGTTTGCATACTAAATATAATTTGATGAAAGAATTGGAAAAAGTGTACGGTGTCTGCCGCAAGAGCGTTCATGCCGCCCCCCACGAAGTGCTGCTGGTGCTGGATGCGCCCACCGGCCAAAATGCACTGACGCAGGCACAAAAGTTCAAAGAGTCGGTCAGGGTCACAGGCGTCGTCCTGACCAAATTGGACAGCACGGCTAAAGGCGGCATGGTCTTTGCCATTTACCGCGAACTGGGGCTGCCCGTGCGTTTCATTGGCACGGGCGAGAAGATTGAGGATTTGGCCCCCTTTGATGCGGCGGCGTTTGTGGAAGGATTGTTTTCGTGATGCGTAATGCGTGAGGCTACTTGTCACGCATCACGGGAATCGGGATCGTTTTGGGATCGTCACAAAACCATAATAAAAAGAGAATTGAGATGGAAACATTAGTGAATGAACTACACAGCTTACAAGAAACAGTGGAACAGCTGGGGAGGCGTCTTTGACGTAGCCGCTAAAGCTGACAAGGCGGCGCAATTAGAAGAGTTGGTGGCTGCCCCTGGCTTCTGGGATGACCGGCAGGCCGCACAAAAGACGATGCGGGAATTGACTCGCTTGAAGGAGCAGGTGACAGTCTGGCAGCATTTAAGCCAGCGACTGGGCGAAACGCTGGAACTGGTGGAACTTGGTGACGCTGGTCTGGAAGATGAGCTAACGCAGGAGGTGGAGCACCTGCGGCAAGAGGTTGATGAACGTGCTTTCCGCACCCTGTTTGCCGGGGAGTATGATGACGAAGATGCAATTCTGGCGATTCATGCCGGGGCAGGGGGCACGGAGGCGCAGGATTGGGCCCTGATGTTGCAGCGTATGTTTTTGCGTTGGGCGGACACACACCAGTTTGTGGTGGATATTCTGGATGAAAGCCCTGGCGATGAGGCGGGGTTGAAGAGTTGTCTGCTGGCGGTGCGTGGGGATTATGTGTACGGCCGTCTCAAATCTGAGCGCGGTGTGCATCGGCTGGTGCGCATCTCCCCGTTTGATGCTTCCAGCCGCCGCCACACCTCCTTTGCCAAAGTGGAAGTGTGGCCGGATGTGGCCGAAGAGATTGAGATTGAGATTGACGAGCGCGACCTGCGCATTGACCGGTTTAAGGCCAGCGGCGCGGGTGGGCAGCATGTGCAAAAGAACGAAACGGCCGTGCGCATCACCCATATTCCCACCGGCATCGTCGTCTCTTGCCAAAACCAACGCTCCCACACCCAAAACAAAGAAACCGCTCTGAAAATCTTGAAAGCACAACTGTTTGATCTGGAACGGCGCAAACAAGATGCCGAAATGGCGGCCCTCAAAGGCGAAAACGTAGACGCCGGTTGGGGTAACCAGATTCGCTCCTATGTGCTGCACCCGTACAAGATGGTCAAGGATCATCGGACTGATTATGAAGTGGGTAATGCTGAGGCGGTGCTGGACGGCCGTCTTGATGATTTTATGGAAGCATATTTGAAATACCGTTTAGGCGAGAATGTCGCCGAAGCATAAGATCCGTGAAACGTGATGCGTGACCCGTGATCCGTAAACCGAAATAAGGAGGTTTTTCATGGCTGATAAAGATGACAAAAAGCAGAGCAAAACGCCGCCGCAGCCGGTGCGTCGTTACACGGTGGGTGATGACAAAAAGGATGCCCCCAAGCCACCACCCCAACCTGTGAAGCGGGTACAGGTGGGTGGCCCAACCAAGCCGCCGCCACAGCCGGTTCGCCGGGTGCAAACGGGCACAGGCACACCGACGCCGCCTTCCCGTGTACGGCCGACTGTTCGTGCCGTGCAACATCAACAAAAAGTGCAGGCACGGCCGTTGCCCACCCCACCCCAGCGGCGTATTGTGCGGCCGGCCGGGGCGGTAGCGGCGGGGGCAGCGGTGGGGGCGGCGGCCGCACAAGCTGTCAGCCCGGAGATGCAGGCCAGGGTCACGGCCGTTGAAAGCAAATTTGAAACCCTGGAAACCAGCGCCCAGTTGACCACCATTTATGATGCCGTGGGCCGCATTGACGGCAAATTAACCGACCTCCCCTTTGAGCTGGAAAAGCTGCGGGATCGTGGTTACGTTCATTCCGGGCAGTTGGAAGACAAACTGGAAGCGTTAGACGACAAATGGGATGATGACATTCGCCCCCGCGTAGAAGCCAGCCTGAAAGAACAGGTAGAACGGCTGGACAAAGAGTTGGATCAGGCGGAAATGCAGGTGAAACGCATTAACCCACGAGTGGAATCTACGGTTAAGATGGCAGAAACGGCCGTGGATAGCCTGGAACGCCGCATCACCGCCGCCCACGACGCCATAGATAACCTCTATGAACCTATTGAAAACGAAATCAACGAAGCCGAACGCCAGTTAAACAATGCCCGTATCATGCTTGATCTGCTGGACGGCTCGCAGGCTATCAAACTGCGTGAAGCGGAAGGCCCCTTGCTGGCGGTGGAAGCAGAGTGGCATCGGGATGGCGACGAAGGTCCCAAAGGGTATCTCTTCCTCACCGACCTGCGGCTCATCTTTGAACAGCGCGAAGAAGTGGTCACAAAGAAAAAATTTGGCCTCTTCAAAGCCGATTCCGAAATGGTGCAGGAAGTTCATTTAGACGTAGAAGTTCACCAGATTGAATCTGTTTCCCACAAAGAAGAAGGTGGCTTTTTGGGCATGGGCAAAGCAGACATCATTGAATTTGTTTTTGCCGCCAGCGCCAGTATGTCACGTGCTCGTTTTCACCTCAAAGGGCAGAATTCATCCGAGTGGGCGGCCATGATCAAACGGGTGCAAACCGGCGATATTGACGCCGACCGTTCCGATGAATATATGGAAGAACTGGAAACGGCCGGGATCACCAGCGCCTCTTTCCCCACCGCCTGCCCCACCTGTTATGCCCCCATTCCCGAACAGCCACGCGGCGTCACCAGTTACACCTGTGAATTTTGTGGCGCGGTTGTGGCGCCGCAATAGTTTATAAGCCGTAAACCAATGGTTTGCGGCTTATAAATGAGCAAGATGTCCACCTACCCCTTTATGCAAGTGGATGCATTTACGGTACGGCCGTTAGCCGGAAACCCCTGCGCCATTGTGTTTGATGCGGACACTCTGGCCGCCGGGCAGATGTTAGCCATCGCCAAAGAGATGAACCTGTCCGAAACGGCCTTTGTTTGCCGTTCGGAGGTGGCCGATTTTGGCGCACGGTATTTTACCCCGGCAGAAGAAATACCCCTGGCCGGCCATCCCACGATAGCCACCATTCATGCCCTCATTGAACGAGGGGAAATTGTGTTGAGCGGCCAGATCACGGCCGTAACTCTGGAACTGCCCGCCGGGGTGATTACCGTAGAGATTGTGAGACACGGCCGTTTGCCCCACATCACCATGAGCCAGAAAAAACCCCAATTCCTGGCCGTATATGACCCGGCATCGGTGCTGCCCGCCTTTAGCCTCTCACCTGCCGACATGCTCCCAGGAGTGCCCATCCAAACCGTCAGCACCGGAACGCCCCAACTCATGATCCCCTTGCATAACCACGATGCACTGCACCGCTGCCGGCTGGATGCGGCCGCTTACAGTGCGCTGCGTGCCCGCGCCGACTTTTTCAGCCCACACCTCTTTTGCCTGGGAGGAGCAACACCAGCCGGACACACCTTTGCCCGCCATTTTGGCGTGCCACCAGACACAATGGAAGACCCCTTTACAGGTTCTGCTACCGGCGGCATGGCTGCCTATCTCTGGCGTTATGGCCTGGTAGACAGCCCGACTTTTATCGCCGAACAGGGGCACTGGATGGGAAGACCAGGGCAGGCACAGGTTGAAGTAGTAGGGCCACCCGACGATATTAAAACGGTGAAGGTGGGGGGCACGGCCGTGACGCTGATTCGTGGTGAATTATCTCTGTAACGCAAGAGGACATCCGATTTCTCAAAGAAATGGGATGCCTGGGAGAAAGTAATACCATGAACGATCAATTTGATTTCTGGTTAGGCGAATGGGAACTGAGTTGGGAAGATCATGGCCGGGGCCATAACAGCGTCACCAAAATTCTCGGCGACAAAATCATCCGCGAGAAGTTTACCAGCCTGCATGACGACCAGACTGCCCCCTTTCAGGGCATGAGCGTTTCCGTCTATAACGAAACATCGGGCCAGTGGAAACAAACCTGGGTAGACAACCAGGGCAACTACCTCGATTTTGTGGGCGGTATGCGGTCTGGGGACATGATTCTCTCCCGCCAGACCATGGTTGAGGGCAAACCGGCCCACCAACGCATGGTCTGGACGAACATTCAGCCAGACAGCCTGGAGTGGTACTGGCAGCTTTCTACCGATGTCGGGCAGAACTGGCAAACGCTGTGGCACATTCATTACCAACGAGCGCCAAACCGTAATGCGTGATGCGTGACCGACCAGAAAAGGTCTCACGCATCACGCATCACAAGAATCACCGTACTGTACTAATCCTGGCTCTTGAACAGGATTGGCAAGAAGATGTGCAGCGGCGTCAGGTCTGGTGTGGTGATAACGGTGGGGTCATACCCATTTGCGCCACCAACGGCAAAAATAGTCGCCACTGTACCAGCCGAGAGGCGAATGAGAGGGATGTCAAAGATCAGCGTTTCACACTCAGAACCAGCGGCCGTAACCTTGAGGTCATACAAGCCAGCGGGCAGTTCCAAATACGGGTCGGTGAATGCTTTGTAAGGCACATTCGAGACAACGGCCGTGCCACCCTCCGTGCAGATGTCTACTTCCGTACCCGTGCTGGCAAAGGGCGCGTAATGCACGATCCGGGCACGAGCATTACCGGCAGCCGGGGCGCTATTGTCATCCACCAACGCATGTAGTTCTAACGGCTGGTTCACACCATCACCAAGGGCCGATAGCGTGTAATCCACTCCGGCCGTCAGGCTAAACGTACCGGTGATGGCTGGCGTCACGGAGCCAGTGGGTATAATCTCCACCAGATAATCACCGGGATCCAGCGATACACCCTCTACCAATTCACCAAACACAAAATCTGTAATGGCGTCTGCCCCATTCAGCCGCACCGTCACAGAGGTATTTTCCAAACCCGTGGCAAAGGGGGCAAAGTGACCGACATTCACAGTCGCCTGGGTGGGCGTAAGGTTAAAGCCAGTGATGCTGGTTACATTCAGCGGCCAGCTATTGGCCCCGCCGATAGCATACAGGTCAATTGCCTCACCGCTGCCCAGGCGAACCGAGGGCAAATCCAACGCCACCGTGCCACAACCAGTACCAGCCAGGGCAATGAGCAAATCATAATCACCGGCAGGCAGGCTGAGCGTCGTCATATCTTTGTAGGCAAAATCAGTAACAACGGCCGTGCCCTCATCCGTGCAAATGTCCACTTCCGTACCCGTGCTGGCAAAGGGGGCCACATGCGCCACAAACACCGCCGCATCGCCACCACCGGCCGTCTGGCGTGCCGGGGCCATATGCTGGTTAATGATCTGCAACTCCAACGGCTGGTTAGTGCCATCACCAATCGCCGCCAGGGTATAGTGCACACCCCCATCAAGCGTAGCCGTGCCACTGATAGCCACAGTGCTGCTGCCGGTAGGCAGAATCTCTACGAGATAGTCACCCGGCGGCAGTTCCACACCGGTGGCAATGTCGCCAAATTCAAAGTCCGTCAGGGCATCACCGCCGTTTAAGCGCACGGTGACAGATGTGCCCGTCGCGGTATCGGCAAAGGGAGCGAAGTGGGCCACGTTGACCACAGCCGGTGTCAGTGGCAGCCCGGTAATAGTGCTAACGCCAAGCGGCCAGTCGTTCGCTCCGCCGGTAGCAAAGGCGTCATAAATCTGCCCGGCCTCCAGGCGCAAGGAAGGCAAATCCAGAGCTACTGCTGCACAGTTGGTGCCTGCCAGCGCCACCAAGAGATCATAATCGCCGCCGGGCAGCACCACGTAGGGGTCGGTGACCGCATCGTAAGCGAAATTGGTGATCACGGCCGTACCCTCATCCGTGCAAATGTCCACTTCTGTACCGGTGCTGGCAAAAGGGGCAAAGTGAGCCAGCCGCAGTTTAGCCTGGGTGGGCAATACGGCCGTGTCGTCTACCAATGCCCGTAGCGCCAGCGGCTGGTTGGTCCCGTCGCCAATGGCCGCCAGGGTATACCTGGTATCCTGCGCCAGCGTAACTGTGCCACTGATGGCGGCCGTGCTGCTACCCGTTGGCACAATTTCAATGAGATAGGTATCAGCCGGCAGCGTGGTGGTGACCATATCGCCGAACTCAAAATTGGTGATGGCGTCCCCACCGTCCACACGAACAGTGACGGATGTGCCCAACGCTGTGTTGGCGAATGGGGCAAAATGAGCCACCGATATAACCGGGTCATTTCCACCGGTGGGAGTGTCAGCCTGGTCTGGCACGGCCGTGCGGGCTAATACAGATGGAATGACCATGAGCAAAACCACAATGACAATGAGTAATAAACCTGAGCGGTAAACTTTTTCTCGCATGTTTGCCTCCTATGCAACCTTTTTTGAATGTGATATTCCCGAATCAATGGCGTGTCTGGCACCAATCAGCCCTGATCTGTTACGCGCGCGGCCTCTGCGCCAGCCACCTTTGAGTATTCAATCAGGTATACGAAGGCTGTAGGATGTTTGTACGTATTGAATTTGCAAAATTCATCTACAATATGTGTATAAAACATCAAAATGCCCCACCTGGCGGCAGGCGGGGCATTTTGATGCAGGGGGTTAGCAGGGTGAAAACTTCGGTTTCGTCAGTGATATCAGACTCTGGAGATAGTGGGAGGTGGATATTCCTACTTGGCTGGCGCCCAATATCGCCATACCTCGATATGGCAAACCTTTTTGAATGAGAATTAAGACCCCAATAACTCACCCAATAAGATGATGTCACCGGTGCGTTGGGGGCTGCCGCCTGCGGGTTCAATGGAAACACCAACGGCCGTAAACGTCTCCATCGGCGTCAATGAATGGACAATCAACGCCCGCTGCCCCTGCACATCTACGGCAAAAGTCTCGGCCGTATCGTGGCCATCCTCCCGAATGAGCAACACCTGGTAAACCTGGCCTGGCCCCAAATCCTGCATCCCATCAACTAACAACAGCGAGATAGTGGTGTTAGGGTCAAACAAAAGCTGCCCGGCTGCCTGGGGTTGGCTCTCGGTGCCAGGTAGGGAAACGAGTTGGACATCTGGCGAGGCAAATAAGGCCAACACCTGGTTGGCCGCGTCCAGGTCTCTTTGCAAAGCCTCCGCCAGCATCTCCGCTGCCAGCAGCTGCCCGGCCTGCGTTTCAATTTCACTTTGCAGCACGGCCGTCTGCCTGGTCAGTTCTGCGTTTTCATCGGCTAAGAGGGCCGCCTGCATCTGGGCGGCGTCGCGTTCTTGCTGCAGTGCCTCTAGCTGAGCCTGCAAGATACCATTTTGCTGGGCGGCGTCAGCGACGGCCGTGGCCAATTCCTCATTTGCCTGGCGCAATCCATCTCGTTCCATTTGCAATGTTTGAATGGCATCGGCCTGAACTGTAAGCTGCCGCTCATACGCGGCCATGCGGTTTCGCCAAAGTAAGCTGCCCACAATGAGAACCAGGAGAGCCACCGCTACGGCCGTGCGCCACACCGGCAGCGACAGAAAAGCACGCAGCCTCTCCCACCAGCTTGCCCTTGTTGATTGTGGCTGGAGCGCAACCGGTTCTACGGGTTTCCTCACAGACCGCGCCTGGGCATCGGCCGTCACCCGTGCCATCAGTGCCTCTTCCATCTGGGGCGAAGGGGGGATGGGCACGGCCGTGTGCGACAATGCACCCACTGTCAACTGCATCTCCCGCAATGCTGCTTCCGCCTCTGGGTGATTTTCCAGATACGCTTCTACATCCTTTTGTTCATCGTCATTCAGGCCGCCCAAAGCATAAAGCGCCAGTAGCCCCTGCATTTGCTCGTCCATGTTATTCCTCAAGGCCATATCCATTGGCCCTCAGCAGCCGCCCCAACTTTTCCAGCGCCAACTGCGCTCTGGTGTTAATGGTGCCAAAGGGGATATTTTTCTCCTGGGCGATTTCGCGCCGGGTCATCCCCTGAAAATAAATCCACTCAATCACATCTTGCTGTTCCGGCGGCAGTTCGGCCAATGCCTGGTGAACTTGCTGTTGTTGAATGGAAACCCAGGCGGCTTCCATGACATCTACCCCGGCGTCCATTTTAGCAGCCAGTTCCAGGTGAGCGGCACGGCCGTCTGGCAGCCGCTCCACCGGCACACTCTTCTGCCGCCGGATGGTGTCAATTGCCAGATTGCGTGCAATGCCAAACAGCCAGCTTTGAAAATTACCACGCTGCCGATCAAACGTATGGGCCCCATTCCAGATGCGCCAAAACGTCTCCTGGCAGATATCTTCGGCTACCACCTGGTCTGCCAATAGCTTGACACAAAAACCGGTCACCCGCCCGCCGTATCGGTCAAACAATGCCCGAAATGCGGCTACTTCGCCATTGACTACCTGGGCCAGCAATTGCTCATCGCTCCATTCGTTCATACTCATCAGCGCATTTCTAAATTCCTGTCCGTGTGCCAAAGATACCTACAGCTATTCACGCCATGCAGCCGAACGAATTACCATCAATCACTCATCCAAGTAGTAATACGAATACGGCGCAGGCTTGTACGCATGGAAAGTGTAAGCTATGGGCGGCCGTTAAGCAAAATCAAGAATAAAGGTTGAGGTTGCTGCAAGAAGTTCAACTTTTGTCGTCAACCGGCCTGACTGATCCATTAAAAACAGACGCCCTGCGCCCGCCACCTTTCAATTTCAGCCTCGGTGTAGCCCAGTTTGTGCAGCACGGCCGTTGTGTCTGCCCCCACCTCGCCGCCCACATGATGGTAAACGGGTTCCGCCTGTGAAAATTTGAACGGGCTGCCCACCTGTTGTTGGACTGTCCCATCTGGTTTGGGCACGTTCACAATCATCTGCCGCGCCTGTGTCTGGGGATGGGCCACCATTTCGGGGATGGCCAGCACTGGCTCCACGCACACATCATATCCGGCGAAAATCGCTGTCCATTCGGCCAACGTTTTCCCGCCAATGGTTGCCCGAATTTCCGCCTTGAGCGCCTGTTGATTGGCTGCTGACTGGTCAAAACCGCGTGGTATCAAATCCGGCCGTTCGACGGCCTGGCAAAACCCTTCCCAAAACTTCGGTTCCAGACTGCCCACAGAGAGGTAACGGCCGTCGGCCGTTTCATAAAAATCGTAATAGCTGCCGCCGTTCAACTGCCAGCTTTCCGGCGTTGGCGTCTCGCCGCCCACCAGATAATGGCTGACGGCGTGGGCGTGCCAGGCAACGGACATATCGAACATGCTGATGTCCACAAATTGCCCTTCGCCGGTGTGGTGGCGGTGGATGACGGCCGTTAAAATCCCCACCATCGCCCCCAACGCCCCACCGCCAATATCCGCCACCTGCACCCCCAATGGCGGCGGCCCTCCTTCTTTGCGCCCACTGTGGCTCATCACCCCCGCCAGCGCCAGATAGTTATTGTCATGCCCCGCCCGGTCACGGTATGGCCCCGTCTGCCCATAGCCCGTAACGGCACAATAAATCAGCCCTGGATTCACTGCCCGCAGCGCCTCATACCCCACACCCAACTTATCCATTACCCCAGGGCGGAACTGCTCCAACACAATGTCATACCCACCTGCACGAATCAGTCGTTTGACGATTTCCACCGCTTCCGGCTGCTTCAAATCCAGAGCGATGGAGCGTTTGTTGCGGTTGAGCAGCCGGTGCCAGGCGGAGGCATCGCCGTCATAGGGCGGCACGAAGCGCACCATGTCCGGGCGGGTAGGCGCTTCCACGCGCAGCACCTCCGCGCCCAGGTCGGCCAGCATCATGCTGCCAAACGGCCCTGGCAGCAGGGTGGTAAAGTCGAGGATTTTGAGGGAAGAGAGGGGAGAGGTCATTTTGAAGAAAGTGAGCAGTGAGCAGTGAGCAGTGAGCAGTGAGCAGTAAAACAACGACTCACGGCTTACTGCTTACCGCTCACTGCATACTATTGCAATTGGCCGGCCGCATACCGCCCGCGCAGCACTTTTTTGTCGAATTTGCCAACGCTGGTTTTGGGGATTTCGTCCACGAAGAGGATGGTTTCGGGAATCCACCAGTGGGCGACTTTGCCTTCAAGGAAGGTGGTGATGTCGGCAGTGGTCAGGTTGGCGGCATCGGGGGTGGGGACGACGGCGGCCAACGGCCGTTCCTGCCATTTCTCGTCCGGGATGGCGATGACGGCCGCTTCCATCACCTGCGGATGGGCCATAATCGCGTTTTCCAGTTCCACCGTGGAAATCCACTCGCCGCCCGACTTCACCAAATCCTTCGTGCGATCCATGATCTGCATGTAGCCGTCGGGACTCATTGTCACCACGTCCCCGGTGCGGAACCAGCCATCGCTGGTGAAACTCTCTTCCGAGACCTCGCGTTTGAAGTATTGGCGGATGATCCACGGGCCACGCACCTGTAATTCGCCCATCTGACGGCCGTCCCAGGGCAACTCCTTCCCCACCTCATCCACAATCCGCATCTCCACGCCACAAATCGGGTAGCCCTGTTTGGCTTTAATGTCCCACTTTTCTTCATCAGACAGATCAGCGTGGCGGCTGCTCAGGTTACAAACGCTGCCCAACGGCGACATCTCCGTCATGCCCCAGGCATGCAGCACATTCACGCCCAACTCGCTCTCATACGCCTTCGTCAGCGCGCGGGGCATGGCCGAGCCGCCCACTACCAACGCCCGGATGCAGGAAATATCACGTGGATTGTTTTTCAATTCGTGGTACAGCCCCGTCCAGATGGTGGGCACCCCCGCGGCAATGGTGACGCGCTCCTCCTCAATCAATCGCGCCAGCGGTTCCGCCTTCAAATGCAAACCAGGCATGATGATTTCTGCCCCGGCGGCCGCGCAGGCATAGGGCAGCCCCCAGGCCATGGCGTGAAACTGGGGCACCACCGGCAGCACGACATCCGTTTCCTTTACGCCCAGGGCGTTGGCCTGCCCGGCGCCCATGGCGTGCAGATACATGGAGCGATGGCTGTAGAGCGCACCCTTTGGTTCGCCCGTTGTGCCGCTGGTGTAACACAACCCGGCGGCCATCTGCTCATCGGTGCAGCGCCAGATAAATGCCTCATCCGCGTTTTCGATTAAATCTTCGTAAAACAGGACGTTGGGCAGTCTGGTTTGCACATCGCGGGGGGCGTTGAACAAGACGTAGTGCTGCACACAACTGACTTCATGAACGATGCGCTCATACAGCGGCAGCAGCGACCCCTCCACAAACACAATCTTGTCTTCGGCGTGGTTGACAATGTAGCTCAACTGCTCCGGGAAGAGGCGAATGTTGAGGGTGTGGCAGACCGCGCCGGCGCCGGGAATGGCGTAATACAGTTCCAGGTGTTGGAAGTTGTTCCAGGCAAAGGTGGCTACACGGTCGCCGGGCTGCACGCCCAGGTTGACCAATGCCTTTGCCAGCCGCCGTACCCGCCGATACAGGTCAGCGTAGGTGTAGCGGTGCAACGTGCCATCGGGCTGCAAGGTGCTGATGCGCTTGTGCGGGCTGACGCGGCAGGCATGTTCCAAAATGCGGTCGAGCGTCAACTGATAATCCATCATTAAACCGTTCATGTTTCCTCCTTAAATTCGTCATCCGTAATCCGTGAGCCGTCAACTGATTTCGGATAACGGGTTACAGGTTTATAGCGCCACACAGCGGTGTGGGCCAATCAAGACGGGTATGCTCCGCCAGGAGGGCGTCAATTCTGGCGGCGATGGCTGGTGGGAAGGGGGAGGTGCGGCGGAGGCTGAGGTTGGCGTGGGAGCCGAGCATTTCCACGGTGGCAGCCAGTTGGCCGGTGCTTTCGTTGATCATGAAGTGGCAGAAGTGGAGGCGTTTGTCGTTACGGCCGTACAACCTCGACCGTATCCCAATTGTTTCATCCGTGCGCACTTCGGCCAGGTAAAAGATGAACTGCTGCAAGGCAAATGAGCCGTTGCCACTGGTGGTGTAGTAATGATGATCCATGCCAAACCCGGCAAACAGGTGCCAGGTGGCGTCATCAAAAAAGCCCAGATAATGGCGCACATTCATATGCCCCATCAAATCCAGGTGGCCGTCCGTGACGGTGGCGCGGTGGGTCAGCGGCAGTTGTTCCAGTTGGGGGAGGGTGAGGGATTTGAGGATGTCTCGCATGATATCCCTTTATGGGGGAGCAGGGGAGCGGAGGGGCGGAGGAGCAAGGGAGATGGCATTTGTCTCCTCTGCTCCTCTGCCCCCCTGCCCCTCTGCCACAAAGTAACGCCAGACACCATCTACTTCGTGCTCCACAACCGCCCCTTCCGCCTGGAGCAAATCCAGATAGCCGACGACCATCCACAGGCCAGAGATACGGCCGTTTTCCGGGTAGTGAGCATACATGGCGTTAACCAACTCGATGATGGTCTGGCAGCCTTGCCGGATGTGGTCGAGGGCTTCTTGTTTGCGGGCATCAATGCGTTGCCGCTGCTGCTGGATCAGGTCGTGCGGGTTATGAATGAGCGGGCCGTGGCCGGGGTAGGCGATGGCAATGTCCAACCCTTCGAGGATGGTCAGGGAATCGAGAAAGAGGGGGAGGGACGGCCGTCGTGTTTTGCCATCCGGCGGCTCTTCCACAATGGGGGTGGGCGCTTTGTGCAGCAACATATCGGCGCTGATGAATTGGCGGGTGTTGGGCTGGTAAAAGCAGGTCTGGTGGCTGGCGTGGCCGGGCATGTGCAGCACGTCCCAATCCAGCCCACCCATCGCCAGTTGCTCGCCCACCTTGAAGGTAGTGATGCGTTCCGGGTCAACCGGTGTGGAGCTTTCGGCCGCATACGTCATGTAATCCAGAACCATCTGCTGTGCCTGCGGAGAAAGCCCGCACGGAGCTAGAAAGTAGTCGCGGTAGAAGGTGATGCGCTGTGCCCATTTGTCTGTGGGGGACGCCAGCCAGGTATACCCCAGGTCGGCAATGTAAATTTGGGCGTTGCTGTGTGCCACCAATCGTGCCGCCGCGCCAAAATGGTCCACATGGGCATGGGTGATGATGACGCGCTGCAAATCGGCTACGGCCAGGCCATGTGCGGACAGTCCGGCCTGCAACGCGGCCCAACTTTCGTCTGAATCCACGCCGGTATCCACCAACAATGGCTCCGGCTCGGTGAAAAGATACCCATTCACCGGACCGACATCAAAGGGCGTAGGCAGTTCAATGCGGATGGGTTTCATAGGAGTTAACAGTAAACAGTGAACAGTATGTAGTAAACGGTAAATGAAAACAGGTAACTGTTCACTGTTTCAAAGTCAACTCAATCAAACAAATGTTGTTTGGGCAGGAAAATGTAGGCGGCGATGATGGCGGGCAGGACACTGGCAAACAAGACCAGAATGGAGCCGGTGTTCATCAGGGCCGAGGTGGCCAGCACCAGCGTGGCGGCCACGTAAAGCTGGAAGCCCCACCGTTTCCAATACCACAAGGCGATGGCGGCAATCACATCGGCGGCCGAGGTGATGAACAGCAGGGGCAGGTACAGGGAACGCACCTCGATGCCATTGGTGCGCAAATCGCTCCAGGCCAACAGGGTGAACAGCGCGCCGTGCAGAAAGATGAGAACGATGACGGCCGTAATCAAGGCTGTTCGTTGGCGGGTGGGCGCGGCGGGGGCAGCGGCAACGGCCGTATTTTTATTGTATGCCTGGCCATGGGGCTGGTGTGCCGGGCGTTTGCGTGGTTTACTTTTGCTCATAAAACTCCTCTTCCTTTTGTAATGAAGACCCGAAGGGTTTTTCATACCCTTCGGGCCTTGAAATTTTTCAGATGGGTGGAAATTGTATCCAAAAAGCAGTCCCAGGCACAAAGGGGATTATCTACATCAACGACTCATCATCATCCGTTTCATCAAAATCGAGGAACTTAAATTCACCAGCAAACAGAGAGAGTTCTTCCAGCGCTTCGTCTACCGCCTCTAGCAGTTCTTCGTCTTCTTCCTCTTCAGCCAGGTGCAGCAGCAAGGTATGGGCTGTGTCACCGCCAATGCGCCCCAATGCTTCAATGGCGGCCAATTGCACTTCAACGTCTTCATCGGCAATCAGCCGCTCCAGATGGGCAACAGCGTCGCTGCTGCCCAGTTGGCCGCTGGCGCGGGCGGCTTCGGCACGCATCTCCGGGTCAGGGCTATCCATCTCACCCAATACCGTCACCAGCCAGCGTTTATCGGCGCTGGCCCCCATAGCAAAAACCGCGCTGATTTGCAGCCCTTCGTCGCCGCTCTCATAGGCATCCTGTATCAGGCCAGGCACACGGGGATGATTGGCGGCGCCTAAGGCTTCCAGAACGGCGCGACGAATAGGCACGGCCGTGTCCATCTGATCGTATGCCGCCAACAAAGCCGTTACTATCGGCGGGGCGAACCGTTCCGGCAACTGTCCCCATTCCACCAACAGCACAAAGTGAGCCAGCGCCGCCGCTGCCGCCACCCGCACATCTTCAGCCGGGTCGGTTTGCATCAGGTGGATGATGGGGCTAATCAACCGCGAATTGGTCGTGTCCCAAACGCCATCCAACGCCGCCACCCGCACCTGCTCATCCGGGTCACGCAAACAATCCTGAAAGAGCGGCTCAAAATTCACCACATAATTCTCTTCTGTCAGGTCTGCCAGATGGCGAATGATGACCCGGCGGCGCGGTGTGGGCACGGCCGTCCACCCCGCCTGAAACGTCGCCATCTCCTCGGCCGTCATATCAGACAGGCGGTGCAACAGATGAATCGGCAGCGGCTCTTTAGTAAACAGCGCATCTAATACGCCGGCAAACGGTACCTGTTCTTCACTTTTCATGTGTCCTCAAATGGGGGCATACGTAAGGGCGAGGCAGTTGGGTAGGGACTGGTTTCGCCAGACAGGTTTAACCCCCACTGCCTCGCCCCTACCTTAGAAAATTGGATTCACAATGTCCTGCACGATCAACAAAACCATCAGACCCAGCAGCAGCAACATACCGACGAGATGCACCGTTCCCTCACGTTCCGGCTCGATGCGACGGCCGCGCACCGCTTCAATGAGCACAAACAAAATACGGCCGCCATCCAGCGCTGGAATGGGCAGCAAATTGGTAAAACCCAGCGCCACACTGATAAATGCCATCATATTCAAAATGGGAAACCAGGTGTTGTTATTCACTGAGGTTTCGGCCGCTTCCCCGGCAATCTGGCTGATGCCGACTACGCTTACCGGCCGTGCTTCCTGGGCTGTAATCTCCCCATTGATCAACATCGAAGGCACACTAACCGTCAGATACATAATCTGCCAGACCGAACTGGCCGATTCCTGCGCTGCTTCTAGCGGCGAGCGCGTGAGCCGGTCGCCGGTGGACGAGAGACGCAGCCCTACGCCAATTGGCCCCTCGACAGTGGGATCATATTCCCCTTCACGCCGCGGCACAATCACCAGCGACACCTGTTCATCACCACGCTGCACCAGAAAGAGAACTTCTTCGCCCAAATTATCGTTGACAATTCCGATAATGGTGCCCGAATTTTCGGCGCGTATCCCATTCACTTCCAAAATAACGTCTCCGGCTTGCATCCCACCTATTTCGGCCGGTGAGCCAGGATTCACATCGCTGATCTCTACGGCTGGCGACCCACTCATATAGGCCATCCAGAAGATTAACAGGGCAAAAATAAAGTTAGCGCCAGAACCGGCTGAAAGCACAAACAATCTGGCCTTTTTGGAAGCAGCAGACAGACCGCCGGGCACGTTGGGGTCATCTTCGCCCGCCGGCCGCACAAAGCCACCCAACGGTATCCAGTTTAGCGTGTACAGCGTGCCGCCGCGTTCAAACAGCTTGATGGCGCGGGGTGGAAAACCGAGGCCAAACTCCTCCACCCGAATCTTGCAGATACGCGCCGCCCAAAAATGACCCAATTCATGCACCAAAATGATGGGCGTCAGGACGATAAAAAACGCCCCCACCGCCCACAAAAATGACGAACTCATAATTTCACCTTGAATGGTAGAGACCCTGAGGTTTTTTTGAAACCCTTAGGGTCTTTTTACGCTCAATCAATATCTGGCGAAGATTATACGCATGGTAGAGAGATGCCAGCAACCAATGATGCCGTAGTTTAACTGCCTTCTAACGGGAAGATAGTCCCGGCCCCCAGAGCCAGCCGGACAGAGGCGCCCAGTGGGGGCAGGCTCACGGCCGTGTCCACCTCAAATTTCAACACCACATCCGCCACCGTGACCGTGATGATCTGGTAACGGCCGCGAAAGGAGACCTCTTGCAGCGTAGCCGTGAAGCTGTTTACGGCCGTCTCTCCATCAGGCAACAGCCGGGCCACTTCCGGCCGGATCAGCAGGGTGACAGGCCCACCGGGTGTAACCCCCGCCACCATCAATTCACCAACGGCCGTTTGCACCCGGTCAGGAGCAACGGCCGTACCGCTCAGGATATTTTCCATGCCCAGGAAACGGGCCACAAAAGGGGTGGCCGGACGGCCGTATACCCCCTGTGGTGTGCCAATCTGCTCCAAACGCCCCGCGTTCATCACCGCTACCCGGTCGGCAATGGCAAACGCTTCCGCCTGATCGTGGGTGACGTAAACGGCCGTGATCCCTTGCGGCTGCCCCAACAACTCCCCGGCCGACTTCAAAATGCGGCGCAGTTCCAACATCAACTGTTCCCGCAGCGCCCTGTCCAGCGCCCCCAGCGGCTCATCCAGCAGCAGCAGGCGCGGCGCGGGGGCTAACGAGCGGGCCAGGGCCACCCGCTGCTGCTCGCCGCCAGACAGTTCGTGGATCGGCCGTTCGCCAAACCCAGCCAGCCCCACCAATCCTAAAACCTGCTCCACTCGCTGCTGGATGAACGGTTTCGCCAGATTTTGCATCCGCAGACCAAAGGCTACATTTTGCGCCACGTTTTTGTGGGGAAAGAGAGCGTAATCTTGAAAAACAAAACCAAAACCACGTTGGTGAACGGGTAAATTGGCTATGTCCTGGGCGTGGAGGTGGACACGGCCGTGATCCGGCGTTTCCAATCCGGCGATAATGCGCAATAGGGTGGTCTTACCACAACCACTTGGCCCCAACAGCGTCACAATCTCCCCCGCCGCCACCGCCAACGAGATCCCACGCAGCACCGGTTTGTTGCCAAAGCTCTTGCCAATATCAGCCAATTCCAAAAACATAGGCGGCAATCATATCGTTTTATCAAAGATTGCGCAGATGCCAGATACCAAGATACCATCTACTCGTTGACAGCCTGTTTCCTTTCGTGATAACGTTGAGCCGTCTACATGGAGGTCTGGTAAGATGTCTAAACCATCATCATCTTTCTAAATTTGGACGAGTGGTGGCTACGGCCGTGCCCCGCCAAAGAGCGGCGCACGGCGGGCATTTCATGTGGCCTGTCCATCCAAAAGTGCTATCATCCCGTACCAGAGACGCCAATCTACAAACGATAATCTTTCCGCGCCTCGGCGTTCAGTAGATTCCCGTAGCGCGATTTGCCAAATCGTGTTACGCCTTGAAGGAGATTGGAATGGGTATTCACCAACTGGCAGGCCAACCGGCTCCCCGCGAACTATTGACCAATATCCCCCGCCTGATTGCCGCCTATTACACCCACAAACCAGACCCGGCCGAACCGGCGCACCGTGTGGCTTTTGGCACCTCCGGGCATCGGGGCACATCGCTGAAATACAGCTTCAACGAAAACCACATTCTGGCGATCAGCCAGGCTATTTGTGAATACCGGCAGGCGGAAGGCATTACCGGCCCGCTTTATTTGGGCATGGATACCCATGCGTTGTCCGAGCCGGCGCTGTACACGGCCGTAGAAGTCTTCGCCGCCAACGATGTCCCCGTGTTCCTCCAGGCCGGTTGGGGATACACCCCCACCCCCGTCATCTCCCATGCCATTCTTACCTACAATCGGGGACGGGCGGATGGTCTGGCCGATGGTGTGGTCATTACGCCGTCGCACAACCCACCCGGCGATGGTGGTTTCAAATACAATCCGCCCTCGGCCGGCCCGGCCGATACGAACACGACCAAACAGATTCAAGACCGGGCTAATGAACTGCTGGCTGATAGGCTGCGTGGCGTTCGCCGGATGACCCTGACCAGGGCACTCCAAGCCGCCACCACGCATGAATACGACTATATCACCCCTTATGTGGCTGACCTGGGTAGCGTCATTCAGATGGAAGCGATTGCCCAGGCGCAGTTGAAGATTGGCGTAGACCCCATGGGCGGCGCGAGCCTGGCCTATTGGCAGCCGATTGCCGGGCGGTATGGGCTGGATATTGAGGTGGTGAACACGGCCGTAGACCCCACCTTCGCCTTTATGACCCTGGATCACGACGGCAAAATTCGCATGGATTGTTCCTCGCCTTATGCCATGGCCAGCCTCATCCAGTTGAAAGAACGTTTCGACATCGCCTTTGGCAATGACCCGGACGCCGACCGGCATGGCATTGTCACCCGCAGCGCCGGGCTGATGAACCCGAACCATTTTCTGGCAACGGCCGTCTCCTACCTCTTCCAACACCGCCCAAACTGGGGGCCGCAGGTAGCGGTGGGCAAAACGCTCGTTTCCAGTTCCATGATTGACCGCGTGGCCGCGTCATTGGGGCGCACCTTGTGTGAAGTGCCGGTGGGCTTCAAATACTTCGTGGATGGGCTGCGCCGCGGCGCATTTGGTTTTGGCGGCGAGGAGAGCGCGGGCGCTTCCTTTTTGCGGCTGGATGGCACGGTATGGACGACGGACAAAGATGGGTTGCTGCTTGATTTGTTAGCTGCCGAAATTTTGGCTGTCACTGGCCGCGATCCGGGTGAGCAGTATCGGGCATTGGCGGCCGAATTTGGCGACCCCGCCTATGAACGCATGGACGCCCCGGCCAACGCCGCCCAAAAGAAGGCGCTGGCGAACCTGTCACCCGACATGGTGCAGGCGACTGAACTGGCAGGTGAACCAATCATCGCCCGGTTGACGCACGCCCCCTGTAACGGCGAGGCCATTGGTGGGCTAAAAGTGGTGACGACGCATGGTTGGTTTGCGGCACGGCCGTCCGGCACCGAAGAAATCTACAAAATTTACGCCGAAAGTTTCCGCGGCCCGGAGCACCTGCAACAGATTCAGGCGGACGCGCAGGAGATTGTGGGGAGCGTGATGCGTAAGGCGTGACATTTCACGCCTCACGCCTCACGCCTCACGCCTCGCGCATCACGAAAATGAGACCAACAAGCACAGCCGAACTTCAAGAAATTGTCAAAACCGGTTCACACCTGCTGGCGCGGGGTGGGGCAAGTAAACCCGCGTTATCTGCGCCTGGGGGCACGGCCGTACCCGTTGATCTGACCGGCCTGAGCGGCATGATCGAGTATGAACCAGGCGAATATACGTTTACGGCGTATGCGGGCACGGCCGTGCGCCACATCCAACACGAACTGGCCAAAAACGGCCAATACCTGCCCTTTGACCCGCTGCTGGCGGCGCAAGGGGCCACGCTGGGCGGCACCATTGCCGCCAACACGAGCGGCTCCGGGCGCTACCGGTATGGTGGGGTACGGGACTTTATTTTGGGGGTGCGTTTTGTGGATGGCTACGGCCGTCTCATTCGTGGCGGTGGCAAGGTGGTGAAAAACGCCGCCGGGTTTGACCTGCCCAAGTTTATGGTGGGCAGCCTGGGTGGCTTTGGCATTCTGGTGGAGGTGAGCTTCAAGGTGTTCCCCGCCCCGCCCGCTTACACCACGCTGCGGTTGGCGCTGCCGGATGTGGCCGCGGCGATGGCGGCGATCTTCTCGCTGACCACACGGCCGTTAGAGATAGATGCGCTGGATGTGCTGGTAACCGATACGGGCGCCGACCTGTTGATTCGCCTGGGGGGGCTGCCGGAGGCGCTGCCCGCCCGCGCCGGGCGGCTGTGCCAGTTGCTTGCGCCGCACAGCACGGCCGTGGAAACCATCACCGAAGATTCGGCCATCTGGCAGGCAGCCACTGATCTGGTCTGGGCGGAAGATGCGCCGCTGTTGGTAAAAGTGCCCGTTGCGCCGCAGAGAGTGGTGGAATTAGACACGGCCGTGACCCTCCACACCAGCCAGCGCCGCTACACCGCCGGCGGCAATGTGGCCTGGCTGGCTGCCCACGAAGCCGCGCCGTTGGATGCCGTCTTGCGGGAATTGGGGTTGATGGGATTGGCGCTGCGCGGGAAGGTGGCACGGCCGTATCTGGGCCAGCAGCCACCACCCACCCTCATTCACCGCGCCGCCCAGGCGCTTGATCCCGACGGCAAATTTTATCGGCCGCAGGCCGATCATGCTGCTTGACCTGTGACAATCTCCCGCATCACGTGGCAAAGTTAAAAGTTAATGGAAGCCGCTCGCTCTGCCATCTGGCGGATGGGATCATAATCGTGGTCGGTCACGGCCGTAAACCGGGCCACCCCACCACTTGCCAGCACTTTGTTCCCTTTATTGTCTGTGTGCATCTGGCATAATAACTGGCGGATGCGTGTCTTCAGTTCTGGCGGTATAGACCGTTGGATAACCAATGGTGGACTGGGGCTGGGGCCGAGGGTGTCTATGATGTGGATTTGCTGACGGAGCAACGGCCGTAACTGGCAAGCCCATTCCAACACGGTACTGTCAATTGCCGAAGCATCCACTTCTCCGTGCAGAATCATATTCAGCGAGTTCATATGGCTGCCCGAACCAACGATACGGCTGAAGAAACGGCCGTCCACCCCCATCGTTGCCAACGTAAACCGGACGATGTTGTAGCCAGAGTGTGAGCCAGGTTCATTATAAGCCCAGGATGCGCCGCGCAAATCAGCAAACTGCTGCCAGGGGCTTTCCTGCCGCACCACAACATCGGAAAAGTAACACGGCCGGGCGCCATACCGCTCGCCCACCATCACCGGTGCGGCCAGCAGCTCAATTCCTGGTTCGGGTCGATCAGCCTGTATCACATACGGCAGTCCACATATCCAGCCGATCTCGATTTTCCCCTTTTCAATCAGCCAGTACCGTTCCGGCCACGCTGCATCTTCCACACAGACAAACGGGACACTCAACCGCCTGGTCAGATAATCGGCCAGCCGCCGTGTGAGTTCAAACGTGTTTTCTGCCTGGCAGGTCGTGATTTTTACGGCCGTCATGGGGCACAAGTTGACACAAAAATTGTCTCCTGTCAATCTGGTAATACAATTGGGTGTGAGAACGTCAAACAGATGTTGCGAATCCGATTCCCGCAATGCCCCACGCTGTCCTATGCTTGATTTACTCCACGCCACCTGGCTCTACGCCCAAAGCCATGCCGCCGAATTCTGGCAGGCATTAGGAGAGCATCTCTTCCTGGTTGCTATTTCCCTGAGCATCAGCATGGTCATCAGCATCCCGGTGGGCATCTGGTCGTCGCGGGGGCAGCGCACGGCCGTGATTGACATTTTCAGCACCTTCCGCGTCGTGCCCAGCATCGCCGTCTTATTCCTGGCAATCCCCTTTTTTGGCCTATCCCAAACATCAGCTATGATCGCCCTGACGTTGCTGGCTTTCCCGCCCATCCTCATTAACACGGACGCCGCCTACCGCACCATCAGCCCGGCCATCCGCGAGGCGGCGGTGGGCATGGGCATGACTGCCGGGCAGGTATGGCGGCGGGTGGAAACGCCGTTGGCGCTGCCGGTGATACTGGCCGGGATTCGCACGGCAACGGTGGAATTGGTCGCCAGCGCCACCCTGGCGGCTTTTATTGGCGTGGGCGGGCTGGGCCTCTATGTGGTGCGTGGGTTTGCCCTGTATGACATTTCTATTTTGCTGGTGGGAGCGATTCCGGTGGCGCTGCTGGCCCTGTTTATTGACCTGACGTTGAGCAGCTTGCAACGGCGTATACAGGTTTCTACATAACCAGAAGTTCAACTTTTTCCAAAAGTTGACCTTCTAAAAATCAAAAGGAGAGAAAAATGAAAAAGTTGATCTGGTTCGTTGTGTGGGGGTTGTTGACGGCCGTGCTCACATCTTGTGGCGGCGGTGGTGACAAGACCATCACGGTAGCATCCAAAGATTTCACCGAGCAATTCATTTTAGGTGAAATGTATGCCCTGTTGCTGGAAGATGCTGGCTTCACTGTGGAGCGCAAACTCAATCTGGGTGGCACACCGGTGGCCCAACAAGCCCTTCTTGATGGTGAAATTGATGTCTACCCTGAGTATACCGGCACTGGCCTGCTCACCGTGCTAAAAATGGATGTGATGAGCGATCCTCAGGCGGTTTACGATGCCGTAAAGGCGGCCTACCAGGAGCAATTTGATCTCGTCTGGCTGGAGCCCGCCCCCATGAATAACACCCAGGCCTTAGCCATGACCAAAGCGAGGGCGGCCGAATTGGGCATCACCACCTTTTCTGACATGGTAGCCAATGCCAGCCAGTTGGTGCTGATTGGCCCGCCCGAATTCGCCGAACGTGAAGATGGAATTCCTGGCTTGAAACAGGTGTATGGCGACTTTGAGTTTGCCGACTTTCTGACGGTAGACCCCGGCTTGCGTTACCAATCGCTCCTGAACGGGGAAGCGGATGTAGTGGTGGCCTTTGGCACCGATGGTGAACTGGCAGCCTACGATTTGCAGTCGCTCATTGATGATAAAGGGCTGTATCCGCCTTACCAGGTGGCGCCCGTCATCCGCCAGGCAGCCCTGGATGCCAACCCAGAAGTGGCTGACATTTTGAACAAAGTGGCGCCCCTGCTCACCGACGCCACCATGCAGCGGCTCAACAATGAGGTCAGCGGCAACGGCCGTGAACCGGCCGATGTGGCCCGCGAATTCCTGGTGCAGCAGGGGTTGATCAAGTAATTGGGTAATTGGGTAATTGGGTAATTACGAAATTACCCAATTACCCAATTACCTCTTCCCCCATGAGCGCCATCCGTTTTGAGAATGTCAGCAAGCAGTTTGCCCATGTGGGGCAGACGGCCGTAGACCGCGCCACCTTTGCCGTAAGTGAAGGCAGCTTTGTGGTGCTGTTGGGGCCATCTGGCTGTGGCAAAACCACGCTGCTCAAAATGGTCAACCGGCTAATCGAACCTACCTCCGGCACAATTTACCTGGATGGGCAAGACAGCCGGGTGATGGATGCCACCACGCTGCGCCGCCAGATTGGGTACGTCATCCAGCAAATTGGCCTCTTTCCACACATGACCGTAGCCGAAAATGTGGCCGTGGTGCCCGATTTGCTCAAGTGGCCCAAAGAGACTATTGCAGCTCGTGTGGATGAAATGCTGGCGCTGGTGGATTTGCCGCCTGATGAGTACCGGGAGCGGTATCCAGCGCAGTTGTCCGGCGGGCAGCAGCAGCGGGTGGGGGTGGCCCGTGCCCTGGCCGGTGACCCGAAGGTGATTCTGATGGATGAGCCGTTTGGGGCCATTGACGCCATCACCCGCACTGGCCTGCAAGATGCGCTGCTGCATTTACAGCGGCGGCTGCACAAGACCATCCTCTTTGTGACGCATGACGTGGAAGAGGCGTTGCGGCTGGCAGATAAGATGGTGGTGATGAAAGACGGCCGTGTCCACCAATACGACACCCCCTTCAACATCCTCAAAAACCCGGCCAACGATTTTGTGCGCGAACTGGTGGGCGCGGATGACATGGTGCGCCAGTTGGGCCTCATTCGCGTCGAGGCCGCCATGCAGCCGCTGCCGCCCGACTTTACCCGCAACGGCCAGCCCACCATTCCCCAGGGCAACAGCCTGCGTCAGGCGCTCTCCCTTTTGCTCGGCGATGACGTCACCACCCTGGTCGTCACCGATGGTTCTAATCCGGTGGGTGTGCTCACGCTGCGGCAGATTCAGCGATACCGGGAGTGAGAGGCATCCGATTTTTTGAAAAAATCGGATGTCTGATGCCCTGCCATGACCTACATCCTCAACAACCCCGACGTAATCCTCAGATTAACCGGCCAACATCTGTATATGGCGGTCACGGCGCTGGTCATTTCCCTGGCGATTGCCCTACCGCTCAGCCTGGTGCTGCTGCGCTCCGAGCGATTGGCAAATGGGGTCATGGGCTTTTTGGGCGTCTTATACACCATCCCCAGTATCGCCCTGTTGATTTTGCTGCTGCCGGTATTTGGGCTAAACCAGGGGGCGGTGATTGTGGCTCTGATCATCTACACCCAGGTCATCCTGGTGCGAAACATGGTGGTGGGGATGAAGGGGGTCCCGGCATACATTCTGGAAGCGGCTAAAGGGGTGGGCATGAGCGGCTGGCAAAGCTGGCGGCGGGTGCAGTTGCCGCTGGCGCTGCCGGTCATCATTGCGGGGGTGCGGATTGCGACTATTGTGGCGATTGCCATTGCGACTATTGGCGCGAAGTTTGGTGCGGGTGGGTTAGGCACACTGCTATTTGAGGGTATTGCCCAGAACCGGTATGACAAAATTGTGGCCGGGTCTATAGCCGTGGTGGTGTTGGCGATTGTCCTGAACCGTCTGCTCCTCGCGGCGGAAAGGCATTTTGGCACGGCCGCACGCTATGCTTAAACAACCATACAGGCCACGAAATTCGGTAAATAGTGCAGATGTCTGTTTGGCAATTGTATTCATGGTCGGAAAGTGTGACATAAAGCAGGTTCAACATGAATTGGCGATTAGGTGTAGATACCGGCGGTACCTTTACCGATTTTGTCTGGGTGGGCGGCGATGGCCGGGTGCAAATCCACAAACAACTCAGCACCCCGCATGACCCGTCGGCGGCCATTTTGCAGGGGATAGAGATGCTGCATGTGCCAGAGGGCACGGCTGTTGTGCATGGCAGCACCGTGGCCACCAACGCCCTGCTGGAACGGCGCGGCGCGCGTACCGCCCTCATCACCACCAAAGGGTTTGCCGATGTGCTGGAAATAGGCCGCCAAAACCGCCCCAACATTTACGCCCTGGTGCCCCAAAAACCGCCGCCGCTTGTGCCCCGCCAGTGGCGCTTTGAACTGGACGAACGCATCACCGCCCAGGGCGAGGTGCTGCGCCGCCTCAACCCCGACGATCTGCGCCCCATTTTGACTAAACTGGCCGAAGAACAAATCGAATCGGTGGCTGTATGTTTACTTTTTTCCTTTTTATATCCCGCCCACGAACAACAAATTCAACAAATAATCTCTCAATTTCCCCAACCCCTGGTTGGCAATCTCCTGATCTCCAATCTCCCGGTCTCCCTTTCTTCTACCATTCTGCCCGAATACCGCGAATATGAACGCACGTCTACCACCGTCATCAATGCTTATGTGGCTCCTTTGATGAGCCGGTATCTGGGGCGATTGGCGGAGGGGTTGGGGGTACGGCCGTTGACCATCATGCAGAGCAACGGTGGCGTCATCAGCGCGGAGATGGCCGGGCAGCAGGCGGCACGTACCGCGCTTTCCGGCCCGGCGGGTGGCGTGGTGGGGGCGCATTATGTGGCCGCCCAGGCCGGTTTTGCCGACCTGATCACCTTTGATATGGGGGGGACGAGTACGGATGTGGCTTTGTGTCACGGCCGTATCCCCACCACCACCAGCGGCCACATCGCCGGCCTGCCCTTGCGCCTGCCCCTCATTGACATTCACACCGTGGGCGCGGGCGGCGGCAGCCTGGCCCACGTGGACGCGGGCGGGGCGTTGCACGTTGGGCCGCAGAGCGCCGGCGCAAACCCTGGCCCGGCGTGTTATGGGCGGGGAGTGGCCAACGATCAATGGTCAATGGTTAATGGGCAATGGCGGGCGACGGTGACGGATGCGCATTTGGTGTTGGGGCGGCTGGATGCGGATCATTTCCTGGGGGGGACAATGCGGCTGGATGTGGAGGCGGCGCGGGCGGCGGTGGCGGAATTGGCGGGTGCCATGGGGGCGGCCTCGGTGGAAGCGGCGGCCTGGGGAGTGATTCAGGTAGCCAACGCCAATATGGAACGAGCCATCCGCCACATTTCGGTGGAGCGGGGCTATGACCCACGCCTGTTTACGCTGCTGCCCTTTGGCGGCGCGGGGCCGCTGCACGCGGCCGAACTGGCGGCCAGCTTACACATTCCCCGCGTTTTTATCCCTCCATCGCCAGGTGTGCTGTCGGCATTGGGTATGTTGGTGGCCGCGCCGACGAAGGATTATTCAAAGACGGTGATGCAAGAGATTGGGAGATTGCCAGCCAGGGGTCGGGGAGATTGGGAGATTGGAGATTGGTCAGGCAGGGTGTTTGCTGATTTGGAAGAACGCGCCCGGAGTGAAATGATGGCGGAAGGGCACAGCGCCATCACCATGCAATACGCTCTGGACATGCGCTACAAAGGGCAATCCCACGAATTGACCATTCCCCTTGACCGTCCACCGATTACCGATTACCGATTACCGATTGCCGACCAGTTCCACGTTGCCCACCAGTCTCGCTATGGCTACCACCAGCCAGATGCGGCCGTAGAGATTGTGACAATCCGCTTAACGGCCGTTGCCCCCGTCACTCCTCCTCTGTTGCCCCAATATCCAATGACCGAACCGGATGCGTCGGCCGCGTTGGTGGGTGAAAAAGAGGTGTGGTTTAACCAGCAGCCTGTCCTCACTCGTTTGTATGACCGGGCAAAGCTGCGCCCCGGCCATCAATTCCCCGGCCCGGCCGTCATTTTCCAATATGACACCACCATTGTTGTGCCGCCGGCATGGGGCACGGCCGTTGATGGGTATGGCAATTTGCTGTTGACGAAAATGTAAGGGTGAGGCAGTTGGGGAGTAACTGGTTGCTCCAGACAAACCCGTTCCCAACGGCCTCGCCCCTACTGGCTGCAACTCTGAACGTAGGCATAACAAACCAGTTCCGTAGCCTGATACCGTTTGCCCACCCCCTGCCTATCCTCTACAATGCCGCCCGAACTGAAGAAGGTAATTGAGTAAATACCCAATTACTCAATTACCCAATTACTCTGAAAGGTATGATAGAGTCCACTGATTCGCCCGATATGAACACACAGCCGGTGGTCACGGCCGTAGAAACACCCCCGCCCGCCTCGCCGAAAAATTTAGGCGAGGATCGCGGTGTGGTCAAAGCAGCGGCTGTGCTGGCGGTGGGCAATATCGCCAGCCGGGTGTTGGGGTTGGTGCGTGAAATCGTCAAGTCCAACCTGTATGGCACCTCGCCGCTGCTGGCCGCTTACACTGTGGCTGCGTTGGCGCCCATGACCCTGTTTAACCTGATCAGCGGCGGCGAAATGGTCAGTTCCTCATTAGTGCCCGTGTTTAGCGATTATGCCAGCCGGGAAAAACGGGAAGAACTGTGGCGGGTGGGCAGCGCAGTGCTGTCGCTGGCGACTTTTGTCCTGTGTCTGATTGTGGTGCTGGTGGAGATTTTTGCCGAGCAGGTGGCCTGGCTGGCCGGGGCGCGCAATTTTAGCAACCCGGCGCTGTTTCAGGTGACGGTGGCTTTGATGCGGCTGGCAACCCCGGCCGTTTTGCTTTTGAGTATTGCCAGTGTATTGTCTGGCCTGTTGTATGCCCTGAAGCGGTTTACCTTTCCGGCTTTTACCAGCGCCGTGTTTAATGGGGCCATTGTGGTAGTGGCGCTGTGGCGGCCAGAAGAGATTACCAGCCTGGTGTGGGGCATGTTATTGGGGTCGGCGCTGCAAATTGCCATCCAACTGCCGGGACTGCGTGACGGCCGTTTCCATTGGCGTCTCGATTGGCGGCATCCGGCAGTACGGCGTATTGTTATCCTCTACACTCCCATCCTGGCCGGGCTGGTGGTGAACCAGATCGCTATCTGGATCAGCTACCGGCTGGCAATTTTGACGGGTGATAGCAGCGTCACCTACATGACTTATGCCACAACGCTGTATCAATTTCCGTTGGGGCTGGTGGTTACGGCTCTCTCCTTAGCCACGCTGCCCACATTGTCACAACTTGCTTCATCCATTCAAACGGCCGTTGATCCACAGACGGCTCAGGCCAGGGTGGAGGAGTTCAAGGCAACCTTGGCGGGCGGGATTCGGCTGGTGCTGGCGCTGCTCTTACCGGCCGGGGCGGGGCTGTTTGCGTTGGCGCCGTTTATCATTGTGCTGCTGCTGGAACACGGCCGTTTCACCGCCGCCGACTCTGAAATCACCACCTACGTCCTCCGTTTTTATTTGTTGGGGCTGGCCTTTGCCGGGATTGACCAGATGTTGGTGTTTGCTTCTTATGCGCGGCAGGATACCTGGCGGCCGGCGTTGGCCGGGGTGCTGGCAATTGGCGTGTATACGGCTACGGCCGTGTTGCTGCTGCCTTCCATGGGTCTCTACAGCCTGATGATTGCCGATGCCGTCAAACACATTGTCCATACCGTGATGATGCTCTGGTTTTTGCAGCGTCAGTTGGGTGGGCTGCATGGGTATGGCATCACCCGGCTGGCGGTGAAGACGATTTTCGCGGCTATCGTAACCGGGGCGTTGGCGCTGGCGGTGGGCAATCTGGCGGCCGAAATCGTGCCCATGGATCAATTTGGCGGGCGTTTGTTCATTGTGCTGTTGGGCAGCGCCGCCGGGTTGGCTGCCTATGCGGGCATGGTGCTGCTGCTAGACATCCCCGAAGCGCGGGCGCTTTACAACCTGGCAGCGGGTAAATTGCGCCGCCGTTAAAATTTTGCAACCCCACCGCTTTCCGATATAACTTGTAGACATCTGATTTTTAGAAAAATCGGATGTCTGATGGTAATCTCCAAACAGAAAGGAAACGGCCGTGTCAGAACCACAATTTCAGCTAGTTATCCGTAAAGGGCCGCAGGTGGGCCAGGTCTTTCACCTGGACGCGCAATCGCTCATCATCGGCCGTGACCCGATGAGCGATATTACCATCAACGACCCGGAAATTTCCCGCCAACATGCCCGCCTCACGCGCACAGAGGAGGGTTTTCAAATTGAAGACCTGGGCAGCACCAATGGCACGTTTGTGAACGGGCAGCGGTTGGGCAGCGAACCACTTGTCTTACAGCCTGGGCAGGCTGTTAACATGGGCAGTGGTGTGCGGTTGGTGTATGAGCTGGCCGGGACGCCACAGGCGGATGTTGCCACACTGCTCGATTCTAAACCGTTTTGGGGAGCGGCACCGGAGGCGGAGTCTGAGGCAGCGGACGAGGTGGCCGCCACCGATCCACCACCGACCTGGCCTGAACCGTCCCCGGTTTATACGCCACCACCGGCAAAGGAATATGCTGCACCACCTATCTATCAGCCCATTTCTAATCCGGCCTACCCGCCGCCATCTCCCCCAGCGAACAAGAATCGGCGCAATATTACGATTGTGGTGGTGCTGCTGTTGCTGTTATGTTGTTGTTGTACGTTTGTGGGCTTTATGTATCAGTGGGGCGGGGATTGGCTGCTGCAATATCTGGGTATCTACTAAAAAGACCGGGCCTCTGGCCCGGTCTTTTTATTTTTCAACGATTTCGCCTTCAATGATGTGGATGTTGTCGGACACGGCCGTGTCCTTTTCCACCTCTGGTTCTTCAATGGGGCTATACCCATCAGCCGCCCGAATCTGGTTGAGGTGTTTGATTACTACATGCTGCGGGGCCAGTTCAATAAACACTTTCGCGCCCACCAGCAGGATTGTGACATCATCCAGCGGTACGGTTGGCAAAAAGTCTATCGGCCAGATCACGTAAAAAACGGCCAGAAAGGGCAAAAATTTCAAATAAAAGGGCACGTCGCGGTCAACCAGGAGGCGCAAGGCAAGGCGGGCTTGCTGCCAGGCTTCGCGCCAAAAGCCAGGATCACGCCGGTCCGTTGTTAAGGCAGTTGTTGTATTCATAGGTTCCTTACTGTTCTGTTCAGCCATCGGTAATACTCCAAAATACGATGATTTCTAACCACAGTTGCAACAATAACGCTAACCCACCCACTCTGGCAAAGATTCTCATTTGCCGTGGGAAAACCGCCCCCCTCATCATTCGCTCACCTCATAACTGTTACGGCCGTGCATAATTCGTCAGCCTGGGCAGCACATCTCTAATCTCATACTTTTCCCAATGTCCAAAAGAACCGGCTGTAAAGATGGTAAAACCCATCACATAGGCGTCTTTACGCACTTCCGCATCATACCAGGCCATCTGGTTCACAAACGCCTCAATGCCATCACGCCCCCACCCTTGTTCTACCGCATACGATTGAAAGTCGGCCCAACCATACCCCGGCGGGCCAGGGCGGCCGCCAATAATGCCATCTATCCCTGCTTCTGTAATAGCCAGGGGGATAACCAGCCCGGCCGGCTCTAAAAATTCTCGATAGTACCAGCGGTAACGCAGGGTTAAGGCTCCTCGATCCGCATAATAGGGATAACCAGGCAAGTCAGTGCCATAGCCATAGTTGATAACCGGCGCACTGTATTCATGCAGGGTCAGGATGGCTCCATATTGCATAGCCGTTTCGATAGCCGGAATGAACAGAGCAAACTCGTTCATTTCCGGTACGCCCGTAGCAAAGCCGCCAATGGCCGTGCCCAAACCTTGCCGGGCCATCTCTCGTATGCGCTCTTGTTCAAAGCGGGCATACCAGGCCATATGGCTGAGGCCAGGGTCTGGCTCATTCCAGCCCTCCCAATAATCCACATCAGGATTGGCACGATATTTTGCCAGGTTTTCATGCACATAGCGGCGGGCTTCTTCTTCAGGATTGCCCTGATATTGCTGGTTATTATTGTTGACGCGCCCAATCACAATGGTGTGTGGAGACAGTTCCTTCGTCACGGCCGCCAGGCCAAAATCATCCACCAATTTGATGACGTTGGGCTGCGTTTCCCGGATGAATTCTTCAATTGTGGGGCTGTTCGGCCGTATGACATGAATACTCAATTTACTTTTGTTTGGGTCAATCACAAATGGATAGTGGTAAGTGGCGTTTGGCACGGCCGGGGGGCGTGTAGCCGAAGGGGTGTAGGTGGGGGATGGGGTGTAGGTGGCAGAAGGGGTGGGCGTATGGGAAGGGATGGGCGGCGTCAGGCTGGGTGTGCTGGATGGGCCGATTTGCCAGGGTTGATTATGATTCTGGTAAGGATCAACGGTTGCCCCTGGCGGCAAAGGGGTAAATGTGCCTGGAACAGTAGGGATGACCGGAGGAGGGGCCACAGCCAGCATAACGGCCGCAGCACGTGTTGGTAATGAATCGGCGGGAATGGCACAGGCAGTTAATGCCCACATCAGGAAAATAGCAGTTATCAAGAATGGGGTGTTGACTGAGAATTTTTGCTGCATGGGCAGGATAATACCATCCCGTTTAGCCTTATGTCAATTTTGGCAGCAGTACCAACTTCTTAGCAACCGTGCAGTAATTATGTAATTGAGTAATTCGGTAATTAGCCGCTTCAATTACGTAATTACCCAATTACCCAATCGCTAACTTATTTGCAAACGATCACTTAAATGTAGCTAAAGTGAAGGCTGGCATTCGTTGCCTGGATGGGGGTGGGTG